>NZ_JDFG01000039.1 GCF_000565075.1 Atopobium sp. BS2
TGAAGAATCGACATGTTCCTAATCAAGATAGCCAGGCAGCTAGGTGGTTGCACCGCTTGATATACATTTCTATGCATAAACTTCATCTAATATGCTTAAACATGAATAAAGAAATATAAGAAATTTAACTATCGATAAATTCTGTATCTACGGAACACACCTAAGTCAGATATTCTGCTCAATTGCGGGCATTTTACACACCTAATGACGATAATCTGCATGATTGGGGTATTTTCTGCGTCATGTATACGTCTTTTTAACAGATTATCCGACTTAGGTGTGTTTTGAACTGCCTTCCATTTCTCGTGTCCAAGAAATGGAAGGCAGTTCATTTCAGAAAAGGCGGTCTGACAATCGCAAAAAAAGCGTTACTTATGCACTCTGCATCTTTGCACGTGTCTCATCAATGATGGCACGCACCTTAGCTGCGTTAGCGGCAATCTCCTCTTTTGAACCCTTAGTAAGCAGGCTTCCCATGCCGCAGCAATCAACGCCACGCTCAAGCCACTCAGCAAGGTTGTCAAGATTAATGCCGCCAGAAGCCATCAGAGGCATCCAAGGAGTTGGAGTCTTAAAGAGGTTAACCAGCTCAGGGCCATAGACGTTAGAGATTGGGAAGCACTTAATAAAGGCAGCGCCCATCTCAAGACTGTGGTTTGCCTCGGTCATTGTGGTGCAACCAGGTGCATAAGGAATCTGATACAGGTTGCACATACGAGCAACCTCATCAGAGCCGCAGTTAGCAACAATGAACTGTGCGCCAGCCATAATAGCAAGACGAGCAGTTGTTGGCTCCATAACAGTGCCTGCACCAACAATCATCTTGTCACCAAGACGCTCTCTAATTGCAGCAATAACCTCGCCGGCATTTGGCAGGGTGTAGCTGATCTCCATTGCGTGAACACCGCCTTCTGCAAGGCCCTCAGCAATTTCAATACCACGCTCAACCGTTGGGACGCGAACAACTGCAAACGCACAGGTATCAACCAGTGCCTGAGAAACAGCAGCTTTCTGCATCTTCATATACAACATCTCCTTGTAAACGTATCTCGCTCTACCCTCTTGAGCTGGCGAGAAACCCGTCGTTTTGATACTTAGTTATGAGCAATTCCGTAATGGCCAAGCATTGCATAGATCTTCTCGTCAACACCCTCTGCAACCTCTGTAACAGGGAAACGAGCAGGACCAACAGGATATCCAGCAAGCTCAAGAGAGCGCTTGAGGGTCTGAGGTGTACTTCCAAGGTGCAGGATGTCGCGGATTGGCTCAATCTCTGCCTGGAGGCGAGCTGCCTCCTCTGCATTTCCTGCCTCAAGAGCCTTCCAAAGGTCAACAACAACCTTGGTGATAAGGTTTGCAGTACCCGCAATAGTACCCTGAGCTCCAAGGGCGTGAGCCTCAGAAATCTTTCCGTCAGAGCCTACAAGTACGTCAACGTCGTGACCAGCTGCGGCGTCCAGGTAATCCTTGAGGTTATCAATGTTGCCGGAGCTGTCCTTAATACCCTTGATGTTTTCAATGGTTACCAGCTGCTCAACAGCCTCTTTAGAGATGTTTTTACCGGTTCCCTTAGGAATGTTGTACAGAAGGACAGGAATCTTGACGCTTGCGGCAACTGTCTTGAAGTACTCAACCAGCTGCTGGTCAGAAATGCCCAGGAAGTAAGGGTTGATAACGGAAAGTGCATCGGCACCAATTGCCTCTGCTTCACAGCTCATGTAGAGAGCCTCTTTTGTTGAGCATGCGCCGGTTCCTACGTAAACAGGAAGACGACCGGCGGTTTTTTCGATAATAAACTTGGAGAACTTGATCTTCTCGTCAGGGTTACAAACGTGGAACTCACCGTTGGAGCCAAACGTAAAGATGCCGTCAGCGCCCTCGGAGATGAGCTTTTCCAGAAGCTGCTCAGCGGCTTCGTAGTTGATAGACTGCTCTTCGTCACGGTTAAACGGCGTAACCATAGGGACAATAACGCCCTTAAATGTTGACATGCAAACTCCTCTGTATACTTTACAGTGTTTACCTGGGGTTATTTGCCCTCGCGAATGGACGCGCCAAGAGCTCCACCGGGATGCCACTTAACGTACTGCTCTGGATTAAGGCCGTACTCGTTTTGAAGCAGGATAGAGAGGCACTGGAGCTCCATAATCTCTGCCAAGATAGAAGCGCGTGGAGGCTTGTTCATGGAATCGCCCTCCTGCTCAACACCTGCAATGAGAGCAACCTCTGCTTCGTTTGCCAGCCAAGAGTTTGGATTACCGGTCAGCGCAATAATGTGCACGCCAACGTTCTTAAGGCAGGTTACCGTAGCCTTGAGCTCGCCAGTCTCGCCAGAGTTGGAAATAGCAATAACGACGTCACCAGGACGAGTCTGACCAGCAGATCCGTGAACGCACTCGGTGCCGTGAAGCTCATACGTTGGAGTTCCGGTTGACGAGAAGAGCGATGCAGCATAACCAGAAACGTGACCTGGCTTACCAATACCGGTTACGTGCAGGCGGCCGCCCTTTGCCTCTGCGTCTAAAATAAGCTTTTTAGCTGCGGAGAGTGCGTCAAAATCGATGCTCTCTACATACTGATGGAGCGACTTTTCCACAATGGAGAGAAACTCCTGAACCTGCTCTTTTTCAGTTGCCATTACAACTCCTTATCTGTCTGTGAGTCCAAGCTCAAAGACACTTACTACGCAATGAATTAACGCGTCTCTTTGACCTTGTGTTGAGCCATAAGCTGCTCAATCTGCCCCTGAATTTCATCAAGAGTGGAGGCCATAAAAGGACGGTTGATGTCTACAAATTCAAATCCGGAAGGATGGCTTACCCAAGCGCCTTCAAGAAGCAGGCGGAGCGCCTTGCCCTGTCGGATGAGTTTGTAGCTTTTAATCTTGGTATAAGGAACGACAAGTGCTTTTCTCTTGTCGGATTTTGCAAAGATACATACGTTTTTCTGTCCAAAATCAATAACATGAATGCCGCTGGCAAAACGACTAAAGCGTTTTCCCATGGCTCGTGATGCAAACCACGTAATGGTGAGTCCTGCAATAACACCAACAAGACCCAAAATATTGCCACTTACATTGGCGTAAACCCAAAAGAAAAATGTCAGAGCAAGAGCAGCAAACGCCAGGAGCAAGTACAGAATTCCCTGAACCATCAAACGTGTTCTATCTTCAAGAACTTCTAGAACTAACTGATCTTTGGGAAGCTCTGGAGCAGGCTGTTTGTCAACGCTGAGGCCAAACATATCGCCAAGCACTGACTCAGTAACACTTTTGCTGTTCTTCTCGTCTGCCATGTTTTTCCTTGTTGTGAAGCTTTTAAAAGGGCGCCCGCGGGCTTTCCACGAGCGCCCTAAGAAACCGTAGAGCTGAGTAGGTACTACAGAAATCTAGGCTTAGGCAAGACCAAAGAGTGAGCCGATGCCGTAGATGATAGAACCAACGATGTTGTAGTCAACGTTAGGGAAGGATGCCTCTGCAATTCCCAGCTGAGCAAATGCAGGATAGAGAATCAGAGGACCAGCGGTCAGGAAGATACCAACCAGGAAGGAGCCAAGAAGAGCACCGCGCCATCCACCGTAAGCGTAACCACAAACGCCGCAAGTACCACCAGAGAAGAAGCAGATACCTGCTGCAGGAATCATGATGGTTGGGCTGTGGAATGCAACCATAAGTGCCATTGCAACAAGGCCGCCAAGGAAGGAGCCAATGAAGCCGATGATGACAGCGTTTGGTGCAAATGGGAAGATTGCAGGGCAGTCGACTGCAGGACGTGCATCTGGAATGAGCTTCTCGGAGATGCCGACAAATGCAGCGGTAATCTCAGCAATGAACTGACGGACGCCGTAAACAAGAACGGACATACCAGCAGCAAACTGAAGACCAGCAAGGAATGGCCAAATCCACCACATATCGTTACCAAAGTAGCTGGTGAATGGCTTGTTGTTTGCAAGGGTGTCGCCAAAGTGACCGGTGACAAGGCATGCAATAGTAACAACGTAGAACAGAACAATCATGAAGAGAGCAACGGAGAAGACAAAGTCCTTGAAGAGCTTGAAGAACTCTGGAAGCTCCTTAGCTTCCTTCTCGCCCTCCTCCTCGTTCTTCTTAGCAAAGAGCTTTCCAACGTAACCGGAGAATGCATAACCGATGCAGTTGAAGTGGCCGATTGCGATGGAATCTCCACCAACAAGCTTGTTTACGAATGGCTGGCACAACGAAGGTAGCGCAGCACCGCAGAAGCCGAGGATGACACCACCAAGAACAATGGTGACCCACATTGGGAGACCAAGAGCAATGAAGACCAGTGCGAGTACGCAGGAGAAGTACAGGAAGTGCTGACCAGTCAAGAAGACGGACTTGAATGGGGTAATCTTGGCAAACACAAGGTTCATGATGAAGCCAAGGACCATTACAAGAGCAACCTCAGTACCATAGGTATTCAGTGCAAGAGCAGTTGCGACCTCAACCTGGGTTACAACGCCCTTAACAGCGAATGCACGACTAAACATGTCGCTGAAGATGTTGACCTGAGCGGACATAGCGCTAGAACCAATGTTGAAGATCATGAAGCCAATAATGGTCTTCACAGTTCCGGAGAAGACGTCCACAGCGGACTTCTTCTGCAGCAAGAGGCCGACAAGAGCAATAATGCCCATGATGACGGCTGTATCTCTGAGCTGCATGAGAATTGCATTGAGTATGCGTAATCCCTTTCAGCAAAAAAACCGACGAACCTACTCAGATAAGTTCTCTAAATCAAGTGACAAGTACCTCTTGTCAAAGGTTTGGCGAGAGCTTCTCGCCAAAGGCAACTCATATTGCGTAAGACGAGAAGCTCCCGCCAAAAAGATACAAAGGGGAGCTTATGCGTTGTGCTCTGCGAGCCAAGCGGTGAGCTTTTCCTTCATCTCTGCCTTGTCAACAATGTTGGTAATACCAACTGCAGAAGGAACGCGATCGTCAGCGTTGAGCTCATCGGTGAGGTCAGGCATGGTGATGACAAAATCGCCATTGAAACCAATCAGGGAATCCAGATTACCGTGCTCAGTCTCGATTGGAAGATCATTCTCTTTGATGACCTGGTCAATCTTGATCTTGAGCATCATGGAAGAACCCATACCCGCACGGCAGCAAACCAGTGCGTGGAACTTCTTATCAGCCATTACAACCTACCTTCCTTTGCGTGGACAAGGTCCACAACATCTTTTGGTGACTGAGCTTTTTCAAGCTGAGCAAAGAAATCTGGATCGCTCAGCAATTCAACAAGAGACTGAAGGGCACTAAGGTGGCCTTCACTATCTTTTGCTGCAAGTGGGAAAAGAAACTTAACTGGATCGTTATCTTTGCTGCCAAACTCAACGGAATCCTTAAGCACGGTAATGCCTACTGCAGGCTCAAGTGCGCCGGACTCAGGACGTGCGTGAGGAAGAGCAACATGCTCGGTAATAACAATATAAGGGCCGAGTTCGTTGACACCTTTAATGATGTCATCAACATAGCCCTCAGTTACTTTTTTGATATCAACGAGTGGTTGTGCAGATTTTCTAATTGCATCTTCCCAATTAGAAGCTACAACATTGAGCTGCACCAGGTCTTCGGTAAGGAGATCACTTAACACAGCACTACCTTGCCTTTCTCTTTATGAGACACATTGGCTCAAAGCCGCCTCATGACAAGTCTTAATAACTTGATAATATGCCACGAAACGTTCTTAACTTCAATCAATTTTACTCAAACAGTAATCAAAGTTGTTCATATTTTTTCAGCGCATCTTTTGTTCATGTAGCTATACAAATGTTCATGTTTTTATGAACGTAATTGAAGCGCCTTCTATTATCCCATGTAAAATTTATATGTTAAATTTTTTATAATCTAAAACATTCATATATATTCACACTATTATTTTCCGAAATATCTTGATATGCTTCTTCTGATGTTCTATTTTATTGATGAATGAACATTCAAAGAAAAAATGTTGCTCATAAAGGGAGGGTATTTATGAAAAGGAGTAAGGCTTACGTAGATTCGCGTCGCGAGGCAATTACTGAGCTGCTAGAAAAAGAAGGACAGGCAAGTGTTTTAGAGCTTGCTGATCATTTTGAAGTTTCTTCTTTGACTATCAGACGTGACCTGGATTTTCTTGAGAAGCGCGGCATCCTGACTCGTCAGTATGGTATTGCTACCCTGCTTAATCCTTATGGTCGTCCTTCTGGCTCAAGGCAGATTCGCTCTAACAAAGCAATTGCCCGCGAGGCCGCTCGCTACGTTGAGGATGGTGATTGCATCTTCATCAACACCAGCTCCGTTGCTCTTGAGATGCTTGAGTGGATTGATGCTCACGACGTAACTGTTGTTACTAACAACGGCAAGGCGCTGTTGCTTGAGAACATCCACGATCTTTCTATCATCCTTACTGGTGGTGACATCCGTCCTCCACGCGCTTCCATGACTGGTGATACCGCTCTTGAGTGCATCCAGCACATTACTGCTGCTAAATGCTTCTTGGGCTGCACGGGTTTCTCGGGAGAATTTGGTCTTACTTCTGCAACATCCCCTGAGCCAGCAATTAACGCTCAGATGCTCAAGCGCTCTAGAAAGCACTATGTTGTTGCTGATTCTTCTAAGCTGGGCACTACTTCCAACTTCCAGTTTGGTTCTGCAGAAGACATTGACCTGCTCATTACTGATACAGGTGCAACTGACGAGCAGATCAAAGAGCTCAAAGCCGCAGGACTTAAGGATGTTGTCTGCGTCACTCCTTCTATTCTTCCTGCTAAGTAAGACTTGCGTTTTATTATTTAAGCGAACACAGAAGGCGACCTTTTACAGGTCGCCTTTTTACATCGCAAAATTTTACGTGCAATTGTGTTTAATCGCATCCACCTACATGCACCCACCGAAGTTCCACAGGACCATCTGTCGAGCAGCTTGCTGACCAAACAACGATTAGCAGCGATTAGCTTTCCAAAGCCTCAAATGACTTAAAGCCTTCGCCGATTGCCTCGTGGACCTCTGAAACAAATACCAGTGCATCGGAGTCAATCTCGGAAACGATAACTTTCAGCTGAACAACCTCCGTACGACCAAGAACGCACATCAAAACAGGCTTGTGCGCACCACTCCACAGTCCGCGCGCCTGAAGCTCCGTACAGCCACGATTAAGGTTATAGAGAATCTCGTGAGCGATTGCATCGTGCTCAGAGGAAATAATGTAAACGCAGCGCTCAGATCTTGGTCCGTCGATGACAAAGTCAATCATTTTTCCTGTGACAAAGATTGCCAAGGTAGAATACAGACCGTTTTCTAACGAGAAGACCGGAATAGCCGCAATAATAATGAGAATGTCTACAATAATGATTGCAGTGCCTGATGGAATACCAAAGCGCTTGGAAACCGCCTGAGCAATGATGTCTGTACCACCGGTATTTCCACCCGCTCTAAATACAAGGCCAAGACCAAAACCACAGATAATACTGCCCCACAAAGCAGCAAGCATAAGATCATTGGCGCCAAGAGCTGGTAAAAAAGGTGCAAATAAATCGACAAAAATGCTGGAAATTAAGAAGCCTACAACGCTCTTGAGCAAGTATTTTTTGTTGCCGCTTTTTGCAACAAAAGCCATCAAAATGATATTCATAGCGATTGTTTGCATGCCAACAGGCAAATCAAAACCAAAAGGCAATGCAACAGCTCTAATAATCGTTGCAAAACCAGTAATACCACCAGCCGCAAGTCCGTTAGGAACTTCAAATACATCAAGGCCAACTGCAAAAATTGCACAGCCAAGGACGATAAAGAACGAATCTTTAAAGGTCTTTTGCCAAGTAGATTTTTGCACACTAATCCTTTCCGCCAACAACCCAGCGATGGTACGCAATGATGAACTGATCAAGATCGCCGTCTGAAAGAACGGACTCTACGTTTCCTGTTTCTGCACCTGTTCTTAAGTCCTTAATGAGCTGATAAGGATAAAGAACATAACTCCTAATTTGATTGCCAAACGAGATTTCTCTCTTTGGACCGCGAAGCTCATCCAGCTCAGCTTCGCGTTTCTCCTTTTCAATCTCATACAAACGACTACGCAAGATATTCATCGCTGCAGCTTTGTTCTGAAGCTGGCTGCGTTCGTTTTGGCAGGTTACTACCGTTCCTGTTGGAATATGTGTAATACGAACTGCCGAGTCTGTAGTGTTAACTCCCTGACCTCCTGGACCAGATGCATGGTAAACATCAATACGCAGGTCATTAGGATCAATATCAACTTCAATATCTTCAGGAAGGACAGGTAAAACTTCTACACCAGCAAATGACGTCTGTCTGCGTTTCTTATCGTCAGTAGGAGAAATTCTTACCAGGCGATGCACGCCCTGTTCTGCACGAAGCATGCCATAAGCATTTTTTCCACTTACCGTAAAGGTTGCGCGGTCAAGACCAATAACCTCTGCAACAGGAGCGTCGTTGATATCAACTTTCCAACCACGACGATCGCAATATTTGAGATACATGCGAAAAAGCATCTCGCACCAGTCTTGAGACTCAAGACCACCCTGACCAGGCTTAATAGTAACAATTGCATCACCATGATCAAGTTCATCAGTAAACCAGCTTGAAAGCTCAAGCTCCGACAAGTCTTTTTCAAGAGATGTCGCAAGCGCTTGAGATTCGTCGAGTGATGCTTGGTCTCCAAGCTCTGTTCCAAGCTCAAAAGCGGCCTCAGCATCACCGAGTTTCTCTTTAGCTCTATCAATACCAGCAACATCATCGCGAAGTGATGCTAGTTGAGTCATTATTTTTTGCGCAGCTTCAGCGTCGTCCCAAAAATTGGGACGAGCACTTTCTGCCTCAAGTTCTGAAATTTGCTGACGCTTCTCAATGAGGTGAAGATATCCTTCTACCTCAGAGAGACGCTCCGCTAAAGCTTGGAGCGAAACAACCTCTGTATCAGCCATTCTTACCTATTTCGGCCGTGGCAGTTCTTAAACTTTTTGCCACTTCCACATGGGCAAGGGTCATTACGACCGACGTTGACGTAAGGATTTGGATCGTCAGACTTACGGTAGGTTGATACAGAAGACTGGCTAGCGCCGGTTCCCTGTGGACTCTTTCCAATAGCTGCGGCATTCTTAAGCATGCTCTTGCCTTGCTTAAGTGCCTTTTGATCGCCGTCGGTCTCTTCTCCACCAGAATAGTGAGCATTCTGGAAGGCCTCTGCCTCAGTATTCTGACGTGGACGATTAACCAACTCAAGGCGAAGAATAGTGCGGAGGAAGTCCTCGTACATGGTGTTTACCAGCAGCGTAAATGCCTCGTATGCCTCGGTCTTATACTCAACCAGAGGATCGCGCTGACCAAAACCACGAAGACCAATACCGGTCTTTAGGTAATCCATCTCCTGGAGGTATGCCATCCAACGAGTATCAATGACGCGAAGCATTACCTGAGCAGCAAGCTCACGCATAACTTCTTCACCAAGCTTCTGGGTCTTCTCGTCAAAGGTCTTTTGGACAAATGCGGTGACATCTTCTTCAAGCTGCTCAAACTTGGTGTCCTCGGTAAACTCTGGAAGATCAGTCTTACCAGTAAGTTCAGTGAGCCACTTCTCAAGACCCTCAAAATCCCACTCGTCAGCATCTCCGTAGCAGAACTCCTCGCAAATGCGCTGAGTAGTAGAAGCAGTGACTGTCTCGATGAGCTCCATAAGATCCTTGCCGTCAAGAATCTTGTTTCTCTCTGCGTAAATGACCTGACGCTGTTTGTTCATAACATCGTCGTAATCAAGGACGTTCTTACGCATTGCAAAGTTGACTTCCTCAACCTTGCGCTGGGCGCCCTCGACAAGCTTGGTAACAATCTTTGCCTTAATTGGCATATCGTCTGGAAGCTCATAGCGCTGCATCATTGCTGCAACGCCATCCATGCGATCTCCACCAAAGCGGCGCATCAAATCATCTTCAAGAGAAAGGTAGAACTGGGTCTGACCAGGGTCTCCCTGACGACCAGAACGACCACGAAGCTGATTGTCAATACGACGGCTCTCATGACGCTCGGTACCAATAACGCACAAACCACCCGCAGCGGTTACTGCCTCACGCTCAGTAGCGCAGATTTCCTTTGCTTCTTTGCGCGCAGCTTCTT
Source organism: Atopobium sp. BS2 (assembly GCF_000565075.1). GTDB lineage: Bacteria > Actinomycetota > Coriobacteriia > Coriobacteriales > Atopobiaceae > Lancefieldella. The sequence goes on from NZ_JDFG01000039.1 coordinate 10,136, forward strand.
TTTGCTCCTGAGTAGCCTCAGCTGGCTCAATTCCCTGGTTACGAAGGATATCTTCAGCCATGACATCTGGGTTGCCACCCAAAAGAATATCGGTACCACGACCTGCCATGTTGGTTGCAATAGTAACTGCACCCTCACGACCAGCCTGAGCAATAATCTGTGCCTCACGCTCGTGGAATTTAGCGTTCAAAACGTTATGCTTAATGCCACGCTTAGACAGAATGCGAGAAATACGCTCGGAGTTGTCAATGGAAACGGTACCAACAAGTACTGGCTGACCATTCTGATGGCGCTCTTCAACATCTTTAACAACAGCCTCGAACTTAGCGTCAATAGTGCGGTAGACCAGGTCATCGAGGTCTTCACGCTTCACAGGGCGATTAGGTGGAATAACCTGAACAGGAACGTGATAAACCTCACGGAACTCTGCATCCTCGGTCATTGCGGTACCGGTCATACCGGAGAGCTTGTCGTACATGAGGAAGTAGTTCTGGAGGGTGATAGTTGCCAAAGTCTGGTTTTCTTCACGTACCTGAACGTTCTCTTTTGCCTCAATTGCCTGGTGAAGACCTTCAGAATAACGACGGCCTTCCATGATACGACCAGTAAATTCATCAACAATCTTTACTTCGCCATCAATGACAACGTACTGCTGGTCACGATGGAACATATACTCAGCCTTCAGCGCCTGCTGAAGGTGATTGACTAGCTGGCCAGTCTCATCGTTGTAGATATCGTCAATGTTGAGAGCGCGCTCGACCTTCTCGAGACCAATCTCTGTTGTTGCAATGGTGTGCTTTGCCTCATCCATCTCAAAGTCAACATCTGGAGTTAATCCACGAACTGCCTTTGCAAAATCCTTATAGGTACCTGCGGATTTAGTGCCAGCACCAGAAATAATCAGAGGGGTACGAGCCTCATCGATAAGGATGGAGTCAACCTCGTCGACGATGGCGTAGTGGTGTCCACGCTGAACACGCATCTCTGGGCGAGTAACCATGTTGTCGCGCAAGTAGTCAAAACCAAACTCTGAGTTTGTGCCGTAGGTAATATCTGCCTCATATGCAGGCTTTTTAAGGCTCAGTCGCATGCCGTTCTGCAGAAGGCCAACACTGATGCCCAAGAACTTGTAGATGGTGCCCATCCACTCACTGTCTCGTTTAGCCAGGTAGTCATTGACCGTAACGATGTGAACGCCTTCGCCGCTCAGTGCGTTAAGGTAACCAGCAAGAGTGGAGACAAGCGTCTTACCTTCACCGGTCTTCATCTCTGCGATAGTGCCCTTATGCAGCGCGATACCACCAATGAGCTGGACATCAAAGTGACGCTGACCAATAGTTCTTACTGACGCCTCACGTACCGTCGCAAAAGCCTCTGGGAGAAGATCGTCTAGACTTTCTCCTTCGGCATAACGAGCCTTAAACTTCTCGGTCTGAGCCTGAAGCTCTTCATCGCTCATTTCCTGCATTGTTGGCTCAAGCGCATTGATCTTCTCGACAATACGCTTATATGCTTTGAGGTCCTTATCAGCACCAAAGGACAGAATCTTAGAGAGGAAATTAGGCATAGCTTTTTCCTTGACGTCGGGCATCTATCTTCGGTTGATAGACACAGTATTCAACTTATATATCATACCCTGTCTAACTGCTTGAATCACACTACATGGCGTCGTAAAATCCCAATTTCGTTATTTCTCCACCACTGGTTTCTATTGATTCTTTTCCCTTTTCTGCGCCTGCAATCATCCTAAGCTGTTTGGAAGGCATTTTTCTACGCTTCGTAACGTATTTCTGCACGTACAAGTCATAGTACTGTTGTGCATCCTGTGCTCGACCGCATTTTCTGAGCGCCTGGATAAGTGCCATAAGCGTGTCTTCTCGCATATCATCAACAAGGTAGGCAAGCTCTGCAAAGTGCACTGCGAGCGTATAGTGAGTAATTCTCAAAGCGGCTGCTGAAGCTGTCACCATGGTTTCTATGTATTGATCTCTCAAGGCAGTACGGATGGGATCTGCAAACCTAAAGCACTCATCCTCAGGAAGATACAAATCCCCTTGGTACAGCTCTTCCGCCTGCTTAGCCAGATGCACTATGTCTTCATCGCTGTTCGATGATGCAACGCTCTTTGCTAATCGCGTAAAAATATCAATGTCTACGGTTACCTGCTGGGGATTAAAACCAAGCGTTCTTTCAATCCGGGATGCTTCCAAAGGCTCACAGCCTTTCTTGATTTCCTGTACCTCTTTGCGAATAACCCGAGTAGCTTGATACAGACGCTCTTGCCAATGTGCTTGATCAGCCTCTGGCCAAATCTGCTGAGCAATCTGCGACCTAAAGCTCATGTGATTGTGGGCAAGCGCCAAATATACAAGCAGCGCCTTTGCCGAGCGATAAGCAATTTTTCTGCCAGCAATCTCCTCTCCTTGAACCGACAAACTGAATCTGCCGAGAAGAGCGATGTACACCCCAGGGTGAGCATTCTGTTTCTTCTCTACGCGCGAACTCTTAACCACAGAGTTTTCAGTCCGAGAATCCCCTGTTACTTGCCGAAATGCTCTCCATTTTGTTACATCTCGCTTACCCTCATTTGAGCGTAAATAATGCAGCCATTCTTCTGGCATTTCTTGTTCTAGACACTGCTGAAATTCAGACTCGTCAGACAAAAGTGCCCTCATAAGCCACATGGCATTTTCAGGAACTCCATACTCAACCTCATCCAGCCAGACAGGAGAGTGTCCTTTTACACTTTTAAAGAGAGCTTTATGTATTGTTCTACATACTGCTTTTAGAGATGGATGGGTAATTGCTTCAAGACTTTTCTCTGTGGGAATAACGCCCAAGAAAAATCCAGCAATATCTTCGAGAATCTTTCCAACCTGCGTTACATATATTGAGTCCCATTCCCTACTCAACAGCATCGCCCTTCTCGCCTGGAGCTGAGCTTTGGGATATGCCCTACTTCTGAGACTGAGAAGCGCTCCAATAAGAAGTGCGGGTACTTGAATCATACGATTACCCTGCCGTTCTGCTTGACTGATAAGCTGCTCGGTGTCGTATAAATCACCCACAGAAGAGCTCTTTTCAAAAAGATGGCGAACACATTTAAGTAATCCTACAGACCCCTTTAAGCCTCCAGCCTCACCCTCTTGTAAAAAGGAGAGCGCTTTGGAGCTGCGTGCATCAAAGTCCTTTTGATATACACCCAGCAATGCGTAAAGCAATTCAACATCAACTGTTTGAATTGACGAGGTTATAGAGGAGCTCTTTTCATGCTGTTGCTCAAGAAGTAGCAGTTGAAGGGCGTATTTAAAATTTCCCTGGACAGCCAAATCAATCGCACGTTTATGGAGTGCAACTTTCTTTTCCAGCGGGCTTAACTCAAGATCCTCTTTCAAGGCAGGCAGCGGTTTTTGTAGAAGCAGCTTTAGCAATGTTATGTAAGCTGTCTGCTTGAGAAAACCATTAAATGAGGTAAGGTTCTCAAGGGTTTTACCAGCATCTTTACCGTTCATTAGACCTTTGGTATTAGACAGAGCGTCCACCATTCTTTTTGCGGCTTTTTTACTTGAGTTTTCTAGCGTACAGTCAGAATGTGTGGCGGTAAGCGCATTATCTACCAGCTCAATATATCCAGCATCAACAAACTCCGTTGCATGAGAAAGCACAATTTCCCAGGTAATCTCTTCTCTAATCAACGAGCTCACAAATGCAGCCTTAGAAAAATCTTCCCTATCAATGAGCAGGGTTATAGCTTTCAAAACGAGTTTTTCATGTTTGCCCACTAGAGCGACAAGCTCCTGTTTATTAAAGTTCAACACATCAAATCTTGTAGTATGAAGGCACGAGAAACGCCTAGTCTCTACATGTACGCCAAAGAAAGGCGCATCTTGTTCTATCTTGGCCAAATACTCAAGATCGGCTTGTCCGCATATACGGCTCAAATCATCAAACGAACCAACGCCAAGTAACATCATGCCTAATCTAAGCCTAAGTTCCTCAATGCCAAGAGTGCTCCTGAGCATATACGATACAACACAAGCCAGACTAGTTAGATACGTAATAGGAACGTCAGCATCACCACGCTCACAGAACGTGACCGGCAAAGAATACACAAGCGTTGGAATGCCACGTGTCAATCTCATACTATTCAAAATGGATTGTTCTGAATTATCAATGCCAGGCATAAAGGTAAGAAGCTCATTCTTTCCCAGAACATATACGCTCGGAACTTCATCAATTAACTGACGCGCTTCAGGAAATAAGGAAAACGCAACAAGACAGCCAGCCATGCGAAGTCGTGCGATAGATTTAACCTGACGAGCAACAAAATACTCGTCAGACGGAGGAAAGTCGTCGATAAGAACGAGCCTTTTAAGTACCTTTGAATTCTTTGCATTGCAGATAGAAGTACTTTTCTTAGTAAGAATCTGGGTTGCCTCTTGAGCCGAAAGGCTGGAAAGAGAAATCTCATACACATTCCACCCGTTCGACTGTGCATAGTCTGCCAGCTCTCTCAGAAACATGGTCTTGCCCATGCAGGGTTCCGCGCAAAGCGCAAGTGGCCTCTTCGTCTTTTCCATTGTTCTAAAGAAGTGTTGCGGTGGAACAATCCTGCTATAGTCCCCCATCACATGGCGAGAAGACCCGCCTAGCAGCGACTCTGTTCCAACTTCTTCTCTGTTTTCCGACTCCATAAAGCTCTCCTTACTATTCAAATACTCAAGCGCTACAAGCGCTCTAACATTTTTCATCTCAAAACTTGGTGTGCGATAAATAATCAAGCTAAATTTGTCAGAAAGTGAGAAGGTTTAGGTGAACGGTAGGTGAAATATGGTCAGATTCAAGACAGATTAGTGCCAAAATGTACACAGAAATGCACAAATGTTGAAATTAGATAACATCAAATGGTAAAAATTATCTTCCGTGAACGGTATTTAATTAAGAAAATTATGTAAATATTGTGATACACAATAAATATATAATACGTAATAAATATGGATTTTTAGTAAAAATTTTTATGCTGTTTTCGAATATGTTTTACCAAAAAAAGAGGACCCCACAAAAGTGAGATCCTCTCGACATAAAAATGCCCCTTGTTGGTCAGCGACGTCCTGCTCTCCCACGGACTTACTCCGCAGTACCATCGGCGCTCGGGGGCTTAACTTCTGGGTTCGGAATGGGACCAGGTGTGCCTCCCCTGCCATGGTCGCTGACCAACAAGGGGTATTCTTGTCTCATGAGGGTTTTCTCACGTGCCCTGAGGGCCGCACAGTGTGACGTTAAATTCAAAGGCTTCAAAAATCACGCATCAGTTCAAAATATATTGAAGAAAAGAAGAGCTCGACCGATTAGTAATGCTCGACTGAATGCCTTACAGCACTTACATCTGCATCCTATCAACCTCGTAGTCTACAAGGGGTCTTACCGAAAGGAAAACTCATCTTGGGATGGGCTTCCCGCTTAGATGCTTTCAGCGGTTATCCCGACCGGACTCAGCTACCGGGCAATGCTATTGGTTAACAACCCGTACACCGGAGGTCCGTCCACCCCGGTCCTCTCGTACTAGGGGCAGCCTCCCTCAATTTTCCTACGCCCACAGAGGATAGGGACCGAACTGTCTCACGACGTTCTGAACCCAGCTCGCGTACCGCTTTAAATGGCGAACAGCCATACCCTTGGGACCTGCTCCAGCCCCAGGATGCGATGAGCCGACATCGAGGTGCCAAACCTTCCCGTCGATGTGGACTCTTGGGGAAGATCAGCCTGTTATCCCCGGAGTACCTTTTGTCCGTTGAGCGACGGCCATACCACTCTGAGCCGCCGGATCACTAGAACCTGGTTTCCCATCTGCTCGGCTTGTAGGCCTCGCAGTCAAGCCTGCTTATGCTCTTGCACTCAAAAGGATGGTTGCCGACCATCCTGAGCAGACCTTACGTGCGCCTCCGTTACATTTTAGGAGGCGACCGCCCCAGTCAAACTACCCACCTGACACGGTCCTCACGCCGGATAACGGTCGCAAGTTAGGATGCCAGAACGTCGAGGGTGGTATTCCAAGGGTGACTCCCCAGAGACTGGCGTCCCTGGTTCAAAGTCTCCCACCTATCCTCTACACGACGAACCGGCAGCCAATGTCAAGCTGCAGTAAAGGTTCACGGGGTCTTTCCGTCCTTCTGCGGGTAAGTCGCATCTTCACGACTAGTGCAATTTCACCGGGTCTATGGTTGAGACAGCGTCCAAATCGTTACGCCTTTCGTGCAGGTCGGAACTTACCCGACAAGGAATTTCGCTACCTTAGGACCGTTATAGTTACGGCCGCCGTTTACCGGGGCTTAGATTCGCTGCTTCGCTAATGCTAACAACTCCTCGTGACCTTCCGGCACCGGGCAGGCGTCAGACCCTATACGTCGTCTTACGACTTCAGCAGAGTCCTGTGTTTTTGATAAACAGTCGCTTGGACCTATTTACTGTGACCGATCTTAGCTCGGGGAGTAAATCCCTTCACCGAAACCGGCACCCCTTCTCCCGAAGTTACGGGGCAATTTTGCCGAGTTCCTTAACCATAGTTCTCCCGATCGCCTTGGTATGCTCTACCCACCCACCTGTGTCGGTTTGCGGTACGGGCTCCTCAGAGCTCCCTAGAGGTTTTTCTTGGAAGTATGGGCTTACTAGCTTCACTCAATTGCTTCGTCCGACACCTCAGCCATCACGAGAAGCGCATTTCACTACTTCTCAGCCTACGTGCCATCACGGGGACGTCCAGAACCCCGCCTAGCTACCCTGCTCCGTCACCCCATTGGTGATAACGCTCTTTTGGAGGGACAGGAATTTCTACCTGTTGTGCATCGACTACGCCTTCCGGCCTTGCCTTAGCTCCCGCCTAACCCTGGGAGGATTAGCCTTGCCCAGGAAACCTTGGGTTTACGGCGGACATGTTTTTTACATGTCTCTCGTTACTCATGCCAGCATTCTCACTTCTGGACAGTCCACAGTTGGTTATCCAACTGCTTCAACCCGTACAGAAAGCTCTCCTACCACCAGTACAAAGTACTGATCCGCCGCTTCGGTACAATGCTTAGCCCCGTATATTGTCGGCGCATGTCCACTCGACCAGTGAGCTATTACGCACTCTTTAAATGAATGGCTGCTTCTAAGCCAACATCCTGGTTGTCTGAGCAAACGCACATCCTTTGCCACTTAGCATTGATTTTGGGACCTTAGCGGGCGGTCTGGGCTGTTTCCCTTTCGAATACACAGCTTAGCCCACATATTCTGACTCCCGGATTCTAGACCAATGGTATTCGGAGTTTGATTAATCTTGGTAGGCGGTGAAGCCCCCGCAACTATTCAGTGCTCTACCCCCATTGGTAAACATCCGAGGCTAGCCCTAAAGCTATTTCGGAGAGAACGAGATATCTCCAGGTTTGATAGGCCTTTCACTCCTATCCACAAGTCATCCCCTCAGTTTTCAACCTAAGTGGGTTCGGCCCTCCACGGGGTCTTACCCCCGCTTCAGCCTGCTCATGGATAGCTCACCTGGCTTCGCGTCTACGGTATGCGACTCACTCGCCCTATTCAGACTCGCTTTCGCTGCGGCTCGCTTTTTAGCTTAACCTTGCCACATGCCGTAACTCGCTGGCTCATTCTACAAAAGGCACGCCGTCACAGACAAAAGTCTGCTCCGACTGCTTGTAGGCAAACGGTTTCAGGTACTATTTCACTCCCCGCTAGGGGTGCTTTTCACCTTTCCCTCACGGTACTGGTTCACTATCGGTCACAAGAGAGTATTTAGGATTGGAGGGTGGACCCCCCAGGTTCCCACCGGGTTTCACGTGTCCGGCAGTACTCAGGTGCCACTCGGGAGTCTTCGCAGATTCGCGTACGGGGCTTTTACCCTGTCTCGCCAGCTTTTCCAAGCTATTCTGCTTCCACGAAGTTTTGTAACTCCACAATGAATGGTCCTACAACCCCGCCAGCGCTTGCGCAACTGACGGTTTGTCCTATATCCCCGTTCGCTCGCCACTACTAGGGGAATCTCGTTTGATTTCTCTTCCTCGGGGTACTTAGATGTTTCAGTTCCCCCGGTTACCTCTATCCTGCCTATATATTCAGCAGGAAGTACCAAGAAATGACTCTTGGTGGGTTTACCCATTCGGAAATCCACGGGTCACAGGATATGTGCTCCTTACCGTGGCTTATCGCAGCTTATCACGTCCTTCATCGGCTTCTTGTGCCAAGGCATCCACCGTTTGCCCTTACCATCTTCTTTTCGATGGTTTGAACATACTTTTTGCACTTTGATAATTACTTATCAAATGCGATCAGATGCGATCTTCTTGAAGAAAATCGAATTTTTGTTTGTCACACTATGCAGCTCTCAAGGTACGCGAGGGCGAACCCTCGAGACCGAATACTGCGCACTTTCGTGCAACAAAGACATCAACGGGAAAGACGGGAACTACTCGTCAAAAAAGTTAGTGTTATCTCTTCTAAAGAGGGTATCTCCCTAGAAAGGAGGTGATCCAGCCGCACCTTCCGGTACGGCTACCTTGTTACGACTTCACCCCCCTTACCAACCACACCTTCGGCGTCTCCCTCCTAAAAGGTTAGGCCGACGACTTCGGGTGCAATCGACTCGGGTGGTGTGACGGGCGGTGTGTACAAGGCCCGGGAACGCATTCACCGCGGCGTGCTGATCCGCGATTACTAGCAACTCCGACTTCATGGAGGCGGGTTGCAGCCTCCAATCCGAACTGGGACCGGCTTTAGGGATTCGCTCACCCTCGCGGGTTGGCAGCCCATTGTGCCGGCCATTGTAGCACGTGTGTAGCCCAGGACATAAGGGGCATGATGACTTGACGTCGTCCCCACCTTCCTCCGGCTTGACGCCGGCGGTCTCGTATGGGTGCCCGGCCTAACCGCTGGCAACATACGACGAGGGTTGCGCTCGTTGCAGGACTTAACCTAACATCTCACGACACGAGCTGACGACAGCCATGCACCACCTGTTTAGGCTCCTTTCGGCCACGACGTTTCCGCCGCTTCACCTAAATGTCAAGCCCTGGTAAGGTTCTTCGCGTTGCTTCGAATTAAACCACATGCTCCGCTGCTTGTGCGGGCCCCCGTCAATTCCTTTGAGTTTTAGCCTTGCGGCCGTACTCCCCAGGCGGGACACTTAATGCGTTAGCTGCGGCACGGAAGAAATATTCCCCCACACCTAGTGTCCATCGTTTACGGCTAGGACTACCAGGGTATCTAATCCTGTTTGCTCCCCTAGCTTTCGCTCCTCAGCGTCAGTTATGGCCCAGAAGGCCGCCTTCGCCACTGGTGTTCTTCCTAATATCTGCGCATTCCACCGCTACACTAGGAATTCCACCTTCCCCTACCAAACTCAAGTCTGCCGGTATCGGGAGCGAACGGGGGTTGAGCCCCCGGATTTAACTCCCGACCTAACAGACCGCCTACGAGCGCTTTACGCCCAATGAATCCGGATAACGCTTGCCCCCTACGTATTACCGCGGCTGCTGGCACGTAGTTAGCCGGGGCTTCTTCTGCAGGTACCGTCACTTTCGCCTCGTCCCTGCTGAAAGCGGTTTACAACCCGAAGGCCTTCATCCCGCACGCGGCGTCGCTGCATCAGGCTTTCGCCCATTGTGCAAGATTCCCCACTGCTGCCTCCCGTAGGAGTCTGGGCCGTGTCTCAGTCCCAATCTGGCTGGTCGGTCTCTCAACCCAGCTACCCATCATTGCCTTGGTAGGCCGTTACCCCACCAACAAGCTAACAGGCCGCGGGCCCATCCCTCTCCGCCGGAGCTTTCTCGAGTCTTCCATGCGGAAGTCTCGAAGTATTCGGTATTATCCACGGTTTCCCGTGGCTATCCCAATGAGAGGGGCAGGTTGCCCACGTGTTACTCAGCCGTTCGCCACTTTATACACACCCGAAGGTGCTTTAATCGTTCGACTTGCATGTGTTAGGCGCGCCGCCAGCGTTCATCCTGAGCCAGGATCGAACTCTCCATTCAAAATTAAACTGACTAAAAGTCAGTACAATTTAAAGTTGAGTTGAATCCACGTCTCTAAAATCCCGCTGATCTCGGATTCGCTGAAATTATGAATTGACTATTGAACAAAATGTTCAAATTCGAATTTCGCTTGTCTGTCTTTGCTGATCTTTCGATCGCAGTATCCGGTTTTCAAGGTTCGCTGCGCTGCGATTTCACATTGCGTGGTGCGCGGCGCGGGGAATAACTATACGCACTTACGACTCGTTTGTGAAGATGATTTTGTATCTTCTTAATTCCTCCACAATTTCTACACAATTCGTAGTCTTTAGTGAACTAATGCGTATATTGGGCACTAAATTCCCTTTGTCGTCTAGTAGTAACACTTTATTTTTCAACTATATATAGTGTTGTCATTTTGCGTTAGTTTTTACGCTTTTTTGACATTATCTTTGTGCGAGCTTTACGCGATTTTGACGTTGTCTTCTTGCGCGTTTTTACGCTGCCTTTTGCGGTGTCTTTTACGCTGCCATTTAAACGGTCTTCTCGACACGCTTTGTTTGGGCTAAATCTCGTCTTTGACAATCTGGCAAGCAGCATCAAGAAGTTGATCGCGAAGTGTCTCGTTAGCAGCCTCAGAATACACGCGTACCAGCGCATCCATACGAGAAGGACGAATGAGCACCCAAGAATCGTCTTTAAACTGAAGCTTAAGGCCATCGGCATGGCTTACCGAAACAGGAACTTTACCTGCAACGTTTTCTGGATTGAGGCCTGGAAGGATGTTTCTGAACGCCTGAGTGGCTGCAGCATCAAGTCGCACTCCTCGCCTGCTATAACACATGCGACCCAGTTCAGCCTCATCCTCAGAGACAAGCTGTGCAAGCGATTTATGGGTATACGCTAGCATTTCCACGACAAGCAGGGCCACAAGCAGGCCATCTCGCTCCAAAAGATGACTTGGAATACAGATTCCGCCGTATTCCTCTGCGGCGAGAAGGACGTCTCCTTGCTCAATCTCTGAATAAAGTCGAGCAAATCCAACAGGCACGCTTGCAGACTCTAGTCCAAGATGAGCTGCCTGCCTGGATACCGTTGCCGAACAGGTCAGTGTAGAAATAACGCGGCCGGTTTGCTTTCTATTTTGTACAAGATGGCGTGTGATAAGCGGAATAAGCTCGTGTGGACTAAGAAGTCGGCCGGTTTCATCTACGGCAGCAGCGCGGTCTCCGTCACAATCAAGCAAAAGGCCCAGCTGTGCATGGCGGCTTACCACCATCGAAGAGCACTCATCAGCCCAAGGGTCCGCTGGTTGTGGGTGAATGCCACCAAAATCCCTGACAGGACCTTGGTGCATCTGGTGTACAACACATCCAGCTGCGGAAAGTACGTCAGCAAGCAGGCCTGTTGCCGCACCATACATAGGATCAACTACCACGCTCGGGCGCAGCTCCTTAATAACAGACACATTAATCTGATTAAGCAGCGCACTTTTATAAGGCGTCACAATATCTGTTGTGGTAAAAGTCCCACGCTGATCTGTTGGCTCAAGCGGCGTTGCGGATTCCACGCGCTGGAGAAAATCGCGAGAAACTGGACCTCCATTAGCAGCGCGAATAATCATGCCGCAATATTCGCAGGAAAGCTCAGTTGCAGAAATGATGAGGCCACCAGCTACATTATTATGATGTGCACAGGCCCAACAAACAGATGGAGTGGGGCAAAAAGTCTCGGACACACGCACGTCTAAACCAAAGGAAGCCAATGTTGCAGCGGCTTCAAGAGCAGACGAATCTGCTTCAAAGCGTGTGTCAAAACCGACAAACACAATACCGCCAGGCAGCTCCTCTGACCAGACGGTACCAAGGGCCTCTGCAAGTCTAACTACATTATCCCTGGTAAAGCCTTTATCATAGCGGGCTTGCCAGCCATCGCTGCCAAAGCGGAGTATGTCGGGTCTTTTATCCAATGCGGTTGGCATAGCTGCCGAGCGCCTCTTTAAATGCTGCTGCAGAGCTCTGATCAGAGAGTGCCATACGAGCATTAGTTGCTGCCCAAGCTGCAGGAGTACCGGTATCGCAGCCCTCTTCCGCGTCGATTACCAGCGCATACATCTCTTCCTCAGCAAGCAGGCGCTCCATTGCATCTGTCAGCTGAATCTCGTTGCCGGCACCAGGACCCTGAGTTGCCAGGAGCTCCATAATCTTTGGAGAAAGCAGGTAACGACCAACGATAAACAGGTGAGAAGGTGCGTCCTCTGGACGAGGCTTCTCGACAAGGCCTGTTACCTTCCAAATAGCACCCTCGCCCTCAGAGTTATCTGAAGGAGAAGAGATGCACTCACCTGCGATAATACCGTAGCGATTCACCTGATCTGCAGGAACTGGAGCAACTGCAATGACGGAAGCGCCATTGTGCTGCTTGGAAATCTCTGCCATGCGGATGCACATCTGACGGTCTGGAACAAAGTAATCGCCGAGAAGTACAAAGAATGGCTGGTCACCTACACCGTCTGCAGCGCAAAGCACGGCATGGCCAAGGCCACGCGGATTGTCCTGATAGGTAAAGGAAACAGGAAGCGCAGAAGCTGCATGGATCTTCTCGGCAAGGTCTTGCTTTCCACGAGAAGAAAGGTCTGCTTCAAACTTCTGGTCTTCAGCAAAGTAGGTTTCAATCTGTGGCTTCTCGCGAGAATTGATGATGATTACCTCATCGACCTCTTCTGGCTCAAGAGCCTCTTCTACTACGTACTGAATGACGGGCTTATCCAAAACAGGCAACAGCTCTTTAGGGGTTACCTTTGTTGCAGGTAGAAAACGCGTACCTAGACCTGCTGCTGGGATAATTGCCTTCATGTGTTTACCTTTCACCTATGAGCCCTGTTGGCTCTGCACACCTAACGTGCGCTTTTTAGAATGGCGGTTTTGCCGCCGATAAACTCAAATGACAGGCGCCTTTATACGTACCAGTTTGCATAAGCGCCAGGTTACATTACTTGCTTGGAATCTCAATTCCGCGCTTCTCAAGGAATTCAATGAGCTTGGCCAGCGTGTCTACAGAAAGCGAGTGCTCCATAAGGCAAGCCTCTGCGTCTGCGGTCTCTGTGTCTACGCCCAAGTCCTCCTCAAGGAAGGTGCGAAGCGCACGGTGAGCACGCCAAGTGGTACGGGCATTTGCCTCGCCTTCTTTGGTCAGCGTGACACGACCATAACGGCTCTGCTCAACCATGTCCTGCTCTTTAAGCTGGGACAGTGCCTTGTTGACGCTTGCCTTGGAAACATCGAGGCTTTCGGCAATATCAACAGAGCGGACGCTCTTATCGTCATCCGGCTGCTCAAGTGCAATTCGATAAATTGCCTCGAGATAGTCCTCGCCGGCTTTTGTCAGTGTGTGGTCGTTTTGTACGTTATCGTTGGCCATAACTCTCCTCCGACGACTGATTGACAGTCTTTTTTATGCAAAATCAGTTGCGCTACGCAACGAAACTATTTCTAACACTTGAATGATACCCAAAAACGGCGCTTAGTTTTACTGGCGAGAAGAGCTGTTTGAAGATTCTGAGGACTCTTCTGAACTTTTCTCGGCAGCCTCAGCATTTGCCTCGGCATCTGTTTGTCCGTTTAAACTAGATGGATCGTCTCCTGCATCAATTACTTTCATCATCTTTGCAAGTGCATCTTTATCTGCAATAACATACGACTGGCCATCAATTTCTGTTCCCTCGGATGGTACGTATGCCGTATAGATATCCTTGTCAGTGTTCATGCCAATCATCTGAGTGCCCAAAGAAATAATGTCTGAGACAGATAGATCGGTAATAACCATGCTTGCTGTTGAATTGACAGTATTTGCAATGGCTACAGGGTCTCCTGTGTTCAGAATCTGAGCAATCATAGCCTTGATGAAGGTTCTCTGATGGCGCATGCGGGTGTAATCGCTGTCTGCAAAAGCGTAGCGAACACGAGTAAAGAAGAGTGCTTGAGCACCGTTCAGTTTCTGAACGCCAGGGTACAGTTCAACAACGTCGCTGAAGTTCTCTGTGTCACGCATGTACTGCTCAACGTTTACGGTTACGCCACCAAGAGCATCTGTAATGCCTGCGAGACCATCAAAGTTGACCTCTGCATAGTGGGCAATATGTACGCCGCACAGTTCATTTACAGCTTGTACCATGCCATTTGCGCCGTCATAGTAGTGGACGGCGTTAATCTTCATGTAAGAACCCTTCCACAAGACACGGGTATCTCGTGGAATAGAGAGCATAGTCACACGCTTATGGATAGGGTCAACACGCGCCAAAATAATGGAATCCGCACGATATTCAGTCTCGCCAGGTCGACCGTCGGTTCCTAGAAGCAGCATATAATAGGGGTCGCTTGGTGCAGAAGGCTCCTGAAGCGTCTGACGAAGCTCAGCAGTAATGACCTGTGAGTTATTGAGCTGCGCCTGAACGCTTGCATACCAGATACCTGCGCCCACCACAGCGGCAACAAAAACAGCAGCAAGAACGCCCAGAAGCGACCTGACTACCATCTGCTTTCTGAAGACACGCTTACGACGCTTGTGGTAGCCCTCTGCCTGCGTGCGACTAAAAGGAGAGTTACTAACCGCAGCGTTCTGCGACGTATTGGCTGCAGCGCTTGGTGCAGTACCTTGGGTACTTCCCGTAGCAGTATTTTGTGCAGTGTCAGCCGAAGCGCCCTGTGCGGCCCCGTTGTCGAGCAGTTTTGCATGCTTTGGTTTAGTTGACACAAACTATCCTTCGATAAAGTCGTCGTCTGGAATGGTAGTGCGCTGAGCATCTGCTCCCAGCGTGACGAGTTTCTCGACAAATCCTTCGTAACCGCGGTCAATGTGATGAATGGCAGAAACGATTGTTTCTCCCTCGGCCACAAGACCAGCCATAACAAGCGCAGCACCACCACGAAGATCTGGTGACTTGACCTGCGCCCCCTCAAAGCCGGAGACGCCGCGAACAATAGCGTGATGGCCCTCAATGGTAATATCGGCTCCCATGCGAGAAAGCTCAGACGCCAACATAAAGCGATTCTCAAAGACGTTTTCCGTGATAATGCAGGTGCCCTTAGCCAGAGCAAGCAGCGTCATGGTCTGTGCCTGCATGTCTGTTGGGAAACCCGGGAATGGCAGCGTCTGGATATCGATAGCTTTAAGATCTTGCTGACGAGAAGCCCTTGCCCACCTATCTCCAGTCTCGATGGTAATGCCCATCTGCTCGTACTTTTTAAGTACCAGACCAAGGTGATTTGGCTCAAAACCGTGAACAGTAATAGGCTCACCAGTAAGCGCACCAATAGCCAAGAAGGTACCAGCCTCAATGCGGTCGCCAACGACTTCATGCTCAACAGGATGCAGCTCTGTGACGCCGTGAATCTCAATAACAGGAGATCCAGCACCCTGAATGTTAGCGCCCATTTTGTTGAGCATAGTAGCGAGGTCAACAATTTCTGGCTCACGAGCTGCGTTATCAATGACCGTTACACCCTTGGCAAAAACTGATGCCATCATCAGGTTCTCTGTTGCACCAACGGAAGCAAAGGCCAGAGAAACGGTCTCGCCAGTTATGCCGTGAGGAGCGCTTGCGTGAATATTGCCGTGCTCAACCTTAAATTCAACACCCAAAGCCTCGAGGCCCAGGATGTGCATGTCAATTTTGCGAGCACCGATATTACAACCGCCTGGCATCGCCACAACAGCCTTGCCAAAACGAGAAATAAGGGGACCCAAAACAGCAGTTGATGCACGCATCTGTGCGACAAGACTGTAAGGAGTCTCCCAGCTTGTAATATCTGTGGTATCAATTTTGAGCTCGTGAAGACCAACGACTTCAATGCGAGCGCCTAACGTCTTGAGCACCTTGCCCATGACGTGAACGTCTGCAATATTAGGAACGTTAGTGAGCGTAGTAACACCAGGAGCCATGATGGTTGCAGCCATCAATTTAAGGGCGGAGTTTTTTGCACCCTCTACAGTGACCTCTCCTGTGACAGAACGGCCACCTACTACTTTTATGACGTCCATAAACCTCCGAAAACGACAGTGAGAGAATTTTACTCCTCAACCACTTGCTTCAGAAGTAGATTACACCAGTCTATCTTTTTTTCGTAGTAGGCACGACGATTATCGTCTTCTGGAAGAGAAAGCATCTGGTCAATGACGTCATCTCTTGTCTCGCGCACAACATCTGCATCAATGTCATCAACGCGACGAGCATGATCTGCCAAGATAATGACTCCTGTTGGATCGATTTCTGCGTATCCACCAGAAATCACTATCTTGGTCATAGATTCTTCATTCTCTGGATGAGGCATGTGCAGTCTTACAACACCATCGCCAAGCGCAATGATTTCTGGTGCGTGGCCTGGCCACACACCATACTCTCCATCTGCTGAAGCAAGAATCAGACTTTCAACGGTTCCTTCGTAAAGGAGCTTATCTGGTCTGACAAACTGACAAGTCAACTCAGCCATGAGAAATCCTAGTTCTGTGAGCTATCCGAAGCGGACATCTTTGCAGCGCGCTCGCGAACATCTTCGATGGTGCCTGCAAAACGGAATGCCTGCTCAGGAAGGTCATCGCACTTACCGTCAATAATCTCTGCAAACGAGCGGACAGTCTCCTCAACGGTGCAGTACGTACCAGGGTTACCGGTGAACTTCTCGGCAACGTGGAATGACTGAGAGAGGAACTGCTGAATCTTACGGGCGCGAGCAACAGTTTGCTGCTGCTCCTCAGAAAGCTCGTCCATACCCAGGATTGCAATGATGTCCTGAAGGTCGGAGTACTCCTGCAGAGTCTCCTGAACTGCCATAGCAACACGGTAGTGCTCTTCACCAACAATGGACGGATCAAGAGCAGAACTGGAGCTAGCCAGAGGATCAACTGCTGGGTAAATACCAAGCTCGGTAATAGCACGAGAAAGAACGGTAGTTGCATCCAAGTGCGTAAAGGTTGTAGCAGGAGCAGGGTCAGTAAGGTCGTCTGCAGGGACGTAAACTGCCTGTACGGAAGTAATAGAGCCTTCCTTGGTGGAAGTAATACGCTCCTGAAGCTCGCCCATCTCTGTAGCCAGGGTTGGCTGGTAACCAACTGCGGAAGGCATACGGCCGAGAAGTGCGGAAACCTCAGAACCTGCCTGAGAGAAGCGGAAGATGTTGTCGATGAACAACAGAACATCCTGGCCCTGATCACGGAAGTACTCTGCAGTAGTAAGACCTGCAAGAGCAACACGCATACGAGCTCCTGGTGGCTCGTTCATCTGACCATAGACGAGGCAGGTCTTGTTAATAACGCCAGACTCAGTCATCTCGAGGAAGAGGTCGGTACCCTCACGAGTACGCTCTCCAACGCCGGTGAATACGGATGTACCACCGTGCTGCTGAGCCAGGTTGTTAATAAGCTCCTGAATCAGAACGGTCTTACCAACGCCAGCGCCACCAAAGAGGCCAGTCTTTCCGCCTCGAACATAAGGCTCGAGAAGATCGATTGCCTTGATGCCTGTCTCAAAAATCTCTGTCTCAGTAGTGAGCTCTTCGAAGAGAGGTGCTGGGTGGTGAATTGGATAATACTCAACGTCTTCAGGAATTTCTCCACCATCAACTGGCTGACCCATAACGTTCCAGACGCGGCCCAGCGTAGATTTGCCTACTGGCATCATCATTGGCTTGCCGGTGTCCTTAACGCGAAGGTTACGCTGAAGACCATCGGTTGACGACATAGCGACGGTACGAACAACACCACCGGGAAGCTGAGACTCAACCTCAAGAACGGTGCTGACGTGACCAACAGGCGTGTCATCCTCTACCGTCAGTGCGGTATAGATGCTTGGAACAGGTCCGTCGAACTTAACGTCGACAACTGGTCCAACTACGCGAACGATTACGCCATCGTCAACGTGCTGATTGCGCTTGTTGAGAATAGCTTCCTCAAAGGAAGAAGTCTCTACTTGCATATCTGACATTACATATCCTCCAATGCTGCAGCACCACCGATAATCTCATTGAGCTCAGTGGTAATTGCGCCCTGGCGTTCGCGATTGTACGTACGGCTAAGAGCGCCTAAGACGTTCTCAGCATTATCAGTTGCAGACTGCATTGCACGACGGCGTGCACCATGCTCGGCTGCAGCAGAATCAAGAAGTGCGTGGAAGATGACCGTCTTGATATAAGCGGGCATCAACGAATCAAGTACCTGAGAAGCAGATGGCGAGAATTGATATTCACTCTTGTTATACGTCTTCACCTGTGAGAGGGCTTCTTCGGTACGTGGTTTATTAGGAATCGTGAGTTTATCGCGCGAAATAGGAAGAAGTTGCTCTGTAACCTGCTCTTGGTCAACACGGTTCTTTGCATGCCAGTACTTGATTACGACACGATCAATCTTACCCTTGATATAGCCATCCATGATATAGGAGGCAATACGATCAGCCTGGTCTGCTGTAGGCTCAGAGGAAATGCCTACATAAGACATGGTGGGCTTGATATTTCTATACGTAAAGTACTCAGTTGGCTTGCGTCCGCAAGTAATTATCTCGGACGACACACCCTTAGCCTTAAGACGTGCCATCTCATGCTCAACCTCGCGTTGAGGCAGGATGTTAAATCCGCCTGCAAGGCCACGGTCAGATGCGATGACTAAGAACAGCACGTTCTTCTCGACTTTATGTGTAGCAAGAAGAGGCTGTTTCTTAGGATTAAAGCCAGCGCCTGCTACATTTGCAAGCATAAGGGTAATAGCTTCCTTATATGGCGAAGCAGCCTCGGCCCTATCAAGTGCCTTGCGGACACGCGCTGTCGAAATCATCGACATCGTGCGCGTAATCTGCATGGTGCTCCTGATGGAGCTCATACGCCTCGATATTTCGTGAAGGTTCGCCATTGATAATTACTCCTGCAATGAACCCTGGGTTACTGCGTCAAAAGAGCCTGGTGTGTCTGAATTAGCTTCTGCCTCATCCACAACCTTGTTTGGATGCTCTTCCAAGAACTTAGCCTTGAAGTGCTTAATGTGATCACTCAAGCGCTCTGCCTGCTCATCAGAAATCTTTCCGTTGCGCAGAGAGTTGCGGAGCTGTGGGTGATACTCACTCATGTACTGAGCAAGGCCATCACGGAAGAGAGCAACGTTCTCAAGATCAACGTCATCAATGAAGTTCTCTTTTGCAGCGTAAATTGCGCAAATCTGGTCTACTACGTCCAGAGCTGAATAACGTGGCTGCTTGAGAAGCTCCATCATATGAGCACCGTGGTTGAGCTGGTACTGCGTAGTTGCATCCAAGTTGGATCCGAACTGCGAGAATGCCTGCTTCTCACGATAACTTGCAAGGTCCAGACGAAGTGTACCTGCAACCTGCTTCATTGCCTTGACCTGAGCGTCGCCACCAACGCGGGATACAGAAATACCTACGTCGACTGCTGGGCGCTGGCCCTGGAAGAAGAGATTAGACTGCAGATAAATCTGGCCGTCTGTAATGGAAATGACGTTTGTAGGAATGTATGCAGAAACGTCGCCTTCCTGCGTCTCAATAATTGGAAGTGCGGTAAGAGAACCTGCTCCGTTTTCATCGGAGAGCTTACATGCACGCTCCAGCAAGCGTGAGTGCAGGTAGAAAATATCACCAGGATATGCCTCACGTCCTGGTGGACGATGAAGCGTCAGTGACATCTGACGGTATGCAACTGCCTGCTTAGAGAGGTCATCGTAAACAACAAGAACGTGTCCGCCTGGATGGTCTTTGTCAGCAGGCTTGCCGTCCTTATCGTTATACATAAAGAACTCACCAATAGCAGCGCCTGCCATAGGGGCAATGTACTGCATTGGAGCAGAATCGGCTGCGGTAGCTGCAACAATGACGGTCTTGTCAAGAACACCATGGCGGGAAAGAGACTCGCGGATGTTTGCAACTGTAGACGCCTTCTGACCGATGGCGACATAGATACAAACCATATCGGTGTTCTTCTGGTTTACGATTGCGTCAATTGCGATAGCGGTCTTACCGGTCTTACGGTCACCAATGATCAACTCACGCTGACCACGGCCGACAGGAACCATAGCGTCAATTGCCAGAAGTCCAGTCTGAACTGGCTCGCAAACAGGCTGGCGCTGCATGATGCCAGGAGCCTTGAACTCAATAGGGCGACGATGTGTAGCGTGGATAGCGCCAAGTCCATCAATAGGCTGGCCCAGTGGGTTAACAACACGACCAAGCATGTCAAAACCAGCTGGAATATCCATGACGCGGCCGGTTGTACGGCACTCGTCGCCTTCCTTAATCTCAGAAACTTCGCCGAACAAAACAGCGCCGACTGAAGTTTCATCAAGGTTCTGAGCAAGACCGAATACGCTGTGGCCCGTAACGGAGCTAGTGAACTCCAGCAACTCGCCTGCCATAGCGCTGCGTAGACCAGCAACACGAGCAATACCGTCTGCTACCTCAATAACAGCAGATACCTCTTGCTGGGATACAGTTGAATTGACCTTAGAAAGGCGCTCTCTAAGCTGTGCCATGACGGCATCTGAGCTCAGCGTTCCTTCCTGTATAGTGGTCTTATCAGTCATTACAATTCACTTTCAACGTGATCTGAAGAGAGCCTACTCTTAATGTGAGTGAGCTGTGTCTTTACCGATGCATCATAACGATGATCACGTGCCTCAACTACAATGCCGCCCAAAATCTTGGGATTAACACGCTCAATAAGATACACCTGAGTATTGAAGTTCTTCTCGAGCTTCTCGGTGACCTTTGCACGTAACTCATCATCAAGAGGCATTGTAGTAGTTACCGTTACTGTAAGTGTCTTGTCTTCTTCTTCAAGAAGCTCCTGGAACGTAGCGGCAACATCATTGATAAGGTTGACATCCTCACTCGCCTGCATAGCACCAAGAGTCTCAAGAACTTCTGGAGAGAACTTCTTTGCGTGCTGCACCTGTACAAGGTCTGCAGTTGCACGACCCTCTGCGCGGCCAGCCTCCAGGAGTGCCCTGGTATAGCCCTCTACTTTTCTGTCTTGATCGTCTTTATTAGTGCTCATCTGGAGTACCTACTTCCGCAAGGTACTTTTCGGCAAGAGCACGCTGCTGCTCTACTGAAAGCTCGTTGCCAATAATCTTTCCGGCAATATCGACGGCAAGATCAACAACGGAATCAGAAAGCTCAGCCATGGCGTGACGACGCTCAGACTCTACAACGCCCTTACCCTTAGTAATAATCTCGACAGCTTCTGCCTTTGCCTGCTCGATAATACGAGCACGCTCTTCTTCGCCCTCACGCTTAGCAGCAGAAACAATCTCGTCTGCTTGCTGCTTAGCTGCGTCGATACCAGCTGCTGCGATTTCACGATCCTTGTTGGCTTCCTCGCGAGCCTTTGCTGCAGCGTCCAGATCGCCTTGGATCTTCTCTTGACGCTTGTCAAGCATACGTAGAACGGAAGGCCATACAAACTTTGCTACAACAGCAAAGATGATCAGAAACGCAATCAGAGCAGGAACAAACTCAGCGGGCTTTGGAAGAAGAATATCGGCACCACTTGCACCCTCTTCAGCAAGTGCGACTGAGGGAGCCATTGCCACAAGTAGAGCAGCAGTTGCGCCTACTGTGCTGGCTTTTTTAACTCCCTTACAAATCGTATTCATGCATTCCTCCAACGTAGCGTTTTCGCTGTTACAAACAGTAATTTACTTAACCATCAAGGTAACAACGAAGCCAATCAGGGTAAGTGCCTCGATGAATGCGCAGCCAAGAATAAAGACTGTGAAGAGACGACCCTGAACCTCAGGCTGACGAGCCATGTTGTTAGCGGCACTCGTTGCTACGAAGCTAATACAAATTGCTGCTCCCATAACGCAAAGAGCATATCCGAAAATACCCACGATTCCTCCTTTTTCGCTCGCCCCTCTCAAGGCGACCAATATACATACCTATCATCAACTGAGCGTGGGCTCAGATGACTTCATCTTTTGTGCCGTTTGGCACCAGTGTGGCAATGCCACCAACTAAGCGTTTTGCTTAGTGCTCAGACTCTACCAGCTGGATGTAGACAGTAGAGAGTAGGGTAAAAACGTATGCCTGAATGAAAGCAACAATAGTTTCTACCAAGTAAATGATAATCAACAGCAAGATCCAGAAAATCGAAAATCCTGCCTGGGCGGCTGTTGATGCGGAGAAGTTCTCAATCGCTGGCATAAAGTACATAGATGCAAGAATTGCAAACGTACCCATGACGATGTGACCTGCATACATGTTGCAGAACAGACGGACAGCCAGAGTAACCAGACGAAGGAATGTTGAGAAGACCTCAATAACCCAGATAACTGCTGCGATAACAGGATTAACGCCCTTTGGTGCAAGACTCAAGATGTAGCCAATAACACCCATCTTTTTTGCACCTACATACATAAAGTATCCAAGGGAGCAAAGACCAAGAGCGGCGGTGACACCAATGGTGCCAGTACCTGGGTGTGCGCCAGGAATAAGGCCAATGATGTTGTTGATCAGAATAAACATAAACATGGTAATCAAGAATGGGAAGTGTGTGCGCCACGTTTCTCCAAGAGAAGCTTTGCAGACGTCATCTCTGATGTACTCAATCAGATACTCAACACCATTAACAAAGCGTCCCTGAGGAGCAATGCTCTCTGCCTGCTTCTTCTTAAACCTAAAGCAGACAATCAGAAAAATCACAGCAGCGATTAAGAAATAGAAAATGTAGTTCGTGAAACCAAAGGTGGTGTTACCAACCAATGCGTGTGGCAAAAAACTTTCGAGCAGCTCGGCCATCTCTGCTGGCAACTGCGCAAGAACATCCACTCTGTCTCAACCTCCCCATACAATCTGCAACCATTTCAGATTGCCCGTCACTGCTCAGCATACTTGAAACGCAACGTAAGATGCCAAGAATATGCCACTTGGAGTGTATTATCTACCACTCGGCGTGCATATTTGCGACGAACGGCGATACTAGCACTAAATGAATGCATAGTCACGATTACAAAATCAAATAATTGACTTATGCTCAAACTCTCACATTACTGACACATTTCGTGTTAGCTGCCGTTATTGATTCATTCAACTATAACACTAATAAACTGCTGTTACGTCGCTTTTCTCAGTAAGTATTTATACAGCAAGAGAAATGTGTCTTGATATGCTTACTTAAGTAGTTTCTTTTAGTTATTTATATTCAGCCCCAATCAATAAACAAACACGCGCAAGAAATTATTTATCTCTTGCGCGTGCGGGAAGGGGTCTAACTTAACCCTAAATCGCTACCGATGCTTTATAAAACTCAAGTTGAGCCTCTTCGCTTACAACGGGAGCTTTAACTTCCTTCGGAAGTAGTAGGGCCATGACTGCAGAAAGGATAAATCCGCAAAGAGCAAAGATTACTGACGCGGTGTAGTTGCCTGTCATATCGGCCAAAAAACCACCCATAAAAGATCCAGTTGCTGGACCTACAAACATAACAATTAGCGTTGCAAATCCCCAAACTTTGCCGAAATATTTATTTCCAAAAACTGCGCCAGCATAGCCAGCACAACCACCTGGCTCAACTGCCCAGTAACAAGCAAATAGAACACAGCAAATTGCGCCCAGCCATAATTGATCCGCCTTCATCATCAAGAGAAGAACACAACCAATTGCGCCTACAATTGGCCCGGCAATAAGAACAAGTCGTCTTGCCTCCGGCTCATTTCCTTTTGACTTAACAAGTCGATCGGCAACCTTACCTAGTAGAGGCATGGTAAATATTCCACATACTCCAATAATGATATACATATTGGAGGCAGTTCCTAAATCCATGCTCAGATTTACGGTCCAGTACTTAACAATTTGGGACCAAATCAGGAATTCTCCAAGCATGGCAAAAAGGAAGGCTAAAATATCACACCACATCGCTCTGGTACGAAATGCCTCTGCAACTGTGAAGTCATGGGCTTTTCCTTCCTTCTTTTGTGGGAGCTGACCAAATGGCTCCAATCCAAGGTCACCTGGATTACGCTGAGCTACAAGCGCGGAAACTGAAAGCAGCGCCAAAAATACAAAGCCCATAATCAACATAACAGTACGCCAAGCTGATGCGTTTTGAGCAAGGAATGGCTTCATGAATAAGGTTAGTAATACTTGCGAGATAGGAGCGCCGGCGAAGGCAATTCCCCATGCGGTTGAGTATCGATCACCTATAAACCATTTACGACATGATGTTGTCGAAGATACCCACAACATGCCTGTACCAATTCCAGCAAACACGCCATAAGTAAAGAAATAAATATAAATGTCATTAATAAACGAAGTGGCCACCATTCCAAGGCAACAAAACACGGCTCCGGCAAAATAAACAGGACGGCAGCCACTTTTATCAACAATCTTGCCTGCAAAAAAGGCAGTTACCGCATAAACCATCATCATAAGAGAGTATCCCATAGACAACTGAGATCCAGTCCATCCTAGGTCTTTTCCCATAGGGACCTGAAGAATTGAAAAGGTCGAGCGGAAACCAAATAAACAGAAGCAAGCAAGGAAGGCTGCTAATACTACCTTTCGAGAGGTCGACTTAGCATCTTTCATAAGATGCCCCCAATCATTTGCAATTAATAAGGCGCCTCGGTATCCCCGAGAATCCGAGGCGCCTTCCTGAGAAGGATGGTTAGTATGGTTTAAGCCTTAATGGCCTCTGCTGCCATTTCGAATGCCTCGCAATTGCAAGCTCCATTCTCGGCAAACGCCCAATACTCAGTTTCAAAACCGCTACAAATTCCCATATTTTTTTCAGATGCCTGATAGTGTGAGCAAAACTTGCACTTGTGGGCTGGTACAAATTCGGCATCATCAATCTCATCATCGCCCATTACAACAACGTCACCATGAGCATGGTCGATGCCCTTAACAACATCGATGGGAATATAAAAATCGCAGTCACGATACTTGCACATTAGAGTCTCCTTTCAAGCACTCGAAGTTAGATGGATTCATACTCTGTACGAGCAATAACCTCATCCTGGATTGGCTTACCAATTTCCACCCAATACTGCGTAAAGCCTGCCACACGAATAAGAAGCGTGCGATAGTTCTCTGGATTGGCTTGTGCCTTTTTAAGAACTCGGGAGTCAATAATGTTGTATTGGATGTGGAAGCCACCTTTACGCATATATGCCCTGGTGAGGTCCATCAGCTTTCTAGATCCCTCAATACCTCTTGCAGCACTTGGGTGAAGTTTAAGATTCATCTGACTGTTCTGAGACATTGAGTGATCCCAACCAGTTGCAGACTCAAAGAGCGCATACTGTCCATGAGTATCAGTGCCTGGATAGGCGGACATTGAAGCGTCTGCGAACGTAGTTCCTTGGAGTCGACCATCTGCTGTTGCAGCAGTAACAGCACCCTCTGGACCATGCGTGGAAACAGACATCTGGCAGACATAATATGGCTCACCATATAGATTCTCTATTGTTGCTGGCAAGTCATTGCAGAACCACTGCTCCCAGTCATAGAGCATTTGGTCAACATATGGATCATCATTTCCATATTTTGGCGCCCTTAGGCAATCTGCGTGGATCTCATCATAACGTCCGTCATCGTCAGCACGCTTCTCTTGATCCTTCAGAGATTCAGAACCGACTTCCTTTGAAGTCTTATATCCAAAGTTATTGTCAAGAGCGTCCTTAAGCTGGTCAAGCGTATATTTCTTGTCTTCGTATACCAGCTTTTTAATTGCTGCCATAGAGTTAATTTGGTTACAGGTTCCACAGCACTCAATATTAAATGTGGAGTTGTAACGATAGCCCTTTTGAGCAATACCAAGACCCTTTTCAAGACAATTTGGTTTGAGAAGTGAGTTAACCATAGATGGGGTGAACTTGCGCCATACATCATGCTGAATATTCATGCACTTGTTCAATACTTCGCAAGCCTTCTGGTAATAGGCCTTAAACTGTCCATCAAGTTCCTCAAATGTTTCAAAAGACTTGTCGTGCGGTGGGAAGACCTGCAGTCCCGTACGCTTATCAAAGCCATTATTCAAAACAAGCTCAAGAATCTTAGGATTGTTAATGAAGTGAATACCAACAGACGTAGGCTGAGCAGATCCGCCAGGAATCCAGTGTAGTTTTCCATTGAGATGCAGAGGCATCCATGTGCCAGGAGAAGTTTCAAGGCAACCACCAACTGACCAAGCACGTGCTTCCTGAACCGTCATGCCTTCATGACCGTACTGATTAATTAAAAACTCCATTGCAATACGGTTGTTCATGATTGCAGGATAACCAGCACCTGTCTTTACGCACTCCATGCATTTCATAATGAATTCTTCTGGAGCAGACTCATCATAGAGCAAAGAGAGCGTTGGCTGAGTGGTCTGGCAATTAATGCCAGCATCAAGCATAATCATTTCAAGACGATTAGCGGCAGATTTACCATCGCGATCTACGCCACCAATACAAACATTATTAAATGTATTGCCAGATAGAACGCCACCAACAACACCTGTGCATGCAAATGCATCAATGCAGGTCATCTTGACACGATAAAGCTCTTGCCACTCCTCAACTTCTTTCTCAGTAATGGTTCCATTCTCAATATCCTGCTCGAAATAAGGATAGAGAACTTGACCAATGCGTCCTGGTGAAAGACCTGACATTGCATCTTCGTTGAGTTCAGCTAGATGCAGGAGATAAATAGTCTGGAAAGCATCCTTAAATGTCTTAGGCTTCTCGTGAGCCAAGCGATGAAGACGCTCAGAAATCTCCGCAAGTTCCACGATTTCATTCTCATCATTTGTGATAGAAATTAATCGATCAGCTTCGCGGCCATAATTTTCGAACCACTTTGAAAGACCTTGAACCAAAAGACCCATGGAGGTGTAGTAATACAGCCTATCCATGCCAGAGATTCCGTCGCCGCCAGGCTCGCCAGCTACTTCACCTGCACGTTTTTTGCAAATCTCAATTAGTTCATCAAAGCCATGCTCCAGGACGAAGTAGTAATTCATAACTTCGCGTCCCTGAGGAATGGTAAAGCCGGAGTCAAAATTACTGACGACAGACTTCATGATGTTTTCTTTAATTTTGTACTCAGGTACCATCTGCTCATATTTGCGGGCGACGTCCTCTACAGACTTGCCTGCCCATGCATATGCGAGACGATGCATCGCTGGTACGTTTTCAAGACGAACTCCGTACTTTCCGCCGACAGAAACAACATTTCCAAAGCTCTTTGTTACATTTCCTCCACCCGCGCCAAAATGAGAGACCTCTGCGCTGGACTCTGCGCCTGTATCTAGGGCAGCCTTATACAGGTCAGAATCCTTATCCATAAAGAAGCTCTCTGTCAGCCATGGCAGTGGAGCAGAACCGCGGTAAAATCCTGCCTTTGCTCCAACAAGCTGCTCGTGTGGCCAAATTGGCGTATCCAAATGTTCAAATACGCTTTTTAGAGCATAACCACGACGCATGATAGGAACTTCGCCCTCATGCTCCATAGCTGCACGGGAGTACCAATAGGACTCCTGGATGTCCAGCGAAGAGAGTGTGTCGAAGTAGATATCGCGGAGGTAGTTAGCTCGTGGGGTTGGCTCCCTCTTGATCTCTCGATCGGTGATTTCAGCTGGTGCTTCTCCGTTTGCGTGGCTCTCAAGGGAAAGACCGCGCTCAGCAAGAACCTCGCTCAGCTTCATCGGTTGAAGTGTTGCCATCTCCAAGCCTCCCTTAAAACATTCTTGGCAAGCCCCTTTAGCCTGCCGTTAAAATGATTTTTAAAGAAGAGGTCTTGATTTACATCAGGCGAAATTCCTAATAAAAAGTTGTATCTTTCTTTACAAAAATCAGACTACAGAACTTCCTAGTACAAAAGTCTTAGCTCCTAACTTCAAAATAAGCATCTAAATAGGACTCTAGCTGTACATATTTATATAAATTTATTTCGATAATTCTACTGATAGTCAAAAGGGTTTCCGGGGAGGTTCTAATGAGAAGAAGTCTTTCTGCCCCCTTAAATCAGGGCTGCAGCGAACTAAAGGGTCGCATTTTTGATATTCAATCATTTAGCGTCCATGACGGTCCAGGATGTAGGACTCTCATTTTTATGTCCGGATGCCCTTTACGCTGTGCATGGTGCTGTAATCCTGAAAGTTTTCTCAATCAACAAGGAAAGCTTTTTTTCGGATCGAAATGTATCAATTCCAAAGATAAAGCCTGCGTCCGATGCATCCAAGCTTGTCCTTATGGAGCGGTGCGCAACAATTCTCAAGATAAAAATCATCCGATGATTTTTGATTGGCAACTGTGCCACAACTGCCAATCACTAGAATGTGTTAATGCTTGCTTAAACGATGCACTCGTTAATATTTCGAAAGAGTACACCGTTAGCGAGATTATGTATATTCTCGAAAGAGACCGTCACTACTGGTCAGGAAAAGGAGGCGTAACTTTTTCTGGAGGTGACCCTATGTTTCAACCTGAATTTCTTGAATCTGTTCTTAAATGTTGTGAGGAATTGTATATCCATAAAGCTATCGAAACAGAAGCTCTTGCTGACACTGCTGTGTATTTGAGGATAATGCGTTACATGGATTTTGCTTTTAATGATTTAAAGTGTATGGATTCTGAGCTCCATAAAGCATACACAGGGATTGGGAACGAGCGTATTCTTAATAACATTCGTGCTTTTGCGAATTCAGGAAGCAAAACGCGACTTATCTTAAGAGCTCCTATTATTCCAAGTTTTAATGATTCTGAAGAAAATTTTGCCAAAGTTGCTGACTTCATGAACGACATTGGTCTAGATGAGTTCAATATCTTACCGTTCCATCGCCTAGGTGTTTCCAAGTGGGAAGAGCTAGGCCTAGATTATAAGTTCAAGAACACTCAGCCCACATCTTCGCATACTCTAGCAAAGCTCAAAAAAGTCCTAACTGATAAAAAAATCAAATGTTATGTCGGAAGCGATACCCCATTTTAGTTACTCAAGCTGATTAAAAATTTGATTCATAAACGAATCTGCAGATATAACTCGATTGAGGACCTCAACTTCATCGACATTAATTTCTTCAATCTCATAGAGTGAAGAAATTGCTTCTGCTGGAGTTTTTCCTGATAACAAATTAACGCACAATAGTAGGACGAGGCCCGTTATGCCGTCCGTTGTATGAACGTCCACAGTATCAAGACGTAAGTTTCCAGTGCTAAATTCAAACAATTTTTTAAATTCAAACCAAATACTAGTCCCAGCCCATAACTCATTAAGGTATGTAAGGACATTTTTTATAGAACCGTATGTTGTAAGTAAATCAAGTGTGTAATTAATCATTTCATGCGCAATTGATTGCTGTTCTTTAGAAAGACCGCTTTCCTTTGCAAGAACATTTGTCCAACGTAAAATATCCGATTTGCTGATGCTGCCAGTATCAGTAGTAATGCAATCTTCTATTTCTTTTCCTGCACAGTATTCTCTATCGACTATTCTTAAAAATTCCTCCGCAGGGAGACTCCTCTTGTACCTGCGGCGGCCATTAACGAGAAGCGAAAGAACGTAATGAAGCCTATCGAACTTTATTGGTGCAAACATAAAAATATTCGCGCCAGCTCTAAATGCTGCAAGTCTTAATTGATCAGAATCTTGTGGTCCATGAATAACAACAGGACAAGCAAGGAAATCAAATTTCTGACGAACTAAACGACAAGCCTCAAATCCATTCATATCCTGAAGTTCGACAGAAAAAATCAATACGTCCACAACTTGATCGTCAATAATTCTTAGCGCTTCTTCTCCTCGATAACAAAGAATAGTTTCGTAACCGAATGAAATAAGCTCTTGTTTAAAGCTTTCTCTGATTTCTTCGTCCGTACACACAAACAGAACTCGTGGTCTATACATTACAGAACCCCTATTTTTACTATGAATCTAGTGCTGCAGGAGCGAATTCGCAAATAAGTTGAACTCGATTTTTCAAACCCAACTTCGAAAAGATATTACTTAGATGGGTTTTTACTGTCTTTTCACTTACAAACAGCCTGTTTGCAATTTGTGCATTTGACATTCCCGAGCACACTAGTGTTGCAACTTCATTTTCTCGTTGAGTTAATAAATCTGATATTGGATTACACTTGGGTCCCATAGGCTCTTCTGAAATCACACCGCATTCAAAATGGATGTCCAGTAGTCGGCAGACGATTGTCAGGCTATTAATAGCTCTTGAAAAATCTTCATGACTCAGAATAGGTAAATCAAATTTTAGATTTAGTTGTTTAGAATGCGGAGAATCATCAAATGTAAATCCAGAACAATGCCAAAACGCGATCAATTCGCCATTGAAATAAATCGGGGCTAGAAAGCTTGCAATACCATAATCACAGCACTTTACTAATGGTTCAAAGCTGTGAGTTTTATCAAACCAGCTGGCAACTTCCTTGACATCTATTCTGTTTACACCACTACATTTATGATGACTACTCATCTCAACAAAGTCGCAAAAAAATAATTTCTTTGACGGTATTAAAAGTGATTTTCCATTTCTATCGAGTAGGTGGATTGGAATATCCATCTCACGAGAAAAGCAATCTTGATAATCCTGAAGGGTCCCCATACCAACCATCTCAAGCCACTGAGATGGTTGGACTATGCGCGGCACATTAGGAGTCATATTGTCACCCTCCCCAAAGGATTTGATGTATCTCCATTAGCACGAGAAACAAGCTATCGAATTTAAAATTTTATTTAATTTTTATATATTATCTAATTGTTACTAGAATTACACAATTAAAAATCGGTGATTGACTAAAGTGTTTTAGCCACAGTCAGATATATCTAATCTACCTGTATAAATATAAAAATTACAGAATCTTCTCAATAAAAGAACTCACGCTTACCGATAGGTAAACGTGAGTTCTGTCCAACAAATTAAATCGAATCGATTACTTAGTGCCGTAAATACGGTCGCCCGCGTCGCCAAGGCCTGGGAGAATGTAAGCATTTGGGCTCAGCTGACGGTCAACGGTGCACGTATAGAGGCGTACATCTGGGTCAAAGTCCAGAGTTGCCTTGACGCCCTCAGGGCAAGAAACAATGGTCAAGCAACGAATATCCTTGACGCCAGCCTCACGCAGGAACTGAATAGCAGCAGTTAGAGAGCCGCCGGTTGCTAGCATTGGGTCAACAACCAGGCAGGTACGGTTCTCAATGTCTGCAGGGAACTTGCAGTAATACTGGTGAGGAAGATGGGTCTCTGGATCACGGTACATACCAACATGGCCAACGCGAGCAGATGGAACCAGCTCAAGAATGCCGTCAACCATACCAAGGCCAGCACGAAGAATTGGAATAATAGCAACCTTCTTACCAGCAATACGCTTAGCAGTCATGGTCTCAAGAGGAGTCTCTACCTCGACGTCCTCAAGTGGGAAGTCGCGCATGGCCTCATAGCTCTCAAGAATTGCAAGCTCGTTGACAAGCTCACGGAACTGCTTAGTGGTGGTTGTCTTGTCACGAAGAATGTGAAGCTTGTGCTGAACTAGTGGGTGGTCAACAACCGTAAGTCTGGACTCATCGTAATCTGCCATAATGCTCCCTCCAAGAGCTTGACCTGCGCTTTATTTGAATGTCTGCAACTATATCCTAGACGTACATTCCGTGCAGGTTTGTGTATGTATTGCTTAGACAGCACCGTTTATGTGCTGTTTACTTACTCAGCGTCAACACCCTTAAAGTTAGGGTCATCCTCACGCATGATCTTCTCGACACGTCCAGCGTGGCGGCCACCTGCAAACTCGGTGCTCAGGAAGGTGTCCACAATAGCCTCGTTAACAGCAAGATCGGTGAATCGGCCAGAAAGACCAATGACGTTTGCGTTATTGTGCTCGCGAGCAAGCTCTGCAAACTGAACAGTCTGAACAGGAGTTGCGCGAATACCAGGGACTTTATCAGCGGTCATAGCAATACCAATGCCGGTGCCACAGATCAGAACACCGCGATCTGCCTTGCCCGCTGCGACTGCGCGAGCAACCTTATCTGCAAAATCAGGGTAATCAACACGGTCGTCATTTGCTGGACCAAAGTCCAAAACCTCGTGACCAAGCGACTTGATGTGCTCAATGATTGGATCTTTCTGGATAAAGCCAGCGTGATCGGAACCAACTGCAATACGCATACGTATCCTCCTCAGAAAATTCACTCCTATAGAGAGTACCGCATGCAGGCAAAAGCTGCAGCCAAAACACATAAAAGGGATAGGAATTTTTATCTATTTTGCAAATCCCGCAGTGGCGAGAATATCCTCGGTTGTGATGGCGCCTTCGCGCAAAATGCGCGGCTCATCGCCTGTACAGTCGACAATAGTAGACGCAATAGCAAGGGGTGCTGGACCTCCATCAAGCGTCAGATCCGCTTGCTCAACAAGGCCTGCCTCAAGACCACATCCATCAACTGCAGAAGGAGCACCATGCGTATTTGCGCTGGTAGTTGCCAGAGGAGATCCAAGCTGCTTAGCAATCTGGCACACGAGCGGCGAGTTGGGCATGCGAAGCGCAATGGTCCTGTTATCTGGCAAGACGTATTCATCGGGAACGTTCTCTGATGCGGTAACCACCAGCGTAAGAGCTCCTGGCCAATAGGCTTCTACCAGCTTATTTGACCAGTCATGTGTAATGTACGCATACTTCTGCAGGTCAAATTTACTGCCCACAAGCCAGGGAAGCGTCTGCGTTGAAGGACGCTGTTTAATCTCAAAGATACGCTTATGACCTGGGTTTTGAGGAGTTGCAGCGGCACCAATTCCATAGACGGAATCGGTGGGCATGATAAGTACGCCGCCGCGACGCGCTGCCTCAACAGCTAAAGAAACTACAGATGCATCCGGATTCATCTGATCAACTTTAATGTACTCTCCCATAAACCCTCAACTCTTTGTTGTGTGCGGCGCGATGTTATGTGCTGCGCAATGTTGTGTGTGGCGCGATGTTGTCTGATGCGCAGTGATACGCGTTGCACAGATTTTCTCGCCAGGCGCCTGAGGTGCTACTTTGCTAGATGCGCCACAAGAATGCGCGGCCTGTGCGTCAGATCTTCTTTGACCTCAACGGACTCCCACACTCCCTGCTGCTCAGCAAGGTGTGCTGCCTTATCCAGGTGCCCCTCGTAGAGCTCAACACAAAGCATTCCTCCAGGCAAAAGCATACGAGGAGCCGCCTCAAGCAACCTCCTGTAGACGTCCAGGCCGTCCTCTCCCCCGTCAAGCGCCAGCTCAGGCTCAAAGCCCTTGACCTCAGCAGGAACTTCCTGCTCAAGCACGCTTGTAGGAATGTAAGGCGGATTAGATACCAATATCGAGAAGGACTGTGCAAGCTCTGCAGGCACGCCTTCTACCAAGTCGCACTCAATGAGCTCTACACGCTCCTGGAGGTCCAAGGCGTCTCTGTTGCGAGTTGCCAGCGCAATTGCCTTAGGAGAAAGATCCGTGGCGTAGACGTGTGTCTGTGGGCGCTCAGTGGCAATAGAGAGCGATATGCAGCCCGTTCCAACGCCAACCTCAAGCACACACACTTCTCCGTCGGCGTTTGGAGTTGCCGCGTCAACGCCTTCGAGCGCAACATCTACCAGCACTTCTGTCTCTGGTCGTGGAATAAGCACGCCTGGCTCGCACGTAAGTACCAGGTGCCTAAAGGGCATCTCGCCCGTCACGTACTGAAGCGGCTCGCCGTCTGCGCGGCGCTTAATTGCCTCGCGCATACGAGCGCGCTCATCCGCAGAAAGCGGCTTGTCAAAGTTGGTGTAGAGCTGAACGCGAGAAAGGCCTGTCACCGCAGACAAAAGCCATTCTGCAGAAAGACGTGGATGCTCATCACCCTTCTTTTCCAAGTGCTGAGTAGTCCACGTCAAAATTTTCTGGATTGTCCAAACTTCATCTGTCATGAAGTTTGCACCTTAAACAGCCTGAGCGAGTTTCTCGGCACGCTCTGCTGCAGCAAGAGCCTCAATAACGGATGGCAGCGTATCGCCAAGAAGAACGCCATTGTAGGTGCCGTTAAAACCAACGCGGTGGTCGGTTACGCGGTCCTGTGGCTGGTTGTACGTGCGGATCTTCTCGGAACGTGCGCCATGACCAATCTGGGAAAGACGCTCTGCGCCCTGCTCAGCTTGCTGACGCTCAAGCTCCATCTCATAAAGACGGGCACGAAGCATCTGCATACAGACCTCGCGGTTCTGAATCTGAGAACGCTGATCCTGAGACTGAACAACGGTATTTGTTGGCAGGTGAGTAATACGAACTGCAGAATAGGTGGTGTTAACGCACTGACCGCCAGGGCCGGATGCGCAGTAGGTATCAATGCGCAGGTCTTCCTGGTTGATCTGAATATCAATCTCGTCAGCCTCTGGGAGAACTGCAACGGTTGCGGTAGAGGTCTGAATGCGGCCCTGAGACTCAGTCTTAGGAACGCGCTGAACACGATGAACGCCGGATTCATACTTCATAACTGAATAGACCTTATCGCCCGTGACCTTAAACTCAATAGTCTTAAAGCCGCCAGCCTCAGAAGGAGAGCTGGACAGGATCTCTGTCTTCCAACCACGAGCCTCAGCAAAGCGCTCATACATCTTGAAGAGGTCGCCTGCAAAGATTGCTGCCTCATCGCCGCCAACACCAGCGCGAATCTCAACGATAGTGTCCTTCTCGTCATTTGGATCGCCTGGAATCAGCATGACCTTGATCTCATCCTCAAGCTGAGGGAGCATCTCTTCATTAGCAGCAATGTCTTCCTGCAGCATCTCTTTTTCTTCTGGATCAGAAGTAGCGTTGAGAAGCTCTTTTGCAGCCTCGATGTCATCAAGGGCAGTGATGTACTTGTTGGCGTGAGCAACCAAATCTGCCTGATTAGAGTGCTCTTTTGCCACGCGAGCATACTCTTTTGGATCAGAGACAACAGCTGGGTCTGCAAGCTTTTGCTCAAGCTCAGCATAGGCCTCGACGATTTTTTCTAGCTTGTCACGCATTCTTGCTCCTAAGATAAGTGCCTCGTGCGCGCTTGGCTCATTGACATGCGGCCAAACTGTTGCAAAGCTGCTTGCGAGGTGAGAATTCAACTAAAGAAGTGTACCACCACTAGGCGGTTTTTAAACCGATACCTCCCTATCTGCACAGGATGAGGGTACACAAGTTACATAATTGTGAGAAAATTACAGCAGGTTTAGACGGTAATGAGGCGCTATGACTTCTAAGAACAAAACTTCACAACCAGATAACACACCTGCTGCAGAGGACACCTCTTCTGATCAGAAGACTCTTGATGCCCAGGCTGCTGAGGCAGTTGACACCGCTGGCGAGAAGACCGACGAGCTTGAAGAGGTCACCGACCCTATTGCTGCCGATATGGCCGCTGCTGATGAAGACTACATCATGGAAATTGTCAGCCCTATCTTTCCTGGTCTAGACGAAGATGGTGAAGAGGATGAGACTTACTCTGCTTCGGATGAGAGCTCTCCTGAAAACGACGCAGATAGCACCACTGACCTGGAGAAAATCGTAAACGATGCAGCTCTGACACAGGACCTTTCTGCTGTAGAAGCTCGCCTCAAAGAGCTTGAAGAGAACACTCACGAACATGCAGAGGCCAAAGCTACTGAAGCTTCTGTCAAAAATGCTGCTGACACGAGTAATGCAACCTCTGACGATGACGCAACGTCTATAAAAGATGTTGCTGATACGTTCTCAAGCTATCTTCGCAGCAGGCGTCGTGCGCTGTTTAGGTTTGTACGCCGCTACAGCCTGCTTTCTGGCATTCTTGCTCTTTTAAGTCTTGCTCTTTTATCTGCAGTTATCGTGTTCTTTATTCGCGTGAGCAACGTTCCTTCAACTGATACTGTTATTGCTGATGCGCGCACACGCGTTGAGGCACCAGCCTGGACTCCTGGTGAATATGATGCTGATGAGTCCTTACTCCTTACGGGCATTGAAGTTGTGTCTCGCACAAGAAGTACCACGGCAATCTCAAGTGATGCCGCGCAGTTTGGTGCGACGGGCTACGCCAACTCTGTCGTACGCCTTACCTATACAGGTAATGCAATTGCTGCTACAAAGATGACCAAACTTGGATACGCAAATACCCAGGGCTGGAACGCTATCGGTGACGAAGAATCACAATCTGTTACCTACCAGGCAACTTCGGGCGTTTCCACCACAAAAGTCCTTGACGCTATTGGCGATGTGCTAGCAAAACTTGATGAGAAAAATCCTAACGAAGCTATTTCTTATAGCTCGCAGTTCTCTAGCGCAACCTTCACCGTTCTTGATGCGGGCTTTGACCGTGAACAGCAAACCTGCTGGGTAAGAATGTCGGGTGTTTCACCAACCTTCTTTGGTTCGCTCACCTGCGAAATTACCGCCTCATTTACCTTTGATGCTTCTACGGGTACCTGGGCGTTGGACACAGCCAACCCCTCGGCAGGACTTAAGTACGACTACAGCGGACTCGTAGGAACGTGGAAGGGTTCCTTTGTCAGCTGCGAAGCAAGCAGCGGAAGCCCTTGCTATGCTGGTCGAACCAATCCTTTAACGTTGACGGTAACGGCTGCAGGTTTTTCTCGCGATCAGCTCGTGCTTACGGCAACCGCAGGGGGTGTTGTGCACAACCATGGAGCACTCAACACCTCGTATCGTTGGTATCCCGGTGATACTGAGTTCAAAAACGCTTCTGTCTCTCTTGCAACTTCAGGAACTATCGGAGAACAAATTCAGGTTTCTGGAACGGTCGATGTAACCAATGCAAACCTGGATGCTCATTCTGCTTCTAATGCGGCTCTCGCCACACCTCAAAAGCCACAATTGAAGGTCACTTTTGATAGTGCCAACAGAAGCGTTGTGGCTCAGCTTATTTCCACTTACACAGAAAATGGTCAGACAGTTACCTTTACTGATACCTATCAGCTCTCTAAAGAGTAAAAATAATCCCGTCAGGCCGAGTCGTTCCTGACGGGATTTCTATCATCAAATTACGAAAAGTGCGAAAGCTTGTTACTAAGCCTCGTCTTCGTTTGTATCTGTGACTTCTTCGTTGTTTTTCTCGCCCTTGCTCATACGGCCACGGATAAGGCCAACAACTGTTGGAATAATTGAAACGGCAACAATACCCACAATCAGCAGCTCAAAGTGCTCCTGAACTACAGGAATGCCACCAAAGAAATAGCCGAGAAGTACAAACATCGTGGACCAGGTTAGACCACCCAAGATGTTATAAATGCCAAAGTTGTGCCAGTGCATACCGCCCATACCAGCAATAAAAGGCACGAACGTGCGGATAAAGGGGAAGAAGCGACCTAAGAAAATTGCAAGATGACCGTGTTTATTCAGAAACTTCTGAGTCTTCTCAAGATGCTCTGGAGTAAGTGCCTTGACCTTTCCAGAAGCAATAATTTTTTGACCAAAGAAATGGCCAATCATGAAGTTCATCTGATCACCAAGAATTGCAGCAGCCCACGTAATAACAAGCAAAAAAACAATATTAAAACCACCGTTGTGAGCAAAAAATCCTGCTGCAAAAAGCAGAGAATCACCTGGTAAAAATGGGAAAAAGACTACGCCGGTCTCAATAAAAACAATCAGAAAAACAAAGCCGTACGCAGCGAGAGGACCAGTGGCAATCATTGAAGCAATAAATGCGCGAGGATCTCTAAGCAGCTCAATGATGTAGTTTACAAAACCCATCGAAGTCCAATCGTCGTGACCAATGTCGCGGCAAGCATAGTCAACGCCTAATAAAAGCGCATTGAGTGGGAACGGATGCCCGCAAGTGACCCCTTATGGCTGCTATCTCCCGATCCTGACCAGGTTCGAGGTGTCACGTCATCCGCACCCGCTCAATGCGCTGTAGATACTCTACCCTATTAGAGTAATCTTTGCACAAGTCAAATATCGCTTATGCGTTTTTTGACGAATTTTTTTCAATTGCTTTGATGATCTTCTCGACGTTCTTTTTTCCTCTTGAGATACCTACATACAAAATTCCAGCTATAGGAACAGATATGACGAGAAGAACTATGCCGCCCACGAGCACAGCCGTTGCCATAGAACTTGTAGAGAGACTCCCGTACACGCTGAGATATATAAGCCATGCTCCAATTGCGATGCCAGAATAAGCGGCTCTTCTATAAACGCTTAGTGTTCCAAGAGCTTTTGTCTGCATACGAGCCTCGACAACCAAAGGGTTATCCTCGTGTGAATGAGAAGCTGCTCCTACATAGTTTTTCTTGCTCATAAAAACTCTCAATCAAAAGTGGCATCGCCGTATGACGATGCCACTTTATTACGTTTGTCTTTTCTGCGCCAGACAGGATTTTGCGCAAAAAATTAGTAAGACAGACCTGGGTTGAAGACGCCAATAACAACGCCAACAAGTGCTACAACAACAAGAATAAGCATAACAACCGTTGGGCTGAGCTTCTTCTTAGTCATCAACCACCAGCAAAGGTATACAAACAGAAGGTTCAATACCTTAGGGAAGATGCCATTAAGTGTTGTCTGAATGTCAACACCAGCAATATTCAGAGAAGTTGTGACGTTAATCCATGTAGCAGCAACAGAGCCAATGACCATAGTACCAATCATAACAATGGAGCTACGGAGAGCCTCGGACTCAGGACCAACAAGTGCCTCAACAGCAGAAGAGCCCAGGCTATAGCCCTGGTCGTAAGCAAACTTCATGCCGAAGTACATAATGAGGTTCCAGACCACAACATAGAACAGTGGGCCAAGAACGGAGCCGCCCTTAGAAAGGCCAAGTGCAATTCCAAGAAGAATTGGAATAAAAGTACCAACGATAATGGAGTCACCAAGACCAGCAAGAGGGCCCATAAGACCAGCGCGAAGACCATTGATGGTCTCGTCGTCGATTGCCTCGCCGTTTGCGCGAGCCTCTTCAAGAGAAGCGGTCAAGCCAACAACCATAGAACCAATCTGTGGCTCGGTATTAAAGAAGGTTGTATAGGTAGAAAGTGCCTCAACCTTTTGGTCATCAGTATCGTAAAGCTCGTCAACGATTGGAAGCATGGATGCAAGGTAACCAAATGTCTGCATGTGCTCCTGAGAGAAGCAGGTAAGATTGCCGTAAATCCAGCTCAAGAAAGACTTATTGCGTGCTTTCTGAGAAATGGTTTTCTTTTCAGCCATGATTAAATATCCTCCTCTTCTTCATCGTCTGCGCTTACATTGCCTGATGTTGCAGCAGCCAAACGAACATTCTTTGCCTGCTGAAGCTGATAGTTAAGAACAGCAAAGAAGACTGCTACGACTGCAGAGACAATGAGGTTCAGGCCAAGTGCGCCAGCAAGGATAAAGCCAAAGGCAAAAGTTACCCAATCAAGAGGCTTAGTAATAACCTGCTTGCACAAAATTGCAACACCAACGGTAGGAAGAAGGGTACCAACGGTGAAGAGGGTCATCATTGGGATACCGTTCATAGGAAGGTATTCCTTCATGATGCCAACCATGCTCTCGCCAGCCATGCAAATGAAGAATGTTGGAATGAACGAGAAAAGAATGTGAGAAACCCAAGGGAATACAAAGTCAACCATTGGAATGGTCTTCTTAATACGACCCCACTCTTTGCTCTCCATTGCACGCCAGCCAATACCCTGCCATACAAGGTTCATGGTAGCGGTGCCGTAGAACAAGACGGTACCAAGAGTACCAACAGCTGCGCCAATAGCAGCTGCCTGAGATGCAGCCTCAACAGAGCTTGGATCAAGACCATAAGCCTTGATTGCAAGAATTGCTAGAGGAATACCAATGTAGGAAACTGCACGAACGTCAGCGGAAACAGTTCCGCCAGGTGTTACGAGTGCAATGTAGACCAACTGGATTGCTGCACCAACAATAATGCCAGTCTGGACGTCGCCAAGAATGACACCAACGACAAGACCTGCAACAAGTGGACGACCGAGGGTATAGTTACCTACGGTAGTACCAGCCATGCCAGGTAGTGACGCAAGGCATGCAAACAAACCCAAAAGGGCAGCTTGAAACGCATTAATTGCCATAAAAATCGCCTTCCGAATACTACTTTACGTCAAACTTCTCGCGGAATTTAGGCCACTCACCAATTGCCTTTTCTTTAAGAAGAGCAAATTGAACGGTATAACCAGCTTTGGTTATATCCTCAAATGCCTGTCCCTCTTCTTGAGTAAAGGACTGGTTGTTGCCCAGCTTTACCGCACCAGGACGGTCATTACCAGGACCGATAATGACCGTGTTAATTCCTGGCTTAAAACCAAAGTCAACAAGAATTTTCTTCATGTCAACTGGGTTTTTAGTAATAAGAAAATAACGAGAATCGCTGTCTAGAACCTTCTGAGCGCTCTCTTTGAAGTGATCAAATGTCCAAACAAATACTTTCTTGTCAGGTGCTGCTGACTTGTAAGCAGACTTAAGGACAGGATTTGATGCAGCCGCATCATTAACTGCAATGATTCCGTCACAAGGAACCTCAAGGGCCCAACGAGTGACTGTCTGACCATGAATCATGCGGTCATCAACACGAACAAATGAAATCATGTTTTCTCCTAACATATTTCTTACGCAAGCAGCTACGCGTACTTGCAGTAATTACTAAAGGTCTTCCTCGTCATCGTCTTCAAGAGCTAAGACGATCTGATTAACGCCATTTTTTCCTTCGTTCAGGATTGATGACACAAGAGCTTCACCACTTAGGCCATCATCGATTGCCATCAAAGCACCAATTGCCATGGGAAGATTGGCACCACTAAAAGCCACGGTATGAGAAAGCAGGCCTTTTTTGGCGAGAAGATCAAGCGCATTAGTAAGTGGAGAACCACCGATGATGTCGCCAAGAACGACAACTTCGTCGTCAGCAGTCAGAGGCTCAAGAATTTTTGACAAATTCTCTCTATATTCAGCTGCGCCCACGCCATCTTCCATGCTGTAGCTCAAGATGTTTTCTCTGGGTCCCATCAGCATGTCCATTACGCTATGCAGACCTGGTGCAAACGTTCCATGACTTACGAGCAAAAGGTACTTCATTACTGCTCCATTCCAGACATCACCACTGTGGCTGTACTTCGGCTGTATCGCAGCCGTACTACGCCAATACAAAATTTCCAACCTGTTATGTAAATTGTTATGCATCAAAACTTACATTCCAAGCCAGGTGTCACTTGCCTAGCCGTTATAACACAAAGGCATACATGCGCTATTGGCATTCGCAAATTTTTAATATTCTTGATGTATTATTTTTTAAATTATATTTAAAAAATTCAATTGATTCAGTTTCTTTTAGATGAACAGGTGTTCTAACAGCATAAATAAATATGTAGAAATTCTAAGCATATATGAACATAAAAGTAGCAATATTACATATATTAGATAAAGAAATGTCCGCTCAGCACTCCTCGAAATACATTTCTAAAAGTAAGAAAGAAGGCCATACAAGATGACCTTCTTAACATGAAATAAAAAATAATTTTATGTTATGTAACGTGTTATGTTCTGTTTCTGCGGTAGAAATCAACAAGGGACTGAGTTGAAGCGTCTTGTTTTGCCAACTCTTCGTCGTTATGAATTGCAGGGAAAATCTGCTTTGCAAGCTGTTTACCAAGCTCTACGCCCCACTGATCAAAAGAATCAATGCCCCACACAACACCTTCAACAAAGGTAATGTGCTCGTAGAGTGCAATAAGCGTACCGATAGCACGAGGATTAAGCTCTTTTCCAAAGATAGAAGTAGTTGGCCTATTTCCTTCAAAGACGCGTGCAGAAACCATCCACTCTGGTGTTCCCTCAGCACGGACCTCATCAGCAGTCTTACCAAAAGCAAGCGCTTTAGTCTGCGCAAAGAAATTGGAGAGGAAGAGCTCGTGGACGTCTAGGTCTGCATCTTTTGTAGCAAAAGCAGTATTTGCAAACGCAATAAAATCAGCAGGAATAATCTGAGTTCCCTGGTGAATAAGCTGGTAGAAAGCATGCTGACCATTGGTACCAGCCTCTCCCCAGAAAATCTCACCTGTGTTAGAGGTAACAGTAGTACCATCCCAACGAGTAGACTTACCGTTGGATTCCATGGTGAGCTGCTGGAGATATGCAGGGAATCTATGCAGGTACTGACTATATGGAAGAACGGCGTGAGATGCTGCGCCAAAGAAATTAACGTACCAAACGTTTAAGAGACCCATGAGAGCAACAACATTTTGCATCAATGGAGTGTTCTTGAAGTATTCATCAACTGTATTAAAGCCACTGAGGAATTCTGCAAAGCGCTGTGGACCAAAAACGATAGCCAGCACAAGACCAACTGCAGAATCAACCGAATAACGGCCGCCAACCCAGTTCCAGAAACCAAAGGCATTCTCTGGGTCAATGCCAAAGTCTTCTACCAGATCAAGTGCAGTGGAGACAGCAACAAAATGCTTGCGAATAGCCTCTGCATTCTGAGAATCAGAGCCATCAATAACGCCCTGCTCAGCAAGCTTTTCCAAAAGCCATGTGCGAGCACAACGGGCATTGGTAAGAGTCTCAAGCGTAGTAAAGGTCTTGGAAACAATAACGAAGAGTGTTGTTTCTGGATCAAGATCCTCGGTTTTCTCGCCAAGGTCAACAGGGTCAATGTTGGAGACAAAGCGAGCAGTAATACCAGCGTCTGCAAAAGGCTTTAGGGCCTCGTAGACCATAACAGGACCAAGGTCAGAGCCGCCAATACCAATGCTTACAACCGTCTTGATAGGCTTGCCAGAAACGCCCTTCCACTCTCCCGAGCGAACTCGATCGCAGAAGGCATACATCTTGTTCAGCGTCTGATGAACGTCAGCGACAACGTCTTGACCATCAACAATAAGCGTGCCAGCCTCAGATGCGGGACGACGAAGTGCTGTATGAAGAACTGCTCGGTCTTCAGTAGTATTGATGTGCATGCCGGCATACATAGCGTCTCTACGCTCTTCAAGCTTAACCTCTTTAGCAAGGTCACACAGAAGATTAAGTGTCTCTTGCGTGGCAAGGTTTTTGGAAAGATCAATATGGAACTGATCTAGCTCAAACGTAAGATTCTGGACACGCTGAGGGTCTTCTGCAAACCAGTTCTTCAGCGTAGCCTTAGTATCTTTTAAGCTGGCGTAATGCTCTGTAAGTGCTTGCCAAGCTTTAGTCTGTGTTGCGTCAGTAGGCAAAATATGTGGTGCTGTAGGTGATGCCATACCAGTCTCCTTCTTTTGACTATCTCAAGGATAATCTTCGCAACGCTCATGAAACGCCACAATGTCGTTTTTCGTAAAAAATACGACAAATCGTTACTAATAAGGTTCTCCCAAAGGTGGAACTTGTTTAATAGCAGCCCAGCGTAACTGCTTCTGACGAGGGTCCTCGAGTGCTCCGGCAAAGTTATCAAGATTTACCATGCGCATTCCACACACACGAACAAGAACACGGGGCGAGAAGGTCTTCTCGGCATCAGTTGTAAGCTGTTCAAGCTCTTCTGCGTATGCTTCACGCACTGATGCAACTGCTGCATCATTTACCAGGAGCACCGTGTCGGGGCTAAAAGCACTTATCGCCTGCCTAACGAGCTCTGGATTTATGGGATCGCCTGTTTTTGTTGTGGTAAGCAAGGTAGCCCATGCCTCAGGTGCATAGCCTAAATGCTCTAAAGAAGCTTTAAGTGCAGAAAGCTCTTCTTCTCCAAAGTCTTCTTGCCCTTTTACTAACAAAACCGATGCAAAAGCATTGCCTGCCATACACACCCCCTGAGCAGCAAAATCTCCAAACTCGTGCGTTGTTTTTGCCATGTAGGCTTCTTTTCGCATAGATCTTTCGCTTGGCATGCGCACCTCTTTCTTATATGCCAACTATGCACGTAATTCACAATTTGAGCAAGTCTATAAAGTTATGTGTATACACTTTTCTAATTTGGGGATAAGTTTGCTAAGTGCTTGAAATTAAATGGCCTAAAGGCCGTGTGTAACTGGAGGTTCGTTATGGCACAGCAGCTTACTACTGCAGAGTTCGATTCTGTTCTTGCAAACGCAGACAAGCCTGTTCTTGTTGATTTCTGGGCATCTTGGTGCGGTCCTTGCCGTGCTCTTGGTCCAGTTGTCGAGGAGGTTGGCAATGAGATGGCAGACAAGCTTGACGTTTACAAGGTAAACGTTGATGACGAGGCAGATCTTGCAACTCGTTTCCGCATCGTCTCCATCCCTACTCTCATCCTCTTCAAGAACGGTGAGCCTGTTCACACCATGGTTGGCAACCTTCCTAAGGCTGACCTCGTTTCTGAGCTCAACGCTAACCTGTAAGTTCTTGTGTGCCACGCGGCTGCGCTGGCTTATCATTGAACTAAGCGGCGGTACGTCTATCGGCGTGCCGCCTTTTTGTTACAAGGAGAACTAATGGCCGATAAAAGCCTTGATGCTCAAAAGACAGGACTTTTAACAGGAGTTCGCAAGCGCCTTTTTTTACAGCGTCTGCGTTCTAGCCTTTCTACCATCATTCTGCTTGTCTCATCAGCAATTTTTATTTTTCTGTTGATTGACGTTTCTGAAGGCGACGTCATTGGCATTGATCACTTTGCCTACAGGCTTTTTGTTGTCCACCTCAGGACTCCTCTTCTCACAGAGATTATGGAAGGGTTCTCTGGACTTGCAAGCCCCGTCACCGTTATTGTCATGCTTATTGTGGTTGCTGCTTTTGCACCAGGGCCAAGTGTCGGCAGGCTTGCCTTTATTAATCTGGGTGGCGTTGTTGTTGTAGACCTTATCTTTAAGGCAATTGTCCAACGTCCACGCCCAGATGGCTTTAGACTGGTTGTTGAAACTGGCTACAGCTTCCCGTCGGGCCACTCGATGTTCTCGATGGCTTTTTATGGCCTACTCATTTGGCTTGTCTGGCATT
Organism: Atopobium sp. BS2; assembly: GCF_000565075.1. Lineage (GTDB taxonomy): Bacteria > Actinomycetota > Coriobacteriia > Coriobacteriales > Atopobiaceae > Lancefieldella. Next base: position 55,017 of record NZ_JDFG01000039.1, read on the forward strand.
ACGAGAAAGACAAGCTACAGCGTTGGATTTGGTGTGGCCTGTTCTCAGGTGTCATCATTATGATTGGCGTCAGTAGAATTTATCTGGGTGTGCACTACGCTACCGACGTCATTGGTGGTTTCTCGCTTGCCCTTGTATGGCTAGTGCTTTTTACCAAGCTGATGATTCCATCGCTTATTTACAAGAAGAAAGTACCTCAAGCGAAGACAGACTAATAATCTCTGCGCTGACCACCTGGGCCGATTCTTCATCAACAATAATGCGTCCCATAGTTGCGCCCTCGCGACCGCGAGGATACGTAGGACTTCCTGGATTCATTACAAGCGTGTTGGTCCACTCGTCGCGCTGTACAAAAGGCTTATGCGTGTGACCACAGATAGCAATGTTGCATTTAACCAGGTCAAGCCTCTCGCGATAATGGCATACCTGCCACTTTAAACCGGCCGCAAAGAAAATAATCTTTTTCTTTACCATGGGGCCATAGTTGTAGCAAAAGTCATTATTGCCCAGGCAGAGCTTTACCGGAGCAATCTTCTGGAGCGTCTGATAATCAGCGTTTGAAGTGATATCCCCTGCATGCACAATGTAGTTGGCGCCCTGCAGAGTTTCAAGCAACTCAGATGACAAATACCCATGCGTATCTGAAATTACATCAAACCTTACAAGTGCCATACCAAACTCCTACGTGCGCTTTTAAGCCTCTGGCGAGAAACCCTTTGAGCTTCTACAGTCCCAGTGCTCGCTTGAGTGCAACCACACGACGGCGAGAAACCGAAATGTGACGCTCCTCAAATCCCTGAATAGTCAACTGTAGGATACCAGCAGAGATAACCTCAACATCGTCAACATACTCAAGATTCACGATAAAGCTACGATGAATGCGGAAGAATCCGTGCGGAGCAAGGCGCTCTTCAAGTTTTTGCAGAGAAATAGTAGACAAGAAACGGTCATCTTCCGTGTAGATGCAGGAGTAATCGTCTTTTGCCTCAATGAAGCGAATCTGATCAATAGGAACAAGAACTTTGCTGCCGCTCTTAATGACAGGAATACGCTCAATAGTTGCCATAGGAGACTGAGGACGCAGACGCTCTTCAACCTTATCAAGGGCCTGCTCAAGGCGCTCGGTCTCAACGGGCTTCATCAGGTAATCAACGGCATTAACGCCAAAGGCGTCTAGTGCGTACTCGCTATATGCAGTGACAAACACAATCTGAGGAGGGTTCTTCAACTTGTGAAGAGCCTCTGCAAGCTGCATTCCATTTGTCTTAGGCATAGAGATATCCAGGAACAAGACCTCAACGCGAGACTCCATGAGTTTCTCGACAGCATCCCTTGCACTTGTGGCTTCAATGATTTCCTCGAGACGTCCGGTCTCCTCAAGCAAGAACTTGAGTTCAGAACGGGCTGGAGCCTCGTCATCAACAATCATGGCGCGCATGTCATTCACTCCCAACGGCCTAACGCAGCGTTAAGCAAAAACCGATACTATTTTATGCTGTTGCCTGCAGTGCCGCACCTGCAAGCTTGAGTGTCACGCACGTACCCTGCCCTGGTTTAGACATGATTTCCATGCCAGAGCCAACGGCGTAGAAGCGCTCAACTCGCTCAGCTACGTTCTTAATGGCAATACCCGTGCCCCTATTTCTCCCCGAAGAATCCTGCGGGGTAGGACCTTGACCATTAAGTAAGCGAGAAACAGTCTCTTCATCCATTCCAAGACCATCATCAGCAACAGATATAAGAATATCATCATCATCGCGTGTGACGTGGATGTCAATATGGAGGGCGCCTTCATCTTTCATAGCGTGCCTCACGGCATTCTCGACAATAGGCTGAATCAAAAAAGACGGTACCTGAATATCTTCGCATCCCTCATCGACATGCTCAGACTCTTGAATACGTTCTTCTCCAAAACGCGCCTTCTCAATTGTCAAATACCTGCGCGTTTGTGTCAATTCCTGAGAAAGCGGAATGAGCGCACCTTGAGAGCTCTCAAGCGTACGGCGATAAAACACAGAGAACTCGCGAAGCAGGTCTCGCGCCTTATTGGGGTTTGTACGCGTAAGAGATGCAATGGTATTGAGCGTGTTGAACAAGAAATGCGGATTAATCTGTGCCTGCAAGGCCTTAACCTCGGCCCGAGCGGTTAGCTCTGCTTGGCGATCAAGCTCATACGAGGAAAGCTGTGTGGAGAGAAGCTCGCCCAAACCCTCTGCGATTGCCAGCTGCGTGCGATCAATTTCAATACCGCGACGATAATAGAGTTTAATTGTGCCAACCGTGCGATCTTGAACAATAAGCGGAACAATAATGCCAAAAGAGCTGCCGCCATTACCAAAGCCACCTCGTCTTTGCAGCACCTGCTGACGGCTATCTACCGAGACAAACGTCTCCATGCGGCCGCTTTCCAGAACCTCAGTGGCAGGGCCAACTACCTTTGAACCAGGCATATGGGTGGTTGCAATGTCTCCTTCAAAACCCAATACATACTCTGTATCAGTAATAGAGATAGCAGCAGCAGAGGTTTCTGAAAGCAATAACGTGCAGATGGTTGGCGCTGTTTCTTGTGACAATCCACCGCGTAAGGTCTTGAGCGTCTTAGAGGCAACCTCAAGTGTTCGCTCTGTTGCTTGAGACCTGGCGTGCTCATTACCAGGCTGGGTAGTGCCACCAAGAACAATGACCGTGGCAAGTCCTCCGCCCGCAACAAGAGCGGCAAACAGGTTGTCTGCCATGACGCTCCAGGAAAGCAAGCCCAGCAATACACAGGCAAGAATAATCAGGACTATCCTGGTTGATCTATGTATGTACTGAGCAAGTCTTTGCATGGCTGTCTAGTTCTCGACTGGTTCTGCAGCAGAATCCTCAGAAGCAAGCTGCTGCGGCAAAGGCGAATGCTTAAGCGCACGAGCCAAAGGAGCTCCTAGCACATAGAGAACAACAGCCTCTCCGAGTCCTGTGGTGATAAAACCAAACAAGAACATAAGAGGATACGATCCATCAAGTTCAATGGTGGTAAATGGGATTGTGTAGAATCCCAATCCCTGAAGCAAAATGGGAAGATATGCAGACACAATAACGGCATTTGCAAGCACTGGCCCCAGAAGCGCAAGCGGTACGTTCTTCCTGTTCTTCCAGGTAAACCATGCACCAAGAGCAGTTGCCAGAGAACCAAAGACTACGTCTAACAATCCCAAAGCTCCTGTGCCAGAAATGACCATATTTGCAAGGTTGGCAATAACGCAGCCAAGCGTCAGTCCTGGAATTGCGTCAGCGGTAAAGAGTGCAATAACCACAACCGCCTCAGAAATGCGGAACTGCACAGGACCCCAAGCAAGACCGCCCAAGAAAAGAAGAGCTGCAAGTGTAAGCGCTGCATAAAGGGCAGCAATAATACCAATACGTGCAAGGCGCTGAGCGCGCTGTTTTGTTGCATAAGCTGAAGAAACCTGTGGCAAAACAATCCCCTTGTTAACTCTAAAAATTTAGTTCATGATACGACGAAATGTATATATGAGCAAATGAGCAGCGCAGACATACATTTAGTAATGCAGGTGCATTCCTGGATAGACCATCTCACGAGCATGCTTTTGATATGCGGCAACAGCCTCTTCCTCAAAAGCAAGAGGAGTGTCTTCCTCGCCTGCCATATCCAAAATCCAGCGTGTGAGATAAGGATTCAAAGGAAGGAGAGGACCAATCAGCCAGGTGGCAATAGCGTTCTTGCGACGGAAACCTTCCAGCTTGCTTTCTTTATTGATGCCAAAACCTACCTTATTTTTAAGGAAGTAGCAGTTAGAATTATCTCCCTCGGTGAGCGTGAACTGCATCTTAAAGCCAACGACAACAAAAGGCTCTTTGCCATTGCCAGGATCAAACTCTCCCACCTGGACATCGTGGAAGCGCTGGGGCATATAGCGAGTGGTCGTAAACTTGAAGAGGCCCAGAGCCTCAATTTCAGAGCCGTCAGGATTAACGATTTTCTCGCCAAAAAGCTCTGAAGCGTTGCCCGCAAACAGCATAGGAACGCCCTGATCAGCCAGCTCTGCAAGCCTGTCCTTGTAAGGCATAAGGCGAGAAATAATAAGCTCTTGCTGGGCTTCTGTCATGCCACCCATGATGATTGCCGATGGCGTATGCTCCACAAAGTAAGGTGTTGCGGCGTGAGAGGTGTACACAAAGTTCTCTTTTGGAAGGCAGGCCTCCAGGTAGAGAGCATTTCCGTTGTCTCCACCCTGATTACCGTACTCTGGGTAAAGAATCTCAATCTTAGTTGCTGGATTACTCATGGGAGGCCTCCATCTGTTTCAAGCGCTCAATGATACGGTTTCTGCTGATGTCAGCAATGCCACCGTTATAGAGGCCGTGTGCATAGAAAACGTGCTGACAAGCGTTAAGGTCAACCAGGTCAGCGGTCTCTTCAGGAGAGCTTGCCACAAAAGTTTTAGCTGGATCAATACCGGCAAGTCTGAGTCTAAGCTGCAGATCAAGTGAAGTGTCGCCGTAAATAATGACCTGCTTAACGCTTGGATCTTGCAGGAACTCAAAGTCAGTCTGGTAGTACCAGCCAATATACTCTGTCTGGTCTTTTGCTTTTGCCATGTACGCATCAGCAATCATGATGATAATTGCTTTGTCACCTGGCTGTTTGCGAAGGATATCGATGGTGACTGAGGTTGCCGTGTCATTCTCGCCCTTAGAAGCCATGCTAATAAGACGACGACCGTTGTAGTCAATCTCGTTATACCTGGAGGAAGCAATGTTAACGCGTTGCAAAGATGCTGCGATAGTTGCAGGCGCAAGACCCATCTCACGCGCGGTTACAATGGCCACAAACAAGTTGTAGAGGTTGACGATAGAGTAGCTGTTGAGCTTGTACTCGTATGTTGGTGCACCCTCGTGGCAGTGCTCCTTGACCACAAACTTGCCAGTCTCCGGCTCTACTGAAATGACCTCATAATCAGGAGTTGGGTTGGTATAGCCGCACTCCTCACAGGTTGCGTGGCCAAGATGCCTAAGGTGTGCATAATCCCACTTGAGCTTGCCACCGCATTTGGGGCAGGCAGTAAGATCTGAAACAATGCCCACTGGCTCTGCGGTGTCTTCTGCCAGCCTTGCAATGGAGTAATACGTACGATGTGTGCACTGAGGAGCAAGTCTGCAGCTAATCATGTCGTCTGCGTTCAAAATCAGATGAGTTGAAGCAGGAATACCCTTATCCATAACGTCAAACACGTAGTCTGGCGTTGCACTACGAGAGAACGTATCGCGGAACAAATTGGTAACAGACAAAATATCAGGCTGCAGATACGGGAAAATGCGAGGTCCAGAGAGCTCGTCAAACTCCATAACTGCAAGCTTAGTCTTTGACGTACCCTTCCACGTGGCGTTCTTTGCAAACGAGCTTGCAAAGCCGCTGGAAATATTGCCACCAACGCGGTTGGTAACGGTCTGGTAGCCATTATCGGCGAGAAGATCGTTAAGCAGGTTATTGGTGGTTGTCTTACCGTTTGTACCAGTGATAAAGACAATCTGCTCTGGCTTAGCAATGTCGCCCAAAAATGCAGGATCAATGCCTTCAGCAATAAAGCCTGGCAGCGTTCCGCCTTCATGGTTAGTCAATTTAAGTGCTGCAAGTGTTGCTTTAGCAGCGAGAAAAGCTACAGGAAATAGTCTGCTCTTTTTTTGTGCCACAGTAACTCCCATCGTGAGCAAAGTCTCTCTAGTTTATCACCTCGCGAGAAGGGCTTGAAGAACACAGGGCTTCTCGCCAAAAATGTCGCATAAAAAAGCCGAGCCAGGATGTCCTGGCTCGGCTGAAGCTACGTGAAAGTAAGTTACCTTACTCCTCAGGCTGCTCCTTCTTCTCTGCAGCGTAAAGCTCGGAGAGGCGGACAAGGTGATCGTAGCGAGCCATTGCGGCTTCCTCGTTCTCCTTGAAGAGCTTCTCTGCGTGCTCTGGGAACTCGCGGGTGAGTCGGCTGTAACGAGCCTCGTTCATCAGGAACTCCTGGTAGCCACCCTTAGGTGCCTTGGAGTCAAGCGTGAACTTCTTACCTGCTGGTGCAGATGGGTTGAAGCGATAGAGGTTCCAGTAGCCAGTCTCGACTGCCTTCTTCATCTCCTCCTGTGCGTGAGCCATGCCACCCTTGATGGAGTGCATCTCACATGGGGAGTAACCGATGATGAGGGATGGTCCTGGATAAGCCTCTGCCTCAGCAATTGCCTTGAGAGTCTGCTGGAGGTTTGCGCCCATGGAGACCTGAGCAACATAGACGTAACCATAGGTCATAGCAATCTCAGCAAGGTTCTTCTGCTTGATGTCCTTACCAGCTGCAGCGAACTGTGCAACCTGGCCAAGACGGGAAGCCTTAGAGGACTGACCACCGGTGTTGGAGTAAACCTCAGTATCGAAGACAAAGACGTTGATGTCCTCGCCGGAAGCAAGAACGTGGTCAAGGCCACCGAAGCCGATGTCGTATGCCCAACCGTCGCCACCGAAGATCCAGAAGGACTTCTTGGTGAGGAAGCTCTTGTTAGCAAGGATTTCCTTAGCTGCTGCAAGATCAGACTTCTCAAGCTCAACTACAAAAGTCTTAGAAGCTTCCTTGGAGAGAGCTGCGTCGTTGACGGAATCAATCCATGCCTTAGCAGCATCCTTGAGGTCCTGAGATGCGCCATCCTCGTCGACAAGCTGCTGAGCAAGCTCCAGAAGACGCTTCTGCTGTGCCTGGTGACCAAGCATCAGACCCATACCGTGCTCTGCGTTGTCCTCGAAGAGGGAGTTGTTCCATGCTGGACCGTGGCCGTTTGCATCAGTAGTAAATGGTGAGCAGGAAGCTGGGTTACCCCAAATGGAGGAGCAACCAGTTGCGTTGGAGATGAACATACGATCGCCAAAGAGCTGAGTGACCAGGCGGCCGTAGCTGGTCTCAGCGCAGCCTGCGCAGGAACCGGAGAACTCAAGAAGAGGCTTCTTGAACTGGGATGCCTTGACGTTGTTAGCAACAAGCTCGGTCTTCTCGGAGACGTGGTTGACTGCGTAGTCAAAGATCTCCTGCTTGGACTCCTGCTCCTCGATTGGCTTCATGGTCAGAGCATCTGCAGGGCAGATGTAGACGCAGTTGGAGCAACCGGTGCAGTCGAGCTGAGAAATAGCAATCTCAAACTTGTAGCCCTTAGCCTTAGGACCAACGGCATCCTTGAACTGAGACTGTGCTGGTGCAGCAGCAACCTCTTCGTCGGTAAGGACGAATGGACGGATGACTGCGTGTGGGCAGACATAAGCGCACTGGTTACACTGGATGCACTTCTCGACGTTCCACTCAGGAACAACAACAGCAATGCCACGCTTCTCATAAGCAGCAGCACCAAGCTCGAACTGTCCATCAACGTGGTTCTTAAATGCGGAAACAGGCAGTGCGTCACCCTCCATACGAGAGACTGGAGTCATGATGTCGCGAACCTGCTTGAGCAGAGCCTCGCGGCCCTCAAGGGTGATTGTGCTTGGAGCATCCTCTGCAGTAGCCCAATCAGCAGGAATCTCAATCTTAGTAAATGCAGTAGCACCAGCGTCGATTGCCTTGTGGTTCATATCAACGACGTTCTGGCCCTTCTTCAGGTAAGAGTGAGTTGCAGCATCCTTCATGTACTGAAGTGCGTCTGCCTCTGGAAGAACCTTTGCAAGAGCAAAGAATGCAGACTGAAGAATGGTGTTGGTGCGCTTGCCCATACCAATTTCCTTGGCAAGGTCAATTGCGTTGATCAGATAAACATTGATGTTGTTCTTAGCAATGTAGCGCTTTGCCTCTGCTGGCAGGTGGTGTGCAAACTCCTCTGCATCCCACTGGCAGTTGACCAGGAAGGTACCGCCAGGCTTGACGTCGCGGACCATCTTGTAGCCCTTGATGATGTATGCAGGAACGTGGCATGCAACAAAGTCTGCCTTGGTGACATAGTAAGGAGAACGAATCTTGTGATCACCGAAGCGCAGGTGGCTGATGGTGATACCGCCGGTCTTCTTGGAGTCATACTGGAAGTATGCCTGAACATATTTATCGGTGTGGTCACCAATAATCTTAATGGAGTTCTTGTTAGCACCAACGGTACCGTCACCGCCGATACCCCAGAACTTGCACTCAATGGTGCCCTCAGCTGCAGTGTTAGGAGCCTCTGGATCCTCTGGGAGAGACAGGTTAGTAACGTCGTCGACAATACCAACGGTGAACTCACGCTGAGGAGCATCCTTCTTGAGCTCCTCGAAGATTGCGAATGCGGATGATGGTGGGGTGTCCTTGGAACCAAGGCCGTAACGACCGCCAACAACCTTAATGCCTGTACGACCAGCCTCATAGAGGGAAGAAACAACGTCTTCGTAGAGAGGCTCACCAACGGAACCCGGCTCCTTGGTGCGGTCGAGAACAGCAATCTTCTTGACGGACTCAGGAAGAACGTCAACAAAGTGCTTTACAGAGAATGGACGATAGAGACGGACCTTAACCAGACCGACCTTCTCGCCATGAGCGTTCAGGTAATCGATAACCTCTTCAAGGGTATCGCAGAAGGAACCCATGCAGATAACAACGCGGTCGGCGTCTTCTGCACCGTAGTAATTGAACAGACCGTAGTCAGTACCAAGCTTAGCGTTGATCTGGTTCATGTAGTCTTCAACAACTGCTGGCAGCTGGTTATAAACCTCGTTGCACGCCTCGCGGTGCTGGAAGAAGATATCGCCGTTCTCGTGGGAACCACGGCTTGATGGATGCTCTGGGTTCAGTGCGTGATCGCGGAATGCCTGAACAGCATCCATATCACACATCTCAGCCAGATCAGCGTAATCCCAAACAGCAACCTTCTGAATCTCGTGAGAAGTACGGAAGCCGTCGAAGAAGTTAACAAATGGAACCTTGCCCTTGATTGCTGCGAGGTGAGCAACAGGAGCCAGATCCATAACCTCCTGGACGTTGCCTTCTGCGAGAAGTGCAAAGCCAGTCTGGCGAGCGGACATAACGTCAGAGTGATCGCCAAAGATGTTCAGTGCATGGGTTGCAACGGTACGTGCGCTGACGTGGAAAACACCAGGAAGCTGCTCGCCGGCAATCTTGTACATGTTTGGAAGCATGAGCAAGAGGCCCTGAGAAGCGGTGTAAGTAGTGGTCAGAGCGCCTGAACCAAGAGAACCGTGAACAGCACCAGCTGCGCCAGCCTCGGACTGCATCTCGACAACCTTGACGGTTGTACCAAAGATGTTCTTTACACCCTGGGCTGACCACTGGTCAACATAGTCTGCCATTGGACTTGATGGGGTAATTGGGTAAATGCCCGCTACCTCGGTAAACGCATACGACACGTAAGCCGCGGCGTTGTTACCGTCCATGGACTTAAACTTTCTTGCCATTTCCTCTCCTTGCCTAATCTGTGATTTCTCACAGTATGCGTCTGTGCGATCCAAAATAAAGCTGTAGACCCTGGGTGACTACGGAAACATGTTTCATAGTTCGGCCGGCAGCGGTCGCATAATGCTTTTATTATTGCGCAAAAAAACAATGAAACAAATCAGAAATACAAGCTGACAAATACCTATTTTTAAGTAGGAATTTCTACCTGCGGAATTACAAAATAAACATAACACTAAAGTGCAAGTTTTTTGTAAATCGACAAAATATTCAAGTACACAAGCAGCCATCTGTCTGAAAAACAGACAGATTTTTACGTAGGCGCTCAACGTGCGACAACTTTATCGTGCATTGCGTACCCTTTGCTGGACGAGCCTTAAATATCGTACTTATCTGATTACTTAGCAGCTTTGATTTCACAAAGTTTCTTGTAACCAAATAAGAAACGCTCTCCTATCTCGCCTTGAGCATCAGAAGCACATACGATTCCATGTTCATCTGAAGTAAGGAAAGCTTCATCAAATTCGGCGGTTCCATCAAATACCTGGGCAATAACGTCTGGATTAAACTCTGTTGGCTCATGAAGAGTCTGTGCCAGGTCTAACACTAAACTTGTGACTCCCGATCGAACGCTTCCTTCCGAGACGCCCGCAATAAGCTTTCCGTCTTTTACCAGCCAAAGCACCTCTGGTGCACAATGAGTTTGCTGCTCTTCTCGCTGTGAAATCCTTGCGCGTCCCGCAAGAGACAGAACAGAACGCTCTTCCAAAGACTGGTAAGGTCCAACAGTCATAGCAGCCTGTCCATTGCTCTCAAGCAAAATCATAAGAACGCCATCTGGAAACTCTTGTGACCCTTCTTTAAGTGTTCCCTCAATGTGCTGCTTAGCCCAAGCAATCAAGTGCGGAGAAACCTCTTTTTGCGCAACAACTCGCTTGCTCAGCGCACGTAAGTGCCTGTTATCAAGAGGGAGGACACCTCCAGCCAGTCTCCAACGACAAACAAGTTCTGGATTATCAAGCTCAAACTTCTGAGCTGCTTCTAGCTCTTCCTGGTCCACAGTGTCCTCCCCCAACTTTTTTAAATGAACTGCTACTCCCGAATTAGCAGATCAGTGCCTAAAGTGACGCTTGCCTGTAAACACCATTGCAATGCCATATTCATCACAAGCAGCAATAGATTCATCATCTCTGACTGATCCACCAGGCTGAATGATAGCCGTTACGCCATGAGCTGCTAGTGTGTCAACGTTATCTCGGAATGGGAAGAAGGCATCAGATGCTGCCACAAGATTCTTTGAATCAATTCCCATGCGCTCACAAGCTGCCTCTGCACGCTCACACGCAAGAAGAGCGGCGTCAACACGATTAGGCTGACCTGGTCCCATACCAATTCCAGCCTGATCTTTTGCAACCAAAATTGCATTTGACTTAACGGTCTTGCAAACTTTCCAAGCAAATACCAAATCGCTCAGCTCTTCTGGAGTTGGTTGGCGCTTAGTAACAACCTCAAAGCTATCTGCAGCCTCGTCTGCGTGGTCAAGGTCTTGTACCAAAAGACCTCCGTCAACAGTTCTCATCTCAAGCTCGCGGCTTCTATCAATTCCACCCGTAGCCAATACACGAAGGTTTGTTCTCTTTGACAGGCGCTCAAGAGCTTCTTCTGTAAAGCTTGGTGCAATAAGAACCTCAACAAACTGCTTATTGATGTCTGCAAAGTGCTCAACAAGCTCCAGCGGAACTTCTCTGTTTACTGCAATAATTCCACCAAATGCAGAAAGTGGATCGCAAGCAAATGCTCGATCATATGCCTCAACAACATTTTCTGCCGTAGCAGATCCACAAGGATTCTGGTGCTTCAAAATAATGACCGATGGCCCATCAAACTCGCGAACAGCAGCCCAGGCTGCATCAGTATCAAGCAAATTGTTGTAAGACAAGGGCTTACCCTGAAGCTGCTGAGCGTTTGCCAGAGAGTGTGCAGGAGCTCCAGGCATCTTATAAAACGCTGCGGACTGCTGAGGATTTTCTCCGTAACGAAGATCTTGTTCTTTTGTTGCCTTTACCAGCAAAGTCTCTGGGAATTTACTCTGCTCTGCTTCAACAACATCAGAAAGGTATGCGGCAATAGCGCCATCGTATGCAGCCGTTGTCTTAAATACCTTCAAAGCCAGCTGCTGGCGAGAAGCCCTTGTAGTTGCACCGTCATGGACACGCATCTCATCAAGAACACGACCATAATCTGCCGGATCAACAACAACCGTAACAAAATCATTATTCTTTGCAGCAGAGCGGAGCATTGAAGGCCCACCGATATCGATATGCTCAATTGCATTTTCAAGAGTTACTGATGGATCAGCTACAGTCTTCTCAAACTCATAGAGATTAACGCAGACCAGGTCAATCATGCCAATACCATTATTCTCTGCGTCTGCGACATGACCGGGATTGTCTCTACGGCATAAAAGACCACCATGAACACGAGGATGCAGCGTCTTAACGCGGCCGTCCATCATCTCTGGAAATCCGGTATAAGACTCAATAGGAACTACAGGCACACCAGCCTCTTCGAGGATTTTTGCGGTTCCGCCTGTTGAAATTACCTCAACGCCAAACTCTTTAGTAAGCGTTTGTGCAAATTCAACAATACCTGTTTTGTCTGTTACCGAAATTAGCGCACGTTTGATAGGGGCCTCAGCCATTGCCGCTCCTTTGTGTTCGACACTTACTATCAGAAACACTTACAGCCTATCAGCTGTGAAACACTACGTACTAGATGTAAACAAACTTGAAACTATTCTATAATCTTCCGCTGTAAAACACCTGAAAGGAACTATTTCATATGTCTGCCGATACTTCAATCATAGTCCCCTTCGAAGATACTGACTTATCAGAACTTATATCAATCGTTGAACGTGTCTGGTACTTGGACAGCGATGAATCAAAAGATGAAAGTCGCTCACTTGCAACTATTGATATCGCCTATTTTATTGGCGTTTCTACTCATCGCTTTGTAGCAAAGCAAGATGGTCAAATACTTGGTCTTATTTTCTGCTCAAACGGAGAAACTCCAGCAGATTTTGAAAAATGGCAGAAGTTAGAAAACGAAACAACAGCAAAAGCTAAGAAACTATTAAGTGAAGCTCGCTTTAAGGACTACGAGATCTTTGGTGATGTCGAATCTCATCTTGTTCATGATTATTGGAACACAAACACTAACGATGCCAAATGGGAAATTACTCTGTTCTGCGTTAACCCCGCTATAAAGAGCCAAGGTATTGGGGGCATGCTCTTCTCCTACGTTCTGGACTTTATGAAAGAGCAAGGAGCTAAGCATTACTTCCTTGCAACTGATGACGATTGCGACTTTGGTTTCTATCAGCACAAAGGCCTCACCTGTAAAGATAAGGCAGCTATTAAGTCATCAACAAAAGACTATGGATTTGCCTATATCTATGCGGGAGATTTCTAAGAATGAGTTCTTGCGTTGGAAGATTTGCGCCCACACCTTCTGGAAGGATGCACCTAGGCAACGTTTTCTCAGCGCTTATGGCTTGGGCCAGCGTTCGTTCCCAAAATGGCAGCTTTATTCTTCGCATCGAAGACCTGGATATTCGTGCTCATAATCCTCAATACACCTCCCTCCTCCTTGATGATTTACAGTGGTTGGGACTAACTTGGGACAAAGATCCGTATTACCAAAGCAAGCGTGCGGAGCTCTATCAGGACGCTCTATTGAAATTGAAACAACAGAAACTTTTATATCCTTGCTTTTGTTCCCGAGCAGACTTACACGCTGCACAAGCCCCTCATGCCAGCGATGGTGCATATGTCTATGCGGGAACCTGCCGCGACCTGAGCAAATCCGAGCGTGAAGAGCTTTCCAAACATAAAATTCCAGCAACTCGCATACGAGTTGCTAATAAGACCTACGCGTTTGAAGACAAGGTCTATGGTCAAACATCACAAAACCTTGCTGAATCATGCGGAGACTTTATTGTCCAGCGTGCAGATGGCGTCTTTGCCTATCAACTTGCTGTAGTAGTTGACGATGCTGACATGGGCGTAACTGAAGTAGTTAGAGGATCAGATCTTCTTTCATCTACTCCCAGACAGCTTTATTTGCAAGACGTGCTTGGTTTTTCTCATCCCATCTATGCTCACCTCCCCTTACTGGTTGCACCTGATGGCAGGAGACTTTCTAAACGCAATCACGATCTAGATCTTGGTGTTCTGAGAGACCAAGGAAAAACACCAGAAGAGATTCTTGGCTTTCTGGCTTATTGCATAGGTCTTGCAGAAAAAGAAGAGCCTCTTTCTGCAGTACAAGTTGCCAATCGCTTTTCATGGGATGTACTTCGCGCTCACCGAAAAAACGTGGTTGTTGAGCATTTTTCACATGTTTTGTAAAATGTCTTATTGTGAGTGACGCCAGTTCGGGGTATCATTCTCAAGCACCCATTTTGGAGAGCTGACCGAGAGGCCGAAGGTGCTCGCCTGCTAAGCGAGTATGGGCCCCAAGCCCATCTGGGGTTCGAATCCCCAGCTCTCCGCCAGAATTTTCTGCTCGTTGCATCTCTGCAACGAGCTTTTTTCTTACCAAGAAGAACTTTTTCTAAGATTAGTCTTGCATTTTCAACTGGAAAATGGCATTCTATCTACTTGCACGCGGCGTTACCTCAGCTGGATAGAGGACCTGACTACGAATCAGGGCGTCATAGGTTCGAATCCTATACGCCGCACCACTTGAACTTAGGAGCTCCTTCGGGAGCTCTTTTTTTATTATCTACCTGGTCTTAAAGCTACTTCACCAGACGAATTTGCATACAAATACTGATAAGAAACACCGGCTTCATCAAGCTCATCCATTACCTCAGCCATGCATGTTTCTGCCATAATAACCTCCAGATACTCTTGTGGGCTTAAATCTTTTAAACCCACTCTACCTTGGTCTGAAATCCACTTTCTTAAAGTTGCAAGTTGCTCTGATGCAATATGGATCTCTGAATAAAACTCCTTGTGACCAAATCCAATTTTTGCCGCACTACCCTGAACAAACTGCCTTAATACAATTTCTTTCTGTACCTCTACCAGACCTTTCATAGCCACCTCTTTCTTCCTTTACTAATCTCAGTATAGCAAATTTATAGAACATATGTTCTATAAATCAATAAAAGAAATGGTCTTCACAATTCAGTAGAAGACCATTTCTAAGATTGAATCAATTTTGATTAAAAAGAGAAACTATTCTGGTCGAATAACCTCGATGCCACCCATGTAAGGACGGAGCGCCTCAGGTACGGTAACGGAGCCATCTGCGTTCTGATAATTCTCCATAATTGCAGCCATGGTACGGCCAACTGCCAGACCAGAGCCGTTAAGCGTGTGAACCAGACGGGTGCCCTTGAACTCTGCTGGATCCTTATAGCGGATATTTGCACGACGAGCCTGGAAATCCCAGCAGTTAGAGCAAGAAGAAATCTCCTTGTATGCGTTATAGCTTGGGAGCCAAACTTCAATGTCATAGCACTTGCATGCAGAGAAGCCAATGTCACCAGTGCAGAGAGTAACCACGTGATAAGGAAGATCCAGAAGCTGAAGGATCTTCTCGGCTTCCTGAACCATGGACTCAAGCTGATTCATGGAGTCTTCAGGCTTTGCAAACTTGACCATCTCTACCTTGTCAAACTGGTGGACGCGGATGATGCCACGGGTGTCTCGACCAGCTGAACCTGCCTCCTCGCGGAAGCATGGGGTGAATGCGGTATAGAGCAGAGGGAGCTGAGATGCGTCCAGAATCTCGTCACGATGGATGTTTGTGAGTTGGACCTCAGCAGTTGGAATGAGGTAGAGGTCAGGCTGTACGTGATAGAGATCTTCTTCAAACTTAGGGAGCTGACCAGTGCCAAACAGAGAGTCCTGATTTGTGATAACTGGTGGCCACCACTCTTTGAAGCCTGCCTGGTTATGTGTATCAATCATGAAGTTGATAAGCGCACGCTCCATGCGAGCGCCCATGCCGCCAAGAAGATAGAAGCGAGTTCCTGCAAGTTTTACGCCACGATCAAAATCAATCATGCCAAGCTCAGGGCCAAGATCCCAGTGTGCTTTTGGCTCAAAATCAAACTGAGTTGGCTCTCCCCACTTGCGAACCTCAGGGTTATCGGAGTCATCCTTGCCATAAGGAACGGATGCGTCAGGAATGTTTGGAATAGCTGCAACAAGGGCGGTGAGCTCTTCCTCAACCTCTCCGCGGCGCTGATCAAGCTCTGCGATGCGGTCTTTGTTAGCTGCTACCTGCTCTTTAGCTGCCTCAGCCTCTTCCTTCTTGCCCTCACGCATAAGAAGGCCAATCTGCTTAGAAACAGCATTACGCTCTGCCTGAAGAGACTCAACCTCGGCAATTACGCTTCTGCGCTCCTCGTCAAGCTCAAAGAATTTCTCGCGATCCCAATGGGCGTTTTGCCTGGACTCGCAAGACTTATCTACGAGGTCAGGATTCTCGCGCACAAATTTGATATCAAGCATGCAGCTTCTCCTTGAATCAACACTTTTTAGCAGTGCATTTTTTCTTATAGCTTACCAAGTATATACTTGTATTCAGATTCTTAACCCTTCACATGTTCTGGAGCTAGATTATGGACGCAATTAACTCATTTGTCGGCTGGCTTTTTGGCGATAAGACCGGTGTGTTGTTCCTCGTACTTGGTGGAATTCTGCTCTTTTTGGTCATTTCCTTTGTGCTGGAGCGCAAAACTAAAAAGATGTATTTCAACCATAAAAAGACTGAAGACGACTGGGATCTCTTTGGCGACGACCAAGAGGGTTGGTCTGACTTTGAATCAGATAACAAATAGGTAACAAAAATGTACCGACCCCCAAAAGTTAGACCAAAATCTAACGATTAGGAGGTCGGTATTTTTATGGCAAAACATAGTTTCGAATTCAAGAAGAAAGTCGTTTTAGAGTATTTAGATGGCAAAGGTGGAGTGAAATATCTTTCTAAAAGATATGGACTTGGTTCTGATTCACAGCTACGCACATGGATTAATGCATACAATGCGTTCGGTGATGAAGGATTAATGCGTTCTCGTAAACAAACAAAATACTCTTTCGAAAAGAAGATTTCTGTTGTAGAACTATATCTATCAAGTGAAATTTCATATCAAGACTTGGCAATTCAAGAAGGTATAAACAATCCGAGTATGATTGCTAACTGGGTTAATCGCTTTCGTGCTGCCGGTCCTGACGCCTTGAAAACTCGCAGGAAAGGTCGAAAGAAAACATTGGATAAACCTCAGATAGATAGTGAAGTTCAAAAAGCAGAAGAAAGAATAGTTGATACCAGTGCAGAGCATATTAAAGAATTAGAAGATGAACTGCTTAAGTTAAGAATTGAAAATGCCTTTTTAAAAGAACTGAGGAGGCTGCGTTTAGAGGACGAGGCAAAAATGAGAGAAAGGCGCTCGTCATCAATAGCCTCCGAGGAGAGTTCAAACTAAAAGACCTTCTCTCTTATATAAGTATGCCTAAAGCAACATATATGTACTGGCAGAAAAGATTCGATAGAGAAAACCCTGACAAAGAAATCGATGAGAAGATTCTTCAAATCAGAAAGACTCACAAGGATTATGGCTATCGTCGAATGGTTGGAGAATTACAAAATCAAGGCTACTGTGTAACAAAAAGAAAGTACAACGTATAATGCAGAAGCTTGGTCTACAGGTTACTTCTTTCATTCGAAAAAGCCGTAAATACAGTTCGTACAAAGGTAAAGTTGGAACGGTTGCTCCTAATCGCATAAGGAGACGATTTAATACCTATATACCACACCAGAAGATCACAACAGATACTACAGAGTTTAAGTATTATGAGATTACTGCTAAAGGTCACATGACAATGCATAAGCTTTATCTAGATCCATTCATGGATATGTGTAATGGTGAAATTATAAGCTATGGAATTGACAGACACCCTTCAGCAAAAAATGTTATGGATGCATTGGGACAGGCTATTGCAATAACATCCGATTGCAAATACAGAAGAACTTTCCATTCGGATCAAGGCTGGGCTTACCAAATGAAAGCATACTCCCACCGTCTTAAGGAAGAAAGAATCTTCCAAAGTATGTCTCGTAAGGGAAACTGTCATGATAACTCCGTTATGGAGAACTTCTTTGGATTGCTTAAACAAGAAATCTACTATGGCGTTATTTACTATAGCTATGATGAGCTAAAGTCAGAAATCGAACGATACATAAAGTATTACAACGAACAAAGAATTAAAGAAAGACTAGGATGGTTAAGTCCAGTGCAATACAGGCTTAGACTCTTGGCTGCATAAAAATAACGTAGCAGCCATATAAACTGCTACGCTAAAAAAGTCTAACTTTTGGGGGTCACATCAAAAAGCCCCGTGAAGGGGCTTTTTTAAATGTAAATGGTGCGGGCGAAGGGACTTGAACCCCCATGAACTTGCGTTCATACGGACCTGAACCGTACGCGTCTGCCAATTCCGCCACACCCGCGTGCTAGGGAATAATACTACAACATTTTGTTTTCTTCTAATGGAAAAACAATAGATATATAAGAAAATTCTTTTCAGCGGTAGAATATAGACAGTCACGGCCGACAAACACACTTTAAACACAGGAGGTTGCCGTGAGTGACTCGCGGTCACAGACCACGCAGACTGCATATCTACATTCACCTTCTGCTCAGCATGCATCACCTGCGGCTGAGCCAGAAATTTTGCTGGACCGATATCGCGTTCTTGCTCGCAGGGGTAACGGAGGCTTTGGCACCGTTTGTACCTGCTGGGATACTCGTTTGCAGAGACGCGTAGCCATTAAGCGTATGCCACTGTTGGGAGCTTCCGAAACTACCGGAGTGTTTGCTTCAACTGTTGACGAGGCTCTTTCTGAGGCAAGAACTGCCTGCTTATTGGCTCATCCCAACATTGTGACTGTTCATGACTTTGAGATTGAAGGCGATTACGCCTATTTGGTCATGGAGTTTGTTGATGGTCTTAATTTATCGGAGCTCTTGGCTCGCGTTGAGGGTGGCTACCTCACCTATGCCGAAGCAGCTCACATGGTGTCTTCACTTGCAAAGGCGCTTCACTATGCTCATGAAAACGGCGTACTCCATCTGGACATCAAGCCAACAAATATCATGATTGACCGCCAGGGTACGGTAAAACTTGCCGACTTTGGTATGGCAACACTTGCTTCAGCTGCTGGTTATGGCGGCGCTCGTGGTGGTACGGTAGGCTACATGCCTCCCGAGCAGGTTGAAGGCATGCTTGTTGACGAGCGCGCTGATATTTTCTCGCTTGCTGTTGTTCTGAGGCAGGCTCTAACGGGCGTCAATGTATTTGCGGGCAGAACGGCTAAAGAATCCCTTGATCACATCTACAAGGGCCCAAAAATTCCTCTGCTCAAACAAGATCCCGAGGTTCCCTTTGCTGTAGACGCCGCCTTGACGCAGGCACTTTCCCCTGAGCCGTCAATGAGACAAGGAAGCGTCTTGGAGTTTGCACAAGAAATTGTGACTCCTCTTGGCAGCGAAAAGCAGGGCGAGAAAAGCCTCAAATCCCTGGTGGAACAGTCAGAAGAAGAGGAAACCGAGACCTGGGATGTCAAGCATCTTCCGCTCTCAATCCGCTTCCCCTGGCTGCCCTCGGCTACCGTGCGTGGCGTATCAGCCCTGGTCGCCGGTATTCTTCTCGCCCAGTTATTCCAGCTTATTGCTCCAGAATCGTTCACGTTTATTGTGGTGGGTTCTCTTGTAGGAGCTGCGGCAGCTGCTCTTTGGACTCCGTTGGGTTCTGCGCTTGTCATTGCATGCGCGGTATATGCCCTGGCAAGTATTAGCCCTACCAGCACTTCATTCCCATTTGCAACGCTTGTAACCTTAGTAAGCGTTATATGGTGGGCCTTTGCAGGAAGGGTCTCAAAATTCAGCAGCATCAACTGCTTATTAGGAGCTTTATTACCTGCTCCTGTTTCAGCACCAGCGCTTGTCTCCGCCACCATGCATCCACTACCTGCGGTTTTAACAGGAGCCTTTAGCTATCTTTTTGGGACACTGTTTGCAAGAGGCATATCTTTAGGCTTTGCGGCAACGCCTCTTGCTTATGACTACACCTCGCTGACCTCAGGACTTCCTTTTTGGATTCGCTTTGGGGCATGCTCCCTATCTGCTCTTTTAGGCTCGCTTATGAGCCAGAAAAGACGCCGTGGGTGGATGGTTTTTGGACAAATTATTTGTGCTGCATTGCTTTCAAGTGGCTTTATATGGGCAGCTTGGATGGAGAATCCCAATTTTTGGGTAGTTGAAAGTATAGTTTCGGTACTAATTACGGTATTCTTATGTGTACTTGTATGTATTGCAATTGTCCTGATAGGTCCACTTGACGCGGATCAGGAAGGCGAGGAATTAGATGAGCTTTCTTAGTGACTTTGAAAACCGTATTGGTTCGGTCTTTGGTGCCGCACCTCAGGGATACGCAGAGCCTTTCTCTTTTAAGAAGCTTGCCAAACGCGCAGCTAAAGAGATGGAACGTGAGACGTATGAGATTGATGGTGTAGACACTGCGCCTGCCCTGTATACCGTTTTAGTTGCTCCTCAAGACGATTCACTGATGCGTCCTCTTTATGCTGATCTAACTGCAGAGGTTTCTGACTTCGTGGCTGCTCAGGCTCAGCAAAAAGATTATGTATTTGTTGGTCAGCCGCTTGTTCGTTTTATGGTTGACCCATCTCTGAAGCCTGGAAAATTTGCTGTCTTTGCAGAAAACGTTGACGGCAATACGCTTGACCAGCTACGCAACGAAGAGCGTGCTTTCTTGGGTGGAAACTCCAGTGTTGGAGGAGCTGCAGCTCAAATGCCTCAGCAGCACAATTCCCGCGCTGCTGCTCAGCCAGAACTACAGCCAGAGCCAGATCCTCTGTCCGTAGTTAGACCCGTTTCTGCAGATAATGCAACCCCGGAGGTTTTGGGCGATCTTGCTGGTACAGACGCTGGTCTTGCGGTAATGCCACCAGATTTTGTTGAGGCTCAAGGCGCAATTCCTGTTGTTTCTGCAGCTGAGTCTACCCCTATGCCTGTTCTTCCTAGCTCAAACGGGCTTCCAGACCTTCCAGTTAACGGAGCTATCCCAACAGCGGCTCCTGTCCCTATGACACAGCGTCGTGTGACACCTTCACTTGATACCCAGTTAAACGGCGTGGGCGGACGTCCTTCTCGCAATCTGCAGGGCACGCCACGCGCAAACATGGATGCTACCTGCATTTTGATTGATCGCCAGAGCGGTCGTTCGTATCGCGTTGAGGCTCCTCGCGCCATCATTGGTCGCGAGCGCTCTCAGGCAGACGTTGTTCTGCGCGATCCTAACGTTTCAAGACGTCACGCCGAGATGACCTATGACGGTCACGATTGGCACATTGCTGATTTGCACTCCACTAATGGAACGCTTGTCAACGATATCGACGTAGATGAGGTAATTCTGCGCGACGGAGACCTCATTACCATTGGTCTTATGGATCTTCAGTTCCGGGAGAACTAATGATTGATTTGATTCTCTTTGCAGGACGTGTTCTGCTTGTTGTCCTGTTGTACATCTTCCTGTTCTCGGTCATGCGCACGGGCATTGGTCTTGTCCGCGGTCAGCGCAAAGACGGAGCTATTTGGTCCGTTGATGTCGAGAAGGGCGTCAAGTCCTTACGTGGTCTTCACGTAGACATCTTGGGTCCTGTTGTTATTGGACGCTCCCCTTCGTCTGACATTGTGATTGACGAACCTTACGTTTCTGCTTCACACGCCCGCTTTACTATCCAGGGCCCTGCTCTGGTACTTGAAGACCTTGGATCCACAAACGGAACCATGGTTAATGGTCACATCATCGAGCAGCCTGTTACCCTTCGCGACACAGACGAAGTCCAGGTCGGCGATGTGATTATGCGTGTTGGACGTCGATAAGAGGCTCATGGTTTCTTCTGATACAACACATATTTCTGATACACCTACACAAGAGCCCGTGAGTGCTCCTGGTCGTTGCGAGCTGCCACTTGATGGTCGCTGTGACGCAGAGGCAGCTTCTGGCTCTAACACCTTTATTTCTTGGGGCGCCCGCTCTGACGTGGGATTAGTTCGCGAGCATAACGAGGACTCGTTCCTTTTGCGCACTCCCCTTTTTGCCATCTGCGATGGTATGGGAGGTCACGCCGCCGGTGAGGTGGCAAGCTCCATTGCTGTTAAGGTTATTGCCGAACAGGCGCCAAGTACCGCAGACGATGTCCGTCTTGGCGCTGCAATTGAGGCTGCTAACCAGGAAGTTATTGATGCCCCTGCAAAGGGTATTGGCAAACCTGGCATGGGCTCCACTGCCTCTGCTGTCCTCATTGAGGGCAATCAGATGGCCGTTGCTCATGTTGGAGACTCTCGCATTTACCTGCTCCATCATGGCACGCTGGTCCGCATTACTCATGACCACAGCTATGTTGAGGAGCTCATTGATTCTGGTCAGATTACCGCTGATGAGGCTCGCACACACCCTTCTCGCTCGGTAGTTACGCGAGCTCTTGGCTCTGATCCAGACATGTATGCAGATCATTTCTCGCTTGAAGTATCTGATGGTGACCGCATCATCTTGTGCTCCGATGGTCTCTCTGGCATGGTGCCCGACGATGAGATTGAGTCCATTGCTGTCTCTAACGTCACGCCACAAAAGGCTGCCGATAACCTTGTTTCCGCAGCTCTTACCTATGGCGGCTCAGACAACATTACCGTTATTGTCATCGATGTCTTGGACGACGGCATAGCCGATCAAACCAGAAAACACCTTACTCGTGGCGTCATTGCCACGTTTGTCTCGTTCCTTGCGCTCTTTGCAGCCACTGTTGCGGTGTTCTTCCTGTTTGTAAGCAGCGAGTGGTACTTAGGAATTAACGGAACTACCGTTGGCGTTTATCGAGGTATTCCTACAACAATTGCCGGCATAAACATGTCTTCGCTTGTTGAAACTACGTCGATTGAAATAAAAGATTTGCCTGACGCAGTTCAAGACTCTCTTGCAGACGGAATTCGCGTTAAGAACGAGGATGAAGCACATAGCACCGTCGAGAATTACCGCAAACAAATTGACGACGCCAACACTAAAGCGGTCAAAAAGAAAGAAGACGTTCAGTCTGGCGGAACACCCACAACAGAAACAACAACGTCAACAACAAGTTCGGGAGGTGAGTAGGAATGGAAAAAGCAGGTGGACTAAGGCGTAATACAGAGCTCTTCTTACTATTTGTAGGAGCAATCCCTGTATTTCTGCTGTACGCCATGTACATGATTACTGCTCGCTCAACGCTCAGCCTTGAGACAATGGCCGTTCCTATTGGTCTCTTTGCAGCATTTACCGTGGCTCACATTGCTATTAGGTTCCTTGCTCCCGCAGCAGACCCCGCCATTCTCCCCATTGTGTTTGTGCTCTCGGGAATTGGCATCACCATGGTCACCAGACTTGCACCAAATCTTGCAGTCAACCAGACCATTTGGCTCTTTATCTCTGTTGTTGTGATGATTGTGGTACTGGCGGTCATTAGAAATCTTGACGCGTTAGCACGCTACAAATACTCCATTGGTATTCTCGGCGTCATACTGCTTCTTCTGCCAATTGTTATTGGCCAGGATCGCTACGGCGCAAAACTCTGGATTTCTTTTGGCGCATTCACCTTCCAGCCTGGCGAGCTTGCAAAGATTGCCATTACGCTCTTCCTGGCATTTTATCTAGCACTGAATCGAGAAGCCCTATCGGTCTCCATGCGTTCTTTTGGACCTTTCCGCATTCCTCGCTTTAAAATGCTGCTTCCTCTGTTTGTCATGTGGGGCATCAGCCTGATTGTTGTTATTTTTGAACGCGACCTTGGTAGCGCTCTGCTCTTCTTCGTGTTCTTTGTCATCATGCTCTATGTAGCAACAGGTCGCGCAAGCTACGTTTTTGTCAGTATTGCGCTCTTGGCCATTGGCGGCGTGGTGCTTTATCACTTCTTTGGTCACGTTCAGACTCGTGTCAACATTTGGCTTAACCCCTTCAAAGATCCCGCTGGAGACGGCTACCAAATTGTCCAGTCCCTCTATTCCATCGCAGATGGAGGCCTTGCTGGCACCGGAATTGATAAGGGAATGCCTACGCTTATCCCTATTGTTGAGTCTGACTTTATTTTCTCGGCCATTGCTGAGGAGCTGGGACTCTTTGGCGGAGCGGCAATTATTACCCTGTTCCTGCTCCTTACTGTGCGCGGTCTTGCAACAGCTGCTCGTGCAAAGTCCGATTCATCTGCTTTTGCAGCTGCTGGTCTTACCAGTGTTTTGGCGTTCCAAACCTTCCTCATTGTTGCAGGCGTTACTAAGCTCATGCCTCTAACCGGCGTTACCCTGCCCTTTATGAGTCAGGGCGGTAGCTCTCTTCTTTCCAGCTTTATCATTATTGCTCTGCTGCTCAGGGCAGGTGACGAGGGAACTGGTCGCGAGACAGAGCTTGAACCAAGCAAGAAAACACTTGACTCCCAGAGGCTTGAAATTTCTTCTGGTGGAGCTCACGCCTCTTCCGTTTTGCATGGCAGCCACATCCGTGGAGGCTTTGGCCTGCAGTCTGAGGAATCCGGTGTTCTGGGACGTGTTGCTCTTGGAAAACGTCTGACCAATTTGGTTACCGTATTTACCCTCTTCTTCACCGTTCTTCTCGGCAACTTGACCTTCTTGATGGTCATTGACGCACCTAGACTTCAGGCGCTCCCTACCAACAACCACACTATTGCTAAGAGCGCATATGTTCAGCGCGGCGCCATCATGACTTCTGACGGCGTCACTCTGGCAGAGAGCGTCAAGCAAGACGACGGCACCTACGTGCGCAACTATCCACACGACGGCATGGCTTCTCACACCGTTGGCTACATCTCTACCCAGTACGGAACTGCAGGTATCGAGTCCTCCATGAACGAGACGCTCACCGGACACGCAGATCATTCCGACTGGAGAAGCGCTCTGTACTCGATGGCAGGCGTTAATACCGCTGGTTCAAGCGTTGTTTTGACCATCAATTCCCAGATGCAGGCTGTAGCAGAAGCTGCACTCCAGGGATATTCCGGCTCCATTGTTGTTATGGATCCAGCCACCGGAGCCGTGCTTGCAAAGGCTTCAAGCCCTTCATACACCCACGCTGATCTGGGCACTGTTATTGAGTCTGGTACCGGCAGTCAGCTGGTTGACAGAACTACCCAGGCGCTCTACTCCCCAGGTTCGTCGTTTAAAACCATTACGCTTTCTGCTGGAATTGACACACATACCACCACGCTGGACACCACCTATTCAGCTCCAGGAACTATGGAGCTTGGCGGTGGAACCATCCACAACTACGCCAACGAGGACATGGGCACTATTCCTCTGCGTGAGGCATTTGCTCGCTCTTCTAACACGGCGTTGGCGCAGCTTGGCGTAGCACTTGGCGCAGACAACCTGGTCAGCTATGCACGTGCCTTTGGTTATGGCACAGCGCTTGGCCAGGACTTCTCCACTACACCATCGCTGATGCCAAATCCTGCCGAGATGACCACCTGGGAGCTTGGTTGGGCGTCTTGCGGCCTTCCTGTTGGAGAGCATGCAAGCCCTGCAGGTCCTCAGACTACCGTCATGCAAAACGCTGTTGTTGCGGCTGCAATTGCTAACGGCGGCGTGGTCATGAACCCTTACATCGTTGATCGCGTTCTCTCGCCAGAGGGAGCTGTTGTTTCTACAACGTCACCAAAATCGCTCGGACAGGCAGTGTCTGCGGATACCGCCGCGCAGGTCCGAGAGGCAATGTTGGGCGTTGTTGAATCTGGCACTGGTATGGGAGCTCGCGTTCCGGGCGTCAAGATTGCAGGAAAAACAGGTACGGCAGACGTCGAGAACGGCAACTTTAACTCGTTCTTCATCGGTTTTGCGCCTTACGACCATCCAACCCTTGTTGTTTCTGTTGTCATCGAAGGCAACGGTGAGAACGTTTTAGGTTACGGTGCTCAAGTTGGCGGACGTGTTCTTGCGCAGTGCCTGAACATCCAGGCTTTGGGAGCTGCTTCGTAGCGCCTAAAACACCGCACGGTCTTCTCCCCAAGTAGTTGGGTGTGTTCTAAGATAGTAAGTGACGTGGCGAGAAAATCGCACGCTTGATAGGAGTTGAGTTATGCCAGGTAGAATGCTCAGTGGGCGTTACCAGGTTCAAGACAAAATTGGTACCGGTGGAATGGCCACCGTTTACCGCGGACAGGACCAGGTTCTTGGTCGTACTGTTGCCATCAAGATGATGCTGCCGCAGTACGCAAACGATCCTTCCTTTGCTGCCCGCTTCAAGCAGGAGGCACAAGCCGCAGCGGCGCTCTCCAGTCCTTATATTGTCTCGATATACGACTGGGGTAAGGACGGCGAGTCCTACTACATTGTCATGGAGTATCTGCGCGGTACAGACCTTAAGAGTGGCATCCGCAAACATGGAGCCCTTGATTCCCGTAAGGTCGCTCAGATTGGCTCTCAGATTGCTCAGGCGCTCTCTGTAGCACATCGTCACGACATCATTCACCGTGACATCAAGCCACAGAACATCATGGTCCAGCCAGATGGCAACATCAAGGTCATGGACTTTGGCATTGCTCGTGCAAAGAACAGCAGTCTAACCACCGATAACTCTGTTCTTGGCACCGCCCATTACGTTTCTCCAGAGCAGAGTACGGGCAAGCCTTTGGGACCAACCACCGATATCTATTCCCTAGGCATTGTCATGTACGAGGCTGCAACTGGCCGCGTTCCCTTTGTTGGTGACGACGCTATCAGCGTTGCTATGAAGCAGGTCAACGAGGCTCCTCAGCCACCATCGCTGATCAACCCCAACGTTGACCCCGCACTCGAGGCAATCATTCTTCGCTGTATGGAGAAAAACCCAGCTGACCGCTATCAGAGTGCTGACGAGCTTGCTCGTGCGCTGCGCGATTTTATTGCTGGTCGCGCCACTATTCCAAGCAACACCACCGTGAGCCCCCGCATTGTGACGCCACCTCAGCCAACTTCCAGGTTGGATCGTCGCGGCATCGACGGCTCCAACACCTACATTACGCGCGGTGGCGACACTGGTCGCTTGAACCGCGTCCATTCTCGCGAAGAGGCTGATGAGCTGGACAAGCGCGAGAATAAGCGTCACAAGCGCAACGTTATTCTCGGCGTTTTAGGCGCTTTGGTTGTCCTGGCTCTTGCGGGCTTTGCTATTGCACAGATGCTCGGCAACTCTTCCCAGCAGTATCTGGTTCCACAGTTTGTTGGTCAGACAAAAGACCAGGCTACTCAGGCACTAAATGCTTCTGATAGCCACTTTAAGCTGGGAACTGTTACAGAAAGCTACAGTGATTCTGCTCCTGAAGGTCAGGTCATTGATCAGACACCAAGCGCTAACAAACAGGCTTCTGAAGGAACCGCGGTTAACCTTGTCATTTCTAAGGGCGCTAAACCTGCTGCTGCAGTTAAGGTGCCTGATCTTACCAACAAGAGTCCATCAGAGGCTGAGTCTGCTCTTGCTGCTGTTGGCCTCAAAGCAAGAAATGGTGACTCGGTTGAGTCGGACGACGTAACCGTTGGTTATGTTGCAACACAGGAACCAGCCGCAGGTAGCGATGCTAAAGCTGGCGACACCATCACCTATCACCTGTCTACTGGCAAGGGTAAGGCAGATGTTCCAGACGTCACCGAGATGACTGCCGAGCGTGCGTCCGATGTTTTGAAAGATGCAGGCTTCAAGGTAGATACTCAGAAACAGCCTTCGTCGAGCGTTCCTGAGGGCCGTGTCATCTCCCAGTCTCCAGCTAACGGCAAGGCAGATAAGGGTTCCACGGTAACCATCGTTGTTTCTTCCGGTGCTCAGAGCGGATCTGTTCCAAACGTTGTTGGCAAGGACTTTGAAACCGCTCAGTCCACGCTGGAAAACGCGGGCTTCCAGGTCAACACGGTTTGGGTCTACGATGATAACGTTGCAACTGGAAACGTAGTTGGTCAGACACCATCAAGCGCTGCAGCTGGCGCTACTATCACCATCCGCGTCTCTAGCGGACCTCGCCCATCAGCGTAATCGCTGCGGCGTACAATGTGCTTAACCGGTACGTTCAGGCCCTGTAACCGAATGCGGTTGCAGGGCTTTTTGCTGCCACGGAAATAGTTCGACAGCGGCACGTGTCGTCGCCGGAACCGGTGACGCAAGCGCTTCAGCGCTGCGAGCGTTTTATTGCCGCGATTATCACGACTGTTTCCAGCAATAAAACATCTTCGAATGACCAAGGCTTACTTGCATCATTTTTCGGAATACGGCCGATCGGATCCATTTGCTGATGGCCGAACACACCTATGTCGGATAATCTGTCAAAAAGACGTATACATGACGCTGAAAATAGCTAAGACATGCAGAATATCTTCATTAGGTGTGTAATATGCTCGCAATTGGACAGATTATCTGACATAGGTGTGTTCCATAGATACGGAATTTACCTATAGTTAAATTTCTTATATATATCTATTCATTATTCAGCATATTAATTGAAGTTTATGCATAGAAATGTATATCAGGTATTGAGGCTCTCTAAATGTCAGACATTGAGCCCAGATGTCCGGTTATCTTGATTAAAAGCCAGTCGATTCTTCAGCGGGGCGCGGCTAAGCTGCACTTTTTGTGCACCAAACCTAAGAAGCCGACGCTGACACGCCGTAACAAAGAAAACCGGCAGCACGAAGCCGCCGGTTTGAAATCAATGGTGCCCCCGGGCCGATTCGAACGGCCGACACCCGCTTTAGGAGAGCGGTGCTCTATCCCCTGAGCTACGAAGGCATGTGGGATATTCTACTCACGTAGGCTCGCGTACGCAAATCTCACCAAGGCTTGCGGCGCCGGCAGCAGAGCCGCTGCTACTTGCGACGAGCCTTGCGCTCGGCCCTCTTTCTGTCGTACTCAGCCTGACGCTCGAGGTAGAAATCGTTGAGCTTCTTATCGGTCATGCCAGCAACCTTAGCCTCGATCTTCTTGCGAAGAGGACGCATCTTAAAGAAGCTGTAGACAACCGAGCCAAAGATGCAGAAGTAAGCAAAGACCAGCATGATGGCAGAAATCATACCAACGCCGGTGTTCAGGTCCCTGGACTCAGGAACCATATACGAAAGCACCAGTGTAATGATGGTTGCAACAAAGCCAAGACCTAGGAAGACCCACCAAACGCGCTCGGCACGATGATAGTCTGGATCCGCGCGCAGCATAGCCTCAAATCCACGGCTGCGAATATCCTCGCGCTCGCGCTGGCGAGCACGTGCAGCACGCTTCTCCTCTTTGCTCTTTGGAGCGCTGGAGCCAGAGCCAGAGCCACTCACACGTACAGATGCAGCTGCCTCTCGTACTGGTTTAGCAGTAGCAGCAGATTTGCGACCAAAAGCGGAATACGAAGGACGCTCAGTCTCCTCAGAGGTTTCTTTCTTTGAAAGGCTTGCGGTGGCCTCACGCGCTTCTTTGGTTGCGCCTGTAATGGTGTCACGCAGTGACATTGGTCTCCTTCAGTGGTACAAACTCAGTTCCCGTAATAATCTGGAATGCCGTACGATAACGCTCGGACGTACCCTCAATAACCTCTTCTGGAAGATGAGGTGGCTCTCCTTGCATGTCCCAGTGGGCTTTCAGCCAATCGCGTACATACTGTTTGTCGTAGCTTGGCTGAACATGTCCCTCAGAATAACCCTCAGCAGGCCAAAAACGACTTGAATCGGGTGTAAGGCACTCATCAATAAGTGTAAGTTTTCCGTCGATAAAACCAAACTCAAATTTGGTATCCGCAATAATAATTCCACGAGTTGCAGCATATTCTGCAGCAGCCTTATAAATTGCAAGCGAGGCTTCCTTCAGCTGAGTAGCAACATCCTCACCAACAATCTCGCAGCAACGCTCAAACGAGATATTCTCGTCATGATCGCCAAGCTCAGCCTTAGTGGAAGGAGTAAAGATGGGCTCAGGAAGTTTAGATGCCTCAGTCAGACCATCAGGCAGCTTAATGCCGCAGACGGTACCGTCCTGGTCATAGGTCTTTTTGCCAGAACCAGTAAGATAACCACGGACAATGCACTCAATTGGCACGGTCTGTGCTTTCTTTACCAGCATTGCGCGACCAGCAAGATACTCAGTGTAATCTGCAAACTGCTCAGGAGTCTGATCTGGCAGAACAGAAATCATGTGGTTAGGCAGAAGGTCCTTGAAGCGATTAAACCAGAAAGCGCTGATACGTGTCAGAATTTCTCCCTTAAAAGGAATCTCGTCAGGAAGAATAAAGTCAAAAGCACTAATGCGATCGCTCGCAACCATCAAAAGTTTGTCGCCACAATCGTAGATATCGCGAACCTTACCGTGCGAATCGGGACGAAGCTCAGCTCCAGCCACAATGACCTCACTTCTGCGCAAAGCGCGTTGTATTGCAGGACTTTTGATTGTACGGCAAAATGTCCAAAAATCGACCTACAACAAAGTATCTGTTACAGAGATATTATTTTGGGCAAGCAGAGGAAGGTGCAGCGAGAAGGTCGTGCCCTTTCCAAGCTCGGATTCTACCGAGATAGTGCCGTTATGACGGTCCATAATCTCTTTTGTAATTGCCAAACCTACACCAAGACCACCTGAAGCGCGCTCGCGGCTTTCTTCAGCGCGCCAGAATCGCGAGAAGGTCTGTGGAATGTCCTCAGGAGCAATTCCCATACCATCATCAGTCACGGAGATAACCGCATCGGTATTATCAATCGATACGGTTATGGCTACATGGCCTCCATCATTGGTGTAGCGGATAGCGTTGCTCAGCAAATTGGTCAGGGCTTCTCGAATCATGTCCGAATCAATATCAACAAAACAATTACCCTCGGGTGTCTTATCCACAAAGGTCAACGTGCGGTTATTCTCCTTAAAGAGTGTTTCTTGTACCGCAACGAGACTCGCCACCATAGCCACAACATTGACGCTTTCTGGGTTGAACTTTGTCTTTCCATTCTCAAGCCTTGAGAGGTGGAGCATGGCGTCTACCAGGCGAGAAAGACGTCTACTCTCAGACACAATGTTTTCCAAGCGCTCTTCATCTGCGGGTAAGATACCGTCTTGGATTGCTTCAACGGTGGCCATGATAGCCATAAGTGGAGTTCTGAGCTCATGTGCAACGTCACTGGTCAGACGGCGTTCAAGCTTAATGTCTCTTTCGAGTGAAGACGCCATATCGTCGAAGGTTTCTCCCAGACGCCCCAGTTCATTCTCGCCACGGATGCCTGAACGAGCCGCAAGATTGCCGCTTCTGATCTGAACAGCTGTCTCGGTAATACGACGCACCGGCTTGGTAAGCGAACGTGAAGCCAAAATACCAATCAGTCCAGAAAGCGAAATTGCAATGGCTGCAGCAAGACTAATTGCCTGGTAAGAACCATTACGGAACGCAATGTCTCGCTGGGTCAGAAACGGCTCAGAACCAAACGTCCAAATTCTAATGCTGCCCACAGGCTCACCTTGCAGGTTTTGGACAACTGCATAAACCACGGCGTCACCCGTCTGAGGGCCAGATAATGCACTATTTCCACCAGGTCGGCGAGCATTTGGTGCCGAGTCGTCATACAGAACCACGCCAGAAACATCTAAGACCTGGATACCAATATCGGAATTGGTTGCAGAGGCCTGACGTGCAATAGAGAGAACGTCGGCATTCCAGCCTTCTGCGCGCGCGTACGCCTGAGACATATTGAGCGCGGTAGTATCAACGGTGTTTTGTAGGTTCTCCCTGGTATAAGCAGTAAAGCGACTCTCCCACACAATACCCAAGACAGAAATAAGCACCAAAACCGTCATGACCGCAGTCAGCGCAAAGAACGCCGCCATGCGGGTGGTAAAGCTTTGAGTGCCCACGGGATCGGGCTTAATAGTTTTATAAGAACCCTCAGTTTCCGGAGGGTTCTTAAGAGAATTTGAGTGATGTTTCTTGAAGAGCGCCAAAGCTCTAAAGCTTAGGACTCGTGGCTAGCGTTGCCAGCCTCAAAGCGATAGCCAACACCGTGAACGGTGAACAGCCAGCGAGGATTACGAGGATCATCGCCGAGCTTTGCGCGCAAGTTCTTGACGTGCGAATCAATAGTACGCTCATAGCCCTCAAAGTCATAACCCAGGACCTTCTCGACAAGCTCCATACGTGTGTACACGCGACCAGGATAGCGAGCAAGGGTGGTGAGCAGCTTAAACTCTGAAGCGGTCAGGTCAACTTCCTCGTTGTTGATGAGAATCTTGTGACCAGAAATATCAATAGTAAGAGTGCCGTAATCAAGCACGTCAACAGCAGTATCTGGCTCAGAATACGTGCGGCGGAACAATGCGCGAACGCGTGCCACCAGCTCGCGCGGCGAGAAAGGCTTAACAAGATAGTCATCAGCACCAAGCTCAAGACCAATAATTCTGTCTTCTACCTCACCTTTTGCGGTAAGCATGATGATAGGCACGTTAGAGGTATCTCTAATTGCACGGCAAACGCGCTCTCCAGAAAGTTTTGGGAGCATAAGATCGAGAATCACCAGGTCAAATGCGTGCTTTTCAAACTCTTCAACTGCACTTTGACCGTCGCCAACGCCCTTAACAACGTAATTTTCGCGCTCAAGATATGCTGAGACGGCGTCACGGATGACTTTCTCATCTTCGACAATCAGAATTTTCTTCTCGTCGGAAGCCATTGTCTCCCCTTTTCTTTTGCCCTGCATGTATGTGCGTATGGCACATTACGATTATTCATTAATTATTTGTATTCATTCTATCTCTATACCTACAAATAATCTACAAAGAAAAAACACGAACTGTCACGGAAGCCGGATATCCGCTGGTAGGATCCTTAACAGTTGAGTAGGTTACAAAAGAATCACAGTTGCCTTCTCGAGCGGGAAACTCTCCGTAATCAACGCTTCTATCCATTGAATAGAGCCAGTTTGCCGTTTGATTTTGCGTATCAACAAGCACGTAAGAGGCACGGCTCTTAACTATGTAAAGACTACCTTTACCTGCCGATATTGCATAAGGTTCACGCTCTATGACGTAAGGGTTTTCGCCTGAAGCAGGCAGGATATATGTTCCCATCTTGCCCAACAGACCGCCCGAGTCATAACTTGCTTCAACTGACACAATAAACTTATCGTCTACGCGACTTGCTGCAAAAGGTTTAACAGATTGAGGCATAACAAGCTGGTCAACCTTGGTTTTAAGGTTGTCTCCCAGCAGGTATGCTGTAACGCCATAGAAAGTGCCTTCGGAGGCGCGAACTCGAGGAGTAAGGGTAACTACGCCCTTTGAGATAGACGGTGCAGTAGCAAATCTACCTGGAGATTCAACGGCGTCCGTTCCCTCAGAATCCCCCACACGCCACACGTAGCAGTGCGAAGATTCACGGGTTTTCTCGCCAGAAGAAGCTGGTTGGACTAGCCAAACCACCTTATCGTCTCCGCAGGCAAACGGAGCCGGATCCCAGTTTTTATCGGCCTTGTAGAGGACCTTTGCATCTCCAGTAAGCTTGCCGTCGGAAAATGGTGCGGCAAGAAGCTCCCAGTCAAAGGTTGTGGTATCCACCTCAACCCATGCATAAACGGAGTCGGAGCAGCGAACGTCGTAAATTACGGCGGTGGTATTGTTCATCTGAGCCGCAGGAACAACGTCAACAACCTGGCCAGACGTCAGCGAAAGAGCAGAGCCCTTTACCATTGGCGTAGCAGACGCTCCGGCCGTGGTAACGGGAATCCAATTTCCATCGGCTGGATGCAGCACGCTTCCCAAAGGAAGAGTCCAAGTCTGGCTAGGTTGGGCAGAATACTCCGCTGAGCTATAGGAGTCCAGCACATTTGTGCCAGAGGACTCGTCAAGTACCAGCGGTTTTCCTGCATCTCCCGAGCCTTCTTGATGAGAGCAGCCAGACGCGATGCTAATTGCACCCGCAACTACGACACCAGCCGCTCCCGTCTTAAAGAAGTTTCGGCGAGAAATGTTCCCAAACAGTGACACGATTTAGTCCAATTCAAGATGCTCAAGACGGTCAAACAAAACGTTTGAACGGGTAAGGAATGCGCGAGGGTCAAAGATTTTCTCAAGCTCCTCATGGCTCAGCGTACAGGCTGGGTCTGCCTCAAGAAGCTCCTGGTAGGATGGTCCTTCCTTGCATTGCTGAATATCTGCCCAGACCTTCATAGCGTTGGACTGAACAATCTTGTATGCCTCTTCACGAGTAATACCAGTGTTGACCAGGGCAAGAAGAACCTTTGACGAGAAGAGCATGCCACGGGTCTTATTGAGGTTGGCCATCATCTGCTCTGGATACAGGACCATGCCATCAAGCAGGAACTCAAGCTTTGACAGCATGTGGTCAAGAGCAATAAAGCTGTCTGCCTGGGCAACGCGCTCAGCGGAAGAGTGGCTGATATCGCGCTCGTGCCAAAGAGCAACGTTATCAAAAGCAACCTGTGCGTTTGCCTTAACTACGCGGGACAAACCACAGATCTTCTCGGCAGTAATAGGATTGCGCTTGTGAGGCATAGCGGAAGAGCCCTTCTGGCCCTTGCGGAATGGCTCCTCAGCCTCGAGGGTATCGGTCTTCTGCAGCGCACGCATCTCAGTTGCAATACGCTCGCAGGTAGCAGCAACGGTTGCCAGAACACCAGCAAGGTACGCGTGGTGATCGCGAGAAATTACCTGGGTTGAAAGTGGGTCGTGGACAAGACCGAGTTTCTCGCAAACATACTCCTCTACAAAAGGATCAATGGAAGAGTAAGTTCCAACAGCACCAGAAATAGCACCATAGGCAACGTTTTTGCGAGCATCCTTCAAGCGGTCAAGGTCGCGCTTAAACTCCCATGCCCAGCTACCAAACTTCATGCCAAAGGTCATAGGCTCGGCGTGAATGCCGTGAGTACGACCAACGCAGAGGGTATCGCGCTCCTCAAACGCGCGACGCTTGCAGATAGCAGCGCAGCGACGAACCGCAGCAATAAGCAGGTCACACGCCTGGGTGAGCTGATAGCAAAGGGCGGTGTCGCCCAGGTCCGTTGAGGTCATGCCGTAGTGAACCCAGCGACTTGGCTTAAGCTCACCCTCTGGAACCTTGGCATCAATGTAGGAGCCCATATTGGTCAGGAAGGCAATGACGTCGTGGTTGGTAACGGCCTCAATCTCGTCTACCTCAGCGCGGTTAAACGCAGCGTGCTCTCGAATCCAAGCTGCCTCTTCGCGAGAAATGCCAATAACACCAAGCTCAGCCTGTGCTTCGCACGCAAGGACTTCAATTTCCTGCCAAACGGTGTACTTGTTCTCCAAAGAAAAGATGTGGCCCATTTCTTTGCCGGTGTAGCGATCTA
The DNA here is from genome assembly GCF_000565075.1 of Atopobium sp. BS2. GTDB lineage: Bacteria > Actinomycetota > Coriobacteriia > Coriobacteriales > Atopobiaceae > Lancefieldella. The sequence goes on from NZ_JDFG01000039.1 coordinate 89,853, forward strand.
CCACGATGAGACTCCTTCTGCTCGTAAAAGAAAAGGTCGAGTACCACTATGGTACCCGACCTTTGAATTACCTGGTGGGCCGTTAGGGGTTCGAACCCTAGACCTTGGGATTAAAAGTCCCCTGCTCTACCAACTGAGCTAACGGCCCATTATCGGGCGTGGCAATTTTACCACGCAACTAGGATAGTGTAGCAGTTTACTCCCATGCCCATTGTCCATTTACGAAAATTGGTGTTTCTTTTCCATCGGCAGAAATTCCCCAAATGTTCAAATCGTCTGCACCAATCATAAAATCAACGTGTGTAGTGCTCTGATTAACGCCGTGGGCCAAAAGCTCTTCTGGACTCATTTCAAGGCCGCCCTTCAGGCACTCTGGGAAGCCCATTCCAAGTGCTAAATGGCAGCTAGCATTCTCGTCATACAGGGTATCGTAGAACAGAATGCCGCTCTGGCGAATAGGTGTGTTTTTAGAGATTAAAGCGCATTCTCCCAGGTACTTGCCGCCCTTCTGAGAAACAATAGAAGTCAGAACGTCTTTGCCCTGTTCAGCGCCGTAGTCAACAACCTCGCCGTCTTTGAAGGTAAACCAGAAGTTTTTAACAATCTGGCCGGCATGAATCAGAGGCAACGCAGAGTGAACAGTGCCGTTTACCTTGCGATAGTTTGGCGTTGTAAAGACTTCCTCGGTAGGAATGTTAGGGAAGAACAACGTTCCATCCTGAGTCTTTCCAGCGCCGCCCTCCCAAAGATGCCCTGGGTTCATACCAACAGTCAGATTAGTTCCATTTGAAGATTCATAGCGAAGCTCTTCAAACTGATGAGAATTCATGAAGCGCTTGGTTTTCTCAAATGTTGCATTGTGGGTCTCCCAAGCACTCTGAGGATCTTCTCCACTTGCATGAGCAACGTCCAAAATTGCAATCCAAAGCCTGTAGATTGCCTCAGCCTCAGAAAGCTCTGGGAAAATTACCTTTGCCCATTCAGCTGCAGGAACACCAGCAATACACCAAACGTTTTTACCAAAGTCCATACCGTTTCTAAAGACGTCGCACTCTAAGTTTCTTGCGCGAGAAACAGCAGCTGGCTTTTCTGGATCAATTCCCTTTAGACCATTTGGATCATCAGACGAGAGGAACAAAAATGCTGCACCCTGCTCTGCAAGGGAGTTAAGCTGCTCAATCTTCCAGCTTGGTGTCTTAGAGAGACGCGCTAGGTCAACGTTTTCGTACATAATTCTTGAGGACTCTTGATCGCCCCAAATAACTGTGACAAATTCTGCGCCAGCCGCATAAGCTGCTCGCTGAACCCTACGGGCAAAATCAGCAATCTCAATTGAAGCGTTAATTACCAGCTGACTTCCCTCAGAAATTGCGCATCCCTTCTTAACAAGAAGCTCTGCGTATTTATCAATCTGATCAGACAGCGCATCAAGAGCAATCTTTACCTCTTGATCTGTCATAGGAATTTGTGCCATGTTGTTCCCTTCAACCATCAGTCCGCGTAATTCGAGTACTTAAGCACGCTCTATCAAAGATATATCCAAAATATTTCCGCTCAACTTCTACCCGAACAACCTTCTTCACAACGCCAAATTTCAATCTTGTCCATAAAAAGAGCCCCGAAGGGCTCTTGTATGTCTTTGGAGCGGGCAACGGGATTCGAACCCGCGGATGATGGCTTGGGAAGCCATTGCCTTACCACTTGGCGATACCCGCAATTGTGTAGATTTTATCACAGTATTTTTTGCCTTTTAATCGCTTGCTCAGCAACTAGATAAAAGTTTGATGAGTTGTTTTCTGCCTAGCTGCGCATATACAACAAATATGCACCCACACAAATTTTCTCCGTCAGAAACTGGACAGGCGCTGGCCAGAATAGGCACAAAGTCACTCTTTAGCATGCTCTCCAACGAAAGGAGCGCTATGCAAAAGTACTTCTGGCGAGAAACCCCCGCACACCACTATCCCGCCTCTTATAGGCGCCTGCTCTCCACCCGACAACTCCGCCTTCCTCGGGCAAAGCTGCTTGGCGGAGATCCCGTCATGCCAAGCAGCTTCCCTTCCGTAGGACATGCGGGCCTGCGGGCGCGTCTAGCAGACAGGTTTTCTCGCAAACCTGAGGCTCCCCCATAAAGAAAAAGACCGGTGAAACACCGGTCTTAAAGAAGGCTGTTTTGTTGCAACACATTAGTTAACGCTGTGATGGAGCGCTGGGTTCTTAGCTAGGCACTCGTTGCAAATACCCGTAAAGCACAGAGCGTAAGAGTCAACCTCGCCGCAAGAATCCTTGGTGAGATTGGTAAGGTCCCTCAGAACTGGTCCGTCAACATCAAAGACACGGCCACACTCATGACACTGGAAGTGTGCATGCTCGGTTGTGGTTGGATCAAAACGAGAGATATTATCGCCGGTATTAACAACCTGGAGCTCGCCTGCGTCAACAAGCTGCATAAGGTTACGGTAAACAGTTCCAAGAGAGATGTTTGGTAACTCCTCTCTTACTGCTGCATACACACTATCTGCTGTTGGATGGTCATGGCGACCTTCCATATAAGTACGAATTGCCTCACGTTGCTTGCTGTAACGCACGATAACCTCATTAATTAGTAAGTGTTACTGATTACTGAATACGTTAACACTAATTGTCTATATGTTGCAACAAAAGCTCACATTTATGCATTACCAAATATCTCTATATACACAATCTACCTCTGATTTTTCAGTTTGGAGGCACGCATGTTTATCACAAAATCCTCAAAACCTAAGAAGGAAACAGCTGCACGAAGACAAACCCCTTCTTCTGTCTTTCACTTCTGGTTTATTCCTCTGTTACTTGGAGCACTTCTCCTCAGCCATTTTTTCCTAAAGCCTGCCCATAGGCTTGCTTTTGCACAAGAACCCTCATTTACCGTTGCACAAAGAGAAGATTTTCCTGGTGGACAGCAAATTCCCATGTGGACTGCTAGCGATGGTACCTATCTTTACTGTGGAGATGAATTTAACCATTATGGTGCATGGCCAGGAGCAACGGGAAGTGTGGTTGACCCGCAATCTTATACAAAGCTCACCTCAGCCAACGGCGCTCGCGGTGGAACGTATACAAATGAACAGCTTCGAGCTATTGATTACATCATCTATCACGGAGCTACTGCGTCCCAAGAAAAGGACGTGTATGGATATACGGGATGGAAGGCACGAGCCATCACGCAGTTTACACTGTGGGCTGTTATGCGCGGTGAAGCCCATGCACTTGCGGTAAGTGTTCCTCAGGCAGAACTTCATCAGCCTATTGAGCAGTTCTATTCCGATGCTATGAACTATGCTCAAACCAACGGCGGCAGTCCAGAAAACGGAGTTGCCAAGCTCTTTGTACCCACAGGAGACAAACAGGTTCTGTTTTTCTTTGGACAGCAATCTGGCTCACTCAAAATTACCAAAAGTTCCTTATTGCCTGATGTCACCTCCAATAACGAGCACTACACCCTAAAAGGCGCTGTCTACGGAGTATATTCCGATGAGAGTTGTACCAATCTTCTTGGCAGTCTCACCCTTGATAAATCTGGGTCTGCAACGCTCGACAATCTTCCTGTTGGAACGGTGTATGTAAAAGAAACCGCTGCACCAAAGGGCTTTCTTCTTGACCAATCGGTTCATGCTGTAAAAATAACAAACCAGGAAGAGAGCACTCTCACGGTTACCGATACTCCTATTGGAGAGTTTGATCTACGCATTTCAAAACAAGACTTTGACCACAGCACTAGCCTCGACGAAGACGCTCGTTCTGAGCAGCAAAGCGCTTCTCCCCAAGGAAACGCAACGCTACAGGGTGCACTTTTTAAAGTGACCTATAGCGGCTCTGCTGAAACAATAATAAGAACATGGGTTTTCTCGACAGATGCTCACGGTTTTGTTTCTTTTGACGCAGAGCATAAGGTTTCTGGAGATGATCTTTTTACTCTTGGCGAGAAACCCTGGCTTCCTCTGGGGTATTACCAAATCGAAGAAATTCAAGCACCTGAAGGCTATAAACTTCCAGAACATTCACTTCAAACCTGGAAGCTATCAAGCCAAGACGGCAATCTTATCTGGACAAATCTTTCTAGCGGAAAAGAGAATTCCTCGTCTGAGCACTCCTTTACCTTCAAAGACGAGGTAATAAGAGGAAATCTTAGAGTTAAGAAAATCGGGCATACTTCTCTAAGTTCACCTGATGGTTATTCTGAAGTAGGTGAAATGCCAAGTCTTAAGGGCGCCAAAATTGAGCTAACTAATAGCTCTGCTCAACCTATCTTCTACCAGGGAAAATGGATTGCTCCTCACGAAGTTGTCACCACAGTAGAAACAGACGAATCTGGAGAAGCGGCGGTTAAAGACCTTCCCTTTGGCTCCTATTCACTTAAAGAGGTTACGGCTCCAGCGGGATACTCTCTTAACAAAGAATGGAACCCAACGGTCACTCTTACTTCTGAAGAGACTGTAGAAGCACCCAAGCTCATTGATGAAAGAATTTCTTTACAAACAATGCTTGTGGATGCTGAAGGGTCAAAAAATCCTGAATATGCCGAGAAACTCAATCTTGTTGATCACATTAAATACGAGGGTCTTACCCCAGGAGAAGAGTACGAAATTACCGGAGAGCTCTATGAAACAAAGCAGCTCCAAGAAGGTACGGCAGAACCTGTTGCTCGCGGAACTGTCCGCTTCAAAGCTCCTACCTCATCGGGAGAAGCTGCGGTTCCTTTTTCTGTAAGGACTGCCTCACTTGAAGGTAAAGAAGTTACCGCCTACGAAACCATCTCAAAAGATGGTGAGAAAGTTGCTTCGCACACCGATAGTCACTCTAAAGCACAAACTATTCGTGTGACGCCTAGGCCCCATCTTCCGGGCACGGCAGACAATGCCTACGCAGTTCCCCTTTTACTCGCCTTGGCAGGATCGGTACTTATTGGATGTGTCCACTTATTTGCAGCAAAAATAAGACGCTCCTTTTAGTTGAGCAACCTTGTCTTGGCGCAAAAAAGAAAGGGCAGAACTCTCTGCCCTTTCTTAAAAATTTGTACTAGTTTCTTGTTCGTTTATGAGCGTCTAATAAGCTCAGTAACAAGAGCTGCAGCATCAGCACACTGACCAGCATTAACGTTCTCGCGAATATCGGCAGCGGTGCGGCTAAGCGTAGGAAGTCCATCCTCATTCAAGCCCATCAAGGTAACAGAACGAACTGAATTCTGCATTGCAGGAGTTGCATCAGTGGTGTCCCAGTCAAATGCACGCTGCTCAACATCAATATGAAGATCAGTTGCAATAGTAGAAAGGAGTCGAGTCATTCTACGGTCAGCGCGGCGAACGTTGCCAATTCCCTCATTCTTAAGAATGGAGAGCGTACCAGCACCAACACAATCAAGGTTAATGAGAAAAGCACCGCGAATATCAGTTCTATGCTTTGCGAGGAACTCCCTCATGCCTGCGTGATCAAAGTCAGATGCTCCAAGCGCAACAAACCAAATGTCATGTGCAATGAGTTCGTCATCAGAGAGAGATAGAACAGCATTACGAAGATCATCCTCAGAGACAACAGATGCATCCTCAGAGTCAGCATCTTCACGATTCTCTGCAGATGGAGCTGCTCCGCCCTTCCAGTCATCTGATGGTCCGTCGTTACGACCGAAGAGTCTAAAGGAACGGCGCTTTGCCTCAGGAGTCTTTGCGTCCTGTGCCTCTGTGAGACCCTCATCAGCCGAAATGGTGTCGAATGGGCTCTCTTCGTCTTCTACCTCTGGAGAAGGTGCAGATGTTGGAGCTGGAACATAGTGAGGAGCTGGCTCAGAAGATGGAGCCAGTGGATCAACGGCGTCGCCAGAAGGATCAGGGAGATCAAAGAGGGATGCCCGACGAGCAAAATCGTTCTTAGCATGGAGCTCATGTGTTGCTTCAGGCTGTACCTGCGTTGCATCTGCATCAGCGGACTCGTGAACCTGCTTCATAGTTGCATTGAGCTCATCGTCAACAGAATCATACGCAACGGTGTTGTCAGCAGAGGCATCCTCAGTCTGCTCTTCTTCTGTTGTTGCATTTACAGCCTCTGCAACATCCTCGAGAGATGCAGTCTGGCTTGCACCAGTAGTGTCATAAGCAACGTAGCTTACTTCGCAATCCTCAGGAAGAATGCCCAGTGAATTAAGAACTTCCTCGCCGTGGCGGACGCCTTCCACCTCATCAGGCTCTGGGATAAGTGCAGCTGCATCTCCTGCAAAATGATGAACAACCTCGGGTCGATGACCAGTAGGACGGACATTCTCGAGAATACCAAGAAGTGCTGCAACTGAAGACTTGTTGTTGTTTGCGCCAATAGTGCAAGGTGCAAAACGCTCTGCAATAGTTGCGACAGAAAGAGCAACAAGTGGAAGAGCTGCAAGAATACCAACAATCCAGAAAAGGACACGAACTGGATCAGGAAGGAAACGAAGAATCTGAACAAACGTAGCAACAAACACGGCAACTACACACCAACGCGCATACCTCTGTACAAGTGGTACGTACTTTGCTACAGGAGACTCAACAAGGAAGTTTGTATGTGGAGAGTCATAGTGAGCAACAATTACGATTGGACGATTGCCTTTTGCGACAAGCTCACCAGTGGCTTCGTGTTTAGCAACAACGTTCTGGCTTCTAATAGAAGATCCAAATGAGCCAAGAATGTCATTACCAAAATACTTGAGACACGTAAGTGCGCCAAAACCAGCGACAAGCAGAACGCCAAAAGCAATGAGTGCTGCATTACCAGTGCCTGCAAAAATAACGCCAATGAAGAGGAGGATTAGATAGATTGAGTAGCCAAGACTCTTAATAGACTTAGCGTCAAATTCTTCAATGGTTGCCTCAAGCCCGTGAAGTTTCATTTCTTCAGCAATGGTTTGAGCAGCCTGAAGCTCCTCTTGGCTACCGGCAGGAGCAATATCAATCTGCTCGTCTAGATAGTCAACATAGTCATGTGTGATGGCCATACTACGTCCTTCGTTGGCATGTCTTCTGACAGGTTTCATATATACGTCATTAGTATACGTCTTATATCGAAATATAGCGGTTAAAGTGTATTTTTACGTCCAAATTTAGAAATTCTGCACTAAATATCAAAAACTTTCGTATATGTTTAGAGAGATTTGAGTTCAACTAGCAAAAAGCGGGAGGTGGATATGGCTCCAAACAATCAAACTCTAGGTAATAATGAACTTGGTGCCTGGAGGATTTTCTCGCTATTTATGCTGCTAATTCAAAAGGGACCTCTACCCTCGGCAGAAATATATGCAGCGATTTACTCAGATTTATCTACCGATTCTGCTTTAAGAACTTTTTCAAGAGATCGCACTGTTTTGAAACAGCTTGGATTTGCAATTACAGAGGTAAAAACGGGAAAAGAAAAGTCATTCTATCTTTCGGACTCGAATTTCTTTAATTCCTCGTACGACTTAAGCCCTGAAGATGCCAATCAGCTGCTTGTAATCTGCAGTGCAATTCTCACTGACGCAACGTTTGTATACCAAGAGGAATTGAGAAACGCGCTCTCTAAAATTGTGGGTAACTTTTATTCCTTGGACTCAGGTAAGTCAGACAGCCAAAAACTCAGCGCTTCTTCCCAAAACAAAGTCTTTCCTGTTCTATACGAATCACTCAGCTCTAAACAACTGGTAAACATCACCTACACAAACTCACAGGACCTAGTTAAGCAAAAACATCTGGGCGTGCTGGACTTCTTTGTTTCACAGGGACTTCTATACTTTGTGGCCCAAGATTTTTCATCCGGTACTGAGAGCGCTTCCATCAAAACTTTTCGCGTTGACCGTGTTTTAGATGCCGCGATTCTTAAAAATGAGTCCTTCTCCATACCAGAAGAGTTTGATTCAAAAGACTATAAACTCCTTGATTTCCAGCTCGGATTGCAAGCAGACACGCTTACCGCGTTTGTCCCCAAAAATATACTCGCTGCTTTTGAACATTTCTCGCAAGGTCAAGGGGATGTTGAGCTCCTCTCTAATGGCGCTTTGTGGACCGTTACTTACGCTCATGAAGACACCGCTTTATCTTGGATTCTTGCTCATGGATTAATTCCAAGGTCTCCAGAGTCTCTTCTCGCAAAGTGGAAAGAGTCTTTAAGCGAGGTTGCCAATGGCTGTTAAAAACACCTCTTTTGGAAGAAAAAACATATCGTCAGCTGTCTATAAGCTCATACTGCTTGCTTCTGCATTGAGGGAGTCTTTTGACGCAGTTGAGCTAAGCGCGGTTCAGTCACGATTTGCCATCTCCTCTGAAGAGGCTGCTATTCTGATGGAGCTTTTGCAGCTCACGGACGAGAATGGCTATCTTCCCCTCCCCCTTACGGGAGACCAAGATACTCTGACACTTGTTGGAGAGTCTCCCTTTACTGCTCGCAGGCTTGTCTTAACGGATGAAGAAACCTTGGCACTTAAAGAGGCTTTTACCGCTCTCGCTTTGCCCCAAGAAAGTGTATTTTGGAGCCTCTTGAAGCCTCCATATACAAAAAGCTCTTCACCGGACGGGTCTTCGGTCTCTCTTGTCTCCAAAAGTCACTCTAAAGAAGTAGATGCGTTCCTCACCTGCTCAAATGCAATTGCAGAATCACAAGTTATTTCATTCGACTATCGCTCTGAGGCGTCTGTTGCAGAAGCTCGCGGTGATAGAGATACTGCAATTAGCCAGAGAGAGGTTCTTCCCTATAAGCTGTCATACGGAGAAAATGGGTGGCTTATCGAGGGGGTTGATTTAAACCTAGAGCAGCAAAGGGTCTTTAGGGTCAATCGAATGAGCTGCATTGAAACGCAATCCGCTTCATTTGAGCACAGAAAGCTTGCGGAACGCGTGCAAGATTCTGCTATGCAAGAAAAGTCTCAGCTGGTAGAGCTTACCTTCTTTGATAAAACCGCTCTTACGCACTATTCGTGGCCGGGACTTAAAACAGTTGGAAGCCAGCGCAATGCTGTAGAAATTAAAGCAACTATCCCCTACTACGGCGGAACATGGCTGCTACAGCGGTTGCTTGCCCTTAAGGGAAAAGTAACAACCAAAGACAAGGCCGTGATGCACGCAATGCGCACTTACGCTGCGTCTTTGCTTGCTGCAGAAGAGCAGCTCTAAGCCAATCAGGTGATTGCAGCCCTGCTACGCGTCGTGTTCTTCTCGCCACTTGGCAATTTGCTCGGAGATGTCCTTTGTGCAAACACGCTGGTAGTTCTTGTTAGGCAGCGATTTTAAGAACGAGCTGCCATATCGCTTGGACACCAGTCTGGAATCGGCAAGCACCAAAACGCCCTTATCCTCAGCGCTTCTAATAAGGCGACCAGCAGCCTGCTTTGTTGCAATTACCGCCTCTGGCAGAGAATAACGCCACCACGCACGATCTTCTCGCGCTTCACGCTCTTTGACCAGCGGTTCATTAGGGCTTGCAAACGGAAGCTTAGGAATTACTACGCACCTAAGCGTGTCTCCCGCAGCATCAAAGCCTTCCCAGAACGATTTAAGAGCAAACAGCGAGAGGTTCTTTTCGGCTAGGAACTTTTCACGAACACGACGTGCAGAAGAAGAGCGCTCCTGGCAGACAAGATTAAGGCCCTGCTCACTCAAGCGTGGCTCCAACGCTTCATAGAGGCGCTCCATATCGCGTCTGTTGGTAAAGAGCGTCAGCACTGAGCCACCCATCTGAACATGAACGTCGTATAGCAGCTTTTCCAGAGCGTCTAGGTAACCTGGATCAGTTGGTGCAGGCATGTCTTCGGCCACAAAGGCAGCCATATGATTCTCGTAGTCAAAGCTTGACTCTAAGTGCAGACTCTTGTGTTCAAAGGCGCCTCTATCCAGGCCAACAGCGTGCTCAAAATGCGAGAAATCATCTCCAACAGCAATGGTCGCCGAGGTAAACACAACGGAGTGCGTCTCAGGAAGCCACTTCTCTGCCAGCTCTGCACCAATATCAAGCTTCTCAGCCACAAGAGCCTCAGAGCCAATATCACGCTTCAGTCGAGTCAACTTTGCTGAATAGACATAACTCTTGTCCGTTCCCTCGCAAATGAGCTTCAGAGACTCCAAAAGGGTGCTCAAGAACACCCCCGCCTCGCTCAAGTTGCTTGCAAGGTTTGGAGCTGATGCAATGAGTGCCTCGGTGGTTTTTCCTATACGAAGCGTTGCTTCTTCAAGAGCAGAAAGAGCAACGGAAGCGGTCTCCAAGACCTCTTTCCATTCCTCTGTCTCTCTTACCTCATCGTTAATCCAAAGCTGAAGGGAGTTATAGCCGCCGTCGCTTTTGGCCAATGGAGCCAGCTCATGCACGGTGGCCATAAGGTTGCCCATTGCTGCCATGGCTCGCTGAACTGCGGCAGCAGAGCGCGTGAGAAGACCGGTGAGCAGCGTAGAGTCCTCAAGATTAGCGGCGCCTACCATAGCAGCATGAATGGCTCCGGACTTAATTCCACCAAGCAGCTCAAAGCCGTTTCTCATCTCTTTGGCAGAAATTTCTACTGCCCACTGATGGCGAGCTTCAGCCTCAAAGCCATGAGCCTCGTCAATCACCCAATGTCTGATAGGTGGCAGAATTTTTCCGTCAGCAGCAACGTTTCTCAGTAACAGAGAGTGATTGGTTACCACAACATCCGAAGATCCCGCACGTTTACGAGCTCCATGAACAAAGCACTCATGAGGGTAATACGGACACTTAGAGCGCAGGCACTCCGCTGCTTTGATAGTTACCATCTCTCGTGGAACCGAGCGCCAGCGAATCCCCAACGCATCCAAATCGCCATCAGCCGACTGGCACGCGTAGGCATAAATCACCGCAATTGCGGTCAGCATGTCAGACGCAACACTATTGCTCGAGCGCCCTTCCTGATCAAGCAGCGTCAGTGGAAGTTCCTCAAGAGCGGCCCTATCAACGCGATGCAGGCACGGATAGTGCTCGTATCCTTTTAAGCTGCAGAAGCTCAATCCGTTTGGCAACGCTCGTGCAAGAGCCGGAAGGTCATGAGCAACTAGCTGGTCAGTCAAGGCGTTTGTCTTTGTGGCAATGCCTACGGTAACGTCATTTTTCTGCGCAAAAAGCACCTCAGGCAGCAGGTATGCAATCGACTTGCCAATACCAGTCCCCGCCTCAAGCTCTCTATGCGAAGAAGTTACCAGCGCGTTTCTGACCTCAACGGACATGCTAACCTGCTCGTTGCGTGCCTCAAATTTGTCATACATCTGCGAGACAATGCCCGGTTTAGCAAACGCTCTGTGAATCTCGTCTTTGGAAATAGGCAGCATGGCAGGCGTCTCTGGGTCATCCGCGTCTCTTCTCGCCTTTGCTTTTATGTCAGCGACAAGCTGGCTGCGAATGTCCTTGAGCGAGAAAAACGTGCCCGAGATCTCTGCATCTGCAAGTTCGGCACCTGTTGCATCTTTCTTTGCGACACCGCGCTGAACTGCTTCTTCTTCCTTCATTTGCGACAAATACGAGAAGATTGGCCTAAACGTCCACTCCACTCCGTCGTGCATTGACGCCAGTTTGGCGAGAAGACCGCGAGGCAGATTCATAAGTCCCAAAAGCAAGATGCGCCACATGCCACAAAGAGCATCTACGTCGTCACTTGCGCGGTGCGTAACCTTCATAGTGCCAAACGCTTCTGCCATGCTGGAAAGCTTGTGTGAAGAAAGTCGAGGTAGCGCTATGCGTGAGAGCGACAGCGTATCGATCCAGGTATCGGAGACAGAAGTTCCGCCGGGCACCCGTTCAATAAACGTACGGTCAAAGGTGGCGTTGTGAGCCAAAACCGGAAGACCGCCGACAAATTCTGCAAGTGCAGCAACGGCTTCCTTTGCGCTTGGTGCGCCCTTAACGTCTTCATCGGTGATTGAAGTGAGAGCTGTAATCTCTTCTGGAATTGGACACCCTGGATCAACAAAAGTCTGAAAGCGCTCCACAATCTCTCTGCCACTCAATTTAACAGCAGAAATCTCAATAAGGGAGCATTTCTTAAAGGACAAACCTGTTGTCTCGGTATCCAAAACAACAATGTCGTCCTCTAAGACATCAAACGACTCATGCTCCGCCCTCTCTGCAAGTTCTAAATACTTCTTGCAAACCGCAGAGGGGGTACCTGGAAGAATGAGTTCTTCTAGTTTTTGCGTAGCGCTTTTAGTGCTGGTCATAACCTACAAATCTACTGGCGATCCTCAAGTGCAAACTCAATAAAGCGAGTGCAGAGCTCAGGGAAATCAATGCCGCCGGTACGTGCAGAATCAGGCAGCAAAGAACGGGCAGTCATACCAGGAATGGTATTTGTCTCCAGTACCACTGGGACGCCGTCCTTCGTAACAATAAAGTCACTACGAGAAACGCCGCGGCAACCAAGTGCATTGTGAGCCTTGATAGCTAGCTCCTGAGCACGTGCATATACTGCAGGCTCAAGACGAGCTGGAATCACATGGTGCAGGGATGCTGGCTCATATTTTGTCTTAATGCTGTAGAACTCATCGCCCGTAACAATCTCAACGATTGGCAGAGCTGTTGGGTCCTCGTTGCCAATAACAGGAACGGTAATCTCCGTTCCCTCAATGCTCTCCTCGATTAGGATGCGCTCGCCCTGCTCGCCTGCAAGTTCAAGTGCAGCGGGAAGCTCTTCTCGCGAAGTAACGCGCGTAACGCCGTAGCTGGAGCCGTTGCCAGAAGGCTTTACAAACATAGGGAGTCCGAGGTCCTCAATAAGCTTGTCTACCTGTTCATCTGTGAAGACGGTACCTGCAGCAACGTCAATTCCCTTAGGAGTTGGAACGCCTGCCTGCCTATACATGAGCTTCGACAGCTCTTTTTCGGTTCCCATAGCAGACGCAAGGACGCCAGAAAACGTGTAAGGAATGTGCAGAATCTCGAGAAGACCCTGGATGCAACCATCCTCACCAAAGCGGCCGTGCATAGCAACGTACACGACATCATAACCGCCCTGAGCAAGGGTAACTACAAAGTCTTTTTCTGCAACATCAAGCAGGTCAACACTGGTAAAGCCAGCTTCTTTAAGTGCTGCTGCACACTGCTTGCCAGACTCCATTGCAATCTCATGCTCGTCTGACCAGCCACCTGAAACAACTGCTACATGAAGCTTTTTTAGCTCTTCACGTGTCATTTCCGCTCCTTCAGATAAGTCTCCCATAGGGTAAACTCTAGTAAACGTATTTCTTCTAAGATACCGCAGATAGCTTAGAAGAGTTGGAGAAGGACAAAAATGCAATCAAATAATACTCTTGACGGCACAAACACCACGGCTGACGGCGCAGACATCTCCGCGCTTGATTCTCGCCCACAGAAGGCTGCCGTCAAATCTGACCTCAGAAGCCTTTCATCAGAGCAAATTCTTGAACTGGTGGCCTCCCTTGGCCAGCCAAAATTCCGCGCAAAGCAGATTGAGGAGTGGATCTGGTCTAAAGGCGCTACCTCTTTTGATCAGATGAGTAATCTTCCAAAAACGCTGCGAGAAGAGCTATCTAAGCAGGTATCGCTTGCTGGTGCTGAACAAATTGTTCGCCAGGTCTCTGAAGACGGAAGCCGTAAATACCTGCTTCGCTACCCTGATGGTACTTCTGTCGAGTGCGTTGGCATGCCAACCGGCAATAAGCTTTCGGTCTGTGCTTCTACACAGGCTGGCTGCGCCATGGGCTGTGCTTTCTGTGCAACAGGCGCTGCTGGTCTCACCCGTTCTCTTTCTGCGAGCGAGATTTACGAGCAGGTTATGCACGTCCGCGACGATTTTGACGCGCGCGTTACCAGCGTTGTTCTTATGGGACAGGGCGAGCCCTTCATGAACTACGACGCTACTCTTGCGGCAATGAGACGTCTTAACTCCCCTGACGGAGCTGGCATTGGTGCACGCCATATTACGGTTTCTACCTGCGGTGTTATACCTATGATTAAGCGTTTTGCCTCTGAACCAGAGCAATTTACACTTGCTGTTTCGCTTCACTCTGCGGTACAAAAGACGCGAGACGCCCTCATGCCAGGAGTTCGTAAATACTCACTGATTCACCTGTATGACATTATGGGTGAGTATGTCGATAAGACCGGTCGTCGTCCAACGTATGAATATGCGCTGATCAAAGGCGTTAACGATTCTGACAATGAGCTTGGAGCTTTGAGAGACTTCTGTCGAGGAACGCTCTGCCACGTTAACATCATTCAGCTTAACGAGATTGAGGGCTCTAAGTTCCATCCAACATCCCCTGCCCGCGCACAGGAGTTTGTAAACAGCCTCAACTCTGTTGGCGTTGAAGCAACCATCCGTCTTTCTCGTGGATCTGACATTGATGCTGCTTGTGGACAGCTCTTCCAGAAGAGAAACGCACGTTAAACGCGATATACCCTACACATTACAGGTAAAGAAGGGACCCTCTCGAGTCCCTTCTTTTTTAGTTCATATATAGAACATTTGTTCTAATTAATTGCTTTGAGCCATTCTTTTTCTACTCTCGCTTGATGAGAGAGAATGTTTTTTGAAGTTTTTCTATCAATACCACCTGAATAATCGTCGAGAATTGCATCAAGTGCCCTTCTCGACCTTCTCATTGCGTGGAGAAAACTTCTTTGTGCTTCTTTAGTCAACAAGGTGTGCTTAGCGAGAAAAGCTATTCCAATCAATGAAACTGTGGATATAATTGCAAATTTTATCTTCATTATGCTTCTTTACCGTTTGATAGTTTTTCAACTAAAGCAGCAAGCTCTTCCTCATCATTGAATTCGATTTCGATTTTATTCTTGCCGCGAACATTTCGCACTTTGACTGGAGTATCCAAAGCAATTCTTAATTGCCTTGCCGCACGCTTATATGCCTGTGGAGTTGGTTGTCTTTTTGGTTTCTCTACAGTAGTGACAGAAAATAGTGGAGCAAGGTTTTCTGTCTGGCGGACAGACAAGTTCTCTTCAATCACTTTCTGAGCAAGTTTAATTCTTCCTTCTTTGCCACTAACGGAAAGAATTGCACGAGCATGTCCAGCACTAATACGTCCTTCTACCATCAAAGTCTGCACCTCAGTTGGAAGGTCAAGAAGGCGTAGGGTATTTGTGATTGCAGATCTTGATTTTGAGAGAACCTTGGCCAAATCGTCTTGAGTTAAGTTCTCCTGTTTAATTAACTGCTTATAACCTTGTGCTTCTTCGATTGGGCTTAAGTCAGATCTCTGCAAATTCTCAATAAGAGCAAGCTTGAATACTTCCTCGTCAGAAATTGCTTTGATTACAACAGGTACTTCCTCTAATTTTGCAAGTTTTGCAGCCTGGAAACGTCTCTCACCAGCAACAATTTCGTAGTGGTCGCCCTTCTCGCGAACAAGAAGTGGCTGAAGAATACCGTTTTGCTTAATAGAATCACTGAGTTCAGTGAGCTCAGCTTCGTCAAAATGCTTGCGAGGCTGGTCTTTATTCGGCTTAATCTTCTTCAAAGGCAGCGTGGTAGTTTCTTTTTTATTACCGACCTCTGCATCCACCTCACTAAAGAGCGAATTAAGGCCTTTACCAAGTCCTGATTTTTTAACCACGACGATTCACTTCCTTTGCAAGTTTGTTATATGCAAGTGCGCCCATACTTATTCGTGCATACATGGTTACCGGCAAACCATGACTTGGTGCCTCAGCAATTTTGACGTTTCTTGGAATAAGTGTCTTGAATACCTTGTTACCAAAGTAGTTAGATACTTCATTAACTACCTGCTTAGAAAGGGAAGTTCTGCTATCAAACATGGTCATTACTACACCAAAGATATCAAGATCCGGATTGAGCTGTTTTTGAACCATCTTCATTGATTCAACAATCTTAGTTACGCCCTCTAGTGCATAATATTCGCACTGAATTGGGATAAGAATGCTGTTTGCTGCGACTAAAGCATTAATTGTTAAAAGACCTAGTGATGGTGGGCAATCAATCAAAATGTAGTCAAAATAGTCTTTAACCTGGTCAATTGCCTGCTTTAATATGTTTTCTCTTGATTTCACGGAAACGAGTTCAATTTCTGCACCAGCAAGTTGAATGGTAGCAGGAGCAATAGTCACGTATTTCTGAACTGTTTGTTGTAATACGTCTTCAAGTGGCGTTTCGTTGAGGATAACATCATAGATATCTGCTTCTAGTTCCTCTTTATCAATTCCAAATCCACTTGTTGCATTACCTTGTGGGTCAAAATCGATAATTAGAACCTTCTTTTTTGTTTCTCCAAGTGCTGCTGCAAGATTTATTACGGTAGTTGATTTTCCAACTCCGCCTTTTTGATTAATTACAGCAAGTACTTTAGGATCTCTATCTTGAAATCCCCTCGAAAGGTCTTTGTAGCTCATTTATCCTCCGTTTGACCAAGTTTATTTAATAATACAGAATGTTTCACGTGAAACATTCCACAATTAGTCTCTTCTTGCAACAAACGGATTTGATTTAGCCATTCCTGTTTTTCTCGGTAGTTTAATTTTGCTTTTTGCAACTTTTTTATAAAGAAGAATTTCGCGATGACCAAGATCGTTTGGCAATTCAAATGTTTCACGTGAAACATTTTCATACCCAAAAATTTTGGCTGCCTGAGAGGCGTCCTGAAGCTCTATCTCATCAACGTTGGCCTTCATTACTATGAGGGTACCCTGTGGAGCTAAGAAAGGCTCTGCGTACTCCAAAAGAATATTTGTCTTTGCAACTGCTCTGAAAGTAACAAAATCAAACTTCTGCTTATAGTCGTTTGGAATTTCTTCAGCTCGAAGCTTTTCAGCTCTTATTCTCACACCAAGACCAATCTCATCAATCATTGACTGTACGGCACTGATCTTTTTTCCAATTGAATCAACAAGCAATGTTTTGTTATCGCTCATGATTGCAAGAGGCAGTCCAGGGAAGCCTCCACCGGTACCAATATCAATATAGTTTTGAGCCTCAGATATAAACTCATTACATACTTTGAGTGGTAATAAAGAATCAAGAATATGAAGAACCAGTGCATCATCAATTGAAGTGATTCTTGTGAGATTGAGGTTTTTATTAATCTCGATGAGCAATTCAATATGCTTGAGGAGTTGTCTTCTTTGGGTCTCAGTTGAATTGATTCCATAGGTAAGGAGAAGTTCCTTAAGTACATTCTCTTTTGAATCGTATAACGACTTCTCTGATTCAGACATTGCTTCTCCTGTGACAAAACTTCTTGTAACAAGAAGAATTGTCACAAAAAAAGAGGAAGGCGTAAACCTTCCTCATCAAATTAGTAAAGCTTGTTAAAAATTCTTAGCTGTTAATAGCTGTAACAACAACGCGACGGTATGGATCATCGCCCTCAGAGTGAGTTGTAACTTCAAGATTATCTCGAAGTGCAATGTGAATGATACGACGCTCATAGCCACTCATTGGAGCAAGAGAAACCTTACCAGTCTTCTTAGCACGAGCAGCAGCAGAGAGCGCCATCTCCTGAAGCTTATTACGGCGGCGGCTCTTGTAGCTTTCTACATCAACAGATACTGGATAGTGGAAGTGAAGCTTAGCGCTCATCAAAGACGAAAGAACCATCTGAAGAGCCTCAAGCGTATTACCGTGACGACCAATGAGAATTGCAAGATCGCCGCCGGTTACATCAAGAATAAGCTCTCCATCTTCACCATCATACTCATCAATTGCACAGCTGTTCTCGCCAAAGAAGGAGAGAAGCTCTCTTAGATAAAAGACAGCGGTATCAGCAATCTTATTCATCTCAGCATCAGTAAGCTGAATTCCAGCTTCAAAATGCTCTCGAATTGAAACAAACTCGTCTTGTGAATCAACGACAGGAGACTCATTAAGAGCGTTTGGCTCAGAAACGAAAGTCTCATCCTCCATGTCGTCCTCCAGTCAATATAAAAAGTTTAACTATTAATCTACCGTAAAAATTTTTTGTAAACAAAAGTTATTTTGTTTAAGCCCAGCTACTAAGCCTTTTTGTGAGGGCGTGGCTTCTTTTCTTTTCTCACCACGTCAACCTCGATTGGCTTATTAGCCATCTGAGCCTCAGCCTTAAGCTTCTCTTTTTCCATAATGCGCTTGGTAATAAGCTGCTGCTGAGCAAGCTGCCAAATACCAGAAGTAACGTAGTAGAGAAGAACAGCTGCTGGCACAGTCCAACCAAACCAGAGCATCATGAGGGTCATCATGCCACCCATCATGTACTGCTGGGTTCGCTGCTCACCAGAGCTTGTACGAGCATTTACTGCCATAGAAAGGAAGGTTGTAAGACCAAATAGAAGAACAAAAATTATGTAAGGGATAGCAGCAACAAGGCCATCAACAGCAAAAATGTCTGACGTTGCTCGTGCGATAGAAGGAAGAATGTTGTAGAAACGAGAGTCTACCGGAACCATCTTTGCAACGGTAAAGAGTGCAATAAAGATAGGGGACTGCAGAAGCAGAGGAAGACAACCACCGAGTGGATTGAAGTTAATCTCTGCGTAAAGCTTGCGCATTTCTTCGTTCTGTCTTACTGGATCATCAGCATAGCGCTCCTGGATTTCTTTGAGCTTTGGCTGAACAACGCTCATACGAGCCATAGAGGCCGTCTGCTTGTTGGTCATTGGAACCAGGATAATACGGATGATGATGGTAAGCAGGATAACTGCCATACCCCAGTCTCCCGAGAATGATTGAAGTCCCGCTAAGACTGTGTATAGAAAGTTAACAATCCAATCCCACATATTTCCTCCGGTGCGTTCCTTTACGGAACGGGATCGTATCCTCCCTTATGAAAAGGGTGACAGCGAGCAATACGCTTAAGAGCAAGCCAACTTCCCTTTTTAACACCATACTTTTGTATGGCCTGAACTGCATATTCGGAGCAAGTGGGCCGATAAATACAGTGAGGCTTAAAAAGGGGAGAAATGTTTCTTTGATAGAAACGAATAGCACCTAGGAACAAGTTTGCGAAAAAAGAATCATGTCTTTTCTCGCTCATTTGACCCCTGTCTTTCTTAACAAAGCATCCAAAGAAACGCTTATATCAGCAGGATTAGTGCTGTGTGTATCTTTAGTCGCAAAGAGAATAATGCCGTATCCCTCAACAGGTAAACCGCTCTTTCGAGCTGCTTCGCGCAGAACGCGTTTACACCTGTTTCTAAATACGGCGTTACCTAATCTTTTTGGAGCTACAAAGGCTACCTCGGAAGGATGTGCCTCAGTGGATGGTGCTACTCGTATACGAAGAACAGAACTTTGAGCCCTCTTCCCCGCAGAGAAGACCCTTTCAAACTCTGAACGAGATTTAATGGTCTTCACAGAAACATTCCTTAGACGGTGAGGCGCTTACGGCCCTTAAGGCGGCGACGAGCGAGAACGGCACGACCATTCTTAGTTGCCATACGTGCACGGAAACCGTGGGTAGTTGCGCGCTTGCGCTTATTTGGCTGGTAGGTACGCTTCATAGCTATTTCCTCCCGAACGGGTACAGTATCGATTAAAAAGCCTACAGATTGTACTCGCGTTTATGGTTACCTGTCAAATTTTCTACGCAAATACCTCAACTTTTTCTCTTTTTTATTCAAAAATCTAGCGAGAAAACCTTTCATTTTGAAAATTTCACTTGTGATAAGTGAAGAAATTTGTTGAAAGGAATATTTCTGCAAGCTGAAATATGTCCGTTAAATGCTACTATCATTCAGTACGTCTTTCACAAAGATATAAAGTTATCTACAGATGTTTAACACTTGTTGAAAACTTTCATTTATCGTGAAAGAAAACGAAAAGTTTTCTTCATTTGTTTAACAATTGTTGAAAAGGAGGTGTCATGGCAAGAGATTTCTTTCCTTTTGTTGAGGAAAACACAAACCAGAATGAAAAAGACGCTGGTTCTGATAATTCTCTCACCGTCCGTTATGCTGCACGTATTGCAGTGTATGACGATAAAGCCGCAGCACCTCGTGTTGTTCTCGTAGAACCAAAAAACGTTCGATCTTATCTTGATGAAATTGCAGCTACCGTTAACCAGCTTGCTCACGAGCAGGGTGGAAAAATTCCTTTTATGGTTATGCGTGAGATTGTGGAAAATTTCATTCACGCCCGTTTTGTAGCGCCTACAATTTCAATCATGGATAATGGAAATACCATTAGGTTTTCAGACCAGGGACCTGGTATTAAAGAGAAAAATCGAGCTCTTGAGTTTGGTACTTCTTCTGCAACAGAAGAGATGAAATCGTTTATTAGAGGCGTTGGTTTTGGCCTTCCTTATGCTCAACAATACATGGTTGAGAAGGGTGGAAGTCTTACCCTCGAAGACAATATCTCTGGCGGAACCATTGTTACTTTGTCAACACGCCGCTCTAAAGATGCACACATTCAGACGCTTCCAACTCAAGAAGAAGCTGAAGAATTACCTGTAAATCAGAACCAACAGGCAGTTTTGCATGCTCAGCAGGCCGTATCTCAACAGCCAGCTGCACAGCTTCCTAATCTGATACTTACAGATCGAGCAAAACAAGTTCTTCAATACCTTTCTGAACATGAATGGGTTGGAGCAACAGAGTTAACAAGTACCTATGGACTTTCAACACCAACGTGGTCAAGAGAATTAAAATCGCTGTTAAACATAGGAATAATCGGAAAATTTGGGCAGAAATATAAGCTCACTACTATTGGAGAAACTCTCCTTTCATAGAGTTTCTCAACATTATTCGATGAAAGTTATCAACATTCCTCTATACTAGGTGTCCCAATTTTCAACATTTTGATTGGACACGTATGGATGCATCAATTGATTCAGACGCAGTAGCTCTGTGGCAAGACGCAATTGACCTCTTGGTTGAAGAAAATCAGCCAGAGGCTTTTATCGCTATGTTGAGAACCTGCACTCCAATTAAAGTTGAAGATAACGCACTGTGTGCTGAAACACCAATGCGCTTGGCATATAACCGTATCCTTAAAAATCTACCGATTGTTGAGAGATGCCTTTCAGCAGCAGCCTTTGAAGACATTATTTTGAGCCTTACTCTTACAAAGTCTTCTACCCCTGTTACCACTACTTCCACAATGACTCCTCAAGAGTTCAATGCTTGGAAGCAAACAACTGCTCCTATACGAGCAGTTGTTCCAGAGCAGATTCAAGATTTTGAATCCCAGGAGCAAAGCCTTGAAGAATTAAAACAACAGACCTTAAAACGTCGTAAGAGTAATCCTCTTTATGAAGAGACATCTTTCAATTCAAACCTCACGTTTGATCGCTTTGTTGTTGGTGACGAGAATGAGCTTGCGCATCAACATGCATTAAATGTTGCAAACGACGCAAAAGGTAAGGCAAACCCGCTGTTTATTTACGGTGCAAGTGGTCTTGGAAAAACTCACCTTCTACGCGCGGTTCAAAACTACATCAACTCTGAAGATATCGAACGCGTTTGTGTTTACAAAGATGCAGATGCCTTTGTTGATGACTACGTAAATGCAGTTCGTAAAAACGCGTCAGGAAACGCCGCAACAGAGCTTAGTAATAACTACCAAAACATTGATGTTCTTATCATCGATGACGTCCAAAAACTTGCTGGTAAAGCAGGTACTATTAATTTCTTCTTCAATATTTTTAACTCTCTTATTGATAGAGGTAAGCAGATTATTCTTGCCGCAGATAGAACACCTGCTCAGCTTGGTATGGGATCTGACGGCTTTGATGATCGTATTACTTCTCGTATGAGTGGTGGCATCGTTATTGGTATTGAGTCTCCAAGCTACGAGATGAAGCTCAATCTTATTCATGTCTTCTGCGACCGTGCGTTTAAAGAAAGAAATTCTTCTCTTTCTGCAGACGATTTGCCAGAGGACATCCGTCGCTACATGGCTGACAAGGCCGGTCAAAGTATTAGAACACTTGAGGGCTTCTGTAATCGCTGTGTAACTGGTCAGATTAAAGCAAAAGAATCTGGCACAAATATTAAACAGGAAGAAATCGATAAGATTGCAGACACGCTCTGGCGTCGCGTTTCAAAGACCGTAAATATCGAGAAGGTCCAAGAAGTTGTAGAAAATATCTATGGCATTAGTCATCGCGATATTGTTGGTAACAAAAGAAATAAAGAGATTGCAGAACCTCGTCACGTTGCAATTTATCTTGCTCACGACCTTTGCCAATACACACTGGTAAATATTGGTAAGCATTTTGGTGGAAGAAAACACGCAACTATTTTGCACAGCATTGAGGTAATAGAAGAAAGAATCAAAGAAGACAAAAGTTTCTATGATCAAATTTCTCAACTCAAGAAGACTATTCTTGAACAAAGTTAGTGTTTAAAACCTGTTAGTAAGATGTTAATTGGTGAAGAGAAGTAGTGGTTTGTTGTTGAGAGTTTAAGAGGGGGAGTTTTACTTTGTTTATGAATGTCAAAAATAAGCAAACAAATCTGACCTCTAGAAACATATTTCTACCTCTAGAAATGTAAAGCTTTCTTCTTTTCAACATAGCTTATTATTACTACGATATTTTTATTCTTATCTAAGAAATAATAGAAAGGGTCGTCATGAAATTTACCGTAAGTCAATCCGCTCTCCAGACGGCACTTGATATTGTTTCTAAGGGTATTGGTTCTAATACAACACTTCCTATTCTCTCTGGTATTTACCTCAAAGCATTTAATGGCATGCTTGAGTTACAATCCAGCGACTTAACTATTTCTATTAAGCATCAAATTGCAGCAAACGTAGAGGAAGAAGGAGAGACAGTTGTTTCTGGAAAGGTTATCCAGAACATTGTTAAAAATCTTCCTGATGCTGCAATTACTTTTGAAGGTGGAGAGCGCACACTTTCTGTAACATGTCAGCGTTCGTCTTTTAGACTTAATACTCTTTCTGCTCACGACTGGGCTCAGTTCCCAGAGTTTGATCTTGAGAAAACCTGTGAGCTCCCAAGCCAGCTTCTATCAACTATGGTCGATAAGGTGTATCGCGTAACTTCTAAGGAAGCTTCTCGTCCTATTCTTCAGGGAATTTCTCTTACTGTTGAGGACAACACTATTCGTCTTGTTGCTACTGACTCATTCCGTCTTGCTGTTTGTGATTCCAACACAGATACTCCAGCAGGTGAGTCTTTTACTGCAATTATCTCTGGTGAAGTGTTCCATGATGTTCTTTCCATGCGTAGCATGACTGAGAAGGTCTTGATTGGTACTACAGATAATCAGGTAGTCTTCCAGTTTGGAAACACCACTCACATCTCTCGTAAGATTGAAGGTCATTTCCCTGACTATAAGCAGCTACTTCCTACGTCTTGCACCGCGTCAGTTGATATCAACGTTGAAGATTTCTCTGCAGCCCTGAAGCGTGTCTCTGTTATTGCACTAGCAAATCCTTCAGTTCGTTTTGATGTTGACGCCGATGGTAAAGAAGTTAAGCTCTCTGCATCCTCACCAGATCAGGGTGAATCTTCCGAGCACATTGAAGCTCAGATTGAGGGAGATTCTCTTTCAATTGCTTTGAATTATCACTATGTCTTTGATTGTGTAAATGCTGCTCCTTCTAAGGATCTTCTGCGTCTTGAGCTTCAAGGTCCTTCTCAGCCAGCTATTTTCAAATCAAACGGCAGGGTTAACTACTTGTATCTTCTGATGCCTGTTCGCCTCTAATTTGATAGGGGTTGTGTGGGACTTAAAGTTGAACATGTTTCGCTGTATGACTTTCGTTGTTTTTCTTCGAAAGAAATAGATTTATCTGCACAAACTACTATTTTTGTAGGAAAGAACGCTGCAGGTAAGACAAATACTGTTGAAGCACTACAACTCCTTACTGCTGGATATTCATTTAGAAAGCCCACACCTTCACAACTCCTTCTTACAGGTACTTCTGAGGCAAAGATAGAAATTTCTCTTACAGGAGATGGAAGAAAGCTAGAAAATGCCTGCACCATTACAGAACGCCGCCGTCAATTTTTAAAGAATGGCAAGAAATGTCAGGCTGCAGATATTTCTGGAACACTGATGTCGGTACTTTTTAATCCCGATGACCTTTCAATGATTAAAGGTGGTGCATCGTATCGCCGAGAAGAATTTGATGACTTTGGCCGCCAGGCAAATAAAAGCTACTTCAAGGTCTTCTCGGCATATACCAAGACAGTTGGGCAAAGAAATAAGCTGCTTAAATCTGATTGGCCAGATGAAAACTTGCTTGATGCTTGGGATTTTTCACTTGCAAGAGGAGGGGCTACGCTTCTTCATGCACGAATTCATTTGTTTGAGCGCCTGTCAAAGAAGACATGTGAGATCTACCAGGAACTCTCTGGTGGAGAACACCTAGAAATGAACTATATTTCTTCAATTGGAGAGGTATCTCTTGAGGCCACTAGAGAAGAAATTACTGATCAATTCTTGAAGGCTTTAAGTGAAGCTCGCACGGATGATATTCGTCGTCAGCAAAGTACAAAAGGACCTCATCGAGACGACGTTGAGTTTTTAATTGAGGGTAAAGACGCTAGAAATTTTGGTTCTCAAGGTCAAATTAGAACTGTCGTTTTAGCACTTAAGATGGCAGAAGTTCTCCTTTCAGAAGAAATACTTGGTGAGAAACCCTTGCTGCTTTTAGATGATGTTATGAGTGAGCTTGATGAAGACCGCAGAAAAGCCATTATGGAATTTGCATTCCATGACATTCAGACAGTAATTACCACTACAAACCTTGGGTATTTCTCTGAAGAGGTTTTAGAAAAAGCGCAGATAGTTAGGTTTAGTGATGAATAATCAACAAGAAACACCTGCGCGCGGTGGCAATGAAAATGCAAAAGATTTAATGAGTTCTCTGCTTGGAACTTTCAGAGATTCTAAAAGCATGTCAAAAAATCGTCGTGCTTATCTTGCGTGGGTTGAAGCAAATGGTGAAAGAGAAACAGAACATACAACCGGCGTATTTGTTAGAGAAGTTGCTGGTAGAGAGTTCCCTGTGCTTACAGTCTATGTAGATAATCGTATGTGTATGATTGATTTTCTTGCACAAAGAGAAATTTATAGAGCCAGGCTCTCAGAGCAAGGCCTGGAGTTCTCAGACCTTGAATTTAAGCTGGACAAATACAATAGACATGCTGATAAAGAAGCCAACTCATCAGAAAAGCAAGCACAGGGCCAAAAAGAAGAGAAAAAAGATCTTCCAGAACTCACACCAGAAGAGAAATTACAAATTTCTGAGTTAGTTTCTGGACTTTCTGAGCCACTTAAGTCAACGGCTTATAAAGCGATTGAAGCAAGTTTTAGACAAAAAAAGAGTCTTTAGTCTAATCTGTCACTAATCTGTCCTTAAATCTCTTTACAGAGCCTCTCAGATACCAAATATTACTTTTTAAACAATGAAATTTCTCTGTGCCGAGTTGATTTTGGCGATTTCATAGTAAAATACCTATATCATTCCGCTCACAATTGAAGAGAGGACTTACGTGGCAAAAGAAAATAAGTATGACGGTACAGAGATTAAGATCCTTGAAGGCCTTGAGGCTGTTCGTAAGCGTCCAGGTATGTATATTGGTACAACTTCAGCTTCTGGTCTGCATCACCTTGTTTGGGAGATTGTAGATAACTCAGTCGATGAGGCAATGGCTGGTTATTGCTCCAAAATTAAGGTAACCGTTCATCCAGATAACTCTATTTCTGTTGAAGATAATGGTCGTGGTATTCCTGTAGACCTCCACCCTCAGAAGAAAATTCCAACTCTTGAGGTTGTTCTTACCATCCTTCATGCAGGTGGTAAGTTTGATAACAATGCTTATAAAGTTTCTGGTGGACTTCATGGCGTTGGTGTCTCTGTTGTAAACGCACTTTCAAAGAAGCTTGTTGCGCAGGTTAAGCGCGATGGCAAAATCTATGAGATGGTCTTTGAGCGCGGTAAAACCGTTCAGAAGATGAAGGAAATTGGTACTTCAAAATCTAATGGAACTACTATCACCTTCTGGCCAGACGACATGATCTTTGAGACCACTACGTATAACTTTGATACGCTTCGTGATCGCCTGCAGGAGACCGCATTCCTTAACAAGAATCTTAAGATTACCCTCGTTGATGAGCGTGAGCTTACTCCTCGTCAGGTTGACTTCCAGTACGCTGGTGGCATCATCGACTTTGTTAAGTACCTTAATGACGAGAAAACCGTCTTACCAGGACTTTCTCGCCCTATCTATATTGAAGGTAAGTCTGACCCTGATGCTCCAATGTCTCAGATGGGTGAGGTTGAGGTAGCTATTCAGTGGAATACTGAATTCAGTGATAGAACTCTTTCTTTTGCTAACGATATTTTTACTGAGGAAGGCGGAATGCACCTTGAGGGCTTCCGTACCGCTCTTACTAAGGTAATAAATGATTACGGCACCAGGCAGGGAATTCTTAAAGAGAAAGATCCTAAGCTTGAGGGTGGCGATATTCGTGAGGGTCTAACTGCAGTTATTTCAGTTAAGCTTCCAGATCCTCAGTTTGAAGGCCAGACAAAGGCAAAGCTTGGTAGTTCTTACATGAGAACGCTTACCAACAAGATTGTTACTCAGGGTCTCTCAGAGTACCTTGAAGAGCATCCAAACCAGGCAAAAGAGATTCTAAAAAAAGCATCTCAGGCTGCAAAGGGCCGTCTTGCTGCTCGTAAAGCTCGTGAAGCAACACGTCGTAAGGGACTTCTTGAGTCTGCGGCTCTTCCAGGAAAACTTGCGGATTGCTCTGTTCGTGATGCAGAGATGACTGAGCTCTTCATCGTCGAGGGTGACTCCGCAGGTGGTTCTGCAAAGATGGCACGTGACCGTTCTATCCAGGCAGTTCTTCCACTTCGCGGAAAGATTTTGAACGTTGAGCGCGTACAGGCTCACCGTGCGCTTTCTTCTGACACCATCACTTCCTTGATTACTGCTATTGGTACTGGTGTTGGTGATGAATTTAATATTGAGAAAGCTCGTTATCACAAGATTGTCATCATGACCGATGCTGATGTTGACGGCTCTCACATTAGAATTCTTCTGCTTACCTTCTTCTATCGTTATATGAAGCCAATGATTGACGCAGGTTATATCTACGTTGCTCAGCCTCCTCTGTATCAGATCAAGCCAAAGGGTAAGAAGAACGGCAAATACATCTATACCGATGAAGAGCTTGCTCTTGAGACAAAGAAGTTTGAGGACAACACCAAGTTCACTATTCAGCGTTATAAGGGTCTTGGTGAGATGGACCCAGAGCAGCTGTGGGCAACCACTATGGAGCCAAAGAACCGCATTCTTCTGAAGGTAACCATTGATGATGCTCTTGCCGCTGATCGCGCGGTCTCTGACCTTATGGGCAACCAGGTTGAGAAGCGTAAAGACTTCATCCAAACACACGCAAAAGACGTCCGCTTCCTGGACATTTAATGGTTTCTCGCTAAATCATTAGACAGAAAATGAAAGGGTAACTTGTGGCAGACGATAAAAATATGAATGACGATCTTTTTGATGCAGATGAGGACCAAGACCTTGATGCACAAAATGATATGGATGAAGAATACGAAGACGATGAGGTAGAAGAAGACTCTGACGAGTTTGACCCAGAGACTGGGGAAAATCTCATAACGGGAGAAACTTCACACATTATCTCTGATGAGGCTGGTACTCGTCTTGACCTCTCAGACATTCACGGTGGCACGCTTAAGCCAACCGATTTGTCCTCAGAGATGAAGACTTCCTTCCTCGAGTATTCCATGTCCGTTATTGTTGCTCGTGCACTTCCAGATGTTCGAGACGGCCTTAAGCCTGTTCACCGCCGTATTTTGTACGCAATGAGCGAGGCTGGCATTACGCCAAACCGTCCACATAAGAAGTCTGCATGGGCAGTCGGTGAAGTCATGGGTAAGTACCACCCACACGGTGACTCCGCTATTTATGACTCCATGGTCCGTATGTCTCAGGATTTCTCGATGAGACTTCCTCTGATTGATGGTCACGGAAACTTTGGTTCTATCGACGGCGATCCACCAGCAGCAATGCGTTATACCGAGGCACGTCTTACCAGAAGTGCTATGGAGATGCTGGCAGAGCTTAACAAGAACACCGTTGATCTTCAGTCAAACTATGATGAATCACTGACAGAGCCAGCAGTTCTTCCTGCGCGTTTCCCAAATCTTTTGGTTAACGGTTCTTCAGGTATTGCAGTTGGTATGGCTACCAACATTCCTCCTCACAACCTTGGTGAGGTAACCAACGCTGTTTGCATGATGATTGAGAACCCTGACGTTACCACTGAGGAGCTCATGACCGTTCTACCTGGTCCTGACTTCCCAACAGGTGGCATCATCATGGGCACTCAGGGCATCAAGGATGCCTACGAGACTGGTCGCGGTTCTATTACAGTCCGCGCAAAGGTTCACGTTGAACAGGTCAAGAGCGGTCGCCAGCGCCTTGTTGTTACCGAGATTCCTTACCAGGTTAACAAGGGCCTTCTCCAGGAGAAGATTGCTCAGGCAGTCAACGAGAAGAAAATTGAAGGCATCTCCGACATGCGCGATGAGTCCAACCGTAAGGGTATGCGCATTGTTTTGGACCTCAAGCGTGATGCTGTACCACAGGTTGTTCTGAACAATCTCTATAAGAAGACTCAACTCCAGTCCAACTTTGGCATCATTGACCTGGCCTTGGTTGACGGTGTTCCTCGTACGCTTTCTCTTCGCGAGATTTTGCGTCACTACATTGATCACCAGATTGATGTCGTACGCCGTCGTACTGAGTTTGACCTGGATAAGGCACAGAAGCGTGTCCACATTTTGGAAGGCCTTCTGACCGCAGTTGATAACATCGATGAGATTGTCCACATCATCCGCAGCTCGCAGGATGATGCTGAGGCAAAGAAGCGCATGAACGAGCGTTTTGGCCTGGATGAGATTCAGGGCGAGGCAATCCTTCAGATGCGTCTGCGCCGCCTCACCGGTCTTGCTCGTCAGGATCTTGTCGACGAGATTTCCCAGCTCAGACTTGATATTGCCTACTACGAGGATCTTCTCGCTCACGAGGAAAAGATTCTGGCTGTTATTGCCGATGAGCTTCGTGAGATTTCCAACCGCTACGCTGACAAGCGTCGTACGCAAATCTCTGACCAGGATATTCAGAACCTGGACGTCGAGGATCTTATCGCCGAAGAGGATATGGTTGTCACCGTTACTCACGCAGGTTACGTAAAGCGCGTTCCTGTTGAGATTTATCGCTCTCAGAAGCGCGGCGGCAAGGGTGTTCAGGGCGTCTCTCTCAAAGAGAACGACTTTGTCGAGAATCTCTTTGTTGCATCTACCCACGATTACGTGCTGTTCTTTACCAACTTTGGTAAGGTGTACCGCCTCAAGGTCCACGAGCTTCCTGTTGGTAACAGAACTACTAAGGGTAGCGCCATCATCAACGTTATCGAGACGCTTGCAGAGGGCGAGAAGGTCAAGGCAGTTATTACAACCCGAGACTTCCCAGAAGACAACTACCTGATGTTTGCTACTAAGCAGGGAATGGTCAAGAAGACAGCAATGTCTGAGTACGACCGTACCCGTAAGGACGGCCTCATTGCCATCAACCTTAAGGATGGCGACGAGCTTGTTAACGTCCGTCGTGTCCACCCAGGTGACAAGGTTGTTCTGTGCTCCTCCGACGGTAAGGCAATCCTGTTTGACGAGGCTGAGGCAAGAAGCATGGGCCGTGGCACCTCGGGCGTCCGTGGTATTACGCTCAAGGGCGACGCAACTATGCTTGGCATGGAGATTACCAACGGCAATGGCGACCTCTTCGTTATTACCGAGAAGGGCTACGGAAAGCGCACCGCAATCTCTGAGTATCCAGTCCATAAGCGTGGTGGCCAGGGCGTCTTTACCATCACAATGACGGAGAAGAAGGGTAACCTGGTTGCCTGCCGCGTTGTTGGTCCTCAGCACGAGATTATGATCATGTCCGAGGAGGGCGTTGTAATCCGCGTCAAGGCTGGCGACATCTCCAAGCTGGGCCGCTCCACTCAGGGCGTCAAGGTTATGAACCTCTCTGGTAGCGACGTTGTTTCTGCAGTTGCTCGTATGGTTGCCAACAAAAAGAAGGCTCCAAAGCACGCAGAGAACCAAGGTATGCTTGATCTGATGGCAGCAGGTGCTCGCGATGCTGATGAGACAGAGTCCGTTGACCTTGGAGATGAAGAGGAAGTACTGGACGATTCACTGCTGGATGATGACGAATAAGCATTTCAGCTATACGTAATTTGAAGAGCTCAAGGGGTAATTCCCTTGAGCTCTTTTCGTTATTTACCGAGAAAATCAGCACGCTAACGGTAGTGATTTTTATATAAAAGATGAGTCAGTTGTTTAAAAGTAAGCCATAGAGCAGGGCTTATGAGAAATCCTCAGGAGAGACATCCTCAATAAACTGGCGGAACTCCTCAAGCTCTTGGGCCTGAACGTCCTTCTCGACATCAGTAAAGTCTGGAGCAGCAGCAATTTCTAGAACGCTCTCGTCAGCAAAGATGGGAGCGTTTGTTCTTACAGCCAGCGCAATTGCGTCTGACGGACGAGCATCCACGTAGATATGCTCTCCCTCTTTAGAGATGAGCTCAATTTGCGAGAAGAACGTGGTGCCGCGAACGCCTACAATGCGCACACTTTTAACATCTGCGTCCAGAGAATCAAGAACGGAGCGGAGAAGGTCATGTGTGAGTGGTCTCTGGGTAGACTCTTGATCTATGCCAAGACTGATAGCAGAGGCTTCAATGTTGCCAATCTTGATAGGAAGGCTTAAGGAAGAGACGCCGCGTGGGTCATGAAGACGCAGGACAATAACGGAAGAGATAGGACCTCCTCCGACAACAACCGTCTGTATGTCCATCCGCTTTAGTGACACAAATACTCCAAATAGCACGCCATTTATCAATCTTTGGGCAGATAGTCTACGACTCTCTGTTCTGCTTTCATACCCAATTTCAAGAAACTTTAAAACAAAACAAAAAAAGTGTTGACCTATGAGAATTATGGAGGTATTATTTTTCCCTGCGTTGGGCCTGTAGCTCAGTTGGTCAGAGCGTCCGGCTGATAACCGGGAGGTCACAAGTTCAAACCTTGTCAGGCCCACCACTTTATGTGACAATAGTCACCCCAACGTTAGCCGAGTCGCCGTTGGGGTGATTATTAAAACCTTCTGGGCCCAACCAGAAGTCAGTACGGGGAATTAGCTCAGCTGGGAGAGCGCGGGCTTTGCAAGCCTGAGGTCAGGGGTTCGATCCCCCTATTCTCCACCAAATGTTCAAGGCCAGGGATTTTGTCCCTGGCCTTTTTGCTTAGATATGCAAAAACATACCGATAGCCGCCAATATCAGCCACTTATCGAATAGTTGAAATATTTTCGAAAAAGTTTGAGTACGATTTACACAGGAGTATGTTCTTTTCATTGGAGCTGTGGGTGACCACAAGGAGAGAAAAGAGTTCTTATGTCAAACCTTACTCGTCGTAACTTTTTTGGAGTCAGCGCAGTTGTAGCAGGCCTGGGCATCACTGCCTGCAAAAAGTCCGATTCTGATGCTGGCGATAAAAAAGAATCTGACACCAACTCTACAGACGCGGTTGGAGCACCAGAAGAGCTGGTAAAGGCAGCAAAAGAAGAGGGTAAGCTGATTGTTTACGGCTCTTGTGAGGAAGAGTATCTAAACGCAGTTTGCGCTAATTTCAAGAGTCTGTATGGCATTGATGTTCAGGCACAGCGTCTCTCAACCGGAGAAGTTGCTGCAAAGATTGAGGAAGAGAACGGTCATCCATCAGCAGATGTATGGTTTGGCGGAACAACCGATCCTTACAATGTCTCCTCCTCAAAGGGTCTTCTTGAGCAGTACGAGCCAAAGAATGCGTCTCACCTTATTTCCGACAAGTTCAAGAGTACAAATAAGGACTGGTACGGAATTTATAAGGGCATCCTGGGCATTCTGTACGATAAGGAAGAGCTTGAGCGCCTTAAGCTTGATGTTCCTCAGGATTACAAAGATCTTATCGATCTTAAATATAAGGGTCTTATTTGGTCTTCTAACTACAACACTGCCGGTACTGCAAAGCTGATCATCAACACCGTTATTCAGAAGTACGGTCACGATCAGGGCATTCAGTATCTTGTTGACCTTGATAAGAACATTGCTCAGTACACCAAGAGTGGTTCTGGTCCTTCCAAGGCTATCGGAACAGGCGAGTGCACCATCGGAATTGGTATGCTCCACGACGGCATTTATCAGATTGTTGACCAAGAGCATGAGAATGTTGGTCTTCAGATTCCAAGCTCTGGTGCATCATATGAGGTTGGCGCAACTGCAATCTTCAAGGGTGCTGCACATCCAAACGCCGCTAAGCTCTGGATCGAGTATGCACTTTCACCAGCATGCGTTGACCTTGCTCAGAAGAATGGCTCTTATCAGTTCCTGGTACTTGACAACGCAAAGCAGCCTGAAATTGCTACTGAGTACGGCCTTGATCCAAACAATGTCATGGACTACAACTTCGAGGATGCTAAGAAGCATACCGAGCAGTATGTCAAGGACGTTATGGAAGCTCTTGGTGGCGGAGACAGTCGCTTCAAGACAGAGTAAAACCAGCGCCGTCGAGCAAACAAACAATGTTGTTGCTCAAGCTTTGAGTGGCAGATTATACTGGGTAGGCAGAGATCTGCCTACCCAGTTCCACATACAGCTTTGCGTATAGGTTTAGTGTTTCAGAGTTAGGACCAGCATGGCAAAATCCCAGAGCGCTCGACTTGAGCGAAAAAAGCTCCTTGGCGATCCAATTTTGATAACGACCATTGTCGTTCTTATCGCCTTCTTAACCCTATTTATTTTGTATCCACTTGCCATTCTTATGGTTGACTCTGTAGTCTCCGATAATGGGATTAGCTTTGATGTATTTACGCGCATCTTGGCTTTGCCTTCGTTTGATCGCGCAATTACCAATACGCTCAGAGTTGGTTTTGCGGTAGGCATTTTATCAGCGCTTATTGGTCTTCTTTTTGCATATGTTGAAGTGTACGTAAAGCTTCGTACAAAGTTTATGACAGGACTTTTCCGCGTGGTTTCCATGCTTCCTGTTGTTTCTCCGCCATTTGTTCTCTCGCTTTCCATGATCATGATGTTTGGTAAGAAAGGCCTGATTACTCGAGGTCTTTTGGGAATTTTTGACAACAACATCTATGGTTTCTGGGGCATTTTTATTGTTCAGACCATGTCGTTCTTCCCTGTGTGCTACATGATGCTTAAGGGTCTGCTTAAAAATATTGATCCATCTCTTGAAGAAGCAGCACGTGATATGGGCGCAAGCCGCTGGAAGGTATTTACCAGCGTTACTCTTCCTCTAATTTTGCCTGGCTTGGGCAACGCTTTTCTCGTCTCATTTATTGAGTCAATCGCAGACTTTGCTAACCCAATGATTATTGGTGGTTCGTACGATACCCTGGCAACAACCATCTACCTGCAAATCACCGGCGCATACGACAAGCAGGGCGCAGCGGCTATGGCTGTTGTTCTTCTTTCCATCACGCTGCTTATGTTTGTTGTTCAGAAGTTTGTGCTAGAAGCAAAGAGCACGTCTACGCTCTCGGGCAAAGCAACGCGAGCCAGGATGCTTATTACAGACAACTCTGTTCGCATCCCGCTCACTATCCTTTGCGCGCTGGTTGCACTCTTTGTTATTGGTATGTACCTCTGCGTTCCTTATGGCTCGTTTGTCCGTTCTTGGGGCTCTAATTACGAACTAACTACTAAATGGTTTGAGCAGGTATTTACCAAGTATCACGGCTTGCAAGCATTTAGCGATTCGTTCATGCTCTCGCTTATTGCCGCACCAATTACCGCTCTGCTTTCGATGATTATTTCTTACCTGGTAGTAAAACGTCGCTTCCGTGGCCGTGGTTTTATCGAGGCTGTATCCATGCTTGCTATGGCAGTCCCTGGTACGGTTTTGGGCGTTGGTTATATTCGTGGTTTCTCAAGTGGTGTCATGCACACAGGATTTTTGCAAGGCCTGTATGGCACAGGACTTATCCTGATCATTGTCTTTGTCGTGCGTTCGCTTCCTACAGGAACACGATCGGGCATCTCGGCACTTCGACAGATTGATAAATCAATTGAGGAGTCCGCATACGACATGGGCGCCGACAGCTTTACGGTGTTTATGACCGTCACGTTGCCGCTGATTAAAGATTCGTTCTTGTCTGGCTTGGTAACGGCGTTTGTCCGCTCCATCACCGCAATTTCTGCAGTTATCCTCTTGGTCACACCAGAGTTCCTGCTCATCACCGTTCAGATTAATGAGTTTGCTGGTAAGGGTTCATATGGTATGGCCTGCGCCTTTGCAACAATTCTGATTGTTATTACCTATGGCTCGGTATTGCTTATGAATTGGGCCATCAAACACTTTGGCACCAGCCGAGCACTCAAGGAGGAGTAACACATGGCTACAGAGAAAAAAGGCGTTCGCCTTGAGCACATTTCCAAAATTTATCAGGATCAGAAGACTGGAAAAGACTTCTACGCAGTTCAAGACGCTAACATCACTATTGCTCCTGGCGAGTTTGTAACGCTGCTTGGCCCTTCTGGCTGCGGAAAGACCACTATTCTGCGCATGATTGCTGGTTTTGAGAGCCCTGATGAGGGAAAGATCTTTCTTGGCGATGAGCAGATTGATGAGCTCACTCCAAACAAGCGCGACACGGCAATGGTATTCCAGAGCTATGCATTGCTTCCTCACTACAACATCTTCGATAACGTTGCCTATGGCCTCAAGCTGCGCAAGATGGACAAGAACGTAATTCGCGAGAAGGTCCTTCATATCCTTAGTCTTGTTGGACTTGAGGGCATGGAAGAGCGCATGACCAACCAGCTTTCTGGCGGTCAGCAGCAACGTGTTGCTTTAGCTCGTGCTCTGGTTATTGAGCCAAGCGTGCTCCTCTTCGACGAGCCTCTTTCAAACCTCGATGCTAAGCTGCGTGTTGACATGCGTAATGAGATCCGTCGTATTCAGCAGGAGGCCGGCATTACCGCCATCTACGTCACACATGACCAGTCAGAGGCAATGGCACTTTCAGACAACATCATCATTATGAAAAAGGGTGTTGTGGACCAGGTTGGCGATCCTCAGACGGTTTACTATCACCCAGCAGACGAGTTTGTTGCAGACTTTATTGGTGAGTCAAACTTCCTGCATGCAACCATTGCAGACAAGCTTGATTCTGAGACTGCACTTTGCCGCTTTGAGGGCCATGAGTTTGAGGCCAGCGGATGTTCTCACCTGGACAAGGGAAAAGAGTGCTGCATTGTTCTTCGTCCAGAGTCCGCACGCCTTGCTGACGAGGGAACACTTGCCTGTGAGGTAGTTCTATCTCGATTCATGGGTCACTACCAGAACTATCACGTTATGGTAGGAGACACTCTCATCAAGATTACGGACTTCAATCCTCGTACCCACAAGATTTACAACGTTGGTGACCACGCCTTTGTTGACTTCACCAAAGATGAGGTCCACGTTCTGTAAGCGCTTTGGTTAAAGCAGTAACGTATGGCGAGAAGATCAGTTGGTCTTCTCGCCATTTTGTTAGATGGTTGATTTGAGCCAGTTTAGTTTGCAGGTGAGCAGCTTGTGATCGGGCTCAAGAGAGGGGTCCTTGATTCTTTTAAGGAGCATCTTGCAAGCGGCGTAGCCCTCTTCATAGACAGGCTCGACAATGGTTGAGATGCTTTTAACGGGCAGGTCAGTCCAATCGGTGTTATTGAATCCCAACAGGCCAACTTGCTTTGGAATTACTGTCTCGTAGGATTGCAAGGCATTATAGACACTTTTAAGAGCCCATTGATTTGGCACAAATACCAGTGTTTTCTTTGACGGAAGAATGTGATTATTGAGCCATTGCGTGATGTCAGAGATAGACAGCGTGCTTTGCTCCATGGTGAGACGCTCATGAGGTTTATTTAAGGCTTCTAAAGCATCAGTGAAGCCAGATTCTCGTTCAATTCTGGTACGACCTTTTGGCTCTCCACCAATGATTAAAAAGTTTTCGTATCCGCATTCAACACAATGCGTCGCTGCTGAATAAACGCCGTCGTAGAGGTTACTTTTTATCCAGGAAGTATTAAGGGCAAGAAGGTCGCAGTCAAAGTAGACAACGGGTTTACCAACTTTAGCAATTCGTCTATCTACCGCTCTGAACTGATTGGTGGGCTGGATAAGCATGCCATCCGCTCCAATTGAAAGCATTTTCTCAACCCAGTCAGCTTCAAGCGTGGGGTCAAAACGAGAATTGCAAATAATTGTCTGATATCCAGCTTCAAGAGCTGCATCTTCAATACCGTTAGTCATTTGAGCTGCCCAGGCATTAGTGTTGTCTAGGATGAGAACAGCAATAATTCCAGAGCTCTTTTTAACCATGGCTTGAGCTTGAGCGCTTGGAATATATCCCGTATTTTCGATTGCTTTTTTGATACGTTGCTTAGTTGCTTCGGACATCTTTTCAAAGTGTCCGTTAAGGTAATTTGAAACAGTAGCAATAGAAACATTTGCTAATTTTGCAAGGTCAATGATAGTGGTCTTAGACATTGGCACTCATTTCACCGAAATTCTTACAATGTACTTGCAAAATACCAACGTTAGTGAGTGTGCTGGATTCTACGTTGGTTAAACGTTTAACAAAATTCATCATAACACAAGGTAGATTAGACGTTTACCGAAATCCTCTTTTAAAAAAGATTGAAACAATGCAAAGTATGAGTTGGAAACGTACGTCGTAAAAGACGTGCTCGTGCGCCCCGCATAGGGGCTCACAACTTACTTTGCGAGAGGACATAACCATGAACGTCGTTGCTGTATGCGCTTGCACGGTTGGAATTGCTCACACCTGGATGGCAAAAGAGGCCATTGAAAAAGAGTGTGAACGTCGCGGCTATGAATTCAAGGTAGAGGCTCAGGGCGGTTACGGTATTGAGAACGAGCTTGAGCAGGACGAAGTTGACGCTGCCGACGTTGTTCTTCTCGCCATTGCAATTGGCATCGAAGGCGATGAGCGTTTTGACGAGAAACGCGATGAGGGACGTGTTCTTACGTTGGATCCTTCGCTGGCTATCGCAGATCCAGCAAAGGTTATTGATCAGGTAGTTGCGCTGGCTGAGTAGCAAGCGCATAAGTGATAACGCAAGGAAGAAGAGAGGAGAAACCCATGGCAGAGGAAAAGAGTCCCTCAGTTTTGGGCAAGGTCGGAAAAGACCTTCTAAAGGCGTTTAACACTGGTGTTTCGTACTTTATTCCTATTGTCGTAGTTGGCGGAGTCTTCCTGGCTTTCTCGCTAGCTACAGGAACTGCAGGAAAAGACGGTATTGAAGTCACCAATCCTTTGATGCAGAGCCTCAACCTTATTGGTATGGCCGGCATCAAGATGATGATTCCAGTCCTTGCTGCCTACATTGCCTATTCTTTGGGCGGAAAGCCTGCTCTGGCACCTGGCTTTGTCCTTGGTTACCTGGCAAGCAATCCTGTTCCTGTAGGTGAGGTCCAGGTTTCTACTGGCTTCTTGGGCGCAATGGTCCTTGGCGTTGCTGCTGGCTACCTTGTCCAGTGGATGAAGAGCTGGAAGGTCAATAGCACCATTCGTACCATCATGCCAATTCTGATCATCCCAAGCTTGTCTTCGCTTGCCCTTGGCATGCTTTACATCTATGTTTTGGCAGCTCCACTTGGCGCTTTCATGGATTGGCTGACCAGCCTGCTTTCAAGCCTTCAGGGTGGTTCTGCAGTTGTACTCGGCATTGTAATTGGCCTTATGACCGCATTTGATATGGGCGGCCCAGTCAACAAGACTGCTTCTACCTTTACCATGGCTCTTATGACCGCAGGTGTTTATGGTCCTAACGGCGCATTCCGTGTTGCAGTTGCTATTCCTCCACTGGTCTGCGGTGTTGCATCTCTTATTGCTCGCAGCAAGTTTGACGACACTGATAGGCAGATGGGTATCTCCGCAGTCTTCATGGGACTCATTGGCATTACCGAGGGCGCAATTCCATTTGCTGTTAAGGATCTTGCACACACCCTGCCTGCAATCATGATTGGTTCTGCAGTTGGTGCTGGCCTTGCTGCTTGGCATGGTATTGAGTGCTTTGTTCCTCACGGTGGCATGATTGTTGCTGCAGCTACAAACAACATTGCCCTCTACACCCTTGATATGGCAATTGGTGTTGCAGTAGGTGTTGCAATTCTTGTTCTTACTAAGCCAAAGCTTGAGGACAACAAGTAACACACGGCGAGAAACGCATGTACCTTTTGGTCTTAGGCCATAAAAATTGAAGTTAAAAGGAGAGGGGCGTAGGGATTCAACCCCCACGCCCTTCTTATTACCAAGAAACACTCTTGGGAAGGGGTAAATATGGAAAAGCTACCAATCAAAAAAGCTGTTGAAGGGTTGCTTAAGCTTCAGGACACAGGAAAGTCCGCCACGCTGTTAGGAATTGGACCAATGTCGCCCAACCTGCTCCAGGCAGCTTTTGAACTTGGTAGAGACTGCGATTTTCCTCTGATGTTTATTGCATCTCGAAACCAGGTAGACCTTGATGAACTTGGTGGAGGATACGTAAATTCTTGGGATCAGAAGCGTTTCTCGGAAGATATTGCTGAAGCAGCTCAGAAGGTTGGCTTTGACGGTCTGTATTACCTCTGCCGCGACCACGGTGGTCCTTGGCAGCGCGACGAGGAGCGCAACGCTCACCTTCCAGAAGATGAGGCTATGGAGCTTGCCAAGAAGTCCTATCTTGCCGACATGCTTAATGGTTTTGACCTGCTGATGATTGACCCAACTAAGGATCCTTTTGAGATTGGCAAGGTTATTCCGCTTGACGTGGTTCTTCGTCGTACGGTTGATTTGATTGAGTGGTGCGAGAAAGAACGTGTTTCTCGCGGTCTTCCCGAGATT
Source organism: Atopobium sp. BS2 (assembly GCF_000565075.1). Lineage (GTDB taxonomy): Bacteria > Actinomycetota > Coriobacteriia > Coriobacteriales > Atopobiaceae > Lancefieldella. Next base: position 128,753 of record NZ_JDFG01000039.1, read on the forward strand.
GGTTATGAGGTTGGTACCGAGGAAACAAATGGTGGCTTGACCTCTACCGACAAGTATCACACCTTCATTGAGCAGCTTAAGAGCGAGCTGACCGCTAAGGGTCTGCCTATGCCAACCTTTATTGTTGGACAGACCGGAACGCTTACCCGCCTTACTGAGCAGGTTGGTCACTACGATTTTGAGGCTGCTATTAGCCTTGCTGAGATGGCCAAGAGCTACGGTGTTGGTCTTAAGGAGCACAACGCAGACTACCTTGATGACGTGACGCTGCTTGAGCATACTCCTGCAAATGTCACCGCTTCAAACGTAGCTCCACAGTACGGAACAGAGGAGACTCGCGCATATTTGAAGCTTTGCGATGTAGAGGATCTTCTGGTTAAAGAAGGTCTCCTGAAGGCAGACGAGGTCTCTGGCTTGAGAAACACCCTGTTGGTCAAGGCAATTGAGACTGAGCGTTGGCGCAAGTGGATGGTGGGTGACCAGGTCAATCTGACTGTTGAGCAGATTCTGGCTGATCACAAACTGTCTCTGGATATTCTTGATATTTCTGGCCATTACGCGTTCAATGATGAGGAGGTCAAGGCAGCAACTGAGCACCTCTACAAGAACCTTTCTCAGTTCAATATTGATGGCCAGCGCTTTGTTGTCGATCACATCAAGCGTCCTCTTCGTCAGTATGTTGAGTGCTACAGGCTTGAAGGAGTTACCACGCGTATTCGTGAGGCACTGGCAGAGTAAACACACGTGCTTTTAGGCACGGCATTTTACCGTTGCGACATCCTTGCTGTCAGATTTTGGACAGATATCTGACAAACCTAAGAGGTCGAAGGCTTTTTGCTTTCGACCTCTTTTCTTGTGCGATGTATCATAGAGAACAATAGTTACAAAAACGATGCTAAGGAGCGGCATGGCTGAAAACGACGAGCGCAAAGATGGAGTTTCTCCCCAGCTTGATATGCTCTCAACTGAGCTGCTTGGGGATGCGTTTGACCTGCTTGCAGATGGCCAATCACTTAACGTTTTGCTTGTGGTTGAGGATGCGCCAGGCACCGTTGCAAGTTATGAGTTTTCTGACGACGGTCCAGAGGAGCTGCTTGAGGGTGCTCATAAGCGCGTGCTTGACCTGGTCAAACAGAAGGGCGACAAAGAAGCAGGACTTGAAGAGCCTGTCCGCTATGCGCTTGTATATGAGGGAGCTATCCAGCTAATTAAAGAGGGCGGTTACGAAGATGCCGTGCTTCTTGAGTTTGGCGAGAAGGGCTATAAGAGTTTCTCGGCATATTCTTTAGTTCACGGAAAAGGCCAAGGCGACCAGTTTGTGTGGTCTGATCCCGCTCCAGCAGGGGAGCTTGAGCCACTTCTGTAATGAAAAAGCTGCGTTCATTGAAATTTCTGGGCGCTCTAGGCACGTAATTGCACTAAAGTTCTAAAGCTGATAAAAATTGGACCTGAAGTAGCAAGTCCAAACACATACCTTCGAGAGATAGAGACTTATGCGTCAAGACAACATCAGAAATATTGCTATCATCGCCCATGTTGACCACGGTAAAACCACCATGGTTGACCAGATGCTTAAGGCAACCGATGCATTCCGCGAGAACCAGCAGGTTCAAGAGAGAATTCTGGACTCCAATGATCAGGAGCGTGAGCGCGGAATTACCATTCTGGCAAAGAACATCTCTATTGAGTACAAGGGCGTCAAAATCAACGTTATTGATACCCCTGGCCACGCTGACTTCGGCGGCGAGGTAGAGCGTGTTTTGAAGATGGCTGACGGTGCGCTTTTGCTGGTTGACGCAGCTGAGGGCCCTATGCCACAGACTCGCTTTGTTCTGCGCCACGCTATCGACGCAGGCCTTTCTATCATGATGGTTGTCAACAAGATTGACCGTGACGGCGCTCGTCCAGAGGCTGTTGTCAACGATTCTCTTGATCTGATGATGGACCTCGGCGCAACTGATGAGCAGCTTGAGTTCACCATGGAGCACGTCATCTTTGCTTCTGGCGTTAACGGTTACGCTCGCCTTGATCCAAATGATGACAACGACAACATGTTCCCACTTCTCGACATGATTATCGACGGCCTTCCAGCTCCAGATGTTGATATTGACGGACCTCTTGCTATGCAGTGCGTTACCATCGATCACTCCGACTACCTGGGTCGCATTGGAATTGGTCGTGTCTATTCCGGAACTGTTCATACTGGCGACAAGATTCTTGTTGTCAAAAACGACGGTTCCCGCGCTATGAGCCAGGTCAAGCAGCTGTTCACCTTTGACTACCTTGGCCGTAAGGAGTGCAGCGAGGTTGACGCAGGTGATATTGCGGCAATCGTTGGCGTTGATAACACTGATATTGGTGACGTCTACACTGATCCAGAGAACCCTGTTGAGCTGGATCCAATTGAGATTGATCCACCAACTCTTTCCATTATTTTTGAGCCTTCTACCTCGCCACTTGTTGGCCGTGAGGGAGACATTGTTGGTGGCCGTCAGCTTAAAGAGCGCCTGATGACAGAGCGCGAGAATAACGTCACCATGCGCATCGAGGAGCTTCCTGATAAGACGGGTATTGAGGTTTCTGGCCGCGGTATTCTCCACCTCTCTGTTCTTATGGAGAGCATGCGCCGTGAGGGCTTTGAATTCCAGGTTGGTCGTCCTCGCGTTCTGTTCAAGAAGGATGCTCAGGGCCACACGCTTGAGCCTATTGAGCAGGCTGTTGTTGAGTGCAACCCAGAGTATGCTGGCAAGGTTATTGAGGTCTTTGGTAACGTTGGCGGCACCATGTCCATCATGGATACCGGTGAGACTCAGACGCACCTTGAGTTCAAGATTCCAACCCGCGGCATCATGGGCCTCAAGACGCGCGTCATGAACGTCACCCACGGTGACGCTGTCTTCTACCACACCTTCCTTGAGTACGGTCCTTTTGCAGGTGATATTGGTAGTCGCCAGAACGGTGCCATGATCTCCATGTCCACCGAGAAGGCTGTTGCCTACGCACTTGGTACGCTTCAGGAGCGCGGCCAGCTCTTTGTTTCTCCAGGCGTTGAGTGCTACGAAGGCATGCTGGTTGGCGAGCGTTCAAGGCCAGGTGACATGGTTGTTAACATTGCACGCACCAAGTCTTTGGGCAACCAGAGGTCTTCAACTGCAGATATTTCAGTTCAGCTGACTCCTCCACGCCTGTTTACGCTGGAAGAGGCTCTGGAGTACATCATGGACGACGAGCTTGTTGAGATCACGCCACAAAACATCCGCATGCGTAAGCGTATTCTTTCCGAGACTGAGCGCCGTAAGTGGGCAGTCCGCAACGGCATGGTCAAGAAGTAACAGCGTCGTTTACAGATAGCCAATCTGGCGAGAAGAACTTGCAGCTGCAAGGGTTTCTCGCCAGTTTTGTTTTAGACAGATTTTAAATAAAGTGCTGTTAAACGGCATGTGATGGCGATGCAAAACCGCCCAGAACCGCCCAAAAACATCCAAAACCGTCCGATTGTGGCTGGATGCTACTTTGATGGGGTGTTCTGCTCAGGCTGCTTACCTGGCTTCTGAGCTTTGTGACGAAGCTTGTTAACACTGCGCATTACGTGCGGCGTAAGGTCAACGTCGGCCGGAGAAAGCACGTTGTATTTGAGCGACCAACGCCTCAGGCCAACGGTAACTGCAACGCAGACAACGGCTGCCCAGATTTTGGTGACTCCAGCGTAGGAAACAAGTGCCCAATATGAGGTGGCGCCAGCAACTGCGCAAAACGCGTAGAGATTGCTTCGTTGGAAAATACGAGGTATATCGCCAAGAAATACATCGCGAAGCATACCGCCACCAACGCCCGTAATGCTTCCCATCAGAATGACCGAGAAAGGAAGCAGGTGATATACCAGGGCTTTATCGGTACCAACGACAGCAAAGAGGCCAACGGAAATAATGTCGGTCCACTCAAGCATGCGAGGGAATCTATCAAGCGGCTCAGGGAACATAAACAGCAAGACAGCGGTAAAAACGGCAGCCGGAATGGCGTAGGGCGAGTTGAGCATATAGACGCCACCTTCTTGCATCATGACGTCCCTGATAAGCCCGCCGCCCAGACCACCCAAAAGACCAAGACCCACAAAGCCCACAAGGTCTAAGTGACGATCTCTTGCAACCAAAATTCCCGAGATTGCACCAATAATTACCGTTAGAAGGTCTAGCCAGTAGGGGATGCCCACAGAAATTGCATCTGTGCCATATGGCGAGAAAAACGATGGCATCCATACCTCCTACTGGTGTTTTTGTTTTTATTAGTATGACAATACTACACAAGTATTAAAAATACACAGAACTTCTCGCCCTATATTGGTAAGAAATCCGCTATACTGTCCCGTGCGGTTTTATATGGAGAGTTGTCCGAGTGGCCGAAGGAGCACGATTGGAAATCGTGTAGGCGTCTAAAGCGTCTCCAGGGTTCAAATCCCTGACTCTCCGCCAGAATTTTCACGGCGCCTACGGGCGCCGTTTCACCCTTCGGAGGGGTGGCAGAGTGGTTGAATGCGGCGGTCTCGAAAACCGTTTACCCCTTCTAGGGGTACGAGGGTTCGAATCCCTCCTCCTCCGCCATTTAACATTTTCATTTGATTAATTGTTACCAATAAAGATATATTTATTTTTCGATTTTATATAGAATGTTTAGGCTTTGTAATTCGATGTCATCTTTTTTGACACGAGGGGAGAGTTAAATGGCTGTTTCAGCAGATGAGTTGAATGGCTACAGGCGCGATCGCTACTTTGCACGCTCCTGGGCACTTCTGACTTTGGAAAAGGGTTGGTGGAAGCCTGTCCTTATTATGGCTCTGTTTGGTCTTATTCCAGTTGTCGGAATTCTTGCACTTGTTGGCTATGCACTTGAGACTGCACGCGTAACTGCATGGGGCATCAACGCTGGTCCAAAGCAGAAAGACCTTAAGTTTGGTACCTATATTGTTACCGGCTTCAAGGCAGTTGTTATTGCACTTGCATTTGGTCTGGCATACAGCATTGCTACTGGAATTCTTTCTTTCATTCCAGTTATCAATCTGATTCTTATCCCAGTCTTTATTGTTGCAGCATTTGTTTATCCACTGTGCATCAATGTTATTCAGGTTCGCGCATCAGTTTATGGTCGCATCTCTGCAGGTTTTGCTTTTAAGAACATCTTTGAGATGATCAAGCATGACATGGGCGGTCTGTTCCGTATCTTTGGTATGGGCATTGTGCTTGGCATTGCTACCTCACTTATTATGGGCATCATCGGCGGTAGCGCTGCAATTAGCATGATTGTTAACATTGGCACTCAGGCTTTAACCATTGCAAGAACTCAGAACGTTACCGACCAGAGCCAGGTGGGTCTTATCATGCTTGCCCTGCTTGCACGTGGCGTCATTCAGATGGGACCAATTTTCCTGATTATTGGCTATATTGGTAACGTTGTTGGTCTTATCGTTATGCTTCTTATGCAGAACGCAATTGCTCTTTGGATGCGTCAGTTCAACGTTGCTGCATGGGGACAGAGCAACGATCCACTGCCACCATTCATTAACGATCCTCGTGATGGCGCAGCTGCTACGTATGCAGCTCCAGCACCAGTTGCTCCTACCGCACCAGCAGCAACCGTTGCTCCTGCAGTAGCACCTGTTGCTGTTCCTGTTGCAGCACCAGTAGCAACCCCAGCTCCAGTAGCAACCCCAGCTCCAGCAGCACCTGCAGCACCTGCTGCACCAGTTGCTGCTCCAGCTCCAGTTGTACCTGCAACCCCTGTTGCAGCTCCAGTTGAGCCTGTTGCGGCTCCAGTAGCACCTGCTGCACCAGTGTCTCCTGCTGCACCTGCTGCACCTGCTGCACCTGTTGCTCCTGCGGCACCTGCTGCACCAGTGGCTCCTGCTGCTCCAGCAGCACCTGCAGCACCTGCAGCACCTGTTGCACCTGCGGCACCAGTCGCACCTGTTGCGCCAGCAGCGCCTGTAGCTCCAGAGGCTCCTGTCGCTCCCGCAGCTCCAGAGCCTGCACCTGCTTCAACTGTTGTTGTTGAGCCAATTATCCCAACAACTCCAGAGGCTCCTGAGGCACCAGCTGCTCCAGCAGACGCACCAACTCAGAATCCTGAGGGACCTGCAGCTCAGTAGAGTAGAGCACCTATAAAAGAGACGGCCATCATGCAGATTGTGTGATGGTCGTTTTTCTTTTTCAATCCCATGTTTTTAAAATTGAGCGAGTGACCATGCCTTGAAAAGATTCGCGTCAGATAGTTGCAAGACTAGAGGCAAATTACTGACAAATTGCCAATTTAAGCTTTATATGTGGACTGCATGTGAGAAAGTTTGTGGGTCAGTTTCGTATTTGAGCATTTATGTGGTATGATGCTTGGTCGAACTTTCCTGCTTCGGGTGCACCTTCACTTCCCGAAGCCATTAGCCCAGAGGAGGTGACAATATGAAGGCCTATGAACTGCTGTTTTTTGTTGACCCGGCTTCCACCGAGGAAGTCCGCGCTGGTGTAATGAAGCGTATTGACGTTGCTATCACCACTGACGGCGGAGTAGTCGACAGCGTCGAGGATTGGGGTAAGCGTAAGCTTGCTTTTGAGATCGACGATCTTACCGAGGGTGACTATACCCTCATCAATTTCCATGCAGATCCAACGCAGATTGCAGAGCTCGATCGAGTCCTGCGAATTAATGATGCTGTTAAGCGTCACATGATCGTGCGTCGAGTCGATAAGGACTAAGTCCTTGTAATGGAAAAGTGGAATTATTCCACGATGAGAGGTAGTGAGATTTATGAGTATTAACAGGGTTAACATTTCGGGCAACCTGACCCGTGACCCGGAGCTTCGCTCCACAGCAGGCGGTACCCAGATTCTATCCTTCGGCGTTGCGGTTAACGATCGTCGCAGGAACCAGCAGACCGGTGAGTGGGAAGATGTTCCCAATTTCGTTGACTGCGTAGTATTTGGACAGCGTGCTGAAGCACTTTCCCGCTTCCTCTCCAAGGGTTCGAAGGTTGCTATTGAAGGCAAACTTCGTTTCAGCTCCTGGGAGACGAAGGAAGGACAGCGTCGCAGCAAGCTTGAAGTTGTTGTTGATGAGGTCGAGTTCCTTTCTAGGAATCAGCAGGGTGGAGCCCCTATGTCACAGGGTGCACCATCTTATGCAACTCCAACTCCACAGGCACCCGCTCCCGTTCCGGCTCCGCCAGACGAGGAGTTCTACGATGCTGATATTCCGTTTTAAACGTCAGACAGCAACACAGACGTTACTGTCATCTGAAAGGTAAAAGACATGGCTCAGCAGAAACAAGATTTCCAGCGCCAGCCGCGTCGCAAGTATTGCCAGTTCTGCAAGGAGGAGACTGAGTTCATCGATTACAAAGATACTCAGCTTCTTCGTAAGTACATGACCGACCGTGGCAAGATTAAGCCTCGTCGCGTCACTGGCACCTGCACGCAGCACCAGCACGACATTGCACTTGCTATCAAGCGCGCACGCGAGATGGCACTTCTGCCCTACACTGTCCCTGTGGTTTCCAGCCGCGGTGGCCGTAGTCGCGGATAACCTATCTGTTCTTCAGGTAGAGTTGGTTAGCAATGGATAGACCGGATTCAAATATTCCTCAGGCACCTGAAGGGTATTCTCGCCCAGAGAGTAGCCCACAGAATTTTACTGGTCCAAGCAACCAAAACGGAGGCAAGCCGCGTCCGTTTGAAGCTCCAACCTACAAGCAAGGCTTTGTTCTTTGCGTTGTTGGCGGAGTAATTACCGGACTCCTTTCTTTTATTGGAGCAGCTTTGGTTGCGTATGGCATGGTAATTGCTGTCTATTGCAAAAAAGGGCACGGATGGTTTGGTCCTGCTATTACTTCAGTACTTGTTACGGGTGTAGCAGCTTATTTGCTCTCGGGACCAACGGAGGCGGCTACTTCAGTTACCGCTTGTGCACTTGCTCTTGGAGTTGGCTACGCTTTTGCAACAGAGAAACTCACCGTTGGTGTTGGATCTCTTCTTGTAGGAGCAACGGCTTTGGCACTTCTGGGATACGACGCGTTCTTTGCCGCAATGGCAGGAACAACTCTTCCCGAGCTTGCTCAGAACGTATTTAATCAATACGCCTCGCAGGTCTCAGGTGCTTCTCCAGAGATCCAAGAAGGTCTTTCAACAGCAAAGGCACTCTTTATGCTCTTTTGGCCAACCAGCTATACCGGCATGGCGCTTTTATATTTTGTAATTGCGCGTTTTGGAGCTCGAACAGTGTATAAAGCACTGACAAGAGACCCACAGAAATTACCACAGTTCCAACTGATGGACGTTCCATTTTGGATGTGTGTTCTTACCGTGGCCAACTTGTTTGTATATGCACTCTCAAGCACCATTTTGCCTGCACAAGACATACTTCAGCTTATTACGTTGAATGTGTTTATGGCTCTTAGGGTTGTGTTTGCTCTTCAGGGCCTTGCGGTGCTCACATGGTTTGTGCGCGAGAAGCACTTCTCGCCAGCACTTTCTCTGTCACTGTTTGTATTGGCAGGCATGTTAGAAGTTCAGTTAGGCGTTATGGCTCTCGTAGGACTTATTGACGCCTGGGCAAACTTCCGAAAGCTTAATCGCTTAGGAAGCCAGGATTCAGAGTCCACGATAAACAACAACTAGTCGATACCATCGACTCATCAAAGGAGTTTCCCATGAAAGTTATTCTCTTGGGCGAGCTTCGCGGTAAGGGCGGCGAAGGCGACATCGTAGAGGTCGCACAGGGTTACGCGGAGAACTTCCTGTTCCCCAACAAGATTGCCCAGCCTGCTACACCGGGTAACATCAAGCAGCTTGAGGAGCGTCGTCACAATATCGCTAAGCGCGAAGAGCAGCGTATTGCTGACGCAAATGCTACCAAGGCAGCTCTTGATGGCAAGCTCGTAACTGTTGACGCTCGCATTGGCGAGGAGGGCCAGCTCTTTGGCTCCGTCACCACCGCTCAGATTGCTGACGCAATCGAGGCACAGCTCAACGTCACCGTTGATCGTAAGCGCATTGCTCGTAGCGCTGCTATCAAGACCGCTGGTCGCCACAATGTCACCATTGAGCTTTACCGTGACATCACCGCTACCGTCGTTGTTCTTGTTGGCGAGGACGATGCTGCTCCTGCAGAGGAGGAGACCGAGGAGGTCGCCGCTGAGGCAACCGTCGAGGTTGAGGTTGAGTCCGCAGAGTAGTTTTATGCATGCATAAAACACTGTTCTCCTGCATTTTTTGGTGGTTTATACAATTTCTGCAGTTTTCTACAGATTTGTAAGCTTTTAGAAAAAGCAAGGCCATCTTAAAAGAATGGAATGTTTGTTCGAACCACCCCTTTGTGAAACATAACAAAGGGGTGGTCTTTTTATGTGTAGACAGAACGGTATATTTTCTTATACTCTACCTGCGGTTATTCAAAATGTTATGTAAAACATATTCACTTAACCTGCGGAATTGTAATTTGATTTGTATAAATGCAGATAAGCAATTGTGTAGAAAATACCACGTGTCGAAAAAAGTCTAAAAAATGTTGAAAACGTTGAAAACTCAAGGAAATCCCGCTCAGGGTATGCGAGTTTTGGAAAATTGTGTTGAAGACTTAACTTTTCGAATTTTGCAAGCCAAAATGACTCTTTATTTTTTTGAAAAGTACACTACTATTCAGATTCATTCCCAAAAAACATGATTGGAAAAGACGATGGCACAAGACTCGTTTGAGATGAATCCTACGCAATTGACGGCCCTAGAGAACGCCTCTATGCCACAAGATTCTGATGCCGAGTTTTCCATTCTTTCTGCAATGATTCTTTCGGAAGAAATCAGAGGAGAGTGCCTCATTAGGCTTTCTTCCGAGGATTTCTATATTCCATCCAATCAAATTATTTTTGAGGCAATTAAGTCTCTGTTTGACAATAACAAGCCAGTAGATGTCATTTCGCTTGCAGACCACCTTAAGAGTAACGGCAAGTTTGAGCGCGCTGGAGGAGCTGTCCGTTTAGCAGAGCTTGGAAACAACCCACTTGCTATGGTTGGTTGGGAAAACCACGCCGTTATGCTGCACCGTGATACTACGCTCAGAAAGATGATTAGTGCTTCTGCAAAGATTTCTGCGCTTGCCTACAACGCTCCAGAAGATACAAAAGAAGTAGTTGACCAGGCAGAGAAGCTCATTTTTGATGTAACCAACAGAGATGTTCAGCAGTCTGAGCAGGGCATTGAAGACATCATGACTGATCTCTTTGAAGAGCTTCAGCAAAATGCTGGTAAAGATGCGTCGGAGTTGGGTGTCCAAACTGGATTTGCAACCCTAGATAACCTCTTCCAAGGTCTTCGTCCTGGTCAGATGGTTGTTATCGGCGCTCGTCCTGGTGTTGGTAAGACTTCTTTTGCTCTCAGCATGGCTTATAACGCTGCAGTTTCCGGTGCAACTGTTGCGCTCTTCTCGCTTGAGATGAGCAAGATTGAGATTGCGCAGAGGCTGTTGGCTTCTGAATCAAAGGTTGATTTGCAGACCATCCGTTCTTCCAACATCAGAAATGAGCAGTGGCCCACCCTTCTGGAGGCAGCAGAGCGCATTTCTCGCCTTAAAATCATCGTTGACGATACTCCGGGCACAACAGTCACAGAAATCCGCGCAAAAGCCCGCAGAATGCTTAATAAGGCCGAGAAGGGCGTCATTATCATCGACTACCTCCAGCTGCTTTCTCCACCAGCCGAGAAGGGCCGTGCAGACAGTCGTGCAACTGAGGTTTCTGAGATGTCTCGTGGCATTAAGATTATGGCTAAAGACCTCAAGGCGCCTGTTATTGCACTTTCTCAGCTCAACCGTACGCTTGAGAACAGAAATGGCAAGCGTCCACAGCTTTCTGACCTGCGTGAGTCCGGTGCAATCGAGCAGGATGCAGATATTGTTTTGCTGCTTGACCGCTCACTGAGCGATGAAGAAGCCGCACGAGATGACCGTCCTGATAAAGACGTTACTAACATCATTGTTGCAAAGAACCGTGCAGGTGCTCTGAGGGATGTTCCTGTTATGTTTATGCCAACATCTACTAAGTTTGTTGAGATCTACCAGGGAAATAATTACTCAGAAAGTGAAGCCGCTCAGTACGCTGCGATGGCAAACCCTACACATTAATCGTTTCTTATGTGTGACAAAACCTCTGCGCTTCTGTGCTTTTGCGAGTGGTATTAGATATACTTATGAAGCAACCCCTAAAGAGGTTGCAACCGTCATGTAATGGTCGTGTTTGTAGATAGCTGCGATAGGGGAGAACTTATGCCAGCTTCCGTACTTGTTGGTGCTCAGTGGGGAGACGAGGGTAAGGGTAAAGTTACCGACCTCATTTCCGGAGATTTTGACGTTGTTTGCCGTTACGCAGGTGGTGCAAATGCGGGCCACACGGTAATTGCTGGAGACACAAAGCTTGCGCTTCACCAGGTTCCATCTGGCGTTATGTACGAGAACACCTATCCAGTTATTGGTAATGGCTGCATTGTTGACCCAGAGGTTCTTCTCGGCGAGATTGACATGCTGGAGAGCAAGGGTATTTCCTGCAATCTGCTTAAGATTTCCGGCAACGCTCACATTGTTATGCCATATCACAAAGATCTTGACGGCGTCCACGAGAAGAAGCTGGGTAAGAACCTTATCGGCACCACCAAGCGCGGTGTCGGTCCAACGTATATGGACAAGATGAACCGCACTGGCCTGCGTATTCAGGACATGCTTGACGAGAAGATCTTCCGCAAGAAGCTTGAAGCTGCACTTGAGTACACCAATCCAATCTTGAGCCTTGTGTATGGCCTTCCAACCTATACCGTTGACCAAATTTGCGAGACCTACCTGCCTTATGCAGATCGCATTCGTCCTTACATTGTTGAGTCTTCTCTCTTCCTCAATGAAGAGCTTGAGGCTGGTAAGAACATTCTCTTTGAGGGTGCTCAGGCAACCATGCTTGATATTGACCACGGCACCTATCCATTTGTTACCTCTTCTAACTGCACCGCTGGTGGCGCAGTAACTGGTTCTGGCGTTGGCCCAACCAACATTGACCGTGTCCTGGGTATTGCAAAGGCATACCTCACACGCGTTGGCTCTGGCCCATTCCCAACAGAGCTCTTTGACGAGACGGGCGAACTTCTTGGCGAAGTTGGACATGAGTATGGCGTTACTACTGGTCGTAAGCGCCGCTGCGGTTGGTATGACGCAGTAGTTGTTAACTACGCAGCTCGTATCAATGGTCTCACTGACCTGGCAATTACCAAGCTTGATGTTCTTGGCTGCCTGGATGAGATTAAGGTATGCGTTGCTTATGAGTGCGATGGCAAGATTTACAAGACCGTCCCAGAGCACCAGAGCGTCTTCTATCACGCAAAGCCTGTGTATGAGACCCTTCCTGGTTGGAAGTGCGACATTTCTAACGTTCGTAACTTCTACCAGCTGCCTCGTGAGGCTAAGGACTACATTGACTTCCTGGAGCAACTTGCTGGTGTACGCGTTTCTATCATCACCGTTGGTCCAGATCGCGAGCAGACAATCGACCGCTACTGGAGGTAACCCGTGGCGTCTTCGGACTGCTCAACTTTTGCAATAGTTTGCGATAACCCCTGTGGGCTTGAAGCTTCCCAGCTTGAAGCCCTGGGGGTTTCTGTAATACCTGGAGCTCTGAGTTCAGATGCTGATCAGGTGGGCGAGTTTTACCGAGGCATTATTGAGTCAGGAGCTCAAAAGATCCTCTCGCTCCATGTGTATTCAGAATTTTCTGACTCGCTTCTTACGGCAAAAAAGGCTTGTCAGAACAATCCTGATATTTCAAGCTCAATTTGCCTGGTAGATAGCGGAAATATGCCCACTGCTATGGGAATCATGCTTGAGCGCTTAAGTGTGGCAAGAAAGTCTGGAGCTTCATTTGAAGCTGCTTGCGCGTATGCACAAGAGCTTGCTGAGGTAGTTGCCACAATGTACATTGCAATGAACAAGGTTGTCCTTCATAAAAGCAAGGACAAACGCCCCAGGCTTTCGTTGCGACTTCGACTTGAGCATTTGCATAGGCGCATCTCAAACGATATGTATTTGTATCGTTTGGTTGGCGGAAAATGTACAGAGGTGGCTCGCTCATCAGATTTTACCGATCTAGCAGCAAGAATTTCTCGCCTTATGAGCGCTTGTTTTGTAAAGCGTGGCGAGCTCAAGTATGTAGTGATTTCAAGTGGCGAGAAACGCATAGAAAAGCATCTCAAAAAGCCGCTTAAAACCAATGAATATGATGCAGAATGTATTGCAGAAAGACTTGCTTCCCCTGAGTTTAAAAAACATCTTGGAGAAGGCGCTGTTGGCGTTGCTTGTATCCCAAAGGCGTTGTATCAGAAGGCTGGAGTACTTATGAATGACACCGTTGATATTTTGTTGCTTGGTGCGGGCGGTCGCGAGCACGCGCTCCTGACAAAGCTGCAGGAGTCACCGCGCGCTGGAAAAATTTACGTTGCTCCAGGCAATGGTGGCATGGCTGCCCAGGCAGAGATTGCTCCTATTGATCAAAATAACCCTGACGAGGTTGTTGCTTTTGCCAAGGAAAAAGGCGTTAACCTGGTAGTTATTGGTCCCGAAGCGCCTCTTGTTGTGGGCGTTGCAGACGCTGTTCGCCAGGCCGGCATTGCATGCTTTGGCCCTAATCAGAATGCAGCGCAGATGGAGGGCTCAAAGGCGTTTGCTAAGGGCGTTATGGAGCGAGCAAACGTTCCAACTGCTGCATGGAAGTCTTTCACAGACCAGGCGTCTTGCGAGGCATATGTTCGCCATATCGGCGCACCTGTTGTTGTTAAGGCAGACGGTCTTGCTGCAGGTAAGGGTGTTATTGTTGCAACTGAGCTTGAGCAGGCCCTCGAAGGCGTCCGCGAGTGTTTCTCGGGTCACTTTGGCGATGCGGGAGCAACCGTTGTTGTCGAGGAGTTCCTTGAGGGGCCAGAGTGCTCGCTACTTGCGTTGACTGATGGATCGTATGTTGTTCCGCTGGCAACAGCCCAGGATCACAAGCGCGCTTACGACGACGATAAGGGACCTAACACCGGTGGAATGGGCGTCTATTCTCCTGTTCCTTTTGTGACCAATGAAGAACTTTCCCAGATGATTGCCATTGAGCAGCGCGTTGTTGACCAGCTCAAAAAAGAGGGCATCAACTATTCTGGTTGCCTTTACGGCGGATTTATGCTGACCAAAGACGGCCCTAAGGTTCTTGAATTTAACGCTCGCTTTGGCGATCCAGAAACTCAGGTTGTACTGCCTCGCCTCCAGGGCGATTTGGTTTCAATTTTGATGGCTTGCGATAACGGTACCCTCCGTCATCAGCAGGTTTCCTGGTCTGATACAGTGGCTGTTTCTGTTGTTCTGGCAAGCGCCGGATATCCTGGTTCTTACGAGAAGGGCAAGGAGATTACCGGTATTGAGGCCGCTCAGCAGCTTGAGGGTGTTTCTGTGTATCACGCCGGAACTGCTCAGATCGATGACGGAAAGATTGTCACAGCAGGCGGCCGCGTGCTCAACGTCACTGCGCTTGCACCAACCTTTGAGGAAGCTCGCGCTCGTGCATATGAGGCTTGCGACCTTATCAACTTTGAAGGCAAGCAGCTCAGGCACGATATTGGACTTAAGGCTCTTCAAGGTCGTCCAGAAAAATAGTTAGGTTAGCGCTTATGGCAAATCAAAATGACGAGAAAACCAACGTACAGGATGGCGTATGGGACAAAGGTCACAATAACGCGCAGCTAAGTGATGTGTTTGATGATATGCAGTCTGCTGAGCCAGAGATTCTCGACGCTGACATGCAGGTAACTCCTGAGGTATTTGATTCTGCTCGCAATGATTTGCACTCGGCAGTTGATTCGCTTACCTACGACGGTGAGCGTGTTGCTGTGGCCGATGCTGCCTACCATCATTCTGGGGAGCCACAAAAGCGCAGCTTTGTTGCAGGTACAGAGGATGCGCGTGATGCTTCTCTAGAAGAGAAGCCACTCTCTGAAGATACCGTTTGGGTTGGTCGCATTTTTGACGTGAATCGTCTGCGCGTCTCTCTTCCTGATGGACGCACTGCTCTTCGTGATGTTGTGCGTCATCCCGGTGCTGTGGCTATTGTTGCATTGACTGATGAGGGTAGAATTTGTCTGGTTCGTCAGTACCGAACTGCGCTTGGTCGCGTAACAGTTGAGCTGCCTGCAGGAAAGCTTGATCCAGGCGAGGATCCTCTTGATTGCGCTCACCGTGAGTTGCTGGAAGAGACCGGAATGAAGGCGGGAAAGATGGCTTTTCTCACCACTACCGCCACTTCCGATGGATTTACTGACGAGCTTATTCACCTCTATATGGCAACTGAGTTGACCTTTGAGGGATCAGACCCAGATGCCGACGAATTTATAAACGTGGATCTTGTTCCACTATCTGAGCTGGTAGACGCTGTTCTCGATGGCAAAATCGAGGACGCAAAGACTATCATTGGAGCTCTTATCTGCGATTCAATTTCACACCGATTGCCTATGGAGTAATTACGCATGCTTGATCGTTCTTCTCGCCCTGTACCTGGTAACAACGCTTCTGGCAAACATCGAAAATCGCTGTTTGCCAGTTTTCTTTCTTATTACGCTCCGCAAAAGCATCTGTTTATTCTGGACACTATCTGCGCCATCATTTTGGCTTGTATCGAGCTCGCGTTCCCCCAGATTTTGCGCTCGCTCACCAAGGGACTGTTTGTGCAGGGTAAAGATGCCATTCTCGGCAGCTTAGTGTTCATTGCCGTTGGCCTTGTGGTCATGTACTCTGTCCACTTTCTGTGTCGCTACTTTGTTATTAGCTGGGGACACATCATGGGCGCGCGCATGGAAAGCAAGATGCGAGAAGACCTGTTTGACGCCTACGAGCGCATGAGCTTCTCGTATTACGACCGTCACAAGACGGGCGATCTGATGAGTCGCCTGGTATCCGACTTGTTTGACATTTCAGAGACGGCGCATCATGGTCCTGAGTACCTGATTATTGGCTTGCTTGAGATTGCCGGCTCTTTTGTCATTCTGGCTTTTATTAACGTGCCTCTTACGCTGGTGCTTGCTGGAATCGCTGCAGTGCTGGTAGTGTTCAATTTCTTTGCTAACATGCACATGCGCGGCATTTTTAAAGAGAACCGCATGCGAATTTCCGACGTAAATACCCAGCTAGAAGACTCACTTTCTGGTATTCGCGTGGTTAAGGGCTTTGCGGCGGAAGATCACGAGCGTAAGAAATTTAGAGCAAGTAACTCGGCATACTTAGACTCCAAGGCCAATATGTACCAGGCTATGGGCAGGTATCAAGCGGCAATTTCAGGCATGATGGGTGTTTTGAACACTGTTGTGTTGGTTTTGGGCGGCTGGATGATTGCTCAGGGTCAGATGCAAGCCATTGACCTGGCTACGTATGCACTCTATATCTCGCTGTTTACCACGCCAATCATGAACATTTTGAATTTTACCGAGACATTCCAGAAGGGCCTTGCTGGCTTTAAACGATTCACAGAGATTCTTGAAACGCAGCCTGACATTCAAGACGCACCTGGTGCCCGGGACATTCAAATTACCGCGGGTGAGATTATCTACCAGGATGTTCATTTTGCTTACAACAATGCTGAAGAGGTTATTGACGGCCTGAACCTTCATATTGAGAGTGGAAAAACTGTTGCACTGGTTGGTCCGTCAGGTGGAGGTAAGTCAACTACCTGTGCTTTATTGCCGCGTTTTTATGATGTCACAAGTGGAAGTATCACCATTGATGGGCAGGATATTCGCTCCGTTACGCAGCACAGTTTGCGCTCGGCAATTGGCATGGTTCAGCAGGACGTGTACCTCTTTGACGGCACTATCGCGGAGAACATTGCATACGGCTGCCCTGAAGCTTCTGCAGAAGACATTGCACTAGCAGCAAAGCGTGCGAACATCGCTGAGTTCATTGAATCGCTGCCAGATGGATATGACACGCAGGTAGGACAGCGTGGAACCAGACTTTCCGGCGGACAGAAGCAGCGCATTTCTATTGCGCGTGTGTTCCTGAAGAACCCGCCACTGCTCATCCTAGACGAGGCAACTTCTGCTTTGGACAACGAGTCCGAGCGTGCGGTCCAGGAGTCCCTTTCCGAGCTGGCAAAGAACAGAACTACGCTGGTCATTGCCCATCGACTCTCGACTATTATGGGCGCTGATGAGATTATTACCATCAACCAAGGCCGTGCAGTTGAGCGTGGAACCCATGATGAGCTGCTAGAAAAAGGCGGAATCTACGCTCATTACTATCAAATGCAGTTTGGTGGTGCACCAAACATCGCAAGGCGGTAAAATAGAGCCTTAAGTGCTTTGCGAACTGTGGTTTGCAGCAGCAATCGTTCTTCTCGCGATGCGCTTAACCGTAGGTTTGTGGTTTGCAACTTGCGGCCGCAACTTGCGGCTGCAAGTTGCGGCCTGTAAACCGACGAGTGGAACTAAAGATCAAAAGTCAACGCATCACACGCTTTAAAGTGTGTTTATGCAGGTTGAATGAGAGAGCTACATGGCTAAAGATGATGCAGAACGTTCACGCTTCGCGCGCCGCCAGAAGGGCGCGCTTGATGCTGACGCAGCTGAAGAGTTGTTTACCAAGGTAGACGAGACGGGTCATCCTAACGAGGAACGCGCAGCTCTAGAGCGTGCTCGCAGGCAGGGCGGAGCTGTGGCAGTGGACGTTGATCCACTTTCGGGATCTGATCCTTCAGGCTCAAATATCGAGAAGGTCATTACAAAGACGGCGGTCCTTTTTGTTTTGGTTTTCCTGGTAATCGTGGTTCTGATGCAGGTCTCTTGTGGTGTTATTCGTCGAGCTAACACAGCAAATCTAACTGAATCAGTTACGGTGCGATCTGTTGCATCTGCATTGCGTGGCGGTGTTGAGTGGGGTAATGGATTTACGCAGTTCCCCGAGGATTTCTCGGTTCAGGAAGCTGACGAGAACACTGGTCGCGTTGAGGTAACAGTTACCGATACGACCTCAAAAGACGTGCTTGAATGCTATGCGGGATCCAGTGTCCAGGCTCAGGCGTTTGCAATTAACGCGCTGCTCAACCCACGAATCAATACCGTTGTCTATCACGTCAGTGTTCACAGGAATGATCAGGGCGAGCTTCAGAAATCTCAGCTCTTTGGATTCCTTAAACCTGGCGGAGATGCAACACCTATCTTTACCTTTACGTTCTCAAAGACGCAATCTTCTGATGGAGTAAATATCACCATGGTCATTACTGGTGCAAACGACACCATCCAAAAAGAATTGCGTGACCAGATTGCAACGTCATTTACGCCGGTCCGCGTGCTTGGCGGTATTGTTGGTGGAGATTCTTCAACAAAGAAGAACACCACAACTGGAACAACAGGAACCACTGGTACCACTAACACCACAGGAACATCAGACAGTTCTTCAAGCACCAAGTAACCTACGCACCGCGAACAACAAAGTAAAACGTGCAAAAGAGCCGCTGACACCAGCGGCTCTTTTACTTACGCTACTGGAAGTGACTTACCAGAAGGTTGGCGCGCCTCAAAATGGTGTCACGGCGAACGATTTTGCACGTTAATTTCGCTGAAAATCGCAGAATTGGTGTTTCCAAGACAATTTTGGTCCCAAAAAGGTAAAAAAGCCGTTTAGTTGGAGGTTTTAGTCTTTATGCATGACGATTTTGAGCCATTTAGAGCCAGTAATGTGCCGTTCGATTAGCGCCAACTGGCCTTTTAGTAATATCAAATCTTTAATTAATTCCCTCGATCCCCAACTAAACGGCTTTTTTACCTTTTTCGCCCTATTTTGGAACTCAATGTTTGCTTGATAAAAAATGAAACGAATAAAGTGCCTGTAAAATACATTTTCATGCATAGCAAAGATTGCTTGCGTAAAAATAGGTGCCCACTCTACGCGAGTGAGCACCTACGACAAAGAAAAAGAATACTTCTCTGCGACGCAAAGGCCTGCGGAAGCAGTTTGCTTTTGTAGAAGCGTCTTACTCCTGCAGAAGCTGGGCAATCAAGCCAAGCTTTGTCTCAAACGAAACGCCACGAAGCTCAAAGTTTGGCTGCTCACGAGTAATTTCCATGGATTCGCAAACAAACTCACCAGAAAATTCAACGGCGTCAGCGATTTCCTGACCACACATAACTGCAGCTAAAAGCGCAGAAGCAAACAAATCGCCGGTGCCGTGCAGCATGTAAGGCAGAAGCTCAGAAACAATCTCGCCTCGTTCGGACTCAGTAGCAACAAAGTTGCGGATGAGGCCGTCGCCACGAACGATACCCTTAAGAACGACGCACTTTGCACCCATTGCAAGCAGCGAATCAAGTAGCTCATCTACCTGCTCATCAGTCAAATCCTGACCAGCGTATGGAATACCCGTCAGAATTGAAGCCTCAGTAAGATTTGGTGTCAAAATATCTGCGCCGTTTACCAGGGACTTCATTGCGTCACAAAGCTCTTGCGTATAGGTTGGATACATCTTGCCGCCATCGCCCATAACTGGGTCAACAACGCGGAGTGCCTTTGGATGCTCCTGGTACAAGCGCTGAATGCTTGCAACCTGCTCTGCTGCACCAAGGAAGCCAGAATAAATGACGTCCAGGTCAATACCTTCTTCCTGCCATGCATTCAGGTAATCCTCGAGCATGTTGGTGGTGTCGTGCATGTAGAACGTAGGGAACTTGGTGTGTGCCGAGAAAAGCGACGTAGGTACTGGACAAACGTCACATCCCGCTGCTGACAGAACCGGAATAGCTACGCCAAGCGAGCATTTTCCGTATCCGCAGAGGTCATGCACTGCGGCAATGCGAGGGATGTACGAGCTTTCTCGCTGGTACAGAACAGAGTTGGTTTCATTCATTACAGTTTCCTTTCACGTGGACTGATGGACCAACGTTCTAGAAAATCATACTCTATACTGTGAGATGGATATTTGACGTATCCGCCTATTTTATGAGACGTAACAAAGGAGCAGAGATGGCAGATCAGCCTGTTGTCGGCATTATCATGGGATCAAAGAGCGACCTTGCAACTATGGAGGGATGTACCGCTGAACTTGAGCGCCTTGGCGTTCCATATGAGCTGGTCATTGCATCCGCACACCGCACTCCAGACAAGGTCCATCAGTGGGCCGAGACCGCTGCTGACCGCGGCCTCAAGGTAATCATCGCGGCCGCAGGAAAGGCTGCTCACCTGGGTGGAGTTGTTGCTGCATTCACCCCACTGCCTGTCGTCGGCGTTCCAATGAAGACCTCTGACCTCGGCGGCATGGACTCCCTGCTTTCCATGGTCCAGATGCCATCCGGCGTGCCCGTTGCCTGCGTTGCCATCAACGGCGCCAAAAACGCAGCTATTTACGCCACTCAAATTTTGGGCGCATCTCTTCCAGAGTATCGCGAGAAGATCGTCCAGCTTAAAGCCGAGATGGCTGACGCATAAGCTAACGCGTACCGCACGCACGTAGTCCGCAAATAGAACTCGCATGCGTACTTGCACCCGCAATCGCACACGAGACCCGCGCTTTAGGAGACCTGAGGCGCGGGTTTTGCATACCGCAAAATGTGATTATGCGATGACTTCATAAGATGTACAGAGATTTTTGTTTCGTGCATAGCTAAACTTTTAAAGGGTATGACAAAGGAATGACAAAGAGTACCTTCAGAAGGGAAGTGCATGGAATCAAAAAACGGCAAGCATTTTGCTTCATTCGCCGCTGACGATCAGACGGCTGGAAATACTCACACCTCAAAAACATCCGTCGAGATAGTTTCTATGAAAAATTCCGCGTCTTCAAAAAAAGAGGGAAACAAAAAAACCTCTCCTAAAAAGTCTGGCGAGAAACCCGCTAAGAAGAAGGGCTTTGCCTATATTCTTTCCACGCTCTTGCTGGTAGTTGGCATTGGCCTCTTGGTTGTCGCTGGCGTCATGTTTGGCAAGACTCAGCTTGAATACCACGAGCAAGACGTCATCAACGAAGAACTCGCTACATACGCAACAGTTTCCGAGAAAAAAGACGAGGCTCCAGTTATTGATTGGGCTGGTCTTCAGGCAGTAAACAACCAGGTTGTCGGCTGGATTCAGATTCCAGATACGCAGGTTAACTACCCTGTGTATCAGACCACAGATAACGATCACTACCTGCATACAAACGCAAAGGGCGAGTGGTCAATCGGTGGTCAGATTTTTATGGACTACCAAAACAATCCAAATGGCCTCACTGACCAGCAAACCATTCTCTATGGTCACCACATGAGAAACGGCTCCATGTTCCAGTACATTGGAGCAATGAATGACCAATCTACCTTCGATAAGGTTGAGACCATCTGGTACGTCACGCCTACTCAGACATATGAGCTTGAGCCGGTATTCACCTATCACACCGACGAAGACGACGAGGAAGTCAGGCAGTTTAACTTTGCTTCTGTTGATGAGTTCAGGTCTTATATGAAGGACAGGCTCTCAAGGGCAGTAAGCTCTCGTTCAGATGCAGCAGAGGTTATTTCTCGCGCGGATCATGTTCTTACGCTCTTTACCTGCAATTATACTGATCAGTATGGTCGCACCATGCTCATCTGTGTTCCAAAGACTGAGGCACAGCCAAAGGCTCAGTAGCCGGTATACTGGCGGTTCAGAAGGAATATTGGATACAGCAAGAAGCCTCCAGTCAGGGCAGTGAAATGCTACTTTCTTAAAAAATTGTTACACGCTCCGAACATATTTGTTCGGAGCGCTTTTTCTTGTAAATTTCCAGGTACACTGTATGTATTGTTGCCAGACGTGAGAGGCGTTTGATCAAGGGTGGCTCAAGCTGAGGCATCCGGAGGGGATCCAATGGAACTTCACGAGGAATGTGGCGTCTTTGGAGTATGGGCGCCTGACCGTGACGTTGCTCGACTCACTTATTTTGCGCTGCACGCCCTGCAGCACCGCGGACAAGATTCCGCAGGTATAGCTGTCGGCGACGGCCATACCGTGCTTATCAGAAAAGATACGGGCCTCGTAACCGAAGTTTTCAACAACGACGACCTCAACGCAATGCCAGGTAAAGTGGCTATCGGTCACTGCCGCTACGGCACCGCAGGCGCCAAGGGTTGGGAGTCGGCCCAGCCTCACATGTCGTCCATCGACGAGACCCTCATTGCCCTAGCGCATAACGGTACCCTCGTTAACTTTGACTCCTTGCGAGAAGAACTGTCTTCTCGCCAGATTTCCTTTAGATCGCACACGGATTCCGAGGTAGCAGCCCAGCTCATCGGCTACTTTACTCGTCGTACACACCGTCTGCGCACCGGTATTGCCGCAACCATGAACCTCATTGAGGGTGGTTACGCCATGGTGCTCATCCGCGAGAACGCCCTCTATGCGTTTAGGGATCCTAACGGCATTCGCCCGCTGGTACTCGGCCATATTGGCGAGGAAGGCGAGAATAACTGGGTAGTTGCATCTGAGACGTGCGCGCTGGATATTGTGGGCGCTACGTATGTGCGCGAGGTGGCTCCTGGCGAGATTATCCGTATTTCCGACAGCGGCCTATCTTCTGAGATGGGACTTTCTCCTCGTCAGCAAGCAGATTGCATCTTTGAACAGGTGTACTTCTCGCGCCCTGACTCTATTATTAGTGGTCGCTCGGTATATTCTGTCCGTCATCAGATGGGTCGCCAACTGGCAAAAGAGACCCCAGCAGACGTTGACCTGGTAATCGGTGTACCTGATTCCGGCGTTCCTGCAGCTGAGGGTTTTGCACAAGAGCTGGACGTGACTTTTGGCACTGGCTTGATCAAAAACCGCTACGTTGCAAGAACGTTCATTCAACCTACACAGCAGCTTCGTGAGCTGGGTGTACGCTTGAAGCTCAATGCGCTTTCGGACGTTGTTGCAGGTAAGCGCATCGTAATGGTAGATGATTCTGTTGTTCGCGGCACTACTTCCAAGCAGATTGTTCAACTGCTTAGAGACGCAGGAGCTACTGAAGTACACGTCAGAAGTGCATCTCCAAAGGTTATCTGGCCGTGCTTCTACGGTATTGATACTGCCGATCAGCACCAGCTTGTTGCGGCAAAAATGACTACTCAAGAGATCTGCGAATATATCGGTGCAGATTCCTTAGGCTTTTTGAGCCTAGAAGGTCTGCTTGCCTGCGTTCCTTCTCGCGGTTATTGCGAGTCTTGCTTTAGCGGTAGGTATCCTGTGGCAATTCCGGAAGACTTCCACCAGAGGTTCTTGCCAGAAAACACTCCAGATAATCTAAACCCATCTTTTGCACGTAAGTTTGACCAGGTAGAACAGCAGTTAATTGACGAGGGCTTTGTCCCCTCAAAGCAGTAAGAAGGAGAATAATGACTACTTCCGCTGATCCAACCAAGCAGATTACCTACGCCGACGCAGGCGTTGACGTTGATGAAGGCGCTCGCGCGGTCGACGCCATCAAGGCTGCTGTTGCTACAACTACTCGTCCCGAGGTCATCGGTGGCTTGGGCGGCTTTGGTTCCTGCTTCTCGGCAGCGGCTCTGAAGGACATGGAAGAGCCTGTACTGGTCAGTGGCACCGACGGCGTTGGCACTAAGCTTGCCATCGCTCAGCTTCTCAATCGCCACAATACGGTAGGTGAGGACCTGGTTGCCATGTGCGTCGACGACATTGTTCCCATGGGCGCCGAGCCGCTGTTTTTCTTGGATTACGTTGCTGTGGGCAAGCTTAAAGCCGAGGCAGTCGCCGAAGTTGTTGGTGGTATTGCAGAAGGCTGCCGCAAGAGCGGATGTGCGCTGGTAGGCGGCGAGATGGCCGAGCATCCAGGTGTTATGAATCCTGACGACTACGATCTTGCTGGCTTTGTCGTAGGCGTTGTCGACAAACCAAAGATCTTAGGTCCCGAGAAGGTCAGTGAAGGTGACGTCATCCTGGGACTTCCTTCTTCTGGCATTCACTCCAACGGATATTCGCTGGTACGTAAGGTAGCCATTGAGGGTAAGACTGTCGAGGAGCTTAACCAGCCACTAGAGGAACTCGGTGGAGAGTCACTCGCAGACGCTGTTTTGCGTCCAACTACTATTTACGCAGGTGGATTGCTTGCTGCACTCCGCGCAGGAGCTCCTATCAAGGCTATGGCACACATCACCGGTGGTGGAATCACCGAGAACCTTAACCGTGCACTGCCAGCTCACCTTGACGCAGAGGTTGATCGTGGTGGAGAGGCTGGTCCTGCATGGGATATTCCACCAGTTATTTCATACGTTTCTAACGCTGCAAACCTGTCTCTTGACGAGCAGTATCGCACCTTCAACATGGGCGTTGGTATGGCTCTTATCGTGGACATGGATGACGTTGACGATGTAGCAGAAGCCCTCTCTGACCAGGGATTTGAGCCATTTGTCATGGGCCAGATTATCCCAGGCACCGGAAAGGTGGTCTACAACGATGCCAATTAAGCTTGGCGTTCTTCTTTCCGGTTCAGGTACCAACCTGCAGGCCATTATTGACGCCATTGATGCTGGCAAGCTAGACGCAACCATTGAACTGGTTGTTTCTTCTCGCCCCGATGCATATGGTCTGAAGAGGGCGGAGGCAGCCGGTCTGCAAACTCTGACGCTCTCAAAAGAGACGTACGAGGATCCGTTTGTTGCAGATATGGTTATTGCCACCGAGCTCAAGCGCTATAACGTTGATTACGTTGTTATGGCTGGTTACATGCGTAAAGTTGGCGTTCCTATTCTGAACACCTTCCCTAATCGCGTTCTCAACCTGCACCCAGCGCTGCTGCCAAGCTTCCGTGGTGCGCACGCTATTCAAGATGCGTATGAGTACGGCGTCAAGGTGACGGGCGTCACCGTTCACCTGGCAAACGCTGATTATGATCGCGGTCCTATTATTGCCCAGCGACCTGTTGTGGTTGAAGAGGGTTGGACTGTTGACCAGCTTGAAGAGGCAATTCACCAGGTAGAGCACAAGCTTTATCCAGAGGTTTTGCAGCTCTTTGCCCAAGACAGAGTCCACGTTGAGGGTCAAAAGGTTCGCATAGAGTTAGGTGAGTAAATGTCGAGAAGTGCCCGGATTAAGCTGAGCGACGTTGCTACATCGCGAGTCAATAACCTGAACTTTATAAGGTTTGTTGCCGCACTGATGGTCATTGTTTCTCACTGCTATGCAGTTGTTTTGGGTGGCGATGCCGGTAGTTATCTCTTGAAGTTTACTGGTGACCGCTTGAGTCCAGGCGGTGTTTCTGTTGGCGTTTTCTTCCTCTTTGGTGGATTTTTGATTGCACGCAGCTGTGAGCACCATCCTGAGGCAAAAAAGTTTTTCTCGGCACGTATTTTGAGGCTTTTTCCGGAGCTTTTGTTTGTTGTGATTCTGACCGCATTTGTGTTTGGCCCACTATTCTCAACGCTTTCACCTGTGGAGTATTTTACTAATCCACAGACGTACAAGTACCTGTTCAATGGTGTCTTGATTATGGTTCATCAGTTGCCGGGAGTGTTTACCAACAATCCTTCGGGCGATGTGGTCAATGCTGCACTATGGACGCTTCCTGTTGAGTTTATCTGCTATATCCTGTGTTTTATCAGCTACAAACTCACCAAGTTTGATAAAAAGAAATTTTTGCTGCTCTCGATACCTGTTTTTGCGTTGGCAGCAGTGTATTACGTGAAATTTTCTCCGCTTCAGCTCAGTGTTGTGCGCGCGGTTCTCCTGTTTTACTTAGGTGTTTTGATTTGGGTGCTCAGAGACCATATTACTATCTCGCCTGTTTTGGGCCTTGCGACGATTGTTCTGTGGTTTGTTATGGTCTTCCGCGGTATCGATAATCTGGCAATGCTGACGGTTTTCCCTATCGCTTGCTTCTGCCTTGCATACGGAATGGGCAACCACTTTAGTAAATTTGGCACAAAGTTTGAGCTCTCGTATGGCATTTACCTTTGGGCTTTTCCTATTCAGCAAGTATTAGTTCAGTTCTTCCCAGCATGGCATCCTTACATAAATGCGCTGGTTGCAGCTTTGCTAGCAACTTGCGGAGCGTTTGTGAATCATTTTGTTGTTACTGCTCCGCTTGGAAGATTCCTTAAAGGGCGCCGTCAGAAAGCTCTTGATGCGCAGAAATCTTCCGAAGAGCAAAATAATGCCGACAAGAATAAGGAACTTTCTAAAGGCGAGAAGTCCATTAAGCAGTAATGGAACGGCTGCGTTACTATTTTGTTGCAAGTAAAAGCTCAAATATTCTTTGCGTATAAACAAATGAGGAAACAAGCCAAATAAGCGGAACAACCAAGTCTCTAATAGTAATAAAACAATCTGATTTAGAGTGTTTTGCTATTTGCGTAAAGATTGCGCACGCAACAGCAATAGCAATAATTCCAACTATATAAGGAACAAGAAATTGCTGCTTAACTACAGTTTTAGTGGTAAGAAGCATTATGTTTACAAAGAAGACCATAGCTATAAAAAAGTAATAAAGTGCGAGCACTCCACCGCGGAAGAGGTCAAAATTTGTGCGCTTAAAGATTTTGCTCAAGCTTTGCTTTGCAAGAAGGACATATGCCGCTATGAGATACAGGACGGCCAGGGGAATATAGATAACTTTAAAAAAACCTATAAGTGCCACATGAACCGTCCTTATCGTTGAGTCTTAGTAAGCTGATAGGCCTGACCGACTGCCAGATTATAGTAGCGCGGTTAGCGCAGTAACAAGTCCAAAGAGAATACCAGGGGCGTTAGCAATCATAATGGGAACATCGCGTTCTTTCTTGAAAGCGCCGTAAACAAACCAGACAGTGCAGTTGATCATGGCAACTAGTGGTTGGATGAAGCTACCTTTATTGCCAGCAAGATTGTTGGTAATCTGCGGAATATAAGAAACATACATCATGACTGATAGAATGCTGCCAAATTGACCTAGCTTGTTGAAGAAATTCTCGTCAAAAGAAAGTGCGTGCTTTTCTGTCATGTAAAGTAACCTCCAATGCCTAACAAACAGATTGCTGATACTTACCCAAGTACTAAACAAGATATTCGTCAGTTCGTTGCAGAATAACTTGCATCAATCCATTGGCACAGCTCATCAAAGTCAACAGAGCCATCTAAAAGTGCAGAAATCCAATGTTCTTTATTCATGTGATATGCAGGCAGATAACCCTCCTGGTGCAGAAGCATTTCTAGAAGAAATGGATCATCTATTTTCACATTAACAAGATCAAAGCGGCCGGGTTCTTTTAATCCTAGCTTTTGACCGGACACATCGGCAACAAGTGCAAACCACTTGTTATTGTGAGGGTGCCGTAAAACCGCATAGGTTGGAGCTGTCGAGAAGGGATAGTCGGGGTTTATACCGTACTGATTTGCAACGTATTCAAACAGCTTTTCTCGCATAATCTGGCCTCCCTCGTCCACATCTTATTATGATCGGCAGCTTCTCTATGGAGAAGTTGAAATTGTCATTATCTCCAGCATATGCGCCCTAAACAGCTATACTAAATGTGTTTGTATAGGTAATAAAAAGTCCGAGCGAAGGGCGCCATATGAGCCGAGTTTCTCGTAGAGAAGATGAGTTCTACAGCATGTTTTCTGAGTTTTCAGCGTTGATTGTTTCAACAGCAAAACTGTTTGTCTCTTATATGGAGTCATTCCCAAGTTCAGAAGATTATGAAGTCCAAATCAAGAACTACGAGACACTCTGCGATGACCAGGTAGGAAAGATTATTTCCACCCTCAACACATCCTTTATCACGCCATTTGATCGCGAGGATATCTCGCGTCTTGCTCTGCTAATGGACGAGATTGCAGATGGTATTGAGAGCGTCTCTGCACACCTCAGCATGTATGACATCAAAGAAATGCGCCCAGAGGCTGTTCAGGTAGCCCATCTGATTCTGTTTGCATCAGAGGAGCTGCAAAAGGCCTTTGATCGTCTCCCTGATTATCACAAGGATGACTCGGTCATTCGCCATACACGCTCTGCAAATGAGTATGAGGACCAGGGTGATGTTGTTTATCGTAACGCCCTGAGCTCTATTTTCAGAAACGTTGATGATCCGATTGAGGTTCTTAAGTGGAAGAGCCTTTTGGATAGACTTGAGTCTACTCTTGACGCTTGCAAGCACGTTGCAAACGCCGTTCAGAATGTCATTGTGAAAAATGGCTAGTATCTTGCTTATTGCGGTACTTGTTTCCGCTCTGATATTTGAATTCATTAACGGCTTCCATGACACCGCAAATGCTATTGCTACCACGGTGTATACCAAGGCTTTGCCTCTACGCACAGCAATTATCATGTCGGCTATCATGAACTTTATCGGCGCGCTTATGAGCGAGAAAGTTGCTATGACCATTGCGTCTGGTCTGGTTGATATTCAGCTACAGCTTTACGTTATTTTTGCTGCACTGATGGGCGCCATTATTTGGGACCTCTTTACCTGGTGGTTCTCAATCCCAAGTTCGTCTTCGCATGCGCTCATCGGCAGCCTTATTGGTGCAACCATTGTTTTTACCGGCAGCACTGGTCACATCCTCTGGGTTGGCGTTGTGGAGAAGGTCGTTATTCCACTGTTTACCTCACCACTTATTGGTATGGCACTGGGCTACTTTATTATGAAGCTGGTGTTTGAGATTTTTGCTGACTGGCCACCTAAAAAGGCACATGGCCTGTTCCACCGTCTTCAGGTGCTTTCAGCTGCCTTTATGGCATACAGCCACGGCAATAATGACGCTCAGAAGACTATGGGAATCATCACGTTGGCGCTGGTTACCGCCGGTCTTCACGACCCTTCTACTGGCATTCCTCTGTGGGTCAAGCTTCTCTGCGCAACTACTATGGCTTTGGGCACCTCCATTGGCGGCGGCCGCATCATGCGCACCGTTGGCGACGGCGTCACCAAGCTCACGCCAGTTATTGGTTTTGTCGCCGAAACAAGTTCTACCGTTGCAATCGAGATTATGACCGCTCTTGGCGCACCAGTTTCCACTACGCAGGTCATTACCACATCCATCATGGGCGCAGGATCTGCTCGTCGTCGCAGCTCCGTGCGCTGGGGCGTTGCGCGCAAGATTATTGCTGCTTGGTTTGTGACGCTGCCAGCTACTATGGCGCTCGGCGGACTTATTGCATTCCTGACCAGCTTTGTTCTGGCATAACCTATGCTCAATGTTGTACTGGTAGAGCCCGAGATTCCTGCAAATACGGGAAACATTGGTCGCACCTGCGTAGTGAGTGGGACTCACTTGCACTTAGTGGGCCCATTGGGCTTCTCGCTTGATGACAAAAGCCTCAAACGAGCAGGCATGGCCTACTGGCAAAGCCTTACCGTTTCTGTCTACGATAACTGGGATCAATTTCTGGAGAAGAACGGTCTTGCCCAAGCATCTGGCGCACCTACTGGGGACGCTGCACACGACGCTGTCTCCGCTGCAGGCACCGCTGTCAACGGCACTCTTACGGCCAGTAGATCTCCGCTGCACTTCCTGACTAAGAAAGCTAAGAAGACCTACACTCAGGCAACGTATCGTGATGGAGATTATCTCATCTTTGGTAAGGAAAGCCTGGGATTATCCGAGGAGCTTCTGGCACAGCACGCAGATGAGTGCGAGAGAATCCCAATGCTGCAAGACTCCGCAAGCCTGGTTAATCGTGAGGACTGGAGTCAAAAACACGATGCGCTTGATGGCGATGACCAGTATGCTCACCCAGCGCTTTTGCAGCAGGATATCTGCGGAAACTTTATCGATCCTAACGAGTTCTCGGTCAGTGCGCTAAACGTTTCAAATGCTGCCGCCATTGTGCTGTATGAGGCGCTGCGACAGATTGGCTTTCCGGGAATGGATGTCTAAGAATTAGTTTGTTGAGTTTGTTTATGATGTAGAACGAAAAAAGTGTCAAGAATGGCTACAGAGGTGAGATGCGTGTTAATTAAAATCCGACAACACCATTAGGTGCTGTCGGATTTCTAAATTAAACTTGCTGCTTAATCACTATAAAGCGGTGAGGAATGTTAATCCGCCTAAAATTACACCAGCAGTATTTGGAATAATGAGAATCCAGTCCTTTTTAGGCTCTTTAGTCCAACCATAAATGACCCAAATGAGACAAGAAACTGCTGCAAATAGTGGCTGAAAAGGTTGAGCCTTTACTCCCTGTAGATTTGCAATAATTTGTGGAATATAAGCGATAAAAACAAATACTCCGATAAAAGCTCCGATAGAGCCTACAAATAGATTGATTTGTTTCTTTGACATAAAACACCTCCTCCTTCGTTATTTTAATTACAAGGATGAGGTAACGAGAAAATCAAACTACCTGTGAAATCAGAATTTAATACTGTTGCTTTAGTTGTGAAGATTGGTTTACAGATTTATGGCTAAAGTAATGAGCCTCATTAGGCTTTTCTGATTGTAGAGTTGTGCCCGCCTGTAGCTACTTTAAGAATACGCAAACAAAAAACCCGAGTGCGAGGCACCCGGGTTTTGTAGTTGCATTAGAGCTTTCTGTTATGCTTCGGTTCTTTTCCTACGGCGCAAAACAAGAGAGGTTCCTAAGGAAGCCACAGAGGTCAGCGCTGTGCTAACAAGAATCACGCTTGAAGCATCGCCAGTTTCGGGCAGAGCGCTCTTGCGCTTTGCTGGGGCCTGAGGTGCTGCAGGTGCTTCAGGGTTCTTTGTGTAGTAGAACGTGTATTCAAGCTGGTCAGCAGAAACATATCCGGTGCTGTCACCCTGAAGTGTGTAACCGTCAATCTCACGAGCAGAAACATTCTGCAGGTTGAGCGTCTGGCTGCCAATAATATCGTCGGAATGGATTTGCTCACCGGTCTGTGCATCAACGTAATGGATGGTATAGCTGTAGCGAGCTTCCTTGCTATACGTAAAGGTCAAGACGTTATTCTCGGCATTCTCGTCAAGAATCATAGAGCGAGAAGAAACGTCTACATAGGCGTAGTCTCCGCGATCAGCTGCGTCGAGAGCCCACTTGCTGACGAGGGAACCGATTGGAGCAGTCTCGGTTGTGGTTGAGAGAATCTGACCATCGTCTGTTTGGTGAATGACCGTGTAGGAGACGGAAGAATCATTCTTCTTCCACAGTGCGTGCAGGGTGATATCGCCTGTAACTGCTGCGGAGAAGCTGTAAACAGAGGGGTTTCCGTTGGTGTAGAGAATCCAGCCAGCAAAGGTGTAGCCCTCTCGTACAGGATCGGCAGGCTTGGTAGCTGCATCTCCGTAGGTGAGCTCCTGCGAGTTGACTGGTGAGCCACCCTCAGAGTCAAAGGTAACGGTTGCGGTTAGAGGTACCCATTTGGCATACAACACGGTATTGGTTGCAGGCATAGTGGTGTCGGTAACAGGAGTGCCCACAGTCTCTGAATTGTCGTACCAGCCCTTGAAAACATAACCAGGACGTGGAGAAGTTAAAGAGGTGCCAGGAACATCGGTGCTGGCATTAAAGGGCTCTCCAAAGAGATGAGAGTGCGTAGCAACAGTTGTACCAGAGCTTACGTAGGTAACGGTATAGGTATTGCGCTTATAGCGGTGCTCAATCAAGTTGGAATTGTAATCAGTGATGAGGTAGTCGAAGTTGTATGGCTGCCAACTGGTCCAACCAAGTGCATCGTAATTGGTTCCATCAAAATGGCCAATGCTCATGCGGTAGCCGTCATACGAAAAACCAGGATGTTTATTCTCGCTTTCAAGATATCCGTCACCATCGTTGTTTGCAATTTCTGTAATCATGCCAGGTCGAGAAAGCGTGTGATCTCCGCCCATATCGTAGGTACCATCAAGATTTTGATAGTAGTAGAAGCGATAACGTGGACCAAGAGCAGTGGAATTGGTATAGCGACCAAAAATTTCAAGCACATTATCTGCAGTAATTGCGGCTCCTGGGTCAGTTGTTTTTGCTTGGACGGTGGTTGCAGTACCGCCAACACCAGGGATTATGCCATACCAATAGTAGGTTCCAGAAGGGTCGTCTGCACGCATGGCGGCGAGCATGTCGTCGCTGTACTTGTTGCCGGTATTGGGGTTGATGGCGTAAGGATTAAATGAGTCACCATAACGAAGCGTCAGCGTTGCAAGAATGGAGCCATTTCTCTTTGGACGCACGTTAACGGTGATAGTTGCAAGGTTGTAGTAAACGTTAATAGTGGTGGAACCATCTGCTGCAATAGGAGTTGGATCGCTCTCGTGACTGTATGTTTCAAAGCGGAAAACGCCTGTATTTGGTTGGACGGGAGCAGTTGCAGTCATTGTTCCAACAGTTCCGGAAGCTGCGGTGGTTGTAACGTAGTTGTAGTCAGAAGGGTTGTTTGGATCCTGAATAAAATAGGCATAGTGATACGTTGCTGTTGCTGGAGTCCAAAGTGCCTTTGCAGTAACAGGCTCTTGAGGCATTGCGGTAGGTAAAGAATCTGCAATACCATCGTCATTAAGGTCCCAACCAGCAAAGGTATAACCAGTTCGTGTTGGGTTGGGGACGGCAGGAACAGGATCTCCTGGATTTCCAATTACAGGAGACAGCTCACTGCCGGAAGTTGAGAAGTAGATTGCGCTGCGAGGATTGCGATCGTAATAGATGTACTTAACAGCCTTTCCATCTGCGGTAACCTTGAGCGAAAGGTCTGTAGTTGTGCGCACAAAACCTGGATAGGTGACATCGGAAGCGGTAACAATCGAATCGGGCACACCGTAATTTTCTTCGGAGGACGCCTCAACATAATTGCCGGTAGTCATTTCCTTCATGCGCTTAACGGTGTAGGTAACATAACCAGGCATGTAATAGACAGTCTGCTTGATGTAGTGATCTGAGCCAGAAGCAACGCCAGTAACAGTTGCTTGAGCAGGATCTTCCAGGTCATAGCCGGTGATTGTTGGAGCTGTAACAGACCAAGATTCTCCCTCATTTACAACTTGCTTAGAAGGCGCATGAATCTCTTCATCGGTAAGTACATTAACGTACGAGATTACAACAGAGTATTTACCTGCGTCTTCAATAGACTCTGCAATAGCAGATGCAGGAAGACTGCTCAAAACAAGAGCAAGAGCAAATAAAATGCTCAAAACTTTCTTGGCGCGCATTATTTCTCCTCAAACAGCAACAAGATGGGTAAATCATAATAAATGGCGAGAAGGATTTGCTGTTCAAGCTGCAAATTGACCGTATATACACAATCCACTTCTCCTTAAGTTGCAGGAGAAGTGGACGAGAAAATCGGTCTATCTGTAAAATTCATAGAACTATAGGAGTTATAAATTGTTGCTTTCGGCTTCAACGGGTTTCTCGGCAGATTTCTTTACAAAAAGTTTGCCAGATTTCTTGAGCTGATAGGCAAGAATCAAGACAGTTACCACCATAACAAGCGTGCAGACGATGGAGCCTTCTGCGCCAAAGCTACCGCCGGTAAGCCAATCTGGCCCATTGCCGGGAGCAAACTGCAGCAAAGAACTGCCTGTAGTGCTACCGCTTACCAGAACGCCAAAGAGATTGCCCTGAGCAAAGTTCCAGGCTCCGTGAATGCCAGCAGCTCCCCAGAGATTGTCAGTTTTGATGATGTAGAACGTCTCTAAGATGCCAAAAAGAATTAGGTCGATCAGGGATTGCATAGTAAAGCCGCTGTTAAACATGTGCAGAAGACCAAATAGGCTGCTTGAAACCACGATTGCAATAATTTTGTTGGATTTTTCTGCCATGACAGGAAGAAGCCAGCCTCTGGTAACAAGCTCTTCTGTTCCTCCCTGAATCAGCCAAAACGGAAAGGTGAGAAGAACAAAACCGAAGGCATAAGGCGTAAAAGTAGTGCCAACCAATTGATAAGATCCGGTCAAAATGAGAATCAACATCACAATAGAGAAGAGAAGAATTCCTAGACCAAAGCCCTTGAGTAGCTCTTTCTTCCAGTTATCTTTGTAAAATCCCAGAGTGACAATCGGACGTTTTTCAAAGAGTTTTACCCACAGGAAAAAGAGGCCTGCGATAAAGACAAAGGAAAGAAGCGTTATCAGAAGATAGTAGTCTCCAAAAATCTCTCTCAGATTGAGGGAATCAGAAAGACGATCTGGTAGATCTGGGTGCGCCATGTAGTAAGGGGCAATAATAAGAGCTGCTGAAATGGTCATTACAATAGCACCAATAATTTGCCCAACAATCAACAAGAACACAGCCAGAAAAGGACTAAGCCAAGCCGGAGTCAGTCTTTTTGCCAGCTTGACGTCGGAAAACATGCGATTTTCTTGCATAAAAACTCCTAGTAGAGGTGCTCAAAGCGCGTCATGTAGATGACAGAATTTCTAGCGGCGGCGCAGGCAAACAGCGTCTACCTGTGATTAGTTTTCTTTATACTCTAAAAGAAAATCGCAGCAATCGCCACCATGGCCTATGGTTTTTGTGCGGCCCCAGATAAGCTGCGGATGCAGATTGCCATATCCCGCATCGTCACTGTCACAGTATGCAGCGGTTATTTCGGGGCAGCCGTATTTTTTGGTTATCTCATAGTAGGGGCAGCTCACAATATTGAGGCGAGCTTCGTTACCATGACTATCTGGATATTCAAAGGCAAATCCTGCGCTTGATGTGCAGCTTTTCTCGATACCTGATTTAAAGAGACTAGGAAACTTGCGCGCAAGGCCAAACGTTTTAATGGCCCATTGGAACAGAGGAACTCGCTTGGCGGCAAAGCGCTGGAAGTATTCGCGAATATACCAGACGGCCTTTTCTTGAGAAATACCCTCCGCACGCAGAGCCTCATATACTGCAATACCAGGGTAAATACGCTTGTAAGAGTGGGCGCGGAGCTCTTTAGAATCGGACGCGTTTTCTGTGCAGAGCGCTTCGTATCGCTTTTGAGCATCCCGTGCAATTTGCTCTGCCTTTGCTGTGCCGATGTCCTCGGAGACTATCGCACATGTATCTTTAATGAGCTGCTGTACTTTCATATGAGCCTCACTATTTGTAGAAATGCCCTGATGAAAAGCAAGTAGAACATGCTAACAATTGTATGCTTAAATTTTTTGAATCAACTGCAATTACTTTCTTGCATCCACGGCTAACCAGTATGTTCATAACCTGTATGGGCGAAGCAGATCCAGTAGGGGATTGAACTAAACAGATTTTCTCGCCATGTGAAATAAATAATACATCTGTTTTTTGATTGACAACGTATACCATTTGTATCAAAATCACCTAAAAAAGGAGCTGATACTATGGCAACAAGTCCTACTCAAATTCGCATCGATAGTAATGTCAAAACAGAAGCAAATGAACTGTTTAAAGAACTCGGCATCGATATGTCAAGCGCCGTAAACATCTTCTTACGCCAGTGCGTTTTGCACGGTGGCCTTCCTTTTAAAGTGGAAATCCCAAAGTTTAATGCTGAAACACTGGCTGCCATGGAAGAAGCACGCGATATCATGTCAGGTAAAATTCAAGCAACATCCTACAACACTACAGATGAGCTGTTTAAAGATATGTAGCAAATCATGTCTAGGAGTTCTTTTGTATACTCTTCGGGATGATTGATGGAATACTCGCCGTGATATAAGCCTTTCTTTATTTCAAGAACGCTACCAGGCAGTGCCTTATGCAATTGCTCTGCTGAACGGATCATCTTTTTCTGTTCTTTTTCTCCGACAAGTATACGGACTTTGGCGTGGACATTTTGAAGGTTGGGTTTTATCTCATAGGATGTATTTGCTTCCAAGAATGCAATCATGTTTTCTTTTGAGATTTGTGACGTGTCCCGATAATAGTCTTCAAATAAATCTTTACGAATATGAAGATAGTCAAATTGCATTTGAGCAAAGCACTTCTTTTTCACTAAGCCATAACTTAGAGAAAACATTGGTTTAATTAGGGCATTTGTCAGCTTGGACGGAATGACAGATGCACTTTCAATGACAGCGTTTTGACAAATTGAGTTTCGTTGCGTCAGCATTTCTACTAAAATCTGTGCGCCAAGGGACAGCCCTCCAATAAGGAGAACTGAGCCTCCAAATTCTTTATCGATAAAAGAAATGAGCCGACTTGCGTTTTTCTCGATGCTTATAAAATCATCGTCACTACCTGCGTGTCCGTCAAGAATTGGCAGCACAACGTGATATTGATCCTTCAGCAGTTCAGCCTCGGCTTTATAGTTCCACCAAGATAAACCGCCACCATGAAGCAGCATGATTACGTCGTTATGTTGTTTTCCAAATTCTACCGTTTTCATAGCTGCTCAATTCAATTTGCGACTTTAATCTAAGTGATATATAAACACAAAGCTATCTCATTATTTGCTTGTTATAGTTCTGTAAATCTAGCATTTATGCCTAATCTAAATATCCAAAAACTCATAAGGCTTTTCCGAAAGAGAAGATTCGCAGCACTCGGCAAGATACGCGTCCTTCTCCTCTAGGCCCTCTACGTCCGGATATACGTTTAACACTCTGTCCCCCAGATTCCAAAAATCATGTGACCAAGACTGCGGGTTTTCCCATACGCGTGGATTTCCTTTCGCCCAATTCGGAAGCTCCTTGCGAACCTTGGTTGCCACCGCAAGCTGCCCTTTTGCAGTTTTATAAATCGTGTCAATCCTTATTCCACCGTCTACCGGACGTTCTACACGAGTAATCTCCATACCATAGAACATTACCTTTCTTCTTATCCCTTTTTCATAGAGGTTTAACTCAATCTTGTCATATCCTTCGCTTTTGTTGCGTTGAACACTTAGAAAGTCCTGAAGTGCCTGTATCACAGCGGCAGAAACACTTCCGGCGTACTTGGCAGCATCATCAAATAAATGTAGGTCTGCTTCTGCAACATAAATATTTTTTGTGGCCATAACCATACCTCCTTATTTTTTGTAACTTGTATCTTAAGTTTAGTATCTATATAACTATGAACATAGTTATAATCATATAGAGGTATTTTGTCAAAATAGACTTTCTTTCCATCATTATGATGTTGAAGACTGTGATTCTTCACTGATACTGGGAGCCTAATATCAAAATGCAATATACAAAGTTCTTCGTTTTTGCACCTTTTACACCTTCAGTAAAGTATCTACTATCTTGTTGCATAAATTGATTCGTAGTATTCCAGTTATAAACATTTCCCTTAATTGATTTTGGTCGTGTCCCGAAAAGTGGTGTAAGCAAGCATTTCAGGTGTTTAAAAGAAGTGCGGTTATTTCCTAAAATATAGTCACCATAACCAATTCAGAAAGGAAATAACCGCAATGCAAACTCTACACGAAACTGAGTCTCCTACACCCAAGATCACAAATTAGATTTAAACGGTATGGCACGAACACTACTTGAAGACTTAGTAAATACCGTAATGGTTGAACAAGTAGAAGAGCTTGGTTGTGTTCGCAATGGATAGTGTGAGCGAAAGCTTGTAACGTCAGTTGGAACTCTTACCTTAAAAATTCCTAAGCTCCGTGAAGGAACCTATTTTCCTGACGATATCGTAAGTAA
>NZ_JDFG01000040.1 GCF_000565075.1 Atopobium sp. BS2
TCGCCCCTTTTTTAGGATGTATTTACTTGCTTTTAGTGCAAGTCTCTGTCTTCTTCATGTTCAGAAAGATCGCTTGTATCGCGGTCCAAAAGAACCGAGACATTCATATTAGGGTAGGCTGTTTCTACTTCATGAATAATATCGTGGACAATTTGCTTACCGTCATAGCCAAACTCAATGACTGCATCAAAGGCCATAAATTGATTTTCAATGTCAGCAATAAAACCATGAACTTGAAGAACACCTTCATGAGCTAAAGCCATTTCAGTTACTTCAGTGCGCATCTTTACAATGCGATTATCGGTGGTGTTTCTCGCATAAATACCAATAGCAGCAATGATTATTTTGCCTGATGTCTGCTTGTAAATCTCTGTACTCAGACGCCTAGTCATCGTATCAATCTCAATAGCTGAAGTGGTATCAAGAACCTCAGTGTGGAATGAGCCAACAAATTTATCTGGGCCATAGCTGTGGATAATAAGGTCGTAGACGCCTTCTGCGTCTGGATCCTCTTTCACAATGTTGTAAATAAGTGTTGAAAGAGCAGCGTCAGGACGCATACCAATAATTTCTTTGATAGATCCCTGTAACAGCTCAATTGAAGCTTTAATGATAAACACAGAGATAATAACGCCCACATATGCTTCAAGACTGATTTTTGTAAAGATAAAGATAAGCGCAGCTAATAAAACAGAAGTAGAGAGTGTGGCGTCAAAAAGTGCATCTGAACCCGACGCAATAAGGGTGTCGGAGTTTACGCGATTACCTACAGAGCGGACGTAGCGACCCAAAATAATCTTTACCAGCACAGCTACTGCAATGATGACTAAAGACAGGGGACTGTAGTCTGGAGTAACAGGATTCATGATGTCTTGGATAGATTTAAAAAGTGAAGAAATACCTGCATACATAATGATTGCAGCAATTACTGTTGTAGTGATGTATTCAATACGTCCGTGACCAAAAGGATGCTCGCGATCAGCTTTTTTGTTAGAGAGTTTAGTTCCCACAATGGTGATGATTGATGAGATTGCATCGGAGAGATTGTTCACTGCATCAAGAGTAACGGCAATTGAGTTAGATAAAATGCCCACAGCTGCTTTGAATGCCGCAAGAGCAACATTGGCTGTAATGCCTATGGCGCTAGTGCGTACAATGGCGG
The DNA here is from genome assembly GCF_000565075.1 of Atopobium sp. BS2. GTDB lineage: Bacteria > Actinomycetota > Coriobacteriia > Coriobacteriales > Atopobiaceae > Lancefieldella. The sequence goes on from NZ_JDFG01000040.1 coordinate 1,163, forward strand.
TTTCACGTTCAGAAGAGGTAATGGTTACCTGTGATTGGGTCATAGTAAATCTAGCTTTCTGTAACGTTAGAAAGAACCTTTAAAAGCAATCGTTTAAGCTCAGCGCCTTCTTCGGGCGAGAGATTAACGCATGAGCCAATCTGATGTGGGACTATTTGCATTTCTCGCCTAAGGTCTTTGCCTTTTTGGGTGAGGGAAACAATCAGCTGACGTCCGTCTTTGTTTGTTTTTTGACGCAGTACAAGGCTCTTCTCCTCAAGCTTTTTAAGAAGTGGAGTCAAGGTGCCTGAATCAAGAAATAAAAGCTCACCTAAGGTTTTGACATCCAAGGATTCATGTTCCCAAAGCGCCATCATGGCAATGTATTGCGTATACGTCAGATTAAAGGGCTTAAGTAGCGGCGTATACCTTCGTACCACTTCTTTTGAGGCGCTGTAGAGCGGGAAGCAGAGCTGGTTTTTGAGGAGAAGCTCGGGGATATCGGGGGAGTTGTCGAGTGTAGAAGAGCCGCCAGCAAACGTGCTGGCGGCTGTGACGGACTGCATTTCTTTCTGAGAAGAACTCATGAGTAGACCGGTCCTCTCGCCTTAGGCAAGAAGGTTTTTAATTGCAGACTCAACTTCTGCCATATCGGTGGTTGGCTCAAAGCGTGCAACAACGTTTCCCTGGCGGTCTACAAGGAATTTAGTGAAGTTCCACATGATATAGGCCTTGTCACCAAACTTCTTGTTGTTTGCCTTCGCAAATTTATCCAGCGCAAGGGCCTTGATGCCCCTACCAAAGCCTTGGAAGGGGAAAGCTGTTGCAAGACGCTCAAAGAGAGGATTTGCGGTCTCTCCGTTGACGTCGCCCTTCTTGAACTGTGGAAAATCGGTGCCAAATTTCATAGTGCAGAACTGGTGAATCTCCTCATCGGACTCTGGGGCTTGGTCTGCAAACTGATTGCAAGGGAAGTCTAAAATCTCAAAGCCCTGGTCCTTGTATGCGGCATAAATGCGCTCAAGGTCCTCATACTGTGGGGTAAAGCCGCAACCGGTTGCAGTGTTGACAATCAGAAGAACCTTTCCATCAAAAGAGGAGAGGGAAGTTAGGGAGCCGTCACGCTCTTCTACGGAGAGGTCATAGATATTGGAGTTTGCCATGATGTTCCTTTCAACGAGCCGCGGATTGTCCGAAGCATTGGATGGCTTTGTGTATTGGGTAGTGTACCCCAGCAGCTGTAACCTAACACAAATAAATTGTACACAATTTATTTTTCATAGTAACGACACAGAATAGTTGTTATTTTCATTTAGTTGTTAACCTATACGAACAAATATCAATAATTTAAGTAACGCCTCAGAGCGGCATCTTCACAAAATTTATATGTATACCATGGCTAACCATAGGAAACGTTTTCGCAGGTAAGAAATTACTTGTGTGCAATTGTTTTATTAGGATAACTAATTAGTAATGATTTTCACTTGTTTTTTTCGTAAAATAATTTTATCTTCAATAGGTCATTAACCGATTAATTTGCAAATAGCAGATGGGGGATTTTTATGAAACTGAACAATTGGTGTCTTGCAGCCGGTGGCGCTGCACTTGCTGGCGTTGTTGCTGGTCTTGCTTCTAACGGCACTCTTCACAAGGCAGCTGTCAAGGCAACTGCATGTGGTCTTCGCGTAACTGACCGCGTTTCCGCAGAGACTCAGAACGTCGTTGACGAGGCTAACGACGTTGTTGCAGAGGCTCGTCGTGAGTCCAAGATTGACGCTGCAGTTCGCGCTCGCCTTGCTGAGCTCGAGGAGGGTATCCGCGCTGAGGTTACCAAGCAGGTCGACGCAGAGGGCGCACAGGCATAATTCATGCGCTTCACAATTACTAATGAAATCTCAGGTCGCATTCGTGCAAAATGCGACCTGGGTCATATTGATGAGGCTGAAGCCCGTGGTATTTCCTATGAGCTGATGCGTGTTGACGGTGTTCGTCACGCAGAAGTTCACATGGCAAACGGTTCTCTCTTGCTAAGGTTTGATCCTCTCAAGAGAGATCAGGTACTTGCGGCTGTTGGCGCTTTTGATGTCTTGAACTTGCCGCGAGAAGAAGAGGCAGGCCTTGAAGACTTCTGCAGCTCAATCGAGATGGCTCTTGAGAACAATCGTTTCCAGATGGAGGTTGTGACCACATTCGCACGCCGCTGGATTATGCGTTCTTTGCCACTGCCTGCAGTTGCTAACTACGCGTATGTCATTCTCCGCGCCATTCCATTTGTCGTGGAAGGCGTTAAGCGCCTATTTAAGAAAGAGCTGACTGTTGAGGTTTTGGACGCAACTGCTATCACCACTTCAATTCTAAGAAATGAGTGGGCAGATGCATCTACGGTCATGTTCTTGCTTGAGCTGTCTGCTGCTATGGAGAACCACGTGGCAAGCCGAGCACGTCTTGCACTTCGTGATGGCCTAATCACTCGTTCTGAGAACGTCTGGGCTCGTATTGACGGCAAGGACGTAATGATTGCCCTTTCTGAGGTTGAGAAGGGTATGATTCTGCACCAGCGTGCTGGTGGCGTTCTTCCTGTTGATGGCAAAGTTGTTGAAGGCATCGGCCAGATGAACGAGGCTGCCATGACAGGTGAGTCTCGCCTTGTTACCAAAGAGCCTGGTTCAACCGTTTACGCAGGCACCGCTCTTGAAGACGGCGACCTTATGGTAAGCGTTACTGCTCCTCCAGGAATGTCTCGTATCGACAACATTGTTGATATGGTTGAGCAGTCTGCTGAGCTTAAGGCTGGCGCACAGTCTAAGGCAGAGCGCCTTTCTGATGCACTGGTTCCTTACAGCTTCCTTGCCTTCTTTGGTATTTGGGGTATCACCCGAAACATCACTAAGGCTATGACCGTTCTTATGGTTGACTATTCCTGCGCCATTAAGCTTTCCACTCCTGTTGCAGTGGGTAGCGCTATGGATGAGGCAGCTAAGTTTGGCATGACGGTTAAGGGCGGCAAATACCTCGAGAAGATCGCTGCAGCAGATCTTATCGTCTTTGATAAGACAGGCACGCTGACAAAGGCAGTTCCACACGTTGAATGTATTGTCAGCTTCTGCGATCGTACCGAGGACCAGCTCTTGCGCCTTGCTGCATGTATTGAGGAGCACTTCCCACACAGCATGGCTCGTGCAATTGTGAACGAAGCAAAGGTACGTGGCCTCAAGCACAAAGACGAGTTCCACGCAGAGGTTAAGTATGTTGTTGCTCACGGTATTCGTACCAAGGTTAACGACAAAGAGGTCTGCATTGGTTCTGCTCACTTCATTTTTGATGACGAGAAGACCCCAATGCCTGAGGGAATTCAGGACGACCTTGCACAGATTGCTCCAACCTCGTCCATTATCTTTATGTCCGAGGATTCAAAACTTATTGCAGCAATTTGTATTACCGATCCTGTAAGGGAAGATGCAGCAGCAACTATTACGCAGCTCCGTGCTCTTGGTGTTAAGCGTATGGTTATGCTGACCGGCGACTCAGAAAACGTTGCAGCAAGTGTTGCTAAGAAGCTTGGTCTTGATGACTACGTCGCACAGATTCTCCCAGAGGATAAGTGTGAGTATGTTAAGAAGTTCCAGCAGGAGGGTTACACCGTTGCAATGGTAGGCGATGGTATCAACGATTCACCTGCACTAGCCGTATCTGATGTTTCACTGGCGCTTTCTGATGCAACTGATATTGCTCGTGCTGTTGCGGATATTTCAATTAAGAATGATTCGCTTGAATCTTTGGTAATCATGCGTCTTTTAGGCCAGCAGGTAATGAAGAGGATTCACGCCGACTATCGCACGATTGTTGCGCTGAACAGCTCCTTCATTGCTGCAGGTGTTGCAGGTCTTATTACCGTAAGTGCTGCTGCATATATGCACAATCTTCTGACACTTATGGTAACGCTTGCAAACACAAGGTCGCTGCTTACCACTGCAGCTCATAACCCTAATGTTCCTTCTGAGGTAAAGATGCTCTTGACTGAAGGACAGATTGCTTAGAACGCACTTGTGCGTCAACAAAGTGTTTTTAGATCGCGTTAGAGCTCTCGTTTCTTATTCGTAAGAGGCGAGAGCTTTTTTCTGTCTTGAATTGTCAAAAAGTAAAAATATTTTGAGTTTTCTCTTGCATTTAGTTAGCTATGGCTTACACTTTAAATAGTTAGAAGAGGTTAACTTGTTAAGGTTTTTATATAACAGGAGCTAGTTCTAACAAAATTGCTTTATCAGCCCGGAACCTTTCCCCTCTCCAAGGGTCCGGAATCCAGGCGCCGTCGGCTCCCTTTTAGTCGACGGCGCATTTTTAAGAAGGGAGCAAGTGCGGTATGGATTGTCTTACTTCTTTTGAGAATTCATCGCTTTTTGACGTTACTTCTCCCTATGTATATTCCGCTGATAAAAAGCTTGCTTCTACCGGAAGTGAAAGAGCTTATACGCCTGAACTTTGTCATGATTTTGCGACAACGTTTGTTCGCTGTGCCGCTGGTGTTATTGCTCACGTCAAGCCAGCTGCACTCTTTTCATTTGCGTCCCACAAGTCTTGCAGTTCTTGTACAAGCCTTATTTGCACCGATCCAACACTGAGGGCATTTCTCTGCAACGCTACGCACGAGCTCTCGTTGTTTGGGGTAACGCTCCTTGCCACCTCTGCTATTTCGGGTGGAAAGGTATCGTTCGTTGCGTATAGACCTGAGCTTGTTGAGGATATTCTCGCCAAACCAGAGCACTGTGAGTTCTTGGCTACGTTTGGCCATTCCACTGAGTCGGTGCAAGCGTTGATGAAGAGCATGCGCTCAAAAATCTTTGCCTTCCATGCAAGAAAAGCCGCGTTTCCGCACGAGATTGGACTGGTACTGGGCTATCCACTTGCTGATGTTCAGGGCTTTATGAATGGACAGTCTGAGCTTTTTACTGGTGCTTGGAAAGTCTATGACAACACGGAAGAAACTCGCCTTCGTCTCGAGAGACTTAAAGATGCAGAAGACCAGTGTAAGCATCGTTTTTATCAAGGGGAATCTTTAGCTCAGATTCTCTCATCGTATGGCAATACCAAGAAATGTCAGGTTGCATAAGGGGTGTGCTTGGATTTCTTGTTGAGGTATTGAAAGTAATGTGTAGTTTTCCAGGGGGAACCTGGACACAGAAGGAGGAAATGTATGAGTAAAGTAGCAGTTGTGTATTGGTCCATGACGGGCAATACTGAGGCAATGGCAAAAGAGCTTGCAAGTGCTGCAGACACCGAGGCTATTGAGTCTTCTGAGTTCTCTGCAGATATGTGCGATCAGTACGATGCATTTGCTTTTGGTTGCCCTGCTATGGGTGACGAGGAGCTTGATCCTGATTTTGAGGAGCTCTTCAATGACTGCGCAGGCAAGCTTGGTCAGAAGCCAACCGCTCTCTTTGGTTCTTACGACTGGGGAACCGGCGACTGGATGGAGACTTGGAAGCAGAATGCTGAAGCAGAGGGCGTCAACGTTGTTGAGACTTTTATCTGCAACCTTGAGCCAGATGACGATGCTCTCGAGGCTCTTCGCGGCCTTGGTGCAAAGCTTTCTGCTTAAGCTGCATTACGATTTTTGCTGTTGCTGAAAAATTTGGCGAGAAAAACATCATTTTTTGAATAATCTAGAAAATGGTGGGTAGTAAAACAGCAACAGAAAGGAAGTTTGTATGTCACCAATCAATATTATTGTTATTCTTGCTGTTGTAGCGCTTTGCGGTTTTGCGGTTTATCGTGTTTACGGAATTGCTGCAGGTAAAAAAGGCTGCTGCTCTGATGAGGGAACAGGTGTTACCACCTGTAACACAGAGCAGGTTTCTGCTGCAGATGGTCCAGAAGACAAAGATGAATCTCATTACCCTTATGTTCAAACATTTGAGATTGGTGGTATGACTTGCCAGAACTGCGTCAATCATGTGACTCGAGCTCTCGATAGTATTGAGGGAACATGGGCGCAGGTTACTCTAGCTGGTGGTCAGGCACGTATCCTCAGCAAAAATCCGATTGATGTCGATGCGTACCGAGCTGCCGTAGAGAAAGAGGGCTATCGTCTTCGTGCGTAAGCACAACAAGACCATCTCGTAAGAAACAAACTTTGAAGAAATTTTGTAAAACTTGCGTAATAGCTGTGCAAAGTAGCGCTCTTTGGCTTGTTTAATCAGCCGAAGAGCGCTATCCTATTGCCCGTATGGCGTCAAGCTATGCACTGTATCTGTTGGCCCCCGAGAGCATGTAAGTTTCCGAGTAGAGAAGCCCGCGTATTGGCACTCTGGCAGCAACCATGTTGACCGGGGCCCCGTTTTGGAAGGGGTCCACCTTTGAGTGAGATTCAGAACTCGTCCATCTTCTCTTTGGATGAAATTTCCGATGAGGAAATGAACAGCCTGATCGACGGCACTGTCACCGACTTTGATGAGGGAGATCTTGTCAACGGCACCGTCGTCAAGATTGAGCGCGATGAGGTCCTCGTAGACATTGGCTACAAGTCTGAGGGCGTTATTCCTGCTCGTGAGCTTTCTATTCGTAAAGACGTTAACCCTGCAGAGGTCATCTCCCTGGGTGAGGACGTCGAGGCTCTTGTTCTCCAGAAAGAGGACAAAGAGGGCCGTCTGGTTCTCTCCAAGAAGCGTGCTGAGTACGAGCGCGCTTGGAAGGCAGTTGAGGATAAGTTCAACGCTGGTGAGACCGTTGAGGGCGAGGTTATCGAGGTTGTTAAGGGCGGCCTGATTCTTGACATTGGCCTCCGTGGCTTCCTGCCTGCATCCCTTGTTGACCTCCGTCGTGTCAAGGACCTTGGTGCATTCATGGGCACTCGTATTGAGGCTCGTGTTATCGAGATGGATCGCAACCGCAACAACGTTGTTCTTTCTCGCCGTATTGTTCTTGAGGAGGCTCGTAAGGCAGAGCGTCAGGACATCCTGGGCAAGCTCCAGGTTGGCATGAAGCTCAAGGGTACTGTTTCCTCCATCGTTGAGTTTGGTGCATTTGTTGACCTTGGCGGCATTGACGGCCTGGTTCACATTTCCGAGCTTTCTTGGAACCACGTTAACCACCCATCTGAGGTTGTTAAGGTTGGCCAGGAGGTTGAGGTTCAGGTTCTCGACGTTGACCTTAACCGTGAGCGTATCTCCCTTGGTCTTAAGCAGACTTCCGAGGATCCATGGCGTGTACTTGTTTCCAAGTACCCAGTTGACGCTATCATCGAGGGCACTGTCACCAAGCTTGTTACCTTCGGTGCATTTGTTGACCTTGGCAACGGCGTTGAGGGCCTTGTCCACATCTCCGAGATGGCTAAGCAGCACGTTACCGCTCCATCTCAGGTCTGCAAGGTTGGCGACGTTGTACAGGTAAAGGTCATGGAGATTGATCTTGACCGTCGTCGCATCTCCCTATCTATGAAGGCAGCTGCAGAGACCCTTGGTATTGACATTGAGGTCACTCCACTTCCAGAGGAGGAGCGTGCAGCAGCAGAGGCAGCAGCAGCTGAGGCTGAGGCTGATCTTGAGGCTCACCTTGTTGAGTCTGAGGCTAACACACAGGCAACCGAAGAGGCTGCAGAGTAGAGCACTTTGCGCATCTAGAGATTTGTCAAGAGACGTCATCGAAAGATGGCGTCTCTTTTTATGTAAGTAACAAATATCTCCATTCCTTCAACAGGGTGTTAATGCGAAAATATAACGCTAAGTTTTTATTCTGAGGAGGAATACGCCTATGACATCAAAGATGCAGGGCCGCAGTTTTCTTGCTGTTATGTTTGCATTTTTGGCAGCTTTAATCTTTATGCCAAATATTGCATACGCTGCAAGTAACAATTCGTTCTATAACGGCACTACTACTAACGTGTCTCCATCTGTGAGTGCAGATGGCCTTATTGAGCGTTCTATTTACTTTACAGATGCTTCTGGTCAGACATCTAACTACGCTTATAAGGATAATGACACCACTCAGATGAACCGCTCCATTGTAGATATTGATAAGTATCAGAATCTACAGGCAGTGGTAAAGATTACCAACATCTCTTCATCTCCAGTTTCTGTAAACGAGGTTATGCAGCTGCCACTTACTTACTATGTCAGCTCAAGCCCTAATCCTGATTTGCGTGCAACTGGATTTACCTTCTCGTCAACTAATACAGCAACTGCAATTAATCTGAACATTAGTGGACTGAACGGTGGTTCTGGCTCTCAGCCTGCAGCTAATGCTTATGCTGCATACCAGGCAGCTGGTCAGGACAATGCTGAGATGCGTTCCGTTTCTGTCTCTGGTACTCTGGCCGCTGGTGAGACCATTACGCTTACTGTTCCTCTGACACTTACCAATGGCTCTACTCTCAATCTGTACGGTACCAACTATGTGGGTCTTACCCAGTATCTGCTTGATCACAGAACCTCTTACGGAAACCCTCGTGTTTCAGTTAGGTTTGCAAGGCAGGTCCTGGAAGAGGGAACAAACAATTCCATTCTTAGCAGCAATAAGAAATATCTGGGCGTAATTATTAGGCCTGACGGTAGCTATTACGCTATCCCACAGGACGAGTGGAATTACATGCCAACTATTTCTGCAAGTGATATTCACGTTGACAATATCCTGTATGAAGATCGCCACAGCGCAACGGAGAACGATGCTCTGTATACCGGCGGTGCGTACTACATTGATTTGACCAACATTAAGAATGCCATGAGGGATTATGGCTATTCAGTTCATACTGGAAATTCCAATAGGGGGCTGTACCTCAATCTTCCTGGCTGGCAGCTGGCTGTTGATAATGACCTTACTGATGATGTGTATCAGGAGTATTCGTACACTTCTCTTTCTAGCGGCAACCTTGTCATCAATGCTTCTGAGAATTCAACTGACGAGCTTGATCTTAATAACGGCGTTATCTCTCCTCTTTATACAGAGCTTAGGCAGGTAGTTACGGCACACGACAGTACTATTACCGCCAATCAGGATTCCTGGACTATTCTTGATAACCTTGATGCTATGGTTGATCACAGCGCTGGTCAGGTTACCCCTGCTGCTGGTTCTGCTGACGCTCGCGTTAAGGTTGTTGATCAGAGCGGTACAGTTGTACTTGATACAGCAACTATGGATGCAGCAACTGTTGCTCAGAAGACAGAAGAGATTTCTAAGACTCCAGGCGCATATTCCGTCACCTATTACTATTACTTCAATGGTAATGCCGCAGCTGCAGGTAATGACTATGAGGCAGCAAAGACAGTTACCCTTACTGTTGAGTCTGATACTCCAACTCCAGCACCAACTCCAGCTCCAGAAGAGCCTTCTAACCCTGCCTCTCCTGTAAAAGAGAAGAAGACAAAGAAGAAGAAAGCACAGCTTCCAAATACGGGTGAAGAGCTTCTGGTAATGCCTCTTATGGTTATGGGTGGAGCTGCTTTGACAGCCGCAGGTCTTATGAAGCGTAAGCACTAAGACAGAGAGTTCTTCTCGTTACATGCATTTGTATTGGCAGGTATCTCTTTAGTACCTGCCAATATTTTTATGGAAAAATGGACAACTGTCCAAAAATGCTTAGTCAATTTTTATGTTTCAATATAGGTAATTCCTATATGGTTAGACAAAAAGTGCAGGTAAATAGATTTTGCTGTTATCGTCGCAATTTAATGTTTCATGTCTATTTCATCCTAGGTATATATAGGTAGATGCTGGTAATTGTTTTGTATAGTTATCTGACCCCAGCAGGGTTGTCTTATAAATCGTTTTAATAAGAAAGAAGGGTTAACATGCTGGAGAACTCACTAAGCCGTCGTAATTTTTTGAAGGCATCAGGTATGGTAGCGGCTGGTGGTGGCGCATCTATGATGCTGGCTGGCTGCAATCCTTCCTCCACTGATACTCCTCAGGCATCTGATAAGAAGAAGATTCTTCGCTATGGCTCCGCAAATTCTAAGCAGGGCCTTGATATGCAGCGTGCAAATAACTCCCAGTCCGCATGTGTTGCAGACTCTGTTTGCGAGTCTTTGCTTCGTTGGACTGAGGATAATGAGCTTGTCACATGTCTGCTTAAAGAGATTCCAACCTTTGAGTCTGACGGTCTTACTCTTAAGTGCGAGCTCAAAGAGGGCATTAAGTTCCACGACGGTACTACTTTGACCGCAAAGGATGTTAAGTACACCTTTGAGCGTATGTTTAAGCCAGAAACTAAGGCTCTCTCCACCAGCTTCTTTGACAAGATTAAGGGTGCTCCAGAGATGCTTGCCGGTAAGGCAACTGAGCTTGAGGGCCTGACTGTTCAGGATGATACTCACTTCACCTTTACGCTTTCTGAGCCTTACATTGTCTTTGTAAGCGTTCTTGGTATCTCCTATGCTTGCATTTTCCCAGAGAAGGCTTGTGAGGCTGCTGGCGCTAATTGGGGCACTGGTACTAACCTCATTGGTACTGGTAAGTACAAGATTAAGAGCAACGATGACACCACTGAGGTAGTTCTCGAGCGCTTTGATGACTACCATGACGGCAAGCCTGCACTGGATGAGATTCGTATTCACTACTACGATGACACCAACACTCAGCTGCTTGCATTCAAGAACAACGACATCGATTTCTGCGATCTTCCATCTTCTCTGTATCAGCAGTATTCAAGCGATGCTGACGTCAAGGATCTTATCACTGCATATCAGACCCTTGGTGTTAACTTCATCAACCTTAACCTCAAAGAGGGTCTGGGTCTGACTGACCCTAAGGTTCGTCAGGCACTTTCTCTGGCAATCAACCGTCAGGAGCTTGTTGATAACATTGCTTCTGGTAACGGTACCGTTGCAAGTGGCTGGCTCGCACCAGCAACCCCTGGTTACGACAAGAGCGCACCTGCGTTTGAGTACGATCCAGAGAAGGCTAAGTCTCTTCTTGCTGAGGCTGGTGCATCTGACCTTAAGCTTTCTGCAAAGGTTAGAAAGTCTTACGAAAAACTCCTTGTTGCTGTTCAGGAGTACTGGAGCAAGGTTGGCGTTACCCTTGATGTTCAGGTAGAGGACAACGCAGTCTGGAATACTGACTGGGCCGCTGGTAACCTCCAGATTACTACCCTTGCTTGGTATCCACTGTTTGCCGATGGTGACCAGCACCTGTACACCTACTTCTACAGCACTAACGCTGCAAAGAAGTCTTCCTTCTACAACAACCCAGAGTTTGACAAGCTTCTTGTTGAGGGTCGCTCTGAGTCCAACAAGGATAAGAGAACAGAGGATTACAAGGACGCAGATAACCTGCTGACTCGTACAGACTTTGCTACACTTCCTCTGTATTGGCCAAAGAACTCCTTTGTCGCTAAAAAGTACGTCAAGAACGCTAAGGTTGGAAACTTGATTTATCACTTCTTTGATGTCGATATTGATACATCTAATTCCGATTACACCGTTCCAGAGGACTAAGTAGCAAACTTGCTATAAACTTTAAAGCGGCATCTAAGATTCTTGGATGCCGCTTCATTTTCTTGAGGGGAGAGGAGCTCAAGAGTGAGATCGTTTCTAATCAAACGAATCCTTCAAGCAGTGAGCGTTGTAGTTTGTATTTCTGCTTTAACGTTTTTTGTCTTGAACATTGTCCCAGGTGACCCAGTACGAGTCATGATGGGCGATATGGCTGATGAGGCTACTGTTCAACAGGTCCGTCACACCATGGGTCTTGATAAGCCAATTCCAGAGCAGTACGCAAACTGGTTTGTGAAAATGCTTAGTGGAGATTTTGGAACTTCTTACACTCAGAAGCGACCTGTCATTGCACTTCTGACTAAGGCTTTGGGAGTTACGCTACGCTTAGCAGTGTTTGCGTATCTTTTTGCCATAGTATTTGGTCTTTTGATGGGTATTCTCGCCGCAGTAAACCATGGAAAATGGCTTGATAGAACACTTATGTCAGCTGCAATCTTTGGTATTTCTGCTCCATCGTTTTGGGTGGCACTTGTACTGCAGATTATTTTTGCTATGACGCTTAAGTGGTTCCCGTTGTCTGGTGTTAAAACGCCATCCGCGTACGTTCTTCCTGTTATTGCGCTGGGCTCTCGTTACGCAGCAAGTATTGCCCGCGTTACCAGGACCAGCATGCTGGACGTATTAAATCAGGACTACATTAGAACCGCTGAAGCTAAGGGCTTAAAGCGCTCCGCTATTGTTTTGAAGCACGCGCTCAGAAATGCTCTGATTCCAATCATTACCATTGCTGGATCTCAGCTGGGAGACATCCTTACTGGTTCCATCATCATTGAGCAGATCTTTAATATGAACGGTATGGGTAAGTTGCTTATTGATGCAATTAATGCTCGTGACCTGCCGTTGATTCAGGGTAGTGTCATGTACGTGGCAATTATCTGCGTTGTGATTTATTTACTTGTTGATATTTTGTACGCAGTAGTTGATCCACGAATTCGTCTTGGAGAGGAGGCATCAGAGTAATGGCTTTGTTTACGAGCGATAAAAATAGCGAGAAGGTCCAAAAGACTGAAGCTGTACTTGAAGATGCCGCCAAGGCTCAAGAAGCAGAACAGGCTGCCACGGGAAAAGTCCGTGCGCAGAGCTATTGGCAGGTTAGCTGGAACATCTTTAAGAAAAATAAACTGGGCATGATTTGCTTAGGCATTGTTTTGGCCCTTGCGATTATTGCAATTCTTGCTCCTGTGATTGCTCCTTACAGCTACAAGGATCAAAACCTTGCAATTATGAATCAGAATCCAACGTTTGCACATCTGCTTGGCACCGATGAGTACGGCAGAGATATCCTTTCTCGTATCATCTATGGCTGCCAGATTTCTCTGTCTGTTGGTATTATTTCGCAGGCTATTGCTCTCTTTATTGGCTTTGTTGCGGGAGTTGCAGCCGGATATTATGGCCGTTGGGTTGATGCAGTTGTTTCCTTTATCATTCAGGTTTTCTCCAGCTTCCCATTCTTGCTTTTTGCAATTTTGATTATGTTTGTTATGGGCCCAGGTCTTATTAACCTCTATATTGCACTGGGTCTTCTGATGTGGACAACTACGGCAAGGCTGATTCGAGGCGACGTCATGCGCCTGAAGAATTCTGAATACATTCAGTCTTGTATTTTGTCTGGTGGTAACAGCTTCCGCATCATCATGAAGCATTTGCTTCCTAACTGCATTTCTACGCTGATCGTTGTTTCTACCCTGGGTATTCCAAGTGCAATTCTTTCTGAGGCAACGCTTTCGTTCTTGGGATTGGGCGTTCAGCCACCTGATGCAAGCTGGGGTCAAATGATTGCAGCTTCTCAGCCATTCCTTGCATCACAGCCTATCTACAGTATTGCTCCAGGTATTGTCATCATCATTACGGTTATGTCTTTCAACTTGCTTGGCGACGCCCTTCGCGACGCCCTTGATCCAAAGATGCGTTCTTAGAAAGGAGGTTACGTTTATGGCAGAAAATACAGATGCAACATTTGAGCATGCCATTGAAGGTCCAAATGGACAGGCTGTGAAGTTTTGTAGTCTTGAGGAGCGCAAGCTTGCACAAGAAACCGCTCAAAAAGAGCGAGAAGAGCAGTGCAAGAAGAACGTCCTTCTCGACGTTAATCATCTTGATGTTACGCTTTTCACCGAAGATGGCGCACTTCCTGCAGTAAGTGACCTCTCGTTTATTATGCGTAAAGGCGAGACTCTTGCGGTAGTAGGAGAGTCTGGCTGCGGTAAGTCCATGACGGCATTGTCAGTCATGGGATTGCTTCCTACACCTCCTGCGCAGATTACTGGCGGAGAAATTATTTTTGAGGGAACTGATTTAACGCAGCTTCCTCGTGGTGGCATGCGTGACTTCCGCGGTAATCGCATTGGTATGATTTTCCAGGAGCCCATGACCTCCTTGAATCCTGTCATGAAATCTGGTCTACAGATTCGTGAGGGCATCCTTGTTCATAATCCCAACATGAGCAAACAGGAGGCAGATCAGAAGGCTCTTGATATGATTAAGCTGGTGGGCATTCCTGCACCAGAGAAGATCTTCTCGTCATATCCACATGAGCTTTCTGGCGGTATGCGTCAGCGTGTCATGATTGCTATGGCACTTGCCTGCCAGCCATCACTGCTTATCTGCGACGAGCCAACAACTGCTTTGGATGTAACGGTTCAGGCACAGATTCTGCAGATTATCGATCGCATGAAGCAAGATTTGGGCACCGCTGTCATGTTGATTACACATGACATGGGCGTTGTTTCCGAGATGGCTGACTGGGTTCTTGTCATGTACGCTGGTCATCGCGTTGAGTATGCGCAGTCTGCAGAGCTCTTTACTAACCCTCTGCACCCTTATGCTCAGGGCTTGATTGCGTCCATTCCATCGTTTGACGAGCGTACCAAGGAACTCTATGCAATTCCTGGTAGCGTTCCTATGCTTTCTCATATGCCTTCTGGCTGCCCGTTCCATCCACGTTGTCCGTTTGCTAAGGACATTTGTAAGAAACGTCGTCCTGGCCTGACTGCTGTTGGTGAAGACAATTGCCATACTGTCAGCTGTTGGAAATACACTGATGAGTGGGGTGAGTAGTCATGGCAGAAGAGAAGAACACAGACGTCAAAGACCTTTCTGGCGAGAAAACCATCTTGTCCGTAAAGAACTTGGTTAAGCGATTCCCCATCAAAAACGGGGTATTTGGTCGTTCTAACGCTTCCGTTCATGCTGTTGAGGACGTTTCGTTTGAGCTCAGGCGCAAAGAGACCTTGGCCATCGTTGGTGAGTCTGGCTGCGGAAAGTCTACAACCGGCAAGTGTGTGCTGCGCCTTACCGAGCCAACCTCTGGTACGGTTGAGCTTGATGGGGAAGATTTCACCTCACTTAAGGGAGAAGACCTCAAGCGAGCCCGTCAGAAGATGAAGCTTATCTTCCAGGATCCTTACAGCTCACTGAACCCTCGTATGACGGTCATGGATATCATTGGTGAGCCTATTGATATTGCAGGCACCTATAAGACTAAGGCAGAGCGTGATGCTCGCATTGAAGAGGTTATGGAGGAAGTTGGCCTTAACCTTGAGTTCAAGTACCGCTACCCTCATGAGTTCTCGGGCGGTCAGCGCCAGCGTATTGGTATTGCTCGCGCTATTGTGCTTGAACCAGAAATTGTTGTCTGCGACGAGCCTGTTTCTGCTTTGGACGTTTCTGTTCAGGCAAAAGTAATCAACTTGCTTGAAGAGCTTCAGAAGGACCACGGTCTGGCATACATCTTTATCAGCCATGACCTTTCCGTTGTTCGCCACATTGCTGATACTGTTATGGTCATGTATTTGGGCCACCAGATGGAGTTTGCTACCAAAGACGCCCTCTTTGAGCATCCTCTGCACCCCTATACTCAGGCACTTTTGGACGTTATTCCTCGTATTCGCCACGAGCGTATCCAGGAAAAGCGCATTCTTCAAGGCGATGTTCCAAGCCCTGCAAATCCACCTTCAGGTTGCGTATTCCACACGCGTTGCCCTAAGGCAATGAAGGTTTGCTCCGAGCGCATTCCTAATCGCATCGAGGCTGAGCCAGGTCATTTCTGCGCTTGCCATCTGTATAACACCTCACTTACGGATGGAGACCGCACACCACAGGTGGCTCATGCTATTGAGGCGGCTCAGAAGGCCGTAGAAGAAGCGCGCCTTGAGGAGAAGATTTCCGAGTAGCGCATCTTATTGTCGTGTCTTAAAACGGCATACAAACACAAAAATGGCGAGAAGACCAATCGATCTTCTCGCCTTTGTTTTTGGGTGTAGGAAACCTTACTTCTTCTTAACCTTATCGAAGTGAGGGTTAACCAAAACGCTGAGGCCGGTAAACTCTGGCTTCAAGACGTAAGGCATCTGTGGCCAGTCGATAGGCAGGCATGCGTAGTCAGTGTGAGTCATGAGGCTATCTGCCTGACGGGTGAGTTCAAGTACCTTGTCGTTGTTGTTAACGGTAAGGCGAGCCTGGTCAACCAGGTTGTCAAACTCGGTGCTGTTGTAGAAGGAAGACTTCTTTGCGGCGCGGTCAGAGCGGAAGTAGGAGCCCATGTGCTCAACACCCTGGAAGGAGAGGGTAGACCAGGTAACAAGAGTGACTTCAAGGTCACCGTTAGTACGTGCGTCGCTCCAAACACCAGAGTCAATAACGCTTACGTTACAGGTAACGCCAATCTTTGACCAAGCATCCTGAAGGGCAACCATGAGGTTCTGATCCTGGCTTCTGACCTGTGCGTTAAGAGTGAGGTTAGAAACACCTGCCTGTGCAAGAAGCTGCTTTGCCTTGTCTACGTTGTACTCAAACTCTGGAGCGGACTCGTTGTAGCCGGTCTCAGAAGATGGGATAAATGACTTAGCAGGCTTTGCAACACCAGAAAGAATGGTGCTACAAATGGTGTCTCTATCAATTGCCATAGAGAGAGCCTGACGAACGCGAACATCTTTGAGGTTCTCGCTCTTAAGGTTCAGGTTTACAAACTGCGTGGATGCAGGTGTGTAGTTGACAATCTCTTTGGAAATAGACTCATCATTTTGGTACTGCTGGATAAGAGACTGAGAAATAAAGACCAGGTCAACATCATTGTTTTTGTAGTTAAGAATACGGGTGTTAGCGTCGTCAATGTAGACAAATCTGAGCTCATCCAGACCAGGCTTGCCCTCATGGTAGTCAGCAAATCCCTCAAGAACAACTTCTGTGGTGCTGTCATTAGAGACAAGCTTGTAAGCACCGGTACCAATGAAGTTGGTCTCAGTGCCCCAAGCCTCACCGGCTTCTTTGCAAGCCTTCTCTGGGTAGATAACAGCGTAGAACTGAGCCATGATTGCATTAAAGGTTGAATAAGGCTGTGTCAGCTTAATATCAAAGTGACGGTCATCCTTAATAACAACACCAGAAAGCTCTTCTGTTGTGCCGGCAATGATGTCTTTAGCGCCCTCAATGTACGCATACGAGTCAATTGAGGTTGCCTTGGTAGCAGGCAAGAACATACGTGTTAGGGTGTATTTAACGTCAGAGGACTTAAGGGTTTCTCCATTGTGGAATTTGATGCCATCCTTAAGCTCATATGAGTAGGTAAGGCCATCATCAGAGACGGTAGGAAGGCCAGTTACCAGGTTTGGCTCAATTTCTTTTGTGTCTGGGTTAAGCACCAGCAAGGATTCTGCAACTGCCTCAGATACGCCAACAGAGCCAGAGGTCTTCTGAGTGTCAAAGGTTACCTTTGGATTATTTACACCAAAGCGCAAAACTTTTTTATCACTGTCTCCGCCAGTTGAACCGCCACAAGCAGAAAGTAGTGAAGCAGAACCGGCAGCAACGGCAGCCGCCAAAGATCCACGTAAGAATGTTTTACGGGAAAGATTAGTAAATACGTGCTCTTTCATAGGGCGCCTTCCGTTTGTATCTTCAAAACATGAAGTTTAAATGTAAAGAACTGGCTTTTTAATACCCAAATTAATTGTATGCAATACAGAAAAATGTTTCATGAGTGAAAAAACATTGTGAAGGAAGAGTTGTCAGGGTGGCATGAAGAACGTAAAAGCGATAAAGTCATAGACTCATTAAGGGTATACCTTTAACGTGAGTTTGGATAAAAGTACTAATTGATAAGAGGGTTTTGTGGTTATTCCAGATATCGTAAAAGATGCATTCAATGATGTTCCAGATCTTCCTGCTTCTGAGCGTCCTCTTATCTGTGTGACTCCTCGCTGGATGCCTGAAGAAAATTTTTCTGATTCTGCTTCTGTCGGACAGATCCAATTTGACGCCATCCTTGCAGCTGGCGGCATTCCTATCATGGTGCCTTTGACTGATGACCCAGAGATTATTGCTCAGTTTGTTGAGATGTGTGACGGCTTCTGCCTTACCGGTGGTCATGATGTTGATCCGCGTAATTGGGGAGAAGAACCACGTGATCTTAATCGTCTGTGTCCTATACGAGATGCGCTTGAGTTTGAGTTGGTAAAGCAGGTACTTGCTGCAGATAAACCTTTACTTGCTATTTGCCGTGGCCTTCAGCTTTTAAACGTTGTGCTGGGCGGTACGCTTGTACAAGATTTGCACACCCTTGAACCAACAGAAAATCATGCATTCTGGACTCATTCGGCAAATTTGTACCATCCAGCTCATGCTGTTCATGTTCAAAAAGATTCTTTGCTGTACAACGCCCTGGGTAAGGTTGAAGACATTCAAGCAAACTCGTATCACGATGAGGCCCTGAAAAAGGTTTCCGCTGAGCTTAATGTAGTTGCCTATGCTTCAGACGGCATTATTGAAGGAGCCGAGGTCAAGGGCAAGACGTTTGCTCTAGGTGTGCAGTGGCATCCAGAGTATGGTTGGCAATACAGCAAAGCTGATTGTGAACTTTGGAAATCCTTTGTTACAGCTTCACGAGCCTCACGGTCTTCTCGTTAATACATTGATACTCTAAACTGCGTTAACTATTTGGTTAGCGCAGTTTTTTGTAAGGGAGTTTTATGAGTGACGTTCTAGATAGATTTATTGCGTATTGCAAGGTTTCTTCTCAGTCTAATCCTCTGACGGCAGATGCCGTTCCTTCAACTGAGTCTCAGCACCAGATGGCTGAGGTTGTTGCGGCTGACCTTCGTGAGCTTGGCGCAGAGAATGTAGTTGTTGATGAGCACGCCTACGTGGTTGCTCACTGGCCGGCAAGCAAGGGTTTGGAGGACCTTCCAACTCTTGGTTTCTGCTGCCACATTGATACGGCTTGGCAGTCTTGGGGCAACCCCGTTCATCCTCAGGTTGTTACGTATGAGGGCGGCAAGCTAGTAGTTGGTTCTGATCGTGAGGGCAGAGAGGTCTACATTAGCCCGGAGACAAATCCTCAGCTTGAGCACATGGTTGGTTGGCAGCTTGTTACCACTGATGGCACGTCGTTGCTTGGCGGCGATGACAAAGCTGGCATTGCAATGCTGGTCAGCTTGCTTGCTCGCTACAAGGAGCATCCAGAGCTCAAGCACCCACGTATTGCACTTGCGTTTGTTCCTGATGAGGAGATTGGCCACGGCGCCGCTCTTCTGGACCTTGATGCCTTTGGCGCAGCTTATGGCTACACCATTGACGGCGGCCCCTTTGGTGAGTTCTGCTACGAGACGTTCAATGCTGCTGAGGTGTTTGTGCGCGCTCACGGACTTTCGGTTCACACAGGTACCGCAAAAGGCCAGATGATTAATGCATCTGAGGCAATCATGCGCTTCCACGAGCTGCTTCCACCTGCGGAGCGTCCTGAGTTCACTGAGGGCTATGATGGCTTCTTCTATCTGGAGCGCGTCAATGGTGATTGCGAGTCTGCTCGCGCTGATTACATTATTCGTGATCACGATCAGGCAAAGGTTGAGCGTCGCAAGCAGTTGATGGTTGACGCTGCGGCGTATGTAAACAGGCAGATTGGCTCTGAGGTACTTTCCGTTGAGATTCACGACCAGTATCACAACTTGGCTGACATCGTATTAAAGCCTGAGTATGCGCACTTAATCGAGAATGCACGCACTGCATACGAGAAGGTCGGCGTAGAGATGACCTGCATTCCAATGCGTGGCGGTACCGACGGATCACAACTTTCCTTTAGGGGATTCCCTTGCGCTAATCTTTCTGCCTGCTACTACAATGCTCACGGTGTCAGAGAGTTTGTTCCTGTCCCCGAGCTTGAGAGCATGGTTGACATGCTTGAGCACCTGGTAGAGCTCTATACTCACCCACAAAACTAGGAGATAGTCATGACTCATTTTGAAACTGATACACAGTATTTGATTGATACTACAAAGAAGCTTGTTGAGTGCGATAGCCCTGTTGGCTACTACGAGCGCATCCATGAGCTGCTTCGAGAGCTTGTTGCCGAGGCGGGCTATGAGCTTCAAATTGACAATAAGGCTACTGCATACGTCCTGGTAGAAGGCAAGGATACCAGCAAGACTGTTGGCGTTAATGCTCACCTTGATACCATTGGCCTGATTGTCCGCGGCTTCAACTCAGACGGTACACTGCGCGTTCGTCAGCTGGGCGGTATCAACTATCACAGCATTGAGGGCGAGACCTGCCATGTTGTCTGTAGAGACGGCTCCGTTGTTGACGGCCAGGTAATCTGTAACCACCACTCTGTCCACGTTTTTGAAGACGCTAGAACCATGGAGCGCAACGAGGACAACATGTCCATCTCGCTTATCGCTGACGTTTCTTCCCCTGAGGAAGCTCGTGCACTGGGCGTTTCCGAAGGCGCAGTTATTGCTATTGATCCACACTTTGAGATGTATGACAACGGCTATATGGTTTCTCGCTTTATTGACGATAAGGCTTGTGTTGCAGCGCAGCTTCATACGCTCCGTTGGCTTGCACAGTCTGGCGAGAAACCCCTCTATAACACCTTGTTTGCATTCCCCATGTACGAGGAGATTGGTCACGGCGGCGCATTCTTGCCTGTTGAGGTAGATGAGTACGTATCGCTGGACATTACCCTCATTGGTCCAGATTACAATTCAAATGAACACCACGTAGGCATCATTGTTTCTGATATTCGCTCGCCTTACGATTGGGAAGTTTCCAACAAACTTATTGTGTGTGCACAGGAGGTTGTTGAGCCAGAAAAGTGGAACCAGCAGGTTGCCTTCCACTTCTCAACTGATGCTAACGCTGCATATTTCTCCGGCAACGATCTTAAGAGCGGCGCATTTGGTCCAGCATGTCTCAACACTCACGGTCGTGAGCGCTGCCACATCGATGCAATTATCGGCACCGAGAACCTGTGTCGTGCGTACGTCCTTGGATATGGCGAGAAAAACTAGTTTTTCTCGCCATGAGTGCGTCTTGTTCTCACAGATGTATCAAATAGTTTGTAAGATATGCTGTATATCGTGTGAATTTTGCCGTAGACATGATAAGGTAGCCTCAGTTAACTTTTCGAGTCAGGAGTGATTCATGGATAGACGTTCGTTCCTTAAGCTTGCAGGTCTTATTCCAGCTACAGCACTGTTTGGCTGCAAGGGAACAGACCAAGAGAAGTCTCAGGACGCCACAAAAGATGAGGCTAAGAAATCTGAGCCTGTTGCGGTAAAAGTTGCAACGCTCAAAGGTCCTACTGCCATGGGCTTAGTTAAGTTCATGAGTGAGGTTGAGGCACAAAACATCACCGATAACAACTACTCGTTTGAGATTTTGGATGCTCCTGATCAGGTAGTTGCTAAGGTTGCTCAGGGTGACGTTGACGTTGCATCTATTCCTGCAAACCTTGCAGCTACGCTCTTTAACAAGACCAAAGGTGCCTATAAGGTAGCTTGTCTTAACGTATTGAACGTCCTTTACATTGTTGAGACGGGTAGCGCTATCTCTAAGCTTACTGACCTCAAGGGAAAGACGCTCTACGCTTCTGGTAAGGGTGCTGTCCCAGAGTACACACTGTCCTACCTGCTGAGCAAAAATGGCATGACACTTGGTGAGGACGTCCAGGTAGAGTGGAAGAGCGAACATACCGAGTGTGTTGCTGCTCTAGCTCAAGATCCAGAGGGAATTGCACTGCTCCCACAGCCTTTTGTTACGGTGGCACAAACCAAGAACAATCAGATTCGCGTTGCAATCGACCTTGGTGCTGAGTGGGAGGCTGTCAATCCTCAGAGCAAGCTGATTGCCGGCGTAACTATTATTTCTTCAAAGCTCATCTCAGATTCTCCAGATGCGGTAACGGCCCTGCTTTCTCACTACAAAGACTCTGTTGCATTTGCGGTTGATCATCCAGATGATGCCGCCACGCTTGTAGGCAAATACGGTATTGTTCCAGAGCCTATTGCCAAGGTTGCGCTGCCTAAGTGTAATATTACGTATATTGATGGTGCAGATATGAAGAGCGCACTTTCAAGTTACTTAGGTATTCTGGCTGAGGCTAATTCTCAGGCAGTAGGCGGACAGGTCCCTGGAGACGATTTCTACTTTGGCGCATAACCCGCACATAAAAGATAGTATTTCTGCCCGAGGTAGCGCCGAGAAAGGCGCTGCCTCGGCAGATTTTTCTGTCGAGAAAAACGATCAGGCCCAAAGCGCAGGTCAGACCCAAGGTGCGGGCCGCGTGCAAGGCAAACCGACTGTGCGCAAAGTTGCTTCTAGCTGGGGAGCACGTTTAGGCGCACTGGTATTTTGGCTTGTCGTGTGGCAGATAGCTGCGGTTGTCATCAATCAGGATATTGTTTTAACTTCACCTATTCAGACCATTCAGACGCTTTTCTCGCTAGCTCAACTACGCGAGTTTTGGGTTTCTATTGGTCTTTCTCTTTTGCGTATTTTTGCTGGTGGAGCACTTGCTTTTACCGTTGGTTCCTTGCTGGCGTTTTTGAGTTTTAAGTACAAGCTGATCAAGATTCTTTTTGAGCCGCTTATTTCTACAATCAAATCAATTCCCGTGGCATCCTTTGTTATCTTGCTACTAATCTGGGTTCGCACGCCCTATCTCTCAATTTCAATTTCATTTTTGATGGCACTTCCCATCATCTACATTGCGGTACTTGAGGGGCTTCTCAGCACTGACCAGCAGCTTATTGAGATGGCTGATGTATACCAAATTCACGGTTGGCAACGCATTAAAGCAATTTATTTGTCGCAGCTTATGCCTTCGCTTAAGACAGCCACCTCACTTGCCATGGGATTTTGCTGGAAGTCAGGAATTGCTGCCGAGGTCATTGGCCTTCCCGCGTTCTCCATTGGCGAGCACCTCTATAACGCTAAAGTGTATTTGGATACGCCAGCCCTTTTTGCGTGGACGCTTGTGGTTATTGTGATGAGCGCACTTGGCGAGAAGATCGTGATGCGGTTAGTTTCATGGGCCGCTGCAAGGCTAGAAAAGAGCTGCTCATGAGTATGAATACAACTAATTGTGCCTATGCAACCGAGCAGTTGCTTGAGGTAAAAAACATCACTAAATCGTTTGGTAATACGGTTGTGCTTGATGATTTTTCCTACAAATTTGAGAGGGGAGTGTACGTACTCTCTGAGCCCTCTGGAGCAGGTAAAACAACACTTCTTCGTATTCTTTGTGGTCTTGAAGTGACTGATTCAGGCACAGTGCTTAAAGCGCCTGACACTAAAACGGTCATGATGTTTCAGGAAGATAGACTGCTAGAAAACTTGAGCGTTATGGCAAATATCATGCTTGCTATACAGTTGCACTCAAAGGAGCAAAAACAAAGCGCTCGAGAGCGTATTAAAGAGGCGCTTTGTGAGGTAGGACTTGAAGGAACAGAAAACAAGCCTGTTTCTGAGCTTTCCGGTGGTCAAAAGAGACGCGTTGCTCTTTTACGTACACTCTTTGCAGATGCTGACATCTTGCTCTTTGATGAGCCGCTCAAGGGATTAGACGAAGCGCTTAAGCAGCAGGTTATTGCCTCTGTCAAACCGTTTATTGAATCAAAAATTGTAATTTGGGTAACTCATACTCCTGAAGAAGTAAAACTGCTAGGCTCTTATACAGCACTGCAGTTATAGGAGTGAGCTACATGTACAAGGTAATTCTCGCCGGCGGAATGGCGTCTGGTAAATCAACTGTTTCTAAAATGTTTGAAGCAGCAGGTGGTCTGCGCTTTGACCTTGATGAGGTTTCTCGTAGACTTCTGAGACCTGGATGCGAGTGTACGTATCGTGTGGCAGAGGCTTTTGGTAACGATTTGTTGGACCCCGTTACTCATGAGATTAATAGGCGAGAGCTTGGTCGTAGGGCTTTTGCCACTAGAGAATCTGCTGAGCTCTTAGAAGAGCTTGAGATGCCTTTTATCAGGGAATATATGCGTCAATTCCTTACAAAAGAGGCTCCTGCTGTAGATGCTCAGTTCTGCTTTGTAGAGGTTCCGCTGCTTGACCGCGTTGAAGACTTGCTTGAGCTGGTTGATGAAGTTGTCGTTGTTGTAGCGCCTTTGGAGCTGAGAGCAGAGCGAGCTGAACAGCGAGGATCTTCTCGCCAAGAGTTTGAGCAACGTATAGCGCATCAGCCTTCCGATACGTATTTGCGTAATCAGGCAGATACGGTGTTTGTAAACTCTGAAGGCCTTGATGATCTTAAAGCACAGGTAGAGCTTTGGTTAAACGCTCGGTTTAATCAGCATTCAGAGCAATAAGTTATAGCTTACATGCGCGGTCTCTAGAAGGGCGTCCTCAGTGAACTCTCTACCTTGGCAGCTGCATCGTCAAAGGTAATTTCAAGGCAGTTCTTGAGCATGTTTTGGCCAACACAATAAATGCCATCGTTAACACATGCGCTGCCAATAGCAACTGCCTTGTTAAACACAGCTTTCTGGTCAAAGACAGGAACACCATTTTGCTTAAGGAACGAGAAGACTTCTTGAGGGGTATCCAGTTTCTTAACAGAAGCATCTGCCTTGAGAAGGTCTTCAAGCTCTTCTTTTGCTGGTTGAGCAACACTGCCGCCGATAATTATTGCCATTTGATAGCAAGCTGCACAAAGGTCAGAGCGTCCTAGCTTCCACTCCATATAGGCCAGGCGATAGTACACCAGAGCAACATCTGAACTAGAGAAAATGTGTGCGATAAGGTCTTTGAGCAGCTTTGCAGCCTCAAAAACCTTTGACTGATCTTCTAATGTTCTTACCAATAGCAGCGTTGCATCAATTCCCAAAGGAGAAATTCTATGGGCTTCTTGTGCATAGCGTTCTGCTTTTTCTGGCTGTTCAAGCAGGTTGTAGGCGCGAGCCATTCTTGCTAAAGACATAAAATAGGTGTCTGGAATAAGCACCAGTTTTCTTGGCTCATTGGGGAATGCAAGGTTATAAGCTACGCGCTCTGAGAGGGAATCAAAATATCTGTAGATAGAATCAGAGTCATCCAGATACAGACCCATATCAAGGGTTGGTGAAACCTGAGACTCAAGCTCTGTAAGCACCTTTTCTAGAGCGTCTGCATCTGGCTCTCCATCCATGATGTTATTTATGGATTGAAGCGTTTTTTGCAAAGGCGAACCAAAGAGGAATTTCTCGGCCATAGACCTTCTGTCCGAGAAATCAATAGTGCCCTCAACCAGGCCATGGATGACTCTATCAAAGCCTTCAATGGCGTAAATATCAGAAGTTGAAGCTTTTGCTTCTTCAAATTTTCCAACTGCATCTGCGGTAGAGGCATCTTTTGGGATGTTGTTGAGAGTGGTGTTCCAAAGCCTAATGCGATGAGATGCCTCAGAGTATCCAAGATCACTTACCTTTTGGGCTCCACAAACAGCAGTAACTGCTGGCGAGCAGGGGCGATCAGAAAGGTCTGGCATTTCAAAGAAGCTACGAGGAGAAACCCACTCGTCCGTTTGCTTCATAAAAGGCTCAACCTCGCTAAACCAACCTTCAGAGTCAAAAGAAACTCTGAGCGCTGGATCTTGTGGGAAGCTGTTGCCGTCAATTTGAGTGTTTGCTGCAGTAGGCAGCAGGCGTGCCAGTGCAGCCTCGTTTAAGTCCATGGATAGAACAATACGCTCTTCTCCGCGCAAGCTGCCATTGATGCAGACGCGAGAGATTTTGCAGCTCTGAAGTGCCATACGAGCCACGCAAAGAGAAGCACGTAGTGCGTAAGCGCGTGCTGCCGCAATTTGCTCTGACTTTTCTGCAGATAAGAAGCTAAAGCAGCGAGGACGAGCTACAAAGAACTCAAATACCAAAATATCAAGTTGTGGATTGTAAGAGAAGTTGTATACCATCCTAAAAGGGAATGGCGTGTTCTCAACATAGTTGGCAAACCAGAGACGCTTCATCCAGTCTGAGCTGCCATCAGCGTTACCACTAAAAGGAGCAACTTGCTCAGAAAGGGAAGCTGACTTGGGCATGAGGCTTGCTACCTGCGAAAGGCTAGTACGAACAAGCTGAAGATCTGTCTCAGAAGCATGTGTATTCTTTAGGGCTTCAACATCTTGTGAAATGTTGAGAATAGCCTCAGTTGCAATAAATGCATCGTACTCTTCCGGTGCACACTCCATCGTGTTAGCGTTGAACCACCAGCGACCCGTTCTGTCCAGCTTATGAACATCGCCCTTGGGCAGATTGGTATTCTCGAGATTTTTAGAGCGCATCAGCATCTCTTGAAGACCAGCCTCTGCAATCTGATTGTTTGCAACAAGGTCTTTAAGAGCGGCAATGACATTATTTGAGCGCAGTAAAATCTTCTCTAGGGTAGAACCCTGAGGTTGCTTTGAAGCTTTATTTAGCGAGAAAAGATCTGAGACGCCCAAGGTATCTCCTTTATCTGATGTAACTTGTTTATTTAAATGCTAGTTTAACGCATATAGGTAATGTATTTATTACCCGTCACACTTTGAAACTATACTGCAATTTATAAATAGTATAGAACAAGTGTTTCAGTTTTGAGAAGTGGGGTATACTACTTTCACAAGAAAAGGAGAATCTCATGAATGCATCTCATGCTGAAGATCAACATAAAGAATATATAGGTGCTGAACTGCGCCGATTTGGTCGTGAAGCAGGAGAAGAGAAGCTTCAGGTAGTATCTCCTTTTGAACCCGCAGGTGATCAGCCACAGGCAATAGAAAAGCTTGCCCAAGGAATTGAAGACGGGCTTAGGTACCAGACGCTCTTAGGTGTTACGGGTTCGGGTAAGACCTTCTCTATGGCTAAAACTATCGAGAAGCTCAACCGCCCCACGCTTATTATGGAGCCCAATAAAACACTGGCTGCCCAGGTTGCCTCAGAGATGAAGGAGCTCTTTCCTAACAACGCAGTTGTGTACTTTGTCTCGTACTATGACTACTACCAGCCAGAAGCATATGTTCCGCAATCAGATACGTACATAGAAAAAGATGCTTCTATTAATGAAGAGGTAGAGAAGCTCCGTCACCAGGCAACTTCGTCACTTTTGTCTAGGCGTGATGTCATTGTTGTGGCATCTGTATCGTGTATTTACGGTATTGGTAGCCCTCAAGATTATGCAGGTCTTGCTCCTAATGTAGATAAATCCGTTCCTCTTGAGCGTGATGATTTTATTAAAGATCTTATTGATGTTCAGTACGATAGAAATGATTATGACCTGCAGCGCGGTATGTTTAGGGTGCGTGGAGACGTTGTTGATGTATTCCCACCGTATGCAGAAAACCCGCTGCGTATTGAGTTCTTTGGGGATGAAGTAGAAAGCATCTCAGAGGTTAGCAATGTAACGGGAGAAGTACTGAGAGAGTTTGATGCTATTCCCATTTGGCCTGCATCTCACTATGTTACTGAGCGTCCAAAGATTACCCACGCCCTTACAACCATTTCTGAAGAGATGGAAGCTCGTGTTAAAGAGCTTAAAGAAAACGATAAATTACTTGAAGCTCAGCGTCTTGCTCAGAGAACAAACTATGACTTAGAGATGCTTGAGACTATGGGTTATTGCAATGGTATTGAGAACTATTCGCGCCATTTGGATGGTCGTGCTCCAGGTGAGCCTCCCTATACGCTCATTGATTATTTCCCTAAAGATATGATTTGCATTATCGATGAGTCTCACGTTACGGTTCCTCAAATTAGAGGTATGTATGAGGGTGATAGATCTCGTAAGGTTACGCTGGTAGATCACGGATTTAGACTTCCTTCTGCACTTGATAACAGGCCGCTCAGATTTGATGAGTTTGAAGGACGCATTCCACAGTTCATTTACGTTTCCGCAACTCCTGGAGATTATGAAGAGACGGTTGCTCAGCAACAGGTGCAGCAAATCATTCGTCCAACTGGCCTCCTCGATCCAAAGATTGATGTCAGACCAGTAAGAGGTCAGATTGATGATCTAATTTCAGAGGTCAAAGAGAGAGTGGCAAAAAAAGAGCGCGTTCTTGTTACCACGCTTACTAAACGAATGGCAGAAGATCTTACAGATCACCTGTTAGACGAGGGTATCAAAGTCAACTACATGCACTCAGATACAGCTACACTTGACCGTGTAGAAATCATTAGAGATTTGCGTCAGGGAAAAATTGACGTGCTTGTTGGAATCAACCTTTTGCGAGAAGGACTTGATATTCCAGAGGTTTCTCTCGTAGCTATTCTTGATGCTGATAAAGAGGGTTTCTTAAGAAACAGAAGGTCTCTTATTCAGACTATGGGTAGAGCCGCAAGAAACGCTTCCGGCCAGGTCATTATGTACGCTGATAAAATCACTGATTCTATGCGCATTGCCATAGATGAGACAAAAAGGCGTCGAGAAATTCAGGAAGCGTTTAACAAAGAGCACGGTATTGTGCCTAAAACCGTTAAGAAATCTATTACAGATATTGCAGGTTTTATTGCCGAGGCATCAGAGAACATTGATAAACGCAAGCGCAAAAATGGAGAGTTCTACACCGCCTCAGATGATGAAGATTCGCTTGAAGAGCAGCAAGAATCAATTCTTGAAATGCCTGCAGAGTTGCTTGCTGAAGAGCTACAAAATCTTCCTCGCACAGAGGTTGAAGCAATGCTTTCTGGAATGGAAGCAGAGATGGCAGAAGCTTCTGCGTCTATGGATTATGAGCATGCAGCAGAACTCAGAGATCAGATTGTTGCCATTAGAAGTCAGCTCGAAGGCACTACCTCAGATGATGTTATCAAGAGGCTTAAAACTGGTGCTAGAAAAGGCAGCGCTCACGCAACTCGCAGACGCTATAGAGGCAAACATTAGGCGTTGTTGTAGTGCTCTACTACAAGCTCGGCCATCCTAATGCCATCAGCTGCGGCGCTCATAATGCCACCGGCGTAGCCGGCACCTTCACCTACAGGCCACACACCAGGTGTGTTAATACTTTGTCCTGTTTCATCGCGGGTAATTCTTACAGGAGAGCTTGATCTTGTTTCAACACCCGTAAGAACTGCATCGGGATGAGCAAAGCCATGAAGCTTTTTGTCCATAATTGGAAGGGCTTCTCGCAAGGTTTGTAGGATGTAGGGAGGCAGACAGTTTTCAAGTGAGGTCCAGGTAACACCACGCGGATACGTTGGTTTTACCGAACGCGGTCCAGTAGAAGCTTTCTTGTTTAGGAAGTCACCAACCAGCTGAGCAGGAGCAACATAAGAGCCGCCGCCTGCTTTAAAGGCCGCCTGCTCGCAAGAGCGTTGCAGCTCAATGCCAGCAAGTACGTCGTCCCCTGGTAGATCTTCTGGATAGACGTTAGCTAACAGGCCGGAGTTGGCATTTTTGCCCGCACGGTCAGACAGGCTCATGCCGTTTGTGACTACGCCGTCCTTCTCGCTAGCTGCAGATACAACATAGCCACCAGGACACATGCAGAATGAGAAAGCACTCCTACCAGAGGGAAGATGAACAGAAAGCTTGTAGGGGGCCGCTCCAAGTACGGGATTGGTTGCTTCGGGACCGTACAACGATTTATTGATTTGAGACTGAAGATGCTCAATTCGCACACCCATAGCAAAGGTTTTTCTCTCCATAGAAATACCTTTGTCTTTGAGCATGACATACGTGTCTCTACTTGAGTGACCAGTCGCAAGAATCATTGTGCGAGTCTTTATGGTTTCAGCTTGAGTTGAGCCGTCTGGATTGGTCTTCTCAATCTGAATTGCAGAAAGGGAGCCATCTGAGGCTCGCTCTAGGGAGGCGAGTTTTGTTCTAAATGCAACGGTTCCACCCGCCTCTTCAATCATTGTGACAATGTTGGTCACAACAGCGGGAAGAACATCACTTCCTACATGGGGTTTTGCATCCCACAAAATGTTTTTCTGTGCACCTGCTTTTACAAAAGTCTCAAGAATAAAGCGGTGAGAAGCACTTTTGGTACCCGTGTTGAGCTTGCCGTCAGAGAATGTACCAGCACCACCAAGACCAAATTGGATATTGCTCTCAATATCTAGCTGACCCGTTTGGTTATGATGCTCTACCGCTGCAGTTCTTCGTACTGCATCATCTCCGCGCTCGATAAGCAGGGGATTAAGACCAGCCTTGGCAAGCGTCAGCGCACAGAACAAGCCTGCACATCCTGCTCCTACAACAACGGGACGATTCTCTGAGGGAGCAGGTTGCTTCGCTTTGGGAAGTGTAAAAGCATTTGCCTCAGCAAGCTTGATATGCTTTGCCGCAGGTTTGCCTTGAATCTTGTTAAGGAGTTTTTGTTCCGCTGCGGACCCACCTTTAAGGTGTACGTGGTAGGTAAGGATAAGAACAATATCATTTCTTTTACGCGCATCAATTGAGCGTTTATGCAGCTCATATGAGGTAACCTCATCCGCAGAGACTCGGAGAGCGTGAAGCAGCGCATCAAACCCCGCCTTTGATTCTTTAGCAGGATGCTTACGAAGAGGAGCAACATGAACTTTAATGTTTGATACTTCCAGCATGTTAGTTGTCCTCTTTCAGAGATTCGCAATTCTGACCAGCGCTTTTTGCGGCAGCCAGACCGGCAACCATACCGCTCTTCCACGCCCACGAGAGGTTAAATCCTCCACATTGAGCATCAATGTCAAGAGCTTCTCCAGCGATAAACAGACCTGGAATGCTGCGCGCCTCAAGTGTGTCTGTACTCACCTGTTCAACGGAAATACCGCCAACACAGACCTGTGGGACAACTTTGGCGGATGTACCTGTTACGGTAAATGCTATTTTGTGAGCCTTGGTAATAGTACTCTCTACTGAGTCATGAGCACCTAGATAAGCGGCGATTTGTGGGTCTAGAAGACCGTCGGTGGTGTGAGCTTCTACAGCTGCTGAAACCTCTTCTTCTGTAAGCTGGGGGAGAAGGTCAATCTCAAGCACATCACCTGGAAGAGCGGTGCGGGACAAGTTAAAAATCATGATGCCCGAGAGTCCAAATGGTCTAAAGAGCAGCTCGCCCGGTTCCTGTTTAAGGACATTGCCATCTCTCAAAAGAACTGCATGCGCACGGACACGTTTGCCATCCAGGCTTGCAGGAGGCTCAGGGGTGCAGGTGAGCGCGCAGAGCCCAGGTCGCAGTGAAGTGGTCTGCAAGTTAAGGCTCTCTGCAAGATTTGTGGTTGCGAGTCCGCCAGTGGCTAGAACTACCGATGATGCATGGACCTTGTGGGTTTTCTCGCCACTAAAGCATTCTTGAAAGGCAACGGTGAAGCCATTGTGCTGCGGATTTACCGATGTGACTTCTCGTCCCAGGGCAAATTGGACACCAGCTTTTTGGGCTCGCTTGAGTAGCAATGATTGGATGGAGCTTGCTTGCCTGGTAAGAGGGTACATTCTGCCTTCGTCTTCTGTAGCCCAAGCAAGACCGCTGGACCTAAAGAAAGTTAGGATGTCCGCAAGAAACGTGTCCTTGTCTTTGCAGACAGCCTGAACAAACTCTGGATGAGAGAAATTCTCAAAGCTCAAATCTGCATTGGTAAAGTTACAGCGACCGCCGCCTGTTGCAAGGATGGTTCTGCCGCTCTCCAGTGCTTTTTCAAAGACAACAACGCGCTTATTGGCACCAAGAGCCTCGGCAGCAGTGATGGCAGCGCAGAGTCCTGCCGCGCCGCCACCTAAAATTGCTACATCAATGTTGTCTGGCACCATGAACGCCTGAGCTTGCTTAATACGCTGAGCCTGTGCTGCTTGTCGTTCTTTAATGCGCGTTGTTTGAGCCATAGTAAGAATTACCTTTTGTATTGTGTAAGCACCAGCTTCTAGGACTTACAGGTCAAGAACGCTCTGTGTTGCGTCAGGAACAAGACCTTGAGGAAGCTCGGTGCTAAAGGTTCCTTTATCGGCGATCTGCGCAAAGGTTGCATCCATAGGAAGCTGTCCCAAAGGCTTGAGGTTAAATGCTGCTGCGGTCTCGGCAAGCTTTGATGGACCGTAAGGTTCAATGCGCTCATCGCAGTGAGGACAGGTGATATATGCCATGTTCTCAATCAAACCAAGTACAGGTACATGCATCATTTCTGCCATGCGCACTGCCTTGCCCACAACCATCTGAACAAGATCTTGTGGAGAAGAAACAATTACAACGCCCTCAACAGGAAGGGACTGGAATACAGTCAGAGCAACATCGCCCGTTCCTGGAGGCATGTCGATGAGTAGGTAATCAAGGTCACCCCAGTTGCACTGGCTGTAGAACTGTTGGATAGCACCAGCAACAACAGGGCCCCTCCAGAGAACAGGATCGGTCTCGTTTTGAAGCACCAGGTTAGCGCTCATAATCTTGATACCATTTGCATCCTCGATAGGAATAAGCTGCTCTTCAACGCCGTAAGA
Source organism: Atopobium sp. BS2 (assembly GCF_000565075.1). GTDB lineage: Bacteria > Actinomycetota > Coriobacteriia > Coriobacteriales > Atopobiaceae > Lancefieldella. The sequence goes on from NZ_JDFG01000040.1 coordinate 33,280, forward strand.
GCGCTCATCAGAGATGCCAAACATACGAGGAATTGAAGGTCCGGTAATATCGCCGTCAAGAATACCAACGCGCTTACCTGCGCGAGCAAGGTTAGTTGCAAGGATGCCAGTGACAAAAGACTTGCCAACGCCACCCTTACCAGAAACAATGCCAATAACGTGCTTCACGCTTGAGTGCTGATTAAGTTCAAAGCCCGCTGGTGGCTGTGGCTCTTTCTTTTTGCCGTGAAGTGCAGCGTCAATCTCTTTGCGAAGCGCCTCACGATCAATATCTACGTCTGCCATGTCTCTCCTTATGTAGCAGTTGTATGCAGTAACTACTTAATTCTACCCATAGAACTTTATGGCAAACGAGATAGCTATAATCTTTTCGGCGCACTTTAGCTGAACGTAGGAGGTTCACATGATTTTCTCGTCAATTAAAAACTTATCTGAGAATGACTTTGGTCAGAAATATATGGCCTGTGCTGCGAAGTTTCTAGCAACCCACAATCTGGATGAGCTGCCTTTGGGCAAAACAGAAATTGATGGAGATAACGTTTTTGTGAACGTCATGGAGTTTGAGCCAGCACTGCCTGGCGAGAAGGACTATGAGGCTCATAAGATTTACGCTGATATTCATGTGGTTATTTCTGGCACCGAAAGCATCGCTGTTACCCCTCTTGAGCAGTGTGTTCTTAAGGGTGACTTTAATTTTGATGCTGATTTTGGTGCTTATACCAATCCTGGGGAAGAGACATGGGTTACCTTGCACGCTGGTGATTTTCTAGTGACACCTCCATCTGATGCTCACAAACCAGGCTGTACGCTGGAGAAATCTGGCTCAAAGCTCAAAAAAGCCGTGATGAAGGTTCGCATTAAATAGGGAAGCGCGCTTGCCGTGTTTTGGCGACACTATCTTGGGTATACTAGAACATCAGTACGCACAAATTGTATCGGTGTGTACTGATGTTGTTTTCTATTGTTTGGCAGTTGGCGCGTAAAAGAAATGCGCATGTCAAACTGGTTATGTGAGGAACTATGGCTTCAAGCAAAATTGCTATCCGTGGTGCACGAGAGCACAACCTGCAAGACATTGATATTGATATCCCTCGTGATCAGCTGGTAGTTATTACGGGACTTTCTGGTTCGGGCAAGTCGAGCCTTGCCTTCGACACCATTTACGCAGAGGGACAGCGCCGCTACGTTGAGTCCTTGTCCAGCTATGCCCGTCAGTTCTTGGGACAGATGGATAAGCCAGATCTTGACTCTATTGACGGTCTTTCTCCAGCGGTGTCCATCGATCAGAAGACAACTTCTAGAAATCCTCGCTCTACCGTAGGTACCGTTACAGAAATCTACGACTATCTGCGCCTTTTATATGCTCGCATGGGCACTCCTCACTGCCCTGAGTGTGGTCGCGTTATTGAGCGCCAGACAACAGATCAGGTTGCCGATAAAATCCTCGAGGCTGGTCAGGGACGTAGAGCTTATGTCCTGGCTCCTGTTGTTTTGGGTCGCAAGGGCGAGTACGTCAAGCTCTTTGAAGACTTGCGCAAAGAAGGATTTTCTCGCGTTCGTGTTGACGGTGTTGTGCGTGAGCTTGATGAAGAAATCACGCTGGGAAAGACCCTCAAACACGATATTGAGGTGGTTGTAGACCGTATTGTCATTCGTCCTGATTCTTTGGGCCGCATTGTTGAGGGTGTTGAGCAGGCAACCAAGCTTGCCCAGGGCAAGGTAGGCATATTGCTCCTGGCCGATAAATCCAATCCAGAGACTACGCCAGAAGAGCTCTTGCAGTATTCGCTGGCGCTTGCTTGTCCTATTCACGGTCACTCTATGGATGACCTGCAGCCTCGCGATTTCTCCTTCAACGCTCCTTACGGCGCCTGCCCTGACTGTGATGGTCTAGGAACTCGTAAAATTATTGATGCTGCAGCACTCATTGCTGATCCAAAACTGTCCGTATCAGAGGGCGTTTTTGGAAGCCTCTTTGGCCACTCCAATTACTATCCGCAGATTCTGTCTGCAGTCTGCAAACATTTTGACGTGTCTGATACAACACCTTGGAACAAGCTGCCTAAGAAGGTGCAAGATGCCCTTCTCGGTGGCCTTGGTTCAACTAAGATTCGCGTTGACTACAAAACGCGAGACGGCCGCAATACACACTGGTTTACCACGTTCTCTGGTGTCAGAAAGATTCTTTTTGACAAGTATCAAGAGACCACGTCAGAGAATATGAAGACGCATCTTGAGAAGTACATTCGTGAGATGCCCTGTACAACTTGTCACGGAGCTCGCTTAAAGCCAGAAATTCTCTCCGTTACGGTTGGCGAGAAAAACATCTGGGAGATCTGTGAACTTTCCTGTAAAGAGTCGCTCCAGTTCTTCAAGCAGCTGACTATTACTGACCGTCAGAAGGTTATTGCAGGTCCTATTGTCAAAGAGATTGTGGCAAGGCTACAGTTCTTGGTTAACGTTGGCTTGGATTACCTCACGCTTTCTCGCGCAGCAGCATCGCTTTCTGGTGGAGAGGCCCAGCGTATTCGCTTGGCAACTCAGATTGGCGCTGGTCTCATGGGCGTCCTTTACATTTTGGACGAGCCTTCCATTGGTCTGCATCAAAGAGACAACAACCGCCTCATTGAGACCCTCAAGCAGCTCAGAGACCGCGGTAATACCGTACTTGTGGTCGAGCACGATGAAGATACCATTCGTGCAGCTGACTACGTTATTGACATGGGTCCCGGCGCCGGTGAGCTTGGTGGTCACGTTGTTGCTGCTGGCACTCCAGAAGAGATTGTTGAAAACCCTGATTCCATCACAGGTGCGTATCTCACGGGAAAGAAGCAGATTAGGCTACCAGAGGCTCGTCGTAAGCCTGGTCGTGGAAAAATCAAGATTACAGGAGCTAGCGCTAACAACCTTAAGAACGTTTCCGCCGCTATCGAGCTGGGCACATTGACAGTAGTCACAGGTGTTTCTGGCTCTGGTAAGTCTTCTTTGGTTACCGATACCCTTGCTCCCGCGCTTACCAATGCAGTTCAGCATTCAAAGCGCGTGGTGGGAGAGTATAAAAAGCTTGAAGGCGTAGATCTTATCGATAAGGTCATTGATATTGACCAGAGTCCTATTGGAAGAACACCTCGTTCTAACCCAGCAACCTATATTGGCCTTTGGGACGACCTGCGCGCATTGTACGCTTCAGTCCCAGAGTCCCGCGCACGCGGCTACTCGGCTGGTCGTTTCTCGTTTAACGTCCAGGGAGGCCGCTGCGAGGCTTGTAAGGGCGACGGCCAGATCAAGATTGAGATGAACTTCCTGCCTGACGTCTATGTTCCTTGTGAGGTCTGCCACGGCAAGCGTTATAACCGTGAGACGCTCGAGATTCTCTATCACGGCAAGTCTGTCTCTGACGTCCTTGACATGACGGTTCATGAGGCACTAGCGTTTTTTGCAAACATTCCTCGCATTAAGAACAAGCTGCAGACTCTCCACGATGTTGGTCTTGGTTACATTCACCTTGGTCAACCAGCAACCACACTTTCTGGTGGCGAGGCACAGCGCGTCAAACTTGCAAAAGAGCTTCACCGTCAGCAGACTGGTAAAACTCTTTATATTCTGGACGAGCCAACAACTGGCCTTCATTTTGAGGATGTCAGGCAGCTTATTGTTGTTCTTGAGCGTCTTGTTGATGCAGGTAACACCGTTCTTGTTATTGAGCACAACCTGGATGTCATTAAGATGGCTGACCGTATTGTTGACATGGGTCCAGAGGGTGGCGATGGTGGTGGAACCGTAGTTGTTTCCGGTACGCCAGAAAAGGTTGCGGCAACGCCAGAAAGTCATACCGGCAAGTTCCTTAAAGAAATTCTTGACCGCGATAACGCACGCCTAGCTGCAGAGAAAAAAGCTCAGAAGAAGCGCGCATAACATGGCGAGAAAAACGGCAAAGGTTCAAAAGACAAATGCCATGAGGGAGCTTGATGCTGCCGGCATTGCTTACGAGTTCCAATCTTACGAGGTAGACGAAGACGTTCCTTCTGGTGAGTTGGGAACTCATATTGCTGAGATGCTTGGAGAAGATCCAGACGCTGCGTTCAAAACGCTTGTCTGCGTGTCTTCAAGCGGAGAGCATGTGGTGTGTTGTATTCCTGTAGATCAAGAGCTTGATCTTAAGAAAGCAGCAGCCGCGTCCGGTCAAAAGAACCTTTCCCTGCTGCCTGTTAAAGAGCTTGAGGGCTTAACGGGCTATGTTCGTGGCGGCTGCACTCCCGTTGGTATGAAAAAGCAGTTTCCCACTATAATTGACGAGACTGCTCAGCTTTTTGAGCTCATTCATATCTCTGGTGGAAAACGTGGACTTAGTTTGACGCTTTCTCCAGAAGATCTAGCTTCATTTGTATCGGCTACGTTTGCAGATATTGTTCGCGAGGTGCACTAGTGGCATATCAGCCCAAACATATGCGACTTTCAGCAGAGTCTTCTGATGGAACCTTATCTGAAGAAACTCTGAGCAAGGCTCTTGATCAGACCTTCGATGAGCCTCCTGTAGTGGACACCATTGTTGTTCCGGAGACGTTTCATCAACCAATTGAGGATGAAGCCTTTGAGCAGATTGTAAGTCAGAAACTCGAAGAGGCCGCTGTTGAAGAGGATAACTCTGAGGCAGATAACAGCTCTGTGTCAGACGGTAACTTCGACGCAGGTAATTCTTATAGTGAAGAGGCTTCTTCTGATGAAGAGGATGTCTCTAAACAAAAAGACCTAAGTCGTTCTACCTCTATGATGAGTGTGCTTGTCCTGATTAGCCGTATTACGGGCTTTTTAAGAACCTGGGCTCAGGCATTTGCTATGGGTGCTACCGTTCTTGCAAGCTGCTATTCCATTGCAAATACTCTTCCTGACCAGCTCTATGAACTTGTTGGCGCGGGAATGCTCACCACGGCTTTCTTGCCAGTATATCTCTCTATTAAGAAGAAGGTTGGACAGGATGAGGCAAATGCCTACACTTCCAACCTGCTTTCCATTGTTGTTGTCGCAACTGGACTTGTTGCTGTTCTAGGTTTCTTCTTTGCTGCAGAAGTGGTGTATACACAGTCCTTCTCGGCAGGTGCTGATTTTGACCCAACGCTGGCAGTGTACTTCTTTAGGTTTTTTGTTATTGAGGTTATGCTGTATTGTTTCTCCACCATTTTCTCTGGTGTTTTGAATGCAGAGCGAGACTACCTCTGGCCAGCCGCAGCACCTATTTTTAATAACTTTGTGACTACGGCGTCGTTCTTTGCGTATGCTTTCTTGGTTAACACAAACCCTGAGCTGGGTCTTTTGATTCTTGCACTGGGAAATCCGCTGGGCGTCTTAATTCAGGTTCTGATTCAGGTTCCGTCACTTAAACGCAAGGGGATTAAGCTCTCGTGGAGAATTAACCTCAAAGACCCCGCACTTAAAGAGACGCTTAAGATTGGTGCACCTGCTCTGATCGTTGTGGTTGCCACGTTTGTAACTATGTCGGTTCAGACAAGTTCGCAGCTCAGCGTTTCCGCGTCTGGTGCATCCATTGCGGCGTACGCTCGCCTTTGGTATACGCTGCCATATTCCATTTTGACGGTACCTATTACCACAGCCCTCTTTACGGAGCTGTCTGATAGCTGGGCAAAAGAGAATATGGATCAGTTCAAGAAGGACTTTAAGCACGGTATTAACCAGATTCTTTTCTTTACCGTGCCATTCATGATGTATCTGATGATTTTCTCGATGCCCCTTGTTTCTATTATTGGAGCAAGCAAGTTTACTGAAGATCAACTGCTGTTAACCCAGCAATTCTTGATTGGTCAGTCGCTTGCTTTGCCTCTGTATGGCATTGGTATGTACCTGCAAAAAGTCTGTTCTGCTATGCGTCGCATGACGCTCTATGCAGTATCTGCAACACTCGGTTCTGTTGTACAGGTTCTGGTACTGCTGGTGGGTACTTCTCACTTTGGCATGATGTTTGTAGCAACTACCTCGGCCATCTTCTACGTGGTCATTGACACCATTATGTTGATTAGCCTGCGTAAGCACCTTGGTCAAATTGGACTTAAGTCCATGGTGTTTGCGTTTGTCCGCTCAATTCTTTTTGGTCTGGCAGGATCAGCGGTGGCGCTTTTGATTATGGTGGGTCTGCGTGCCGTTATGGGCGCACCAGATGGACGAGCACTTTACGGCGTGCTGTATTGCATCTTTGCAGGTATTCCAGCTGTTTTAGTTACCTATGGCTTGGCAATTCTCTTTAAATCACCAGAGTCTGTCATGCTGCGTTCACTGGTTTCTCGCGTAAGGTCATAGTATGGCCAGAAGCGGTGCTATAAGTAGCAAAGATAGCTCTCAGAACAACCTTGATCCCAACTACGTGCCTTCGGGGGCGCCGGGACTTGCGCCGTCATTTTCTTCCGAGCCTTCAGATGATCTGGTATCCATCAGAGAGCAGGTTAATCAGGTGCCAACTGATCCAGGCTGTTACCTCTGGAAAGATGGGTCTGGCAAGGTTATCTATGTAGGAAAAGCTAAGAACCTGCGTGCTCGCATGAGGCAGTACGTCACACTTCAAGATGATCGAGCCAAGATTCCACTGATGATGCAGGTCGTGCGTAGTTTTGACTACATTGTGGTAGAAAACGAGCACGAAGCACTGGTGCTGGAGCGCAATCTTATCGCTCAGTATCGTCCGTACTTTAACGTGGACTTCAAAGACGATAAGAGCTATCCCTACATTGCCATTACCGAGTCAGATACCTTCCCAGCAATTAAATACACGCGCGAGAAACACAAGAAGGGTACGCGCTATTTTGGTCCCTACACTGATTCTAACGCCGCTCGCCAGACCATTGAGACGCTCAGAAAAGTAGTGCCTATCTGCTCCGCTACGTGCGTGGAGTGGAAGCGTGCTAAGCGTTTGCTCGAAAAAGACCCTGATGGGGCGGCTGTTGCTAACTTGCTGCTGGCAAAGAAGGGACGTCCCTGCTTTGATTACCACGTAGGCAAGGGACCTGGCGTGTGCGTTGGCGCCATTGATACCGTTTCCTACGCAAAGAACGTCAGGCAGGTAGAAAACTTCCTCCGCGGAAATCGCTCTGAGATAGTCTCTGAGCTCAAAGATCAGATGCAAGAAGCTGCCGCTGACCTGGATTTTGAGAAGGCGGCTAGGCTCAAGTCCCGCCTGACTTCACTCTCTGATCTTGATGACCGCCAGCAAGTCACGTTTCCTACCTCGGTCAACATTGACCTCATTGGCATTTATCGAGAAGAAACTATCTCCGCTGCCTGCGTTTTTGTTGTGCGAGAAGGTCGTACCATCCGCTCAGTTGAGTTTATCCTGGACAAAGGCTTGGACGTTTCCGAGGAAGAGCTGGTTTCGGGCTTCCTAAAGCGCTACTACGACGAAACCGCTGACATTCCCGCAGAGGTTAACCTGCCCATCGATCTTCTCGACGCAGAGGTTTTGTCCGAGTGGCTGACGCAAAAACGAGGTCACAACTGCGTACTTCACCACCCACAACGTGGCGAGAAGTTCCGTCTTCTCCAGATGGCTTCTGCTAACGCTCGCCATGCGCTGATGCGACACATGATTCGCACGGGCTATGCTGATGACCGCACTAACCAGGCGCTTCTTCAGCTTGAAAGCGCACTTGCGCTTGATGCGCCGCCGCTGCGCATTGAGTGCTTTGATATCTCTACGCTTCATGGCAACTTTACCGTTGCCTCGATGGTGGTCTTTACTAACGGAAAGGCTGATAAAAGCCAGTATCGACGCTTTAAGATCCGTGCTGAGCTTGATGAAGCAAACGACTTTGTCTCAATGACAGAGGTCCTGGGCAGAAGGTATAGCCCGGAACGCATGGCAGATGAGCGCTTTGGCTCACGACCTGATTTGCTGGTAGTTGATGGTGGTAAGCCTCAGTTGACCGCTGCCATCAACCAGCTTAATGAGCTGGGGTTGGATATTCCTGTCTGCGGCCTTGCTAAGTCTGATGAGGAAGTCTTTGTACCTTGGGACGACACACCAATTGTGTTGCCTACGGGGTCAGCTTCTCTGTATCTCATCAAGCAAGTCCGTGATGAGTCTCACCGTTTTGCAATTACGTTCCATCGTGAGCTTAGAGATAAGGCAATGACCGTCTCTATTCTGGACGAAATCCCTGGTGTAGGACCTAAACGCAAAAAAGATATCATGCGCCATTTTGGCTCTTTTAAGCGCTTAAAGGCTGCAAGTGTTGAGGACATCTCTCAGGTAAAAGGTGTTTCTGTGAACTTGGCAGAAACTATTTATGAAGAGCTCAAAGCTTGGGAAGAATCTTCCACGACTGTACATGAGAAGTTAGATGCAAGGGGAGGAACTCATGAGTAAAACAGCAGACGAGAAGATCTTGGCACTCGTGAATCCAGAATACATTAAGCGTATTCCGTTCTTTGTTCGTGGTCACGCAACGGGAAAGTCTTGTGAGTATATTGCTCAGGAGTATCCAGAGCTTTACGCTGCATTTGAGGATGAACCCAGTGCTCAACAAGTTGAAGAGATGGCAAAGATTATCAACGAGCTCTTTGAGCAAAGGATGAAGAAGCACAATCTCTAAAACCAAATCAAACAATTGAGTTATTTGTAATAAGAATGGCAGCTATGAAGTGTTGTTATGCCATTCTTATTTTTTCATTCAACGCTGAAATATAGCCATTGGCCGACAGATTAGCTGTTAAAGCATACTCGAACAGAATATTATTAGAGCTACCTAGTTATTACTTTTACTTCAGTTGCTACAAGCAGTTCTAATGAGGTGACAGCAGATGAAGCGTAGAAAAAGGTTTGTAAAAGATCTGTCATTATTAGTAGTTCTTGTTGTTTGTGGTTTGCTAATAAATAATTGGTTTTTTAAGCTGAATACTATGAGGCTGCCAGAGTTAAAAAAGCAGGCAGCTCAGTATGTTGTGCAACAATATGAGAATAAGAAAAATGGTCTTAAGTCTGATTTTGGGTCCGCAGAAAATATTGATTTAGAGACCGCTACTATCTCTGGGCCATTTTTAGGAGTCAGTCAAGCTAACCTACTTATGTTGAATGTAGATTTATATTGGGTAATAAGCTCTCAAGAAACGGTTGTTGGTACTGTTGAGCAAGATTTGGGGCTATTCGCCATTGGGTCTTATTTTGGAACTCCAAAAATGTGGATTCAAACAAGGAACGCTGGGCTGTTACAAGAAATGCATAATAGAAATTATAGATGTCTAGTTAGAAGTTTTTGTGGCTTAGGGTTAAGTGGATGGCCGCCACCGTATCTAGCTGATGGTTATTTAGGAAGTTATAGCCCAGATGACGGATATTTCGAAATTATAAAAGAAGATTATCACGTATCGGAAATTATTAGCTTCCGATTAGGGGAAGAACACTTGGACTTTATGGCAAATCCTGAGCGTGTTGTAGATTTAGTTAAGTAATTTCGAGGTGTTTTCTCTTCTTTAGAACTGAGAAAAATGTTCCTTTCGGTGGACCTAAGGGTTCAATGGTAGTTGGACAAAAGGCAAGAATAGACGGTGTTGTGTATGAATTTGATCAAAAAGGCATTGCTAGAAAAGTCTTAAATCCAAATATTGTTCCCGTGTTAGCGCCAACTACAGACTTAAGTGAGGTAACTGATGATGCAGCGTAGAAAAAGATTTATAAAAGGTCTGTCATTATTGGTAGTTCTTGTTATTTGTGGTTTGCTGATAAATAACTGGATTTTTAAGTTGAATACTATGAGACTGCCAGAGTTAAAAAAGCAGGCAGCTCAGTATGTTGTGCAACAATATAATGCTTGTAAAAACGGTTCAAAGTCAGATTTTACTTCTGTTGATAACATTAACTTGGAAGATACAGAGATTGCTGGCCCGTTTTTGGGCGTTAGCAAAGATGGCCCAGTAGTAATGAACATAACGCTCTATTGGACAATAAGTTCTCATGGAGTTCTTATTGGAACTGTTGAGCAAGATTTGGGAGTCTTTGCTATAAGCGCATTTACGGGATCTTCATCAGAACTGTGGATTCAAACAAGGAATGCTGGGCTGTTACAAGAAATGAATAAGCAAAAATTACCGTGCTTGGTTTGGTCAGTTGCAGGAGAAAATGGATGGCCTCCAAGCTACCGATCAGATGGTTATTATGGCCGCTATAGTCCAGCTGACGGAGATTTCGAAGTTATAAAAGAAGATGCATATCACGTATCGGAAATTATTAGCTTCCGATTAGGGGAAGAACACTTGGACTTTATGGCAAATCCTGAACGAATCCTGGATTTAACCAAGTAATTTTGCGGTGTTTTCGCTGTTCTAAAACAAGAGTCAGTTCAATTTGGGCTGACTCTTGTTTAATCTTCACAACATATCCGTAATTTCTAAAGGCAAACGGTAGTAAAACATCGGTAAACGGTAGTTGACTTTGCTTACTACTTGTGTAGTTAGTTAAATAATTTATATATTATACAAAGTAAAATAATAGTAAAGCCCGCTAACTGCGGGCCTTCTTAGCTGCTATTAAGATTTATATGCAGTAAATAATACAACAAAACACGTTTTCATATTTTGAGCAGCCAATGGGCGAGAAATTAATACCGTTGGGCGAACTGTGTTCAGAGGAAATATCTTTTCTTCATATAGTTATATAGATGTAAGCCACACAAGTGGCATTGGTGCCACGTTGTGGCAAGGAGAGTTTTTAGAAAGAGGCAGAAATGAGCGAGTTTATTAACCGTCCACTTTCGCGTCGCGGCTTCCTTGGTGGAGCAACTGTTGCAGCTGGCCTTGGTCTCACCGCTTGCGGTGGTCAGCAGCAGAAGGCAGCTGAGGCTCCATCTGGAAAGGAAGGCGGCGGCACAATTACTGCTGGTACCGCTTATTCAACCCAGAACTATGATCCATCTACTACTTCATCAGCACTTGCCCTTGGTGTTAACTGGCAGGTAGTTGAGGGTCTCTATGGTCTTAACTTCCACGACTATTCCACCTTCAATGAGCTTGCTACTGCTGATCCTAAGAAGGTTGACGATTACACCTTTGAGATTACCCTCCGTGACGGCGCAAAGTTCTCTGATGGTAACGAGGTAAAGGCAGATGACGTTGTTGAGTCCTTCAACCGTTCCGCTGCTAAGGGTAGCGTTTACGTCCCAATGCTCTCTCCAATTGCTTCCGTAGAGAAGAAGGATGACAAGACTGTCACCGTTAAGACTACTATTGCTAACTTCTCCCTCCTCAAGGAGCGCCTGTCCATTGTTCGCGTTGTTCCATCAAGCAGCTCCCAGGATGAGATGAAGAAGCAGCCAGTTGGTTCTGGTCCATGGATGTATGAGTCCATCTCTGACAACACTCTTGACCTTGTTCCTAACAAAAACTACAACGGCGCAACTCCTGCTAAGGACGATAAGCTCCACTATGACGTCCTTAAGGATCCAACCGCTCGTCTGACCGCACAGCAGGACGGAACCACCCTTGCTATGGAAATGGTCCCTGCAGACGCTGTAGACCAGCTCAAGGGCGCAGGCTGCACCGTTGACGCTGTTCAGGGCTTTGGTGTCCGCTTTGCAATGTTCAACCTTGGCAAGGCTCCTTGGGACAACGTTAAGGTTCGCCAGGCATGCCTCTATGCACTTGATACAGATAAGATGCTTGCAAACGCATTCTCTGGTCAGGCAGAGGTTGCTACCAGCTACCTTCCTTCTTCCTTTGCTAACTATCACAAGGCATCTACTGTCTATGCACACGATGTAGATAAGGCTAAGAAGCTCATTTCTGAGTCCGGTATTACCCCAGGTGATGTTGTTCTCCGCACCACCGATAACGAGCAGGTTAAGTCCATGGCAACTCAGGTCAAGAACGATCTCGACGCACTTGGCTTTAACGTAAGCATCGTTTCCGATACTTCTCCTGCAACCTATGCTGCAATCGACGCAGTTGACGGTTCTTGGGATATCCTGCTTGCCCCTGGCGATCCTTCCTGCTTCGGCGCAGACGTCGACTTGCTGCTTAACTGGTGGTATGGCGATAACGTCTGGATGACCAAGCGTTGCCCATGGAAGGAGTCTGCTGAGTGGACCAAGCTCCACGACCTTATGACCAAGGCTCTTGGCCAGTCTGGTGCTGATCAGCAGTCCACTTGGAACGAGTGCTTCGACATCATCGCTGAGAACGTACCTCTGTACCCAGTTCTCTTTGCTAAGACTTTCACCGCTTCTTGGAGCGAGAAGCCAAACAGCAACGGCGTTGCTCTCAAGGGCTTCAAGGGCATCGGAACTACCGGTATGTCCTTCATTGATGTCAACACAGTTACTGCTAGCTAATTTGTTGTCGTCACGCGCTTAGCATCTCATACATTGGGGCCCGAGCGTTTTACTTATAACGCTCGGGCTCTTGTGCTCAAAATTTAGTCTTGAGGTGCACAAAGTCTCATCAAATTTTATTTGTACGGTTTGTTTTAAAGAGAGAGGGGGAGATAGTGAACAACCTATTACGTCTTATCGGACGCCGTCTTATTGCGCTGCCGATTATGGCTTTAGGCGTCACCTTTCTCGTATTCTTCCTAATGTCTTTCTCGCATGTTGATCCTGCATACAATGCCTTGGGAGAGTCTGCTTCTGAAGAAGCTATCCAGCAGTATCACATTGAGAATGGCCTTGATGACCCATGGCCTGTGAGATATGTACGCTATATCGGTGATGTTGCTCATGGAAACTTGGGTACCTACGGCACTTCTCACTATTCAGTTGCTGAAAGAATTTCAAAGGCTCTGCCAGTAACTATGCAGTTGACCTTTATGGGTCTCTTTATTGGCGCAATAGTTTCGTTTACGTTGGGCGTTATTGCGGCTCTCTATAGAGATCAATGGCCCGATCAAATCATCCGCGTATTCTCAATTGCCGGTCTTGCAACGCCATCATTTTGGTTGGCAGTTCTTTTGATTCTGGTCTTTGCGTCTACGCTTAAACTGCTACCAGCCTCTGGAGCACTACCAGATCCTACGGTAAATCTTGGCGGCTACTTTGCTCGTATGATTATGCCGGCATTTGCACTTGCGGTTCCAATGTCTGGTCAGATGACCCGTATTGTTCGTACCGCAATGGTTGAGGAGCTGGATAAGGACTACGTCCGCACTGCTCGCGGCGCTGGTATTCCAGAGAGAATTGTCATCGCAAGAAACGTACTTCGCAACGCTCTTATTACCCCTGTAACCACGCTTGGTCTGAAGATTGGTTACCTCATGGGTGGCGCCGTTGTCATTGAGGTTATTTTTAACCTTCCTGGCATGGGTACCGCAATTCTTGAGGGCATCCAGGGTAACGAGGCAATGCTTGTTCAGGGCGTTGTTGTTGTCGTTGCACTGTCCTTCATCATCATCAACATTGTTGTTGATATGTTGTACATCTTGATTAACCCACGCATTAGGACGGTGTAGTGCGATGGTACAAATGAGAAAAAAACAAGTCGAGAAGCTCGAAGAAGCTGCTGCAAAGGGTTCAACCTTTGGTGGCTTTAAGAAGATGAAGACAGCTTCCAAGATTGCTCTTGTCATTCTTGTCTTTGTTGTTCTTGCTTCTGTCTTTGCAAACTTTATTGCTCCACATAACCCACTTGAGATTTTTAACGCTCGTCAGGCTCCAGGCAATGGATTTATTTTTGGTACTGACGATAAGGGCCGCGATATTCTTTCTCGTATGTTCCATGGTGGTCAGTATTCACTGGTCATTGGTTTTGGTGCTACAGGTATGGCGCTACTGTGTGGCTCAATTATTGGTGCTATTGCCGCTGTTTCTAGGAAGGCTGTCTCTGAGGTCATCATGCGTGTGCTCGACATTATTATGTCGTTCCCAGGCATTGCTCTTGCAGCAGTCTTTGTTTCTATTCTTGGTAACAGCGTTCCTTCAATCATCTTTGCCATTGGCTTTATGTACACGCCACAGATTGCGCGTATTGTTCGTGCAAACATCGTAAGTGAGTACGGCGAGGATTACGTAAGGGCAACCATTGTTTCTGGTGCTCGTGCACCTTGGATTTTGTGGAAGCACGTTCTTCGTAACTGCATTGCTCCCATCATGGTCTTTACCGTTACACTGGTAGCAGATGCAATTATCTTTGAGGCATCTTTGACCTTTATTGGCGCTGGTATTGCAGAGCCAACTCCTACATGGGGTAATATCCTGGCTGATGCCCGTGCTGGCGTTCTTGCTGGCCGTTGGTGGCAAGCATTCTTCCCAGGCCTGGCTATTATGATGACCTGCCTGGCACTGAACATCCTCTCCGAGGGTCTTACTGACGCTATGGCAGCAGCACCTGGAGCTCCTGTAGATACAGAGAACTCTGACTCCAGGCGTGCAGATGACATCTTGGCATCTGATCCAGTTCGTGCATATGCAGAGCAGGCAGAGTCCCTTGAGCGCAGGCTTAATGCACTCAAAGAGGTTGAGCTGTCTAGAACAGACAGACGTAAGCCAGACTTTGATGTTGCTCCATTGCTCAGTGTTAAAGATCTTTGCATCAGCTTTGAGTCTCACGGAGACGTTAAGGTTGTTGACCACGTAAGCTTTGATGTTCGTCCTGGTCAGTGCATGGCACTGGTTGGCGAGTCTGGCTGCGGCAAGTCAATTACCACCAAGGTCATCATGGGTCTGACTGATCCAAAGGAAACCATTACTGGTCAGGTTCTCTATAAAGACCAAGACCTCCTGGAGCTCTCCAAAGAAGAGCACCGCAAGCTGCTTGGTCACGAGCTTGCAATGGTGTACCAGGATGCTCTGTCTTCACTGAACCCTTCCATGCTTATCTCTTCTCAGATGAAGCAGCTAACCAGTAGGGGAGGCACTCGTTCCGCAGAGGAGCTTCTGGAGCTTGTAGGCCTGGATCCAAAGCGTACGCTCGAGTCTTATCCACATGAGCTTTCTGGTGGTCAGCGTCAGCGTGTTCTGATTGCTATGGCATTAACCCGCGATCCTTCACTGGTTATCTGCGACGAGCCAACAACCGCTCTGGACGTTACTGTTCAGAAGCAGGTTATCAAGCTCTTGAATGACCTTCAGCGTCGTCTTGGCTTCGCAATGATCTTTGTTAGCCACGACCTTGCACTTGTTGCAGAGGTTGCTTCTGAGATTACCGTTATGTATGCAGGCCAGGTTATTGAGCAGGCAGCTACTACTGAGCTTCTGACCAATCCTGTTCACGAGTACACCCGCGGTCTTCTCGGCTCTGTTCTTTCCATTGAGGAAGGTGCACAGGACGGCACCAGGCTTCACCAGGTACCAGGTTCTGTTCCTTCTCCAGAGGACTTCCCAACAGGCGATAGGTTTGCTCCTCGTTCAAGCCACCCAGACTTGGGTCTTGAGGTACATCCTGTTATTAAAGAGATTCCTGGTAAGCACCATCGTTTCTCCGAGCTGCCTGATGAGTATCTGAAGGAGCATGGTCTTGTGCCTTACCTTGAGCGTTCTCAAAAGGAGGTGAGGTAAATGGCTACAACAACTGAAGAACAGCCAATTATCTTCCTCGATGATATTTCGGTTACGTTTAAAACACGTACGGGTTCAATCTTTAAGCCTAATAAGGTTCACGCAGTACAGAATGTTTCTCTCAAGCTTATGCCTGGCGAGACCATTGGTATTGTTGGTGAGTCTGGCTGCGGAAAGTCCACTACTGCAAATGTCATGTGTGGCCTTCAGTCACCGACGTCCGGTCATGTGTACTTCAAGGGAATGGATGTTACCAAGCGTACTCCAGAGCTCAGAAAGCAGATTGGCCGCGTTGTCTCCGTTGTTTTCCAGGACCCAGCAACTGCTCTTAACCCTCGCATGATTGTTAAAGATCAGCTCATGGATCCACTGCTCGTGCATAAGGTAGGAACAGAAGAGGAGCGAGAAGCCCGTATCAATGAGCTTGTTGGACTGGTTGGACTTCCACATTCAGCACTTCGCGCCCTTCCTGGTCAGCTCTCTGGTGGTCAGCGTCAGCGTGTTGCAATTGCACGTGCGCTTTCTCTGAATCCATCGGCAATCATTGCTGACGAGCCTACTTCCGCACTAGACGTTTCTGTTCGCGCGCAGATCTTGAACCTGCTTACAGACCTCAAGTCTGAGCTGGGTCTCTCGATGATTTTTATTTCGCACGATATCCAGACTGTCCGCTATGTTTCTGACCGCATCATTGTTATGAACCACGGCCAGATCATGGAAGATGGTCCTGCTAAGCAGGTCTTTGAGCATCCAACAGATCCTTACACTAAGACGCTTTTGGGTGCTGCACCATCTCTGCTTCATCCTAAACTGGGTGAGTAGCGCTTACGTTTTTGTTTGACCAGAGCGCAGCTTAGGCTGCGCTCTTTTAGCTTGTTAGGTGGAGAAATGCACCAAGAAACGCTTGAGCTTGCAGAATTGAAGGCAGCTCATGCTCTGACGCCCTATCCTCCAGATTTTGAGGCGTTTTGGAAGGCACGTATGGAGGAAGCAGATAATGCTCCTTTAAGCTGGCAGATTGTTCCTTCAACAGAGGTCACGTCAACTGCTTCAGCTCACTTTTTTGACCTAACGTTTGTGGGTATTGATGGCGCAGAAGTCTACGCAAAGTACCTGCGTCCACAGACTGCCTTAGATGTACAAACTCCGCTTGTTTTACAGTTTCATGGCTATCCAGGATCTTCTCGCAGTTGGTTTGAGCAGAGCTCATTTTTGGGCTTGGGCTGCTCGCTGATTGCGCTTGATAATCCTGGGCAGGGTGGCCGTAGTTTGGACGGAAGCTCGTACAAGAGCACTACCGTCTCTGGTCACTTGGTGCTTGGACTGGATGGACCTGTAGAGGACCTTTACTTTGTTCATCTGTATCAGAACATTCGCTTGCTCTGCAGAATTGTTAGACAGCTTGAAGGAATTGATACAGATCGCGTTTTTGTCAACGGCGCCTCGCAGGGAGGCGGTATTGGTCTTGCTACCTGCGCACTCAATCAAGAGCTGATTAATAGGGCAGCAATTCTTTATCCCTTCCTCACTGATTTTAGGTGTGTGTGGGAGCTTAATGCTGATGAGGTTGCCTACGAGGGCATCCGTTATTATTCCCGCTGGTTTGACGCAGATGGTTCTCGCGTTGATGAGGTTTTTGCAAAGCTTGCCTATATTGATTCAGCTAATTTTGCACGCCTGGTTACCTGTCCTGTGCTTTTTGGCACCGGACTTGATGATCCGGTAGTTCCTCCCGAGGCTCAGTTTGCGGCTTACAATGCCTTGACCTGCCCAAAGAGACATCTTCTTTATCCCGGATATGCGCATGAAGAGATTGGCGATTTTGACGATAAGATCATTGATTTCTTCTGCTCAGACAAGGGAGAGCAAGCTCTTGAAGAGTTGGACTCGTCATTTCCTGCTCAAGCAGAAGGCGAGGTGAAAGCATGAGAGGCTTAACACAAAGGCTTGAAGATGCCCGTTCTTATCGCGGTGCGTGGCTTAGACCATCAAACTTTGAATCATTTTGGGAGACGTCGGTAACGTTTGCACAAAATGCGCAGGTAAAAAGTGTGGTTGAGCTTCCGTCTGCTACCCAGGTGGCAACGTTTAAGCGCATCACATTCACCTCAACTGACCAGACGCAGCTGCGTGCTCGCGTCATCCTTCCAGCAGCCGCATCGGCAGCAGAGCTGACCACCGCAGTGGAGGCCCTGCCAGCGGCTGAGCCGTCAGCAACGACAGAGCTGCCAGCGGTGGTGCTCTTCTCTGATCTTGGTCGGGGAGTGCGCAGCTGGCTGCACCTTTTGCGCTTCTCGGCGCTTGGTCTGCCCGTCGTGGCCCTGGAGGCTCGTCCGTGCGAGCCCCAGCTCAAAGACGCTTGGAGGGGAACCTTTACCGCAGAGGAGCTTGCTCACGCACTCATCAACCCAGATGACGCCGCATCCTCCACGCTCAAGCAGCTCATCGATGACGCGCTGGTAACTACCGCGGTTGCATCGCGCTTCCTCGGGCGCACAATCGTCACCTGGGGAGAAGGTCTAGGCGGCTCGCAAGCATTGTTTACGGCGGCGCTTCTGCCCAAGGAAGTGAGCGTTACCATGGCACTGAACCCACTCTTTGCCGACAACGCAACAACCCTGCGTACGGTTGTCGGGTGCGGAGACACCCCGCAGTCAGATACAGCTATCGACGCGGTCGGTCTTCTCGACAGCGCGTGCGCGGCAGAACTGGTGCGTGTGCCTGCGCTTATCGGCACGGCCCTGCTGGACCAGAGCGCGCCAACAGAGGGAACGTTTGCGCTGTACAATCGCCTGCCAGGACAGAAGGAAATGCGCGTGTACCCCAAGTATGGCCACGAGCGCATTAATCAGTTTGAGAACGAGCAAATCAACTATCTCTGTGAGGTTATATCAGGGCTTTGTCATAACTAAGCGGACTATAATTACGTAGGTTCTTTGAAGTTGCTTTTGATCAATGCTTTGGTCGGCTACTTCAGTACATTGTTGTATGAAACCAGTTGGATTTTCCAACGTGTGAAAGGATAAAGCATGTCCAGTAACGTACCATTTAGCGGTGTTGTTCCACCAGTTGTAACCCCAGATACCCCAGACCATCAGCTTGATGTTGTGTCGTTTGAGCGCTCTATTAATCGTCTCATTGAGGCTGGCGTAGACGGCCTGTTCTTCCTTGGCTCTTCTGGCGAGGTTGTTTTTGCAACTGATGAGCGTCGTGATCAGATTGTGCGCGAGGCTGTTCGCATTGTTGACCACCGTGTTCCGGTTCTTGTGGGCATCATTGATACCGAGACCGAGCGCGTCTTGGAGCACGGTCGCCGTGCCCTCGCACTGGGCGCAGACGCTCTTGTAGCAACCGCTCCTTTCTACGCACTTGGCGGCCCAGCTGATGTTGAGGAGCACTTCCGCATCCTTCACCAGGAGCTGGACGCACCTCTGTTTGCGTATGACATTCCTGTCTGCGTTCACACTAAGCTTTCTTGGAAGATGCTTGCTCGTCTGGGCGCAGAGGGTGTTCTTGCAGGCGTTAAGGACTCTTCTGGCGATGACGTTTCCTTCAGGTATCTTGTTCAGGAGAACGAGAAGAACGGTCACCCTCTGACCCTTCTGACTGGTCACGAGATTGTTGTTGACGGCGCTCTTCTTTCTGGTGCAGACGGTTCCGTTCCTGGTCTTGCTAATGTTGAGCCAGAGGGCTACGTCCGCATGTGGAAGGCAGCTCAGGAAGGTAACTGGGCAGAGGTCAAGCGTGAGCAGGACCGACTCAACGAGATTTCCCACATCTTTGATGTAACCACAGGCGTTCAGGGTTATGGCGCTGGCGTTGGTGCATTTAAGTGCGCACTTAACCTCATGGGCATCTTTGATTCTGACCAGATGCCTCGCCCTGTTAAGCCACTTGATGGCCAGAACCGTGAGGCAATCAAGCAGGTTCTTATTGCAAACGGCCTTCTCTAAACAAGCGGGGACATCATGGACTCTAAGTTTGTTTATCCAACACATGTTTGCGCCGTTGATATTGGCGGCACAAAAATCGCCTGTGGCATAGTCACTCTTAACGGCACCGACGCCCCAAACGTTCAGTCCGTAAAGAAGGTTCCTACCAATGCAAAAGAGGGTGGCAAGCAAGTTCTTGCTACCGTTCTGCAGGCAATTAGGGAGGCTCTTGCTCGCGCGCAAGAGCTGGGCCTTACCATATCTGGCGTGGGTATTTCTTCTGCCGGTGTTGTTGACCCTCGCACCGGAGACATCACCTACGCAAACGAGCTTATGCCAGGCTGGGGCGGAACCGCTCTTGGCTCAGCAGTTACCAGCGAGTTTGGCCTTCCTTGCAGCGTCCTCAATGACGTTCACGCCCATGCCCTGGGTGAGGCTCGCCACGGCGCTGGTCACGGCAAAGACAGCGTTTTAACCGTAGCGGTTGGCACGGGCATTGGTGGTGCCTTTGTGAACCACGGCATTTTGATGCTGGGTGCTCATGACGAGGCTGGCCACATTGGTCACGTTGCAACTCCAGCAGCAGCCGGCGTTGACTGCCCTTGTGGTGGAACTTCTCACCTTGAGCCTGTTTCCG
The DNA here is from genome assembly GCF_000565075.1 of Atopobium sp. BS2. Lineage (GTDB taxonomy): Bacteria > Actinomycetota > Coriobacteriia > Coriobacteriales > Atopobiaceae > Lancefieldella. The sequence continues at coordinate 53,328 of NZ_JDFG01000040.1, forward strand.
CAGGTCCTGGCATTATTCGCGAGTATGTCCGTCTTGGCGGCTCCGATACGCTTGAAGACGGTTCTGCTCTTGATGGCGCAGAGATTGACCGCAGGGCTCTTGCTGGCGAGAAGATCGCTCAGGCTGCAGAGGAGCGCTCAGGCCGCGCACTTGGTGAGGTCTTGGGTAGCATGTGCAACATGCTTGATCCTTCTGTCATCATTCTGTCTGGTTCCGTTGCAGAGTGCGGCAAGTACTGGCACGAGGCACTTGAAGCTGCATTTAAGCTGCAGGCAATGCCTCCTGTTCAGGCAACGCCTCTTGTGAAGGGCACGCTTGGTGGAGAAGCTCCTCTTATTGGAGCTGCAGAAAACCTTGTTCTACCTGGCTATTTAGAGACACGTCTTTAGGCAGAAGCATGTCAGCAGGCAAATTGCTTGCTGACTAGGTATGTCGCAAAGACAGATATCTTTTAACGTACGTACATTCTGGTAAGGAGAATACCGTGGCATATTCAGAGCTTGTTGAGTCACTTAAAGGAAAACTCATTGTCAGCGTCCAGGCGTATCCTGGTGAGCCTATGAGGCATCCAGAGACCATGGCTCAGATTGCTCGCGCCTGTGAGCTTGGCGGCGCTGCAGCTATTAGGTGCCAGGGTTTGTCTGACATCTCTGCCATTAAAGGCAGAGTTGAAATTCCTGTTATTGGCCTCTGGAAAGAGGGTCATGAGGGTGTCTACATTACTCCTACGCTTCGTCATGCGCGTGCTTGTATTCACGCCGGCGCAGATGTTGTTGCCCTGGATGCAACAGACCGTCCAAGGCCTGATGGTAGAACCTTTGAAGAGACTGTTGCAACTCTGCGTACAGAGTCTGACGTGCTGATTATGGCTGACTGCATGACTATGGATGACATCCGTCGCGCTGTTGCCGCTGGTTGTGACCTCGTTTCAACTACACTTTCTCACAACAAGGCCGCTATTGATACAACGCTTGACGATGGCCCGGACATTGCCCTTCTCCAGCAGGCAACTACTGAATTCCCAGGTATTGCCATTATTTGCGAGGGTCACGTCCACACACCACAAGACGCAAAAGATGCTCTGGATGCAGGCGCTTGGGCAGTTGTTTCAGGTACAGCCATTACACATCCAACTTCAATTACTTCTTGGTTTGCTGCAGCACTTGAGGATTAACGCTTGGAGCGGTAAGGTTTTCTCGTCACGTATTTAAGGAGCGCCTGTGAAGAAAAACGATCCTACATCTTCAGTTATTCCCGACATTGTCATTATTACGGGTATGTCTGGATCGGGTCGTACGCAGGCGCTTCATGTGTTTGAGGACATGGGTTATTTCTGCATTGATAACCTGCCACCAGCTCTTATTTTGCAGCTTTCTAACCTTGTGGGCATTAACACGGGCGTTGGTCGTCATCTGGCTGTTACCTGTGATTTGCGCTCGCAAGGTCTTTTTGATGACATTTCTGAAGCGCTGAAGTCTCTTGCAGATCACGAGCTCACCTACAAGATTGTCTATCTGGACTCCTCAGACGAAGTACTTATGCGTCGCTATAGCGAGAATCGCCGTCGTCATCCTTTAGCGCAGGAGGGAGAAAATCTCTCATCTGCAATTTCTAAGGAGCGCGCACAGCTTCAAGACATAAAAGCGCTGGCAGATGTTGTCCTGGATACCTCATCTATGCGCACTAATACGCTCAAGAGTCGTCTTCGTCGCGCATTTTCAGAGCTTGCTGAACAGCAGCTTATGGATGTTAGCGTGTTTTCCTTTGGCTTCAAAAATGGTTTGCCCGTTGAGGCTGACCTTATGATTGACGTGCGATTCCTGCCTAATCCTTACTATGATCCAGAGCTCAGACCGCTTACCGGTCTTGATGAGCCAGTAGCTCAGTTTGTCCTTCAGCACGGCACTACTAAGAAATTCCTTAAGTCTTGGTTTGAGCTGCTTGATGTAGTAATGCCTGGCTATGTGCAGGAAGGCAAGAGTTTGCTTTCTATTGCGGTAGGTTGTACAGGCGGCCAGCATAGAAGCGTTGCAATCGCCCGTGCTACGGCAGAGCACCTTACCAGCCAGGGCTACCGCGTAACGCTGTTCCATCGCGATCTTGATGCGGCCCAGAAGAAGTCTCAGCAGGCTGAGTAGAAGTTAGTCTGTCATGTCCTATACTGCCTTGGTAAAAAATGAGCTGGTCAGCGTGCCAGAAATTCAGACGGACTGTGAATTAGCCCAGCTTTCTGCGCTTATTCGTGTTTCTGGAACATTATCGATGCACGGTCCTGGCAAATTTGCCGTTCGTATTGTTACTGAGACTGGCACGGTTGCTCGTACGGTTATTAGTTCTTCTCGCCGTCTGTTTGATCTGGGTACTTCCGTTGAGTACCGCCGCTCTATCATGCATAAAAAACGCAACTATTTGCTTGAGATTTCTAACCAGGATTCGCTTGCAGAAGCACTTTCCGCTCTTGGCATTTATATACCGGGAGAAGGCCTGGTAAGTGGCATTCCTAAAAGCGTTATCCGCACCAAGCAGGCGCAGCGAGCTTTTTTGCGCGGAGCGTTTATGGCGGGCGGATTTTTGGCCGATCCCTTAAAAGATTTTCACTTAGAGATTGCTGTCTCGGGAGAAAGATTTGCCACTGAGCTGGTAAAACTTATGGGATCCATTGGGGTCAAGGCGCGTCTTAATCATCGTAACCGTCATACCAATGCGCTCATGCGTACCAGAGAAATTTATGCCGTCTACCTTAAGAGCTCTGATGACATCATCAAGTTTTTGCGAGAGATTGGTGCGCCTACTATGGCGCGCGCTATTGCGTTTACGCGTGTGCAAAAGCATTATCGCAACAACGTCAACCGAGTTGTCAACGCAGAGATGGCAAATCAAACACGCTCTTCAAATGCAGCGGCAGACCAGTTGATGCTTATAGAAAAGGCCGAGAAACTCGTTGGACTCAGAGCTCTACCGCCAGCGGTCAGAGATTTTTGTCTTGCACGAAAAGATAACCCTGAGCTGTCATTATCAGCGTTGGGGGAGTCGTTTGTACCACCCGTATCCAAGTCCGCCATGTATCACCGACTGCTTCGTTTAGAAAAAATCGTTCAGGATTTAGAAAAAGATGCATAAGTTATCGGCGAGTGCGGTAAAATACTCGGTGTACGGTTTAAATGTTAATGAATCCGGAGAATGGCTCTGGGTCACCGAAAGGAGCATTACGTATGGCAGTAAAGGTTGCTATTAACGGTTTTGGCCGCATTGGTCGCCTTGCATTTAGGCAGATGTTTGGTCACGAGGGTTCCGAGATTGTTGCAATCAACGACCTTACTTCTCCAGAGATGCTTGCATATCTTCTGAAGTATGACTCTACTCAGGGCAACTATTCCCGCGATCACAAGGTAGAGGCAACTGACCACTCCATCATCGTTGACGGTCACGAGATTGTTATTTACAAGGAGGCAGACGCTAACAACCTGCCTTGGGGCGATCTCAACGTTGACGTTGTTCTTGAGTGCACCGGTTTCTACACTTCTAAGGACAAGGCACAGGCTCACATCAACGCTGGTGCTAAGAAGGTTGTCATTTCTGCTCCTGCAGGCAATGACCTCCCAACCGTTGTCTTTAACGTTAACCATGAGACCCTCACTGCAGATGACAACATCATCTCCGCAGCTTCCTGCACCACCAACTGCCTTGCTCCTATGGCAAAGGGTCTTAACGACTTCGCAACTATCAAGTCCGGTATCATGACCACCATTCACGCATACACTGGTGACCAGATGATCCTCGACGGCCCACAGCGCAAGGGTAACTTCCGTCGTTCCCGTGCTGGTGCAGAGAACATCGTTCCTAACTCCACCGGTGCTGCAAAGGCTATTGGTCTTGTTCTTCCTGAGCTCAACGGCAAGCTCATTGGTGCTGCTCAGCGCGTTCCTACGCCAACTGGCTCCCTCACCAACCTCTATGCTGTTGTTGACAAGAAGGTCACCGTTGACGAGGTCAACGCTGCAATGAAGGCATATGCAGAGACTATCCCAGAGACCTTTGGTTACAACGAGGATGACATTGTTTCCCGCGACATCGTCGGCGAGACCCACGGCTCCATCTTCGACGCAACTCAGACCATGTGCTCTGACCTTGGCGACGGCACCACTCTTGTTCAGGTCACCTCTTGGTACGACAACGAGAACTCCTACACTTCTCAGATGGTCCGCACCATTAAGTACTTCGAGAAGTTCGTTGCTTAAGTTCTAGTTACATAGACGCCTTAGGCGCGGTCGCAGCATCTGCCGCGATCGCGCCTTCTTTTGTTGGAAACGTATTTAAAGGAGTGACATGGCTTTTACAAAGAAGACTGTCCGCGATGCAGATGTTGACGGTAAGCGCGTTCTTATGCGCGTTGACTTCAACGTGCCTCTAAAGGACGGCGTTGTTACTGACGACACCCGCGTTCGCGCTGCACTTCCAACCATCCAGTATCTTCTCGACCACAACGCAAAGGTCATCCTGATGAGCCACCTTGGTCGTCCAGATGGCACCGGCTTCCAGCCAGAGCTTTCCCTGCGTCCAGCTGCAGAGAAGCTTGCTGAGCTTCTTGGCCACGAGGTTAAGTTTGTTGAGGACACCTATGGCGAGAAGGCCCGTGAGGCTGTAGACGCACTCAAGGACGGCGAGGTTCTTGTTCTCGAGAACGTCCGTTTTGACAAGCGTGAGAAGAAGAATGACCCAGAGATTGCAAAGACCCTTGCATCTTATGGTGACATCTTTGTTCTTGATGCCTTTGGTACCGCTCACCGTGCACAGGGTTCTGTTGTGGGACCAGCAGCTTACCTTCCTGCATATGCTGGCTTCCTGCTTGAGAAAGAGGTTGACACTCTTACCTCTATCTTCTCTAACCCAGAGCGCCCACTTGTAGCTATCGTTGGTGGCTCCAAGGTTTCTTCTAAGATTGGTGTTCTTGATCACCTTATCGACTCCGCTGATACCCTCATCATTGGTGGCGGTATGGCATACACCTTCTTCCTGGCTAAGGGTTATACCGTTGGTACTTCTCTTCAGGAGCCAGACTGGATTGAGCGCGCAGGCGAGATGCTCAAGAAGGCTGAGGAGAAGGGCGTTAAGATTCTGCTTCCTGTTGACAACGTTGTTACCGATCACTTTGGTGAGGACGCTGTTGGTGAGGTAGTTCCTTCCGATCAGATTCCTGCAGACCGCATGGGTATGGACATTGGTCCTAAGACTGTTGAGCTTTACTCTGAGGCTATCAAGGGTGCAAAGACCGTCTTCTGGAATGGTCCTATGGGCGTCTTTGAGTTTGACCAGTTTGCAAAGGGCACCGAGGCTGTTGCTCGTGCTGTTGCAGATGCTGATTGCACCTCCATCATTGGCGGCGGCGATTCCGTTGCAGCAGTTAACAAGTTCCACCTTGCTGATAAGATGAGCTGGATTTCCACTGGCGGCGGCGCTTCCATGGAGCTCGTTGAGGGTAAGGCACTTCCAGGAGTGGAGGCGCTTCTCGATGCGTAATCGTATGATCGCAGGTAACTGGAAGATGAATGAGACTTTCGCTGAGGGCGTTGAGCTTGCTCAGGGAATTGTCGATCAGCTTGCTTCCGGTACCGGAAACGTTGATGTTGTTATTGCTCCACCTCTTGTAGACCTTAAGGGCGTCTCTGAGGTTCTTACCCAGGCCAACTCTTCTGTTGCTCTCTCTGCACAGAATGTGTACTGGGAGGAGTCTGGTGCATTTACTGGTGAGACCTCTCCAGCAATGCTGACTTCTGTTGGTGCAACTTACTGCATCATTGGTCACTCCGAGCGCCGTGGCTACTTTGGAGAGACCGACGAGGACATTAACCGCAAGGCAAAGGCATTGATGGCTCATGACATCGTTCCTATTTCTTGCTGCGGTGAGTCACTTGAGGTCCGCAACGCTGGTACTCACGTTCAGTTTGTTGTTGACCAGATTAAGGAAGATACCAAGGGTCTTGAGATTACTGATCCTTCCAAGTACGTTATTGCTTACGAGCCAATCTGGGCAATTGGTACTGGTATGACTGCAACTGCTGATGACGCTCAGGAAGTTTGCGGTGCAATCCGTAAGACCCTGGTAGAGATCTTTGGCGCAGAAATTGCAGACGGTATCCGTATTCTTTACGGTGGTTCTGCTAAGCCAGAGAACGTTGGTGGCTTCCTCGAGAAAGAGGACGTCGACGGTGCACTTGTTGGTGGCGCATCTCTCAAGGCCGATTCCTTCGTTGCAATGGTTAAGAGCGCAATGAACTAAACTCTGACAAAGTTCCTTACCACCGGTGAGGCGCTTGGCTCATTTGTTAAGTTCTTGTTTGTTTTGCAACTTGGCACACGTCATTCCCAAAGGGGAGTGGCGTGTGCTATTCTTTTCTCTTGTACGTGAAAATAACTAGGGCTGGATTTTCTCGCCAGCAAGAGGGGGAACCTCGTGGGCGTTCTGAATACAATTCTTTTAGTGCTGTTTGTACTTTCTGGCATTTTGACGGTGCTGCTTGTTTTAGCACACTCCGGAAAGGGCACCGGCGTTTCTGACATGATTGCTGCATCTATGTATAACGCAAGCGCTGGTTCAGGCATTATGGAGAAGAACCTTGATCGCCTTACCGTCATCACTACAACCATCTTTATGGTTTGCGCTATTGTGATGGCTTTGACGTTCCCTGTTGGTGCTATTGGCTAAGCAGTCGCTTGCATATTTGAATCATCTGCCGAGAAACCCGAGTTTCTCGGCATTTTTTATTCGTAGCCTGCGGAGCATGTGAAAATTTGCTGTTAGGAATACCAGCAAAAAAAGCTGTGTGCGGCAGATAGAAGTTGTCTGTTACTTCTTAACAGAATTTTCAATAACGTTTCTCATATGTAAACAAATTTGATTGTGACCTGCACGCTGGACTTTAACAGTCATTATATGTGGATACGTTTTACTGGGATTGGTATGCATAATCTTGCTTATCTAAGAGATATTTTTTGGGTTAAGCAGCTTATCCATGGTAAAATTGCACTTTGCTGTGTATTCACGGCATGTTTGTTGTAGGAATGCTAGGTTGCCATACCGAGAAAACCTCGCTTATCGGGTGGATAAGCGCAAGGCGGTGAGGAGAGTCAATGGCACGGTTTGTTTGGTACGTTACAAAGAGGATTTTGAGCTACATTGTGATGATTTTTGTTGCAACTTCGCTCACATTCTTCCTCGCATCATCATTTATGAACCCACGCTCCAACTTTGAGCAGCGTACTCCACGTCCTCCACAGGAGTCTATTGAGGAAAACCTGTATAGGACTAATCTGAATGATAAGACTCCAGTTATTGAACGTTATCAGGTTTGGGTTACCAATCTATTTACCAAGTTTGATCTTGGTATGACTCCAACAGGCGATAACGTTAACCGTGAGATGAGCTCTAAGTTTATGGCTTCTATTGAGCTTATGACTCCAGCAACTATTTTGTCAGTTGTTATTGGTGTTAGCCTGGGCGTTTATACCGCCCAACGTCAGTATCAGTGGCAGGACCGCTTCTTAAGTGGTGTTGCTTCGGTTTTGCTGGTTATTCCAACCGTTGTTATGGCAATCTTGATTGTTTTTGCAGCAATCGAGATTAACGCACGTGCCGGTTCTCGTATTTTCTACGTTACCGACCTTTCTAGTGGAGATACCGGAAACTTTTTCACTTGGCTCATTGACTTCCTCCAGCACATTATTCTTCCAACCATTGTTCTTACTATCGTAAGCTCCGTTGGTTACCACCTCTCTCAGCGTACGTACCTGCTTGACGAGATGCACGCAGACTATGTCCGTACTGCTCGCGCAAAGGGACTTACTCGTAAGAAGGCAATTCGTAAGCACGCTCTTCGCGTTTCTTTGATTCCAACCGCTGTTTCAGTTGCTTTCTCTCTTGCAGGTATCTTCACAGGTGCTGTTATGACCGAGAAGGTCTTTGCAATTCACGGTCTTGGTGAGTACTTCATTAACTGTATTAACAACAACAATATTCACGGTGCAGTTGCAGTTGCAGCATTCTCTGGCGCAATGACTCTTGTTGGCGCTCTTCTGGCTGACCTCTTTGCTGCTGCTCTTGATCCACGAATTAAGATGAGCTAAGGAGGCGGACATGTCTAAAGAAGAGCTTCAGAATAAAGACGAGAAAAACGTCTCCATTGATGCAGGTCTTACTAACGCTGAGCGTGAGCTTCAGGCAGATGCTAAGTCTGACAATAAAGAAGTTAAAAGAATTAGTTATGCTGGCCTGATTGCAAGGCGTTTCTTCCGCCAGCGTTCTGCAGTAATCGGTTTGATTATTCTTGGAATTATGGTTCTCATTGCAGTTTTTGGACCATATGCCACTCCGTTTAATTACACAGATGCTGACTTTACTGCAATTAACATGGCTCCTAATGCAAAGCATTGGTTTGGTACTGATGGTGCTGGTATTGATTTGTATGCCTGTGTTGTCCACGGTCTTGGCCGTTCGTTGACCATTGGTATCAGCTATGCAATCTTGACCACTATCATTTCTGCAATTATTGGTACTGCCATTGCTTATGTTCGCGGCATTCCAGAGAAGATTGGTATGTGGCTTCTTGATATGCTCATGGTCATCCCTAGCTTCTTGCTGGTTGCTATGATTGTTCGTGCAGCAGGCGGTGAGTCTGGTTGGCTCATGCTTATCTTTGGTCTAACTGCTTTTGGTTGGATTGGTCGCGCGCGTACTATCCGTACCATGGCTCTGTCTTTGCGTGAGAGAGATTACGTCAAGGCCGCTAAGTACATGGGCGTTCCACCATTTACCATCATTGTTCGTCACCTTATTCCAAACCTTGGTTCAATTCTTATTATTGATTTGGTCTTGGCTGTTATTGGTGGCATTAACTCTGAGACTGCATTCAGCTTCTTGGGTCTTGGTATCAAGGCACCAGATACCTCTCTTGGTTATCTTCTGAGTGCTGGTTCCTCTGCAATGCTTACTACTCCATGGATGATTCTGATTCCATCGGCATTTCTGATTGTTGTTTGTGTTGGCCTGCAGCTCATCGGCGACGGCCTTCGCGATGCCTTTGACCCTTATTCACGCGCTGCTGGTAGCGTTAAAGATCAGGAAGAGGATTCTTCCAAGGATGACGCTCAGCTCGGTGATCTTGAGGGAAGCATCGTTTCTGAAGAAACTACGGAGCGTGCATAATGGCTGACATTACTAATACTTCTGCAAAGCAGGGAAATGTAGAGATGGATGATGTCCTACGCTATGAGCTGCTTGAGTCAAATGGTCCTAAGGGTGCACCAACAGGAGATCCAGTTCTTTCTGTTCGTGATCTTAAGGTTTCCTTTAACACTGAGGCTGGTCGTGTAGATGCAGTTCGTGGTGTTAACTTTGATCTTTGGGGTGGCCGTACCCTCGGTATCGTAGGTGAGTCCGGTTCTGGTAAATCGGTCACGGCGCTTTCTCTTATCGGTCTTCTTGATGACAACGCTCACGTTACCGGCTCCATTAAGCTTGGTGATGAGGAGCTCATTGGTAAGACCGACGAAGAGATGTCAGAGCTTCGTGGCACTAAGATTTCTATGATTTTCCAGGATCCACTGTCTGCTTTGACTCCAATGTTCTCTATTGGAGATCAGCTTGCAGAGGCTCTGCTTACCCATAATCCTCACATGAGCAAGGCAGACGTTCGTAAGCGTTGTATTGAGCTTCTCTCTATTGTTGGTATTACTGATCCAGAGAATCGTCTGGATTCTTTCCCACATGAGTTCTCTGGTGGTATGCGTCAGCGTGTTGTTATTGCAATTGCTATTGCAAACAACCCTGACATCATCATCGCAGACGAGCCAACCACCGCTCTTGACGTAACTATTCAGGCTCAGATTCTTGACGTCTTGAAGGTTGCACAGAAAGAGACTGGCGCAGCAGTTGTTCTGATTACTCACGACCTTGGTGTTGTTGCAGGTACCGCTGATGACATTATGGTTATGTATGCAGGCCGTGGCGTAGAGCGCGCAAGTGTTGATACACTTTTTGCTGAGCCTCGCCATCCTTATACCATGGGTCTTCTGGGCGCTGTTCCAAAACCTCACCTTCAGGCAGAGCATAGGCTTGTTCCTATTAAGGGTAATCCACCATCACTTGCTGCTATTCCAACTGGCTGTCCTTTTAACCCACGTTGTCCTATGGCTACCGAGGAATGCTCCAAGAAAGAGCCAGCGCTGCTTCCTGCAAATGCTGCCGAGGGTCACTTGGCATCTTGCCATCACCTTCAGGAAATTTGCGAGAAGAAGCTCACTTACGCTGAGGTATATCCAGACTTTGAGCCAATCCTTCCAAAGTGGGTTGATGTCCCTCGTAACAAGCGTCCTGTTGTACTTAAGGTTGAGAATCTTACCAAGACTTTCCCTGTTCAGGGTAAGGGCTTTATTAGGCGCAGCAAGGGCACTATGACTGCTGTTGACCGTGCAAGCTTTGAGATCCATGAGGGAGAAACTCTTGCGCTTGTTGGTGAGTCTGGTTCTGGTAAATCAACAACTCTGATGCAGATTATGGATTTGCTGAAGCCTGAGGATGGTCGTATTACGGTCCTTGGCAAAGATGTTGCTGAGCTTAAGAACGCTGCACAGCGTAGAGAGCTTCGTAAAGATCTTCAGGTTATCTTCCAGGATCCAATGAGTTCTCTGGACCCACGTATGCCTGTCTATGACGTTTTGGCTGAGCCACTTCAGGCACAGGGTTGGAACAAAGAGGATATTAATACTCGTATTGGCGAGCTCATGCGTCTGGTTGGCATCAACCCAGACTATGTTGACCGCTTCCCATCTCAGTTCTCTGGTGGTCAGCGTCAGCGTATTGCTATTGCTCGTGCTCTTGCAACAAGTCCAAAGATTCTTCTCTTGGATGAGCCAATTGCATCTCTGGATGTTTCCATTCAGGCAGGTATTATTAACCTTCTTGAGGACCTTCAGGTTCAGTTGAAGATTTCTTATCTCTTTGTTGCTCACGATCTTGCTGTTATTCGTCATATTTCTGACACGGTTGCTGTTATGCACCTGGGCAAGATTGTTGAGTACGGTGAGACGGAAGACGTCTTTACTAACCCACAAGATCCTTACACTAAGGCGCTTCTCTCGGCTATTCCAATCCCTGATCCAAAGATTGAGCGTACTCGTGAGCGCATGATTTATCAGGATGGTAAGCTGGTTCCTGCTACTCACATCTCTAACGAGTAACAAAGATTCAATAAATTTTCTGAAAACCCGCACTTAAAACTAGGTGCGGGTTTTCTTTGTTACAAATAATGAACGAGGTTGTTACGGGAATGTTTCTGCTATGGAGTATTTTCAGGCAATTTCGTATAGTTAAGTGAATATCTGTAGGCCTTTAACGAAATGGGTGATCATATGGCTGACAGTTTTTCCCGTCGTTCGTTCTTTGCTCTGACTGGTATCACCGCCGCAGGCCTTGGCCTTGCTGGTTGTGCTCCATCAAATCCTCAGGGCGGCACTACCACCACTGGTACTGAGCCACAGGACGGCTCTCCTGCAAACACTCCTCTGGATCAGCTTCCACTTCCAGAGAAGGGCAAGACGTACAACAATCCTAAGTCTCGTGATGAGGTTAAGGATGGCGGTACTCTGACTCAGCCAATCAACGAGATTGGTCCACAGTGGAATTACTACCAACTTGCTGGTAATACCTCTTACATGAACATCCTTCACGGTCTTATCAACCCTCGTGACCTGTTCCTTAACAATGCTGATGGCGATAAGTTTGAGCCAAACAAGGATTACATCAAGGAATTCAAGGTAGAGGAGAAGGACGGCAAGCAGGTTGCTACCCTGACCTTCACTGATCAGGCCACCTTCAACGATGGTACCGCTATTGATTGGACCGCAATTCAGACTGCATTCATCACTATGTGTGGTCAGAATAAAAAGTTTGCGGTTTCTTCAACTGATGGTTATGACAAGTATGAGTCTGTTGAGCAGGGTGATACTGCTAAGACCGCTGTTATTACCATGAAAGAGCCAGTCTATCCAATCGAGAGCATCTTGAGCTATGCTCTGCACCCAAAGCTTCAGGATCCAGACTTCTTCAACAATGGTTACAACAATGAGCCACACAACGAGCTTGGTTCTGGTCCTTATATTGTTGATTCTTTCGATGACTCTGCTGTAACCTTCAAGCCAAATCCAAAGTGGTGGGGTGACGCTCCTAAGCTTGATACCCTTGTCTACAAGCAGATGGATACCCAGGCTTCCATTAACGCATTCAAGAACGAAGAGACTGACACTACTGGTTCTTCCGTATCTGGTTCTGCTGAGCTTCTCTCTAACTTCACCGGTCTTGGTGATAAGGCACAGATTCGTCGTGGTCTTGGTATGTCTATTGCTGTTATCGAGATCAACTCTACTCGCGGCGTTCTTCAGGATGTTGCAGTTCGTAAGGCATTCTGCCAGGTCGTTGACCCTGCAACTATCGTTTCTATCGTCTTCCAGGGTGTTAACTGGAAAGAGGACGCACCAGGCTCCATGCTTTGGCCTTACTGGGCAGCCGGCTATGACAACAACCTCCCAGACGATCTCAAGAACCTCAAGTCTGTTGACGAGCGCAAGGCCGCTGCTAAGAAGACCCTTGAGGATGCAGGCTACAAGCTTAACGGCGATTACTATGAGAAGGATGGCCAGCAGGTAACCTTTGCTTACACACTGTTCGGTGACGGTACTACTGTTAAGAACCGTGCTGCTGCAATCCAGAAGATGTGCAAGGACGCAGGTATTAATCTTACCCTTGATTCTCACCCATCTTCTGAGTTCTCTGATGTTCTTACCTCTGGCTCTTGGGATGTCTGCCTCTTTGGTTGGGTTGGTAGCTCAACTTCTTACAACAACGGTGGCCAGCTCTATGGTTCTGAGTCTGGATCCAACTTTGGTCAGCAGGGTTCTGCAGAGACCGACGAGATGTTTGCAAAGGTTGTCTCTACCAAGGACTTTGATGAGCGCATGAAGCTCATGAATGAGGCAGAGAAGAAGATGATGCAGACTTACGCATATCTTCCTATCTACACTGGTCCAGACTGCTACGTTGTTAAGAAGGGTCTTGCCAACTTTGGTCCATCACTCTTCCAGAGCGTACCTGCAACCATTGTTGGTTGGCAGAAGTAAGCAAGGGATAAGGCGGTCTTCTCGCAAAGTTCTTTTGAGAAAAAGTTTTAAATTTTCTCTCAAATGTTGCTTGAAGATGTGTTAGTATATCCCTCGCTGCAAAGCAAGTCGGAGTGGCGGAATTGGCAGACGCGCTAGCTTGAGGTGCTAGTGACCTACTAACGGTTGTGCGGGTTCAAGTCCCGCCTCCGACACCACGGAATTTCGGCGGATCTCTTCGGAGGTCCGCCTTTTTCGTATACTTAGGCAATGTGATTTGTTTTTTCTTGTTGGTAAGGAGTGACTGTGGCAGATAACAAGCTGAGCGTAAGGCGTGTTGAGGGAGTTGTCGACGGAACCGTTGCTGCAACTCTGTCTCAGTTGCTACGACTGACTAGCGATGCAGTTATTGTATTTAATATGGAGGGCATGGTTCTTCTCGCCAATGAGGAGGCCGAAAGCCTATTTGCTAAGGAAGACGGCACCATTGCCGGCCTGGATGTTCGCTTTTTGTTCACGCCGGCAAATCAAGAAAACCTGCAGAAACCGTTCTTTGTAGAGTCGTTGCCGTTTACGATTGATGGCTCCACTTCCATGGTGGCCGCTCCCGCGCAAGATGGCACCTCGCAGGTCTTAAGTGTGCGTGCAGATTATGTGGGTGCTCCTACACAGGCTATTGTTCTGACAGCGTCTAAGCTTCGTGACATGGCTGGCCCTGTGCACGATGATGAACGAATGGTGTTGGACCTTCGCCGAGCCAATAAGAGGCTCTCAGGAGCGCTTCAGATTGTTTTGGACACGCTTGACTCAGAAGATATGGGTCAGCTTATCGAGCGCGTGTTAGAAGAGCTCTCAGAGACTGTCGAGGCTGATGGTGCGCTTATCTATCTTGCTGAGCAAGACGGGTACCACCTTCATGGTGCAACGGAGTCTTTGAGAAGTGCGTCATTGGATAGAATTCCTCGCTACTTTGCATTTAACAGCTCTCTGGAGCGTTTGACGTTTTATTCCGAGCACGCACTTCGCTTGCATACCATGCCTTTGAACTCTAGCGCGCTCAAGCAGGGAAGAGTTAAAAAGCGCAACCTTGTTAACGAAGACACGCGCGAGGTCATAACTGTTGACGCAAGTCATTTGCCTCCGTTTACCAGCTTTCTTGTGGTTCCTGTGTGGTTTGGTGGCCACATTGTTGCTCTGATTGAAGTGGGCTGGGAGCGTAAGCGTGCGCTTTTGGTTGAAGATGCAAGACTTCTGGACTCCATTGCAAATTACCTCTCGGTGCAGCTTGTAGGCGCGTTGTCGGCCATGAGAACGCAGCGTAGAGACACGCTTCGCGAGGCATTAGCTCGCGTGCGCCAAGGATTGCTTCATAGCGCTGCAGATGGCGAGAAGATCTCTGGCGAGCGATTACAGCAGGTTATGAGGTCGGTGGGTACCGATCTGAATGCACAGGTTTTCTCGGTAGATTGTTGTGAGGTCACAGGCAACATTACGCTCCATGCGCTTGGCGCTGAGCAAGCGTTTGGCGACGCTCAGGACGGTGTGCAAGACAGCGCGCAGGCCGCAACGGAGGCCGGTGGCGCGCAGGATGGCGGCAACCAGATTGCGCTTCCATCGACGGTTGAGGGACTCAAGACAGGAGAGGGCGAGGCGTCAGTCAAAGAGGTTGAGCTTGAATCTGAGCTGAGTCGTGCGCTTGCTGCACAGGGTTTGCCCTGCAAGGGAGCCGTGCTTTTCTTGGGTAAGTTTGCTGGCGAGCAGCATACCTGGCTCTTCTTGCGAGAAGAAAACGCTGAGCCTCTGAGTGATATTGAGCTTGATTTCTTGGACCGCGTGATGCTGCTGGTACATTCTCTGGCAGTTGGCGCCGAAGAGAGTCAGCAGAACAAGCATATCTCGCAGGCGCTCCAGTCAGGTATGAAGAATGACCTGCAGAAGGTAGAAGGAATCTCTGCCGAAGGAATTTATTCGTCCGCAACCGCCGATGCGTTTGTCGGCGGCGATTTCTATAGCATGATTAAATTGCCAGGACGCCGCGCGTGCATCATCATGGGTGACGTTTCTGGCAAGGGTATTGAGGCAGCTTCTATTTCATCCGCAGTTAAAACGGCACTTTCTGCCTATGCGTGGGAGGGAAGAACTCCCGCTCGTATGGTGGCAACGCTGAATGAATTTCTGTTGGGCTTCTCGAGAGTAGAAACATTTGCAACGCTCTTTGTTGGCATTGTTGACCTTACAACTTCGTCGCTGACCTACTGCTCCGCTGGTCATCCACCTGCGATTTTGGTGTCTGCTCAATCGGGCGACGCTGAGCTTTTGGACGTTCAGTCGGGCGTTGTGGGCGCGTTTCACGACATGGAGTACAAAAACGGTACGATTCGCTTGCACGAGGGCGATATCCTGCTGCTTTACACCGACGGAACCACAGAGGCTCGCAGTCCCGAAGGCGCGTTCTTTGGCGAAACTGGCCTGCGCGACATGATTATGAACGAGGTTCCTCGTGGCTTTGACGGCCTGCTCAATAGGTTCTTGAGCACGCTTGATCGCTATACCGGCCGAAGGCTTGACGACGATGTTGCCATGGTTGCCCTGCGCTTTGACGAGCTTGGCGGCGTCGATTCTCGCACGCTCGGCGGCACTGACTCTGGCAAGCTTAGCAGCGCCGACTTAGCCGAGAAGAGCAACTAGACGGGTTTCTCGCCAAGGAAACGATTTTCTCGTCAAAAAATGCAGATATCTGAAATTCTTGTTGCTGCGCGGGAACAAGAAACGTATGTATACGCAGCCAAACATAGCAGTTGTTTCAGTCAATACTGACCTTGACGTGAGGGGAGTCCCGCGCGTGAAGGCTCAGATTGAGCAACTCATTGATAGCGGCTGCAGAAGAATTGTGCTGAATATGTCGGAGGTTTCGTACATCGATTCATGCGGTATGGGCTTTATCGTGTGCGCTGTTCGACGCATGAAGACGCTCGGCGGTCTTATGAGCTTGACCAACGTGCAACCGACGGCGTTTAAGGCCTTGGTGCGCATGGGTCTTATCGATTTCATGCCAATAAGTACCTGCGCCGCTAAGTCGCGCGTGACTCCGCTTGCACCGGGCACACATCCGTCGTTCCAGACAACGTTTAGAGTTGATCCCAATAAAATGTGCGACGCTCGTTCAAGGGCTATCGCGCTGCTGAAGACGCTGCCGTTGACCTCGGACCAAAAGTTTGACATTGAACTTGCAGTTGGCGAGGCTATTGGCAACGCCGTTGATCACGCGTGCGAGAAGGGCGTGCTGACCACGGTTTCCGCGTATCCAGACAGGGTGGTCATTGACGTCTCGGATTGTGGCGGCGGCTTTAGCATCTCCGACGAGGAAGAGCCTCCCGAGACCGGCCAGTTTGCCGAGCGTGGACGCGGCGTTAAGCTGATGCGCCTGCTTATGGACGCAGTGTCTATCCAGGAGAAACCTTCCGGTAACGGTACCATTGTTCGCCTGGTCAAGATGATGCGCTAGGGCGTGCGGGGTGCGTACGCAGGTTGTGTACGCAGGTTGCGTACGCAGGTTGCGAGTGATTTCAACCCGGTATCTATTTCGTGTGGATACCGGGTTTCTTGTGCGTATATGCTGGGAGTAGACGGGTTTCTCGCCAGACGGGTGGCGTGAGCTGGCGCGAGCCTGCTGTAAGCCTGATTTTCTCGCCATGTCTGAACGATTTGCCTGAAAAACACGCCTAGTCTGAGCTATTTGCCGGTTTTTCTCGCCAAGTCTGAGCTGTTTTACTCAGACATGGTGGGGTTTTCAGGCTCGCAAAATTTGGAGACAACACCCTAGTTAGAACGTGCCTGATTTCTGCAAAGAATCTGTAACTTCTGCCTAAAAATGTAAAAGAAACTGTGGATTTGCCTGATTTTGTCAAAGAATCGGTACCTCAAATACAGATTCTTTGCACTTTTCAGGCTCGTCTGACTAAAACGTTTGCACTTTTCAGGCACGCAATCCAGAGCCTCAGCAAGCGCAGCGGAAGACGCGCGCGACAAAAAGAAACCCCAGCCGAAGCTGGGGTTGTCAATTCACTGGAGGCGAGACCCGGATTCGAACCGGGGATAAAGGCTTTGCAGGCCTCTGCCTTACCACTTGGCCATCTCGCCATATGAAAAAGGCCGAAACGAATCCGGCCGAAAAATCATGGAGCGGGCTACGGGGTTCGAACCCGCGACCTCAACCTTGGCAAGGTTGCGCGCTACCAACTGCGCTAAGCCCGCGAACGCGAGGAATAATATACGCAAGTTCACGGCTGAGCGCAAGTGTAAATTTCAAAATCGTCAAACTTTTTTAGAAAAGTCACGAACCCCGTGGCGCTCAAGAGGTGGATTTTTCTTGCAAAGCTTGTAAATAAGAGCAGGTAGATTGCCAAGTGTGACTGCTTGCCGTATCATAGAACAAGAACTTTTTGAATGAGGTTGTATGTTCTTTATTGTCGCGTCACTTTTAGCTCTTTTGACGCTTGCGTATCTTGTCGCAAGCGGTTTTGTTCGCGTGGTGCGATATTTTTGGGGCTGGCTTTCGTCTGGCGAGAAGATCGATGGACTTGCAGGCGATGCCGTATCAGCTGCACCCCAGACCGCTCCGTTCTCCAAGCCAAAACCAACGCAAGCGGAGCTCTCAGCATATTTGGACACGATGCATCTTGGCTGGTACCAGGTGGTCATCCTCTTCATTGTGGGTTGCATGGCCGGACTTCTTATCGAAGAAATCTGGATGCTCATTACCGCTGGCCTGACCGAGAGCAGGGTTGGCCTCATCTGGGGACCATTTTCCCCGCTTTATGGAACTGGCGCGGTGTTTCTCACGGTTATTTGTTACCAGCTGCACAAGCACCATGCCAATAGCCTTGTTATTTTCCTGGTTTCGGTTGTTATTGGTGGCACGCTGGAGCAGCTTACCGGCTGGGGAATGCAAGAGATTTTCCACTCGGAATCGTGGACGTACACTCTTCTTCCAGATGCCATCACACAGTGGGTGGCCTGGCGATTCTTGGGATTTTGGGGCATTTTGGGTCTGATTTGGTGTCGGGTTATTATGCCTCGCGCGCTCTACAAGATTGGTGAGCCAACATCAAAAAGACAAGCAATTTTTGTTACCCTGCTTACGGTGTATCTTGTCGCCGACATTTCAATGACGGTGGCATGCCTAGGCAGAAAGGCTCAGCGAGACGCTGGCGTTCCTCCGTCAAATGCGTTCGAGATGTGGGTAGATACTCATTACGACGACAGCTTTGTATCTACTCGTTTCCAGAACATGACCTTTACACCGCAAGCACGCAACGCCGCACGTCCGTAAGCCCGCAAGACCGCGAGAAACCCAAAGGATTTGTAATGCACATGCCTTCTGTAAAACCAGAACATCCAACAGGCAACGTGTACCTGGACTTTGCCGCAGCTACACCTATGGATCCACGAGTGGTTGATGCTATGATTCCGTACTTCACGGAGAAGTTCTACAACCCTTCAGCACCGTATGCTCTGTCTCGCCAGGTTCGTGACGAGGTAGAACGTGCCCGCGCTGTCTTGGCGCATGCCATTGGTGCTCGTCCAGGAAACGTAGTACTCACAGCAGGTGCTACAGAGGCCAACAACCTAGCGTTTGCAACGATTTCGGAAGATGCACACGTTATTGTGGACGCCATTGAGCACGAGAGTGTTCTTGCGTGTGCAGGGATTTTCTCGCACAAGACACTACGCGTAGAAGCAGACGGTCGTGTGGATCCAGAGCGCGTAGCAAAGGCGCTCAAGCCAGAGACTGAGCTGGTTTCCATTGAACTTGCAAACGGGGAGATTGGTACCATTCAGCCTATCCGAGAGATTTCACAGGTGCTTGCCAAGGAGCGCTCGCGCAGGCTTGCAGCGGGGGAGACTCGTCCGCTGCATTTGCACGTAGACGCCTCTCAGGCTGCGGCATACTTGAGTGTGAACGTGTCGTCTTTGGGCGTGGACATGTTGACGCTTTCTGCAGCAAAGCTTTCCGGTCCAAAGCAGGTAGGTCTCTTGTGGGCCTCCGATGATGTGCGCTTAAGGCCGCTGGTGCTCGGCGGCGGACAAGAAGGTGGCGTTCGCTCGGGCACGGAGAATGTTGCGGGCGTCATTGGTTTTGCGTGTGCTTTAGCGCTTGCTGATGAGACTCGCACTGACGAGGCAAAACGGGTTTCTCGCCTTAGAGATCAGCTGCAGACGCTGCTTTGCACAGAGTTTCCGCAGATGATTGTCTCGGGGCCAAAGAACGCCAAGCTGAGGCTTCCTAATTTGCTGCACGTTTCTTTCCCGGGACTTGAGGCTCGCCGTCTGGTCATTCTGCTGGAGCGCCTGGGCGTGTCAGTGGGAACAGGCTCTGCGTGCGCCGCATCAAAGATGCAAATATCTCACGTGCTTGAGGCAATCGGAGCATCGCGAGAAGTAGCTGCGGGAAGCCTCAGGTTAACGCTTGGAAGAACTACCACAGAAGACGACATCTTGTACGCAGCTTGGGCAATCGCTGAGGCTGTTAAGCAGGAGTCCGCTCGTGTAGGAGTGACATGGGAGAACTAGTTTACCTTGGCATGAGTGGCGGCGTTGATTCGGCGCTGTCCGCGGCCTTGCTTCTTGAGGCGGGCTACAACGTCAAGGCTATCTATATGCGCAACTGGTCAAAGGACTTGCCAGGCTTTAAGTGCCCTTGGGCAGATGACCTGGCTGATGCTGAACGCGTGTGCGTAACGCTGGGCATTGATTTGGACGTGTGGGACTGTGAGGCCGAGTATAAGGCTACCGTTGTGGATTACCTGCTTGATGCCTATGAGCACGGCCGTACGCCTAATCCAGACGTTATGTGCAACCAGACGGTCAAGTTTGGCACCTTTGCAGAGCGTGCTTTTGCAGAGGGCGCTGATTTTGTTGCAACGGGTCACTATGCACAGAACGTCCCAGGCACCAAAAAACTTTTGCGTGCCGCAGATGCTCACAAGGATCAAACCTACTTCTTGTGGCGTGTACCAGGATATTTGTTTGAACGCACGCTTTTTCCTATTGGACACATTGCCACCAAGGCAGAGGTTAGGGCTCTGTGTGCAGAGCGAGGTCTGGGCATAGAAACTAAGCCAGACTCCGACGGCATTTGTTTTATTGGCCCCGTTGGCTTGCGCACGTTTTTGCTGGACACTTTTCAGAAAAAGCAGGGCGACGTCATTGAGTGGGAGACAGGCAAGGTTCTTGGCACCCACGATGGAGCATTCCTCTTTACCGTTGGTCAGAGAAAAGGCTTGAACATCGGTGGAGGCCCTGCTCGCTATGTAGTAGCAACCGACACGCTTAAGAATGTGGTGTATGTAACCTCTGACCTCAACTGTCCTGCGCTCTGGACTCGTCACATGGAGCTCTCGGACATGCACTGGATTTCTGGAGAACCTGCAGCTAACGGTAGGTATGTGGTCAGAACTCGTCACACAGGCGCGCTGGTTCCCGTAACGTTTACGCTCACAGACAATCAATGTGGATTTATTGAATTTGACCAGCCGGTAAAAACTGTTGCAGCAGGTCAATCGGCGGTTTTGTACGATGGTCAGGAAGTTTGTGGCGGTGGCATTATTGAGGCCGACAAGGGTATACTTGAGCAGTTCATGTAAAATGAAAAGCAGGTAGGTGGCTAGAAACCCTCTGAGGTTGCATCGTTTACCTGCAAAGAGTGTTGTTTCTGTACACGTATTGTGATCCAGAGTCCAAGGAGGTGCCCATGGATCGCCCAGATGGCGCGTCTGAAACCGAGCACCCCTCATCTACACCGAAGGTAACGGTGAAGATTGGATCTACAACCGTTAAGGGTGTTTCAACCAAAAAGCCTAAGATTAGTGTTGCTCCAACTTCTTCATCTGAGCAGGTAGAAGAGGCAAAAGAGAGCTTTGGTCAAGTTAGAAAGAGCATTCTCTTCCTCTTTGCGGTTGTAATACTGTACGCACTCTATATCGTTTTCTCTGGTCAGTTTGATGAGTTTGTTGTTGCTCTAGCAGACGTAGATACAGGTTGGCTCATTGCTGGCGCTCTTTGCTACTTTGTCTACTATTTCCTGGGTATTCTCGCCTATGTAATTTCAGTCATTACAGACCCCGAGAGTCCTGTTGGTGTTCGTGACCTGATGAGCGTTGAGGCGTCGGGTATCTTCTTTATGAACCTCACGCCAAACGGTGCAGGAGCTGCTCCTGCTCAGATTTATCGCCTTACTCGTGCGGGAATTTCCGTGGGTCAGGCAGGAGCTCTGCAGTTCACCCGCTTTGTTATGTACGAGGCGGGCGAGGGCATCTTTGCAGCTCTGATGCTTATCTTTAGGGCCAATTATTTCTACGAGCAATTTGGCGATGTAACCGTTATTGGCGTTATCTTGTTTGGCGCAAAGATAGTGATGGTTGCAGTTATCCTGGCCATTTGCCTGCTTCCTAAAATGGTTAAGACCGTGGGCAACTGGGGCTTAAGGCTGCTTTCACGTCTTCGTATCGTAAAGCAATACGACCACTGGCATGGCATCATTAACACGCAGGTAGATGAGTTTTCTAACGGCTTTAAGACTGCTGCAAAGAACATTCCAGAGATGTGCGTTGTTCTGCTGGTTACCTTGGTCCAGCTTGGCTGCCTCTATGCACTTCCATACTTTGTACTGCGTGCACTCGGCCAACCCGCAGACCTTCTGACCTGCCTTGCATCTGGTTCAATGCTTGAACTCTTGACCTCGGCCATTCCACTTCCTGGTGGCACTGGTGGCGCTGAGGGTGGCTTTGCCTTCCTGTTTGGCCATATGTTTGGCGAGGAAATTGCCGCAGGCTTTGTACTTTGGCGCGCTATTGAGTATCTGCTTCCAACTCTGGCAGCAAGTATGCTCTTGGGTCTCAGATCTCATGATCACGAGCCTATCTATCACAAGTGGAATCGTTTCCGCCAGCGTTTCTCCGCCTTTGTAAATGGCGAGAAAGGCGCTGTTGCTTCTACGTCACCCCGTCCAGATACATCGGGCATTCAAATTAAGGTTAAGCGTAAGAAGTAGGGAAGAAATAGGGAAGAAAAGCCAGAATGTGGCTTGATACGTATCTTTGCTCTATTGGACCGCTGCATGTGCAGTACTTGTAAAAGAAAGCATCCTTATGCGTAAACCACCAAATCCTATTTTGATTATTCTGGCACCTATTCTTATTGCCGTTGCCGTTGGTCTTGTCTATGATCTGCAGAATTTCTTACAGGACATTCCGGAAGTACGTGACAATCCAATGCTTTTAGCAGGCGTGGCTGTGTTTATACCAATGCTTGTTGCACTGGTTAAGGACACGTTTGACGCACACGGTCTCTAGGCGAAGGTTATTTTTGTTGAGTTGGCTTTGAGAAAAAGAATAGGTATATTCCAAAGCCAAGTTTAATTGCTGCATCAATATAGGCAGTTATTGTCAGTGGGATGTCTGGAAAAATATAACCTATAGCAACATTAATGGCGCAGAGTATAGCCAAATAGGTCATCGATTTTCCGTGTACAAAGTAATAGAGGAAAAAGTGCAGCGCCGTGGCCATTAACGCGCCCAACCAAATAAGTCTCCAGTTTTCAGTTGCAAAAAATGGTCCACCTAATAAAAACATCAAAATGAATAAGAAAATTACCGCGTATAGAGACATTTTGTTCTGGAACTTACTTGAAGGACCATCGGAAAACTTATTGAGAACTTTCTTATTTGTGTTTATTGATAAGAAGGCTGCAACATATCCAAAGCTAAATACGGACATATTGATAATCTGCTTTCCACCTATTACGGTAGCTGCAAAAATGATGAGAGCTACAACAATTAACCAGAGACCGCATGATTTCTTATAATTAAAGTGAAGCTTCTCGTCTTTGTTATATTCCAGAAAGTTCATAAGTTTCTCCCTCAATCGAACGACTTGCCATAATACTTCTGACCGTATGCTTTTACAATCCAGTTGCCTATTTTTTAAAAATTGAGGTGCAGAAGACGTACGGGTTTAAAAGGCGGTCATTCATTTGATAGCCCGCGGTATTTAAATAGCCGTCAATGCATTGACGAGACGATCTTTTGCAAATTTCAAAAAAAGTTGAGTTTGACGGTTGCAAGAGGGGCGGGTTTCTCGTAATATATCCCTTGCTGCATCCCCAGCAGCAAACATATTCGGGCGTTTAGCTCAGGGGGACGAGCGCTTCCCTGACACGGAAGAGGTCATAAGTTCAAATCTTATAACGCCCACCAACTGTTCACAGGTCAGAGTAATCTGGCCTGTTTCTTTTTGTGGATATAAATAGTAATCATTATTGTTATTGACAAAAGAGTTAAAGAGAGTAAACTTCTAACTAGCACGTTTTACAAATTGTTTTACTTACAGAAAGGAACTGACTATGTCTCTTATTGGTAAGCAAATTGGTGATTTTAAGGTAAACGCATTCCACAACGGTGACATCACCGAGGTAAGCAAAGAGTCCACACTGGGTAAGTGGAGCCTGTTCTTCTTCTATCCAGCTGACTTTACCTTTGTCTGCCCAACTGAGCTTGAGGATCTTGCAAACAACTACGACAAGTTCCAGGCTGCTGGTGCAGAGGTTTACTCTGTTTCCTGCGACACTGAGTTTGTCCACAAGGCATGGCATGAGGAGTCCGAGCGTATCTCTAAGGTAACCTACCCAATGCTCGCAGACCCAGCTCACGTTCTTGCAAGGAACTTTGAGGTCCTTATTGAGGATGCTGGCCTTGCTGAGCGCGGTGCTTTCATCGTTGACCCTGAGGGCGTCATCCAGGTTGAGCTTGTCACTGCTGGTGGCATTGGCCGTAACGCTGAGGAGCTTCTCCGTCTTCTCCAGGCTGCACAGTTTGTCGCAGAGCACGGCGATCAGGTCTGCCCAGCTAAGTGGCAGCCAGGCGCTGAGACTCTGAAGCCAAGCCTTGACCTTGTTGGTCAGCTCTAAGATTTAGGAGCTTACAATGACCGACGTCAAAGACCTCTACGACGCGGTGATTATCGGCGGTGGGCCAGCTGGGCTCACCGCCGCCCTCTATCTGGCCCGCGCTCGCTACCGTGTTCTAGTTGTCGAGAAGGACCATTTTGGCGGACAGATCACTATTACTAATGAGGTCGTAAATTACCCGGGAGTTTTCTCTACTAGTGGCTCTGAACTCTCAGAAACCATGCGTAAGCAGGCTGAGGCCTTTGGCGCAGAGTTTTTGCTGGCAGAAGTTACTGACCTGGACATGTCCGGAGATGTCAAGGTAGTTCACACTACCAAAGGTGAGCGTCCTTGCCTTTCTGTTCTTCTCGCCACAGGAGCACATCCACGTCACATTGGTTTTGTCGGAGAAGAGGACTACCAAGGTCACGGTGTTGCCTATTGTGCCACCTGCGACGGTGAGTTCTTTACCGGCAAAGAAGTCTTTGTAATCGGTGGAGGCTTTGCAGCTGCAGAAGAAAGCGTATTTCTAACTAAGTACGCAAAGCACGTCACGGTTCTTGTGCGCGAGGAAGCATTTACCTGCGCCCCTGCGTCGTCCGAGGCTGCTCGCACTAATCCAAACATTACGGTTCTCTACAACACGCAGGTTGAATCCGTTGCTGGAGATTCTGCGCTTAGGTCTATTACGTACAAGAACCTCAAGACGGGCGAGAAGACCACGTTTGCTCCAGAAGATGGCGATTCCATTGGTGTCTTTATCTTCGCGGGCTACGCGCCAGAGACCGACCTGGTAAAAGAGCTGGCACAGACTGATGATTATGGCTATCTGATCACCAACGAGCATCAAGAAACAACCCGTGAGGGTCTTTTTGGTGCTGGTGATGTGTGTCAGAAGCCATTGCGTCAGGTTGCAACGGCTATCGGTCAGGCAGCAACTACCGCTACCGAGATGGAGCGCTATATCAAGCGCGCTCAGGAGAAAACTGGTCTTGTTCCGCAGATGAACGTTACGCGTATCTCGTCTAAGAAAGAGGCTCCTGAAGCTCCAGCGGCTAAGAGTGCCTCTGACTTCGGAGAGATCTTCACCGATGACATGAAAGCGCAGCTTAACGCTGTCTTTGAGCGCATGGCACGTCCGCTTGTGCTTCAGTTGGAGCTAGATCAAAGACCTGTTTCTGAGGAGCTCGAAGCTTACATGGAAGAGCTTTCTTCTATGACCGACAAGCTGAGCGTTCAAACAGTCTCAGACACGGGCGAGAAGAACCTTCCTGTTGTTCGTGTGTGCGCACAGGATGGTACGCCAACAGGTCTTGCGTTCCATGGTGTTCCCGGCGGACATGAGTTCACTTCGTTTGTTCTTGGCCTCTACAACGCTGCAGGTCCTGGTCAGCCTATTAGTGACGAGGATAGGGCATCCATTGCCGCCATCGAGTCAAAGACACATCTGCAGGTCTTGGTAGGACTTTCTTGTACCATGTGCCCAGATGTTGTTGTTGCTGCTCAGCGTATTGCTGCGGATAATCCTCAGGTCACCTGTGATGTCTATGACATTAACCACTTCAAGGAACTCAAAGACACCTACGATGTGATGAGTGTTCCATGCTTGGTTATCAACGACGGTCAGAAGGTTGACTTCGGTAAGAAAAATCTCTCTCAGATTTTATCGCTGATTCCTTAAGATCCATTTGCGTCCAGGAGAGGGTGGCGCTCATGAATATGCCGAGAAGATCAACGGTCTTCTCGGCATTTTTTTGCGACGTATGAAGTAAGCGTATAAAGCTTGTCTAGAGGTGCAAGGCCACGTCCCCTTTACAGGGCTTTTTGCTGGTAGAGTCCTGCATCGGTAAAGCCCTGTGCGCGATAGTAAGCGCGCGTTCCAATTGAGCTAATAACGTTAAGACTGGTATAACCCGTCTCAGCTGCAATAGAGGAGGCTTTGGCAAGAAGTTTTTGGCCCAAGCCCTGGTGTTGAGCAGACATTCCTTCTGAGCCCAGCGAAAGCGCCTGTCCGTATACGTGGAGCTCTCTGATCATGGCCTGACCTGGCTGTACCAGCAGCTCATTAGCGGCAACATCACATACTCCAGAGGTTAGTTTGTCCCAGTGGGGAAGTGAAAGCCTACAGAAACCTGCGATTTTATTGTCAGCAGTTACCCACTGCAGGAAGTGCTCGTCACTGACCGCGGTAGTGTAAACAAAGTCTTGAAGGGTAAGTTCTGCAGCACTTACCTGCTGCTGGTTAATCTCTCTAAAGCGAATCTCCTGCACGCGGCTTGCAACATCTTTAGCAGCAAGCTCTTGCTCAACCATCTGACGAAGGTTGGTATGTTTGTTTCCCACCAGAATATCGGTGGCACTAATGTCTCTAATCATGCGAGAAATACGCACGTATGGAGGCGTTGCAAGCACGTCTTGAACAAGCACGTCTACCAGTTCATCTTTGGCGTATGGCTGCCATGCACCCTCACGGTATTTCTGGACCAATTGCGTTCCAGATACCAGTGCACAGGGGTAGAGCTTAATCTCATCAGGGAGAAATCCTGGATCCGTGACAAACGTTTTAAAGTCCTGTTTGTCCGCCTCAGGAGTTGCGCCTAACAGGTTAACCATCAGGTGAGAGTGGATTTTAAATCCGTACAAGCGAATCAGAGAGAAAGCTCGTTTAATCTGGGCAACGCTCATCTGACGCTGGTTTGCGTCAAGGATTTTTTGACGCGTGCTCTGAATGCCGATTTGAATTTTGGTGCACCCAAGCTGCCTAAACATGCGTAGGTTATCCGGCGTAATAGTGTCAGGTCTGGTTTCTATTACAAGGCCAACCACGCGAGCAGCAGCTGTTTCATTAACGTGTTGTTGCTCCACCAGCTCATCATAGGTACTTTGCATCTGAGACCATGCACTTTGATGAGGCTTGCTAGCATCGTAGAGCTTATGAAAAGCCTGGTTATACGTGGTGTTGTCATCAAAGATTGCTTTTTGCTGTTCCGCAACAAAGGAAGAGAGAGTTTCCTCAGTGTTTTGTAAACCAAACGAGGTATACCAATTCAGGCGCTCCTTGATGTGATTAGGAGAGTTGGGCCACTCATTAAGCGCACGGAAAAGCTCTTTGATAAACCAGTACTGGTAGCCCTCTGGATAATCGCTCCAGGTACCACCAAGCACAATAAGCTCCACTTTGTCGGTTGAGTGACCCATCTGATGAAGCGCTTGAAGACGGGCTGCAACCTGCACGTATGGATCAAAAAACGTGAGTTCAGCGCGCTGACAGGCAGGCTCGTTAGCAAGGTAGCTCTTAGGCATACGCAAATCACACGGGCAATAAATGCAATTGCTTGAGCAGGTATGCGGCCTGGTAATCACGGTAATGGTAGCCACGCCAGAAGCGGTGCGACGGGGCTTCATACGTACGGAGCGGATAAATCTTTCTTCCAGCTCAGGCGATACATTCCACGATTGCCACAGGCTACTATTTTCCTGTTTTACCCGCAAGAAATAGGGAAGAATCGCTCGCTTGGGAATGAGTTTCTCGCGCTCTGTACTGTGGGTGCTGGAGTCAATTCCGCTGTTATGCGAGTTAATGAGCATCTCAAGCTGATGTGTATCAAGAGCTCCTTGGGAGCCATCTCTGAGCTGCTGCAATATGTCAACAATGAGTTCATCCATACAAACAGTATAGGCAATAAGGTGAGCTTCTGACCTTTGGGAACAAGGCGATGACGTAAAATCTCTGTATGGAAACTTCTTCTCACATAACGCACACTCAATCTATCAGCGCATCTACCGCTGAGCGGCTAACTTGTATTACCTCTGAGTTTTACTCTCAGCAGGCTCAGAGTTTCTCGGCTACACGACAGATGCCTTGGCAGGGGTGGCAGCAGTGCCTAGATGCCATGCCTCAGCTTTTATCTGGCGAGAAACCCTCTGTACTTGATGTGGGTTGCGGCAACCTGCGCTTTGCTCGCTTTTTACGCGATGAGGCGGGGATTGTCCCTGCAAAGTATTTTGCTGTAGATAATTGCAAGCCACTGGTAGAGAGTGGTGAGGCAGACACACATGTCTCTGAGCTGGCATTTATTGAATTAGATGTGATAAAGAGTCTGCTTGATAACACGCTTTCTTCGCGTCTGACTGTTCCGGCCTGTGATTTAGTGGTTGCGTTTGGCTTTTTGCATCATGTACCTGGCGCAAAGAAGAGAACTGAGCTTCTGCGCACTCTGTTAGAGAAAACAAAACCTGGCGGATTTGTGTGCATTTCTTTCTGGCAGTTTATGAACAGCCAAAAACTTGCTGCTAAAGCTCAAAAAACCACTGCTCAAGGGTTGTGCGCGCTGGGTATAGATGCATCAGAACTTGAGGAGCATGACTATCTGATTGGCTGGCAAGATAAGGCCGATACCTGGCGCTATTGTCATCACTTCTCGCAAGAGGAACTTGATGAGCTTCTTGGAAGCCTTGGCTCTGACGTGCAAGTTTATGCGCAATTTAGTGCAGATGGCAAAGATAACAATCTTAATCGCTATGTGATTTTGCAACGTGTATAACTGTCCAGACAATATCTTGCTAAAAATGACCTCGTACAAGATAATCCCCCGCACAGAAATTGAACTGCCTCCCATTTCTTGGACACGAGAAATGGGAGGCAGTTCAAAACACACCTAAGTCAGATAATCTGTTAAAAAGACGTATACATGACGCTGAAAATACCTCAATCATGCAGATTATCTTCATTAGATGTGTAAAATGCCCTCATCTGAGCAGAATATCCGACTTAGGTGTGTTCTATAGATACAGAATTTATTGATAGTTAAATTTCTTATATAAGTCTATTCATGTTTGAGCATATTAGATGAAGTTTATGCATAGAGATGCATATCAGGTAGTGCGACCGCCTAGCTGCC
>NZ_JDFG01000041.1 GCF_000565075.1 Atopobium sp. BS2
GAGTAGACGGGTTTCTCGCCAGACGGGTGGCGTGAGCTGGCGCGAGCCTGCTGTAAGCCTGATTTTCTCGCCATGTCTGAACGATTTGCCTGAAAAACACGCCTAGTCTGAGCTATTTGCCGGTTTTTCTCGCCAAGTCTGAGTAAATTTACTCAGACATGGTGGGGGTTTCAGGCTCGCAAAATTTGGAGACAGCACCCTAGTTAGAACGAGCCTGATTTCTGCAAAGAATCTGTAACTTTTGCCTAAATAAGTAAAAGAATCGGTGGATTTGCCTGATTTTGTCAAAGAATCGGTGCCTCAAATACAGATTCTTTGCACTTTTTAGGCGCGCATAGTGAAAGTTAGGCGCGCATAGTGAACGGTAGGCGCGTGATGCCAGAAAGGAGCGCTTGGCGAGAAACCCGTACGCCCGCAGCTACACCTGACGAGAAACCCGCGTGCTCGTACCGCACAACGCTGCGCAGAAAAGCCGTATACTTATGACGATATAGTCTACGAAAGGATTGATATGTCTGACGCTCTGATTCCACAAAATTCCTGCGTACTTGTCACCGGCGGCGCGGGCTTTATTGGCAGCCACACCGTTGTTGAACTGCTCAATTCCGGCTACGAGGCTGTTATTGTTGATAACCTTTCCAATACTTCGGCAAAGGTTATCGATCGCATCAAAACCATTGTGGGAGAAGAAAACGCTAAGCGCCTTTCGTTCTACGAGGCAGACGTCAACGATGCAGATGCACTCAACCGCATCTTTGATGAGCACGCCATTAACTTTGTCATTCACTTCGCTGGCTTCAAGGCTGTCGGTGAGTCCGTTGCCAAGCCTATCGAATACTACACGAACAACCTGGGTAATACCCTCACCCTTCTTAATGTCATGAGAAACCATGGCTGCAAGTCAATTATTTTCTCGAGCTCAGCAACGGTTTATGGAGATCCAGATAGCCTTCCTCTGACCGAGCAAAGCCCCAAGAAGAACGCAACCAACCCTTATGGCTGGACTAAATGGATGATTGAGCAGATTTTGACCGATGTTCACACCTCTGACCCAGAGTGGAATGTTGTCCTACTTAGATACTTCAATCCTATTGGCGCTCACCAGTCTGGACTTATCGGAGAAGACCCTGCAGGTATTCCAAACAACCTGGTGCCTTATGTGGCTCAAGTTGCTGTGGGCAAGCGCGAAGCTGTTCACGTCTTTGGCAACGACTACAACACCCCAGATGGCACGGGCGTTCGCGACTACATTCACGTCTGCGATCTTGCTTCTGGTCATGCAGCTGCACTTAAGTGGATGGCTGGTCGCACGGGAGTTGAGATCTTCAACCTAGGAACCGGTACTGGTAGCTCTGTACTTGACGTTATTAAGGCATTCTCAAAGGCTTGTGGCAAAGAGATTCCTTACGTTATTGAGCCTCGTCGTGCTGGAGACGTTGCTACTAACTACGCCGATTGCCAGAAAGCTGCCGACATGCTTGGCTGGAAGGCTCAGTACGACCTCGCCGACATGTGCCGCGACTCCTGGAAGTGGCAGTCGATGAACCCAGACGGCTATCGCGGCTAGGATTTCCGTGAACTTCGCCGACTACCTCACACAAAAGCTCCCTGCCGTCGAGGCAGAGATCATGCGCGGACTCCCCGCGGCATCTGCAGCGCCCGCAGCACCCGCGGCACCCGCGGCGTCCACGGCGGCAACGTCCACGCCCTCGGAGCGCACCCGCGCGGACCTGAACACCTACCTCTACCAGCCACTCGCTCACTTCAGCGCGGGCGGCGGCAAGCGCGTGCGTCCGGTCCTCTGCTGCCTGGGCGCCGAGGCTGTTGGAGGCTTGGCCGAAGCCGCTCTGCCCGTGGCCTGCGCCATCGAGGACTTCCAGTCGGCGGCCCTTATCCACGATGACATTGCAGACAAGTCAGAGCTGCGCCGTGGCGAGAAGTGCCTCTACAAGACACTTGGTACTGGGCTTGCCATCAATGTCGGTGATTCTGCGCTGGTCAATGTTGTCAGACGCGTTACCGTAGCCGACCACCTCTCTGACCAGCTTAAAGTTCGCGTTATCGACGCCCTTCTCGCCATGCAGGAGCACACCCTTGAGGGTCAGGCGCTTGACCTTGGTTGGGCTCAAAACGAGCGTTGGGATGTTACCTCTGAGCAGTATCTTTTTATGGCGCTCTCCAAGACCGCCTATTACTCTGCTGCATATCCCCTGGTACTAGGCGCGCTAATCGGTGGGGCTGACCAGAATACACTTAACGCACTCAAAGAGTTTGGTCTTAAGGTAGGCCTTGCCTTCCAGCTGCAAGACGATCTTCTTAACCTGGTCGGAAACGCCCAGGTACAGGGCAAAGACTTTAGATCAGACATCACTGAAGGTAAGCGCACGCTCGCCGTGGTCTACGCGCTCGAGTATCTTGGCTCGGAAGAAAAGACAGAGCTTGTCTCCATACTTTCTGCGCATACAGGCGATACTTTAAAGCTTCAGCGCGCTGTGGAGCTTATGGAAAGCGCTAATGCGATAAAATTTGTCCGCACGCACGCTCTTGCCTTAGTTGATGAGGCAAAGCACGTACTTGAAAACGTGATACTTACTGAAGACGCTCGCGACACACTTTTGTCTATGGCAGACTTCTTTGTGAACCGAGAAAGGTAATTATGGATCCTATTACTCCTGGTAGCACTGGTGCTGCCGTTGAAGACATTCAGGAACGCCTCGTAAAGCTTGGCTACACCATCGAAGACGATGAGCGCCAGAGCCACACGTTTGGCAAGTCAACTGCTCGCGCGGTTGCGCGCTTTAGGCTTGACCATGACCTTTCTCTTGGAGAAGAAGTAGATGCCTCTACCTGGGCAATCATGGTCGATGAGGGCTATGAGCTAGGAGACAGAACCCTCTATCTGCGTCTTCCTAACTTTCACGGCAATGACGTGCGTCAGCTGCAAGAGCGTCTCAACATCTTGGGTTTCTCGTGCGGAAAAGTTGATGGCCATTACGGTGTTCACACCGAGGCGGCCGTTAAGCTCTTCCAGGAAAGCGTCGGCGAGCTTGCTGACGGTATGGCATTCCAGGATACCCTCGACGCTATTGAGCGTCTGCGCCACGTTTGGTCTGGTAAGCAGGCAAAAGGCCCTCACCCACAGGGTCCTATGGGCTTTGCACGTGCAGCAAACGTTCTTGAGACCACCTGCATTGCAATTACGGGAGAAGATCCCATCTCTAGAAACGTGGCCGCCCGCGTGTATAACCTTTCTAAGGCAACTACCGAGGCAAGCGGCATGACCATGATTGATCGCGCCGACTCTCCTACTGATGCAGCTACCATTTTGGTTCTGACCACGGCTTATGCCCCAAGTATGCCCGCTCGCGGACAGGTGGGTATTGGCTCTGTTTCTATGGAGGAGAACGAGACGCTGCCAGCAAGACTGCGCACTGCTATAGAGTCTGCTGATGCAACGGGCTCCCCTATCAAGATTGTGCTGCCTGAAGGAACAAACGTTGACGGTTCATTTACTACCGCAGACGCGCAGACTTTAGCAGTTCTTGTTCTTGATGCAATTTGTGGAGCATTTGCCTCGCTAAGCTGATACACTTAGTAGAGTTGCGGACAAAACCAACGTAGTGATTACATTGGGGTATCGTCCAACGGTTAGGACACGGGTTTTTGGTGCCTGGAATGTGGGTTCGAATCCTACTACCCCAGCCATTTTTTACGCAACTTTTGTGTAGGGACGCACTCGTATCGAGTAATACGAAGTACTTTGGAGGCTTACGTATGCCACTTACTGCGATTGTCCTCGCTGCAGGCGAGGGAACGCGCATGAAGTCCCACCACCCTAAGATTGTGCACAAATTACTAGATAAACCACTTGTTTGGTGGAGTGTCAACGCTGCAATTACTGCTGGCGCTGACCGCGTCATTGTGGTTGTTGGTAACCACGCTGACGAGGTTAAATCTGCACTTTCTTGCTTCCCTAACCTTGAGTATGTTGCCCAGACTGAGCGTCTTGGCACCGGCCACGCCGTCAAGGTTGTTAAGGATGCTCTTGGTGGCTTCAAGGGACCCGTTGTTGTTATCAACGGTGACGCATCTCTGTTGCGCGCACAGTCTATTCTCGACCTTGTTGCAGAAACTAAAGCTCATCACAACGCATGTACGGTACTCACAATGACGCCCCCAGATCCAACCGGATATGGTCGCGTCATTTCTTCTAACGGCCAGGTAACTGCCATTGTTGAGCACAAGGATGCTACGCCAGAGCAGCGCGAGCAAGAGCGTGAATGCAACGTTGGCGTGTACTGCTTCTGTGGCGGAAGACTGACCGCAAACATCGATCTTCTCGGCAATGACAACGTGCAGGGCGAGTACTACCTCACCGACATGGTAGGTCTCTATGTAAGCCAGGGCGAGCCTGTTGCTGCCGTCCACGTTGACGACTACAAAGAGGCGCTGGGCGTTAACTCCCGCTCCGAGCTTGCCGTTGCTACCCGCATCATGCAGGAGCGCATCAACGAGCACTGGATGAGCCAGGGTGTCACCATGCTGGACCCAACTTCCGTCTGGATTGGCCCCGAGGTCACGCTTGGCATGGACACCGAGATTCTCCCGCAGACTATGCTCTACGGCAAGACCTCAATTGGCGAGAATTGCGTGGTAGGTCCTAACACTCGTCTGACCGATACAATTGTTGGCAACGACGCTGTTGTCGACGAGACTGTAGCTATCAACGCACAGGTAGATGACTTTGCTACCTGCGGTCCTCGCGCGTACCTGCGCCCAGGCACACACCTCATGCCTCACGCCAAGGCTGGCACCCACGTTGAGATCAAAAATTCAACTATCGGCGAGGGCTCCAAGGTTCCTCACCTCTCCTACATTGGTGACACAACCATGGGCTCTGGCGTCAACATTGGCGCAGGTTCAATTACGTGCAATTACGACGGTTACCACAAGTTCAAGACCCACATTGGCAACAACGTCTTTGTTGGATCCGATACTATGATGGTGGCACCTGTCTCAATTGGTGATGGCGCACTTGTGGGGGCAAGTTCGTGCATCACAAAGGATGTACCAGCAGATGCGCTTGCACTCGAGCGCTCTGAGCAGAAAATTGTTGAGGGATACGCCGCCCAGAGGCGTCACAAGCTTGAGAAAGAGGACTAGATGTTCGAGAACCTGAGTGAACCACTGTTAGTTGCTAGAAATATCAAGCTCTACACCGGTACAGGTAACCCTGAACTGGCTCGTAAGGTTGCAGACATTCTTCACCTAGAGCTACAAGGTCTTCTCCTCGAGAAGTTTGCTAACGGAGAAATCTACGCTCGCTTTGACGAGTCTGTCCGCGGCGACGAGGTCTTCTTCATTCAGTCTTTGGCAGGTGTCAACGTCAACGACCTGGTTATGGAAACGCTGATTGTTGCTGACGCTGCAAAGCGCGCATCTGCTAACAGCTTTACCGTAGTTATCCCTCACTACGCATATGCTCGTCAGGACCGCAAAGCCGCTGCTCGCGAGCCTAT
The DNA here is from genome assembly GCF_000565075.1 of Atopobium sp. BS2. Taxonomy (GTDB): domain Bacteria; phylum Actinomycetota; class Coriobacteriia; order Coriobacteriales; family Atopobiaceae; genus Lancefieldella. The sequence continues at coordinate 5,520 of NZ_JDFG01000041.1, forward strand.
TACCGCTCGTCTGATGGCAAACCTACTTGAGAACGCTGGCGTTGACCGCGTCATCACACTTGACCTGCACCAGGGTCAAATCCAGGGCTTCTTTGACATTCCTGTTTCTCACCTGACTGCTCTCTACCTTCTGGGCGATTACTTTAAGAGCAAGCCATTTGACTGGGAGAATACCGTTGTTGTCTCCCCCGATATGGGTCGCGCAAAAGCAGCTAAAAAGCTTTCCGACTACCTTGACTGTGGTCTTGCAATTGCTCACAAGAGCCGTCCTCGCCACAACGAGAGTGCTGTTATGGGCATCATTGGCGATATCAAGGGCAAGACCTGCATCGTTAACGACGACATGATTGATACCGCAGGCACCCTCTGCGCTTCCGTTGTGAAGCTGAAGGAAATGGGTGCAGGCGACATCTACGTCTGTGCTACCCACGGCATCTTCTCTGGTCCTGCAATTGAGCGCCTCAATAGCGCCCCAATTGAGGAGTGCGTGGTTACTGACGCAATTCCTTGCCCAGCAGCAAACCAGGAAGGCTCCAAAATTAAGACGATTACCATTGCAAACGAGATTGCCGAGGCAATTTACGCTGTCTACACCGACCGCCCTGTCTCCGACATCTTCGGCGGTGACTTCAACCTGTAACGCCGCAGGTCAGCCGTGCGTGCGACGACGGCAACGCCGCAGGTCAAACGCGCGCGGGCGACGACGGCAATACTGCAGGTCAAACGTGCGTGCGAGCGCGAGTCGCAAGTGATTTCAACCCGGTATCCATTTCGTGTGGATACCGGGTTTCTTGTGCGGAAACGCTGGGAATGAACCGGGTTTCTCGCCAGGTGGGCGATGCGAGCCTGATTTTCTTGCCAAGTCTGAACGATTTGCCGGAAAAGTGCACCAAGTCTGAGCTATTTGCCGGTTTTTCTCGCCATGTCTGAGCTGTTTTACTCAGACATGATGCAGCTTTCAGGCTCAAAAATTCAGGGCCAGACAGTCTATCTTTTACGCGCCTGATTTCTGCAAAGAATCTGTAAATTTTGCCCTTGAATTGTCAAAGCAAGTGCAACGTTTGGTGATGGTAGACTTCCCAAGGGCACGGTGGGCGATGCGAGCCTGATTTTCTTGCCAAGTCTGAACGATTTGCCGGA
>NZ_JDFG01000042.1 GCF_000565075.1 Atopobium sp. BS2
CGAGAAGATCGATCTTCTCGCCCGTTTTTGTGTGGGGTGGGGTAGCGCGCTGTGTGGCGCATGCCGTAGCGGGTCGCAGGCCGCAAGCTGCGTATCGCCGCGTGTCGCCGCCGCGGGTCGCCGCGCGAACTGCTAGCGCTTTGGGGCCTGATCGGTGCCCAGGACTACGGTGATGTCCACGTCAGTCGGGTAGGAGCCGTCGTTTGCCTTGATGTTGGCGGTAGGGATGTCCAGTGCTTTTGCAACGCCAACGGCCTTTGCCAGGCCCGTACGCGTGCCGTCGTAGATGATAATCGAGTCGGTTGGATGCTCCAGAGAGCTGTCGGCGTAAGCGGTGTAACCCTTAGTCTTCAGGATGCCAGCCTTCTGAGCTGCAAGCCCTTGAACGTCGGTACCATTGAGCACGGCAACTTCTCCGGTGTAGTCCGGCTTGATGCTGTCGATAGCTGAAGGGTCTCCTCCAACGGTACCCACAACGCCTGTGGTTTCGTCAGCACTTGCATCCTCCAGTGGAGGCAGCGCCTGGTTTACGCGATCCATCATGGTCTTCCACGCGCTCTTATCGACAATCTCATACCACACATCATCAATGAGCTCGGACGTCGTCGGCGTACGTGCGGAATACATATCCTTGGATGTATCCATGCCCCTGAACGACATGGCCAGTCCCACAATATCGGTAACGTTGAAGTCAGTAGTCACGCTCTCGGCCATGGTAGACACGGCACCGGACATAGAAACGGGGTCCAGCTGCAGGACTTTCTTGGCAATGGCCGTCAAAATCATGCGCTGGTTAGCCGCGCGGTAGAAGTCGCCGGCGCCGTAGTTGTCGTATGCGTGGCGGCTGCGAGAAAGGCCGAGCGCTTGCTGGCCGTTGAGCTGTTGCTCGCCAGCGGGAAGGTCGATACCTGAGTACTGCATGTCAGAAACAGCAACGGGCAGGTTGACCGTAATGCCGCCAATAGAGTCCACAATCTTGGTGAACGACTCAAAGTCTACCTCGGCATAGTGCGAGATGTTGACGTTTGCCAGCTTGGAAACGGCCTCGACCATTCCGGATGCGCCGCCATAGCTGTATGCGGAGTTGATCTTCTGCTTTCCGTGTTCTCCCAGGTCAACCATAGTGTCTCGGGGGATGGAAATCAGAGTAATCTTCTTGTTTTTGGGGTCCACGCGAGCCAGAATGATAGTGTCGGCGCGGAAGTTTGCGTCGGAATCACCCCAGTTCTCTGCGCGACCCTCGTCCTTATCCACGCCCAGAAGCAGCATGTAGAACGGGTCAGACGGTGCAACCTGTACCAGCGTGGCCTGCAGGTTTGCATCCAAGCCCTGGCGAAGTTTTGAGTTGGTATCCAGCATCCACCACGCAAATGCTACGCCTGCTACCAGCAGCAACGTGCCCAGAATGCCCGCAAAGATCTTCAGACCACGACCGCGAGAAGAACCTTGGCGCTTCTTGGAATATGCGCCCACGCCTTCGGCGCGAGAAGGCGCATGGCTGACGGCACCCGCTCGATGTGCAGCAAAGTGGGTGTGTTTTTGCTGCTGAGCTGGGGCTTCTTCAGGCCACTCGTCGCCGACATTGGTCTGGCCAATCAAAGGCTCGCGCGTAAACCTGGAGCCGTGGGATTCGTGATTGTTGCGTGCAGAACTTGCACCTGCGCTTCGAACGCTGCCCAGCGTGCGAGGCTGATATGCGCCCTGATTATAAGCGTCATAATCGTCCTGTGCGAAGTCCCCTGTATCGTACTCAGGGGTATCTTCGTACCTATCACGGCTGTTGTGACCGCGATTCTGAGATGAATGTGACCTTCTGGCCATTGGGGCTCCTTTGTGTTTAATCTGTGTTTTGCCCAATGCGTTTTGTCAAACATCTACTATACGCAATTTTGCGATTTCGTGCTGTAAGGAAACAAACCTGCCACAAAAATCCCCGCTTCAACGTGTGAAGCGGGGACGTGTGCGAGAAACCCCGTGGAGCCTCACAAACTAGACGGGTTTCTCGCCAAGGAAATACGAGTATTTTTTGTTTGCACAGAATAAGAAGACTTTTTGGCGCGCGCAATCTCTCGTGATGTTAATGGCTGGTTGAAGGTATTATTAATAGTAATAAATTCGTGGTAGAGATATGTGCCCATACGTGCAGTAGTGCGCGCCGGTGCAGAATCTAAGAATGACCGGGAAACCGGAGAAGCGGAGTCATGCATGAGCGAGTCCAGGCCCAAGCAGTTTGTTGCAGTTCTAGACTTTGGTGCCCAGTACGGCCAGTTAATTGCACGTCGCGTTCGCGATCTTAACGTCTACTCCGAGATTGTTCCTTGTGATATTTCTGCAGATGAGCTTCGTGAGCTCAATCCATCTGCACTCATTTTGTCCGGCGGCCCTGCTTCTGTTTACGCGCAGGATGCGCCAAAGATTGACCCAGAGATTCTGGAGCTTGGCCTTCCTGTCTTTGGTTTCTGCTATGGACAGCAGATTATGGCGGTTACCCTTGGTGGCACCGTTGGACATACCGAGAAGGGCGAGTATGGCCCAGCTCATCTAACCCGCGCGGGGGAGAGCCGCATCTTTGACGGCACTGCTGAGCAGCAGACCGTTTGGATGAGCCACCGCGATGCAGTGTCTGAGGTCCCAGAGGGCTTTACCGTTACCGCTTCTACTGATGTTTGCCCTATTGCTGCTATGGAAAACGCTGCTAAGAACCTGTATTCCACTCAGTTCCATCCAGAGGTTAACCACACCGAGTGTGGTTCTCAGATGCTTTCTAACTTCCTGTTCAAGATCTGCGGTTTTGAGAAGACTTGGACCATGGACAACATCATTGAGCAGAAGGTAGAGGAGATTTGCCAGAAGGTTGGTAACGGCCGCGTTATTTTGGCGCTTTCCGGCGGCGTTGACTCTTCTGTTGTCGCAGCTCTTGTTCACCGTGCTATCGGTGATCAGCTTACCTGCGTGTTTGTGAATCATGGCATGCTCCGTAAGGGCGAGCCAGAGATGGTTGAACAGGTTTTCCGCAAGCAGTTCAACGTGCCTCTGATTCACGTTCACGCAGAGGAGCGCTACGCTAAGCTTCTGGCTGGCGTTACCGAGCCAGAGATGAAGCGTCGCCTTATTGGTACCGAGTTCTGGAAGGTCTTCTTTGACGAGGCCCAGAAGCTGGACGGCGTTCAGTTCCTGGCACAGGGCACTATCTACCCTGACATTATTGAGTCGGGTGCTCGTAAGACCGGCGGCAAGGCTGCAACCATCAAGAGCCACCATAACCTGATTCCATTCCCAGAAGGCGTTCACTTTGACCTGATTGAGCCTCTGGATCACTTCTTCAAGGACGAGGTCCGCGCGTTGGGCGTTTCTCTTGGTCTGCCAGAGAACCTTGTCTACAGGCAGCCATTCCCAGGTCCTGGCCTTGCTATCCGCATCATTGGCGACGTTACCCCAGAAAAGCTGGAGATTCTTCGCAACGCTGACGCTATTGTCCGTGAAGAGATTGACGCCTACAACGCCCAGCTTTTTGACGAGACAGGCGATCGTAACTCCGAGCACAGTGTTTGGCAGTACTTTGCTGTGCTACCCGACATTAAATCCGTTGGTGTAATGGGTGACGAGCGCACGTATGCTCGTCCAGTTATCCTGCGCGCCGTTGAGTCCAGCGACGCTATGACCGCTGACTGGGCAAAGCTTCCTTACGAGCTGCTGACTCGCATTTCTTCTAGGATTGTCAGCGAAGTTGCCGGCGTTAACCGCGTGGCTTATGACATCACTCCAAAGCCACCTGCGACCATTGAGTGGGAGTAGGACGACAGGGTTCTGACCTGCGATTTTGAGTGCCGCACTATGCCGCTGAGTTTCGTTTCGTACGAGAGTCATGACAAAGCCACCAGCGACGGAGATGAGTAAAAGCGATTAAAGAGCCTCCGTTCCCTGCGTTGGGACGGAGGCTCTTTCTTTGCCGTTTTACTCCCTTGTCTCCGTTCGGGGATTATTTCTTGCTCATTTAGGGCTATTCGCGCTGAAAGATTTTGACTAGCTTGGTGTCCTTTATTTCGTAGACAATGTCTGCGACGTTCTCGACCAGCCTCTTATCGTGGGAGACGAACACTATCGTTCCGGCATAGGCGCTCATCATCTGCTCGAGGGCTTCGGCGCTCTTGATGTCCAGGTAATTTCCAGGCTCGTCCATGAGCAAGATGTTGTATCTGCCCAGCAGCATCTTCGCGAGTAGCAGCTTGATGACTTCGCCTCCCGAGAGAACGCCAACGTCCTTTGTCAGGTCGCGCGGTCCGATTCCCATAGAGGCGAGGATGCCTCGAATTTCGGTCATGCTGTACTCGCAACCATCCTGCATGAACGAGATCGCAGACTGACGGGCGTCGAACTTGTAGCCTGTTTGCTCGAAGTAACCGATCTCTGCCTTGGGAGAGATGTTGATACCGTCGGCGCGTCGAGCGATTGCCTTCAGCAGGCTGGTCTTTCCTGTACCGTTGCCACCGGTGATGGCCACTTTGGCACCGAGCGGTATCTCGAATTTCGCGTGGTCATAGAGCATGCAGTTGCCGAAGCTCAAGCTGAAATCGTCTGCCGAGATGGGAAATTTACTATGCAGTTCCAGGGCCTTGCTCTGGCGGAACCGCACGGCGCGAATGCTATCTGGGGCCTCAATCCCTTCGAGCGCTTCGAGGCGCTTCTCCATGTCCTTAGCCGCCTGGTACATCCTCTTCTGTTTGGTGCCGGTTGCTTTCTGATGCCCCAATCGACCTGCATACTCGTTGCTTTTTTTCGCAGCCTTCCGCTTGGCGTCGACCTGCCGTGCTTTTTTCCGTTGTTTTTCGATGGCGGCTTCGAGGCGATCGCGCTCGCGCATCGCCTCTTCGTATCGAGTCGCCTGAGCTTTGCGCTCTTCTTCTTTCTGTCGCAGATAGTCGGAGTAGTCACCCCAGAATTCGGAAATACCGCCGTCTTTGAGCTCCCAGATCTTGTCTACCACCTGGTCGAGAAAATGACGGTCATGGCTCACGATGAGCAGAGCCCCATCAAATGCCTTGAGTTGTCCGACGAGAAGGCGGATGCCGTCTTGGTCGAGGTGGCTCGTAGGCTCGTCGGCGAAGATCGCGCTTGCATGCTGGGAGAGTGCAGAGGCAATCTTGGCGCGTGTTTCCTCCCCGCCGCTCATCGTCTCCTGCGCCACTCCGGCGACGTTGAGACGGGAGAGCATCTCACCACTGTCCTGAGCCGCATCAAGGTCGAGTTCATCGAGTTGGCCGATGAGGGCAATGCTGCCGAAGCGCCTGACGTCGGCGTCCGCAATGGTAAGATTGCCGCTCAGAATTTTAAGCAGGCTGGTTTTGCCTGCGCCATTGTCTCCCACCAAGCCGATGCGATCGTAGGAGTAGATTTCCAACTCTTCGATATCCAGGATATCGCGGCCGGCATATTCCAAAAAGATGTCTTTAGCTTTGACTATGAGTTCCATAGGTTGAACCGCCTTTTGTGTATTAGCCTTTTACTGGAAGCGCAGCCATGCCAAAAAAGATTGCTCACGTCGATTTTTCGCCTTTGCCCAATTGCCGGCGCGAGCGTTTTGACCTTGCGCAAGCCGGCAAATCCGAAAATGATAGTTGGCGACGAATAAGGAGCGCGATGTGGGATGTCGGCGCAATACCTCGTCGTCGCAAGGGCTTGAAGGCTGACGCGTGAACCGATGGCTGCCGCCTCTTTTTTTCGAATACTTGGGCTATTGAATCCGCCCGGTATCTCTTTTCCCCACGTTTCGGACGCTCGGAGCAAGCAGCATAGCCATCGCAAGCAGTACCATGGTCGCTCCAGAGCCGACGAACCATAACGGAGCTCCAAGCAGATCCGCAAAAACGGAGGGGGCCGCGAGGCCCATGGGCATGGCCCACGCCATGATGGTTCCGTAGAGGCCGAAAACGCGGCCTAGGTACTCAGGAGGTATCTGCTCCTGCATAAGGGCAGTCTGGGTTCCCGCGTACAACGGGGAGCATGCGCCCATAAGAAAGCTCGCCGGTAGGAAAACGGCGAACAGCGACGGGCCGATCAATCCGGATGCGATTGCGACGACGCCGAAGCCGGCGATCGCGGCGACCATGGTGAGCGACCTATTGCGGAACCCTCCCGTGGCCGCCAAAATGCCGGACCCAGCCAGCATGCCTGCGGAGAAAAGGACCTCCACCAAAGCAGCATCCCCCGTGCTACCGCCAAAATGTCCCAAGGTCATTATTGGGAACAATGCCGCGAGTGGGGAGAACGCGAAAGCGAAGACGAACCCGCACCAAAGAAGGGCGAACAGCCCCCTGTATCCCCTGATCAGCTTGTAGCCGTCCGAAATCTCAGAGAAAAGTTCTCGAACTTTATTGGAAAAGGACGAGCTGCGGTCGGCTTCGTCGAGTCCTCCTGCGTCTATCTGAGCGGCGAGGACAGCTAGAGAAGCGAAAAGCGCCCCCAGCACGTCGAGGGCAATCATGGCGGTAATGCCCGCCACAGGATAAATCACTGCCGCGAGCGCGGCGCCAAGAATGTATCCGGCGGACTGAATCGCCTGCATCACTCCCGATAGGCGAACGAGATGCTCTGGCGGGGCGAGATGGGGCGTGAGGGATTGGGAGGCCGGCGTGTAGAACGAAGTGCCAGCTGCGCGGAGAAACAGGGCGATGAGTATTGACCACGCAGGTAAGCTGCCGGCCAACGAGGCAATCGCCAAGGCGGCGCCCACCGCGGCAACGAAGAGGTCGGCGCCGATGAGAACACGTTTCAAAGGCAGCCTGTCGACAACGGCGCCCGCAAGGACTCCGAACAAAGCAATCGGCAGAAAGCCTGCTAACGATGCCAGGGAGAGGAGGGAAGATGATTCTGTCGTGAGGGCGATATGCCAAATGAGACCCATTTGGAGAATCAAGCTCGTCAATGTCGACACGAGCTCCCCGCCCCATACGAAACAAATCTTAAATTGCCATGAATGGCACAGCGAAACAGACCTGCGCCGAGAGGTTTCAAATATCATGGTTATGTCCAATCGTGAAATGGCGTGCAGAAAAACAACGCGACGCCACAACAGCGCCGCTTTCTAGGCGCTCATCCACGTGCGGAAAAGACCAACCACGACACCCCTCCTTTGTTAATTCGGTCTGGCAAACCATGTAATATTAACGAGGCTTGAGTTTGCCTGTCAAGAATCGACCATCGGAAAGGGCAATCCTCTCTGGCCATTCGATTCCTTTTGTATCTTTGGTTGCATAGGTGACCCGCCAGGGCTATTACGCGTGGAAGAGGCGCCTGCCGAGCTGGCCGATGAGGCGCTGAAGATGGCCCTGGTCAGGCGAAACGATCCCAAGGGATGCGTACATCATTCGGATAGTAAGAATGTTGCCAGCAGGTTTTGCGGCAACCGCAAAGGAGCCGTATCCTGCAGCTGGAATCACGTTGCAGCATCCTGACCCGCATTCCGATTGGCGGACGGCCCGCTTCGGCATCCTGACCAGCACAGCGATCGAGCCTTGTCATTCCTTGGATATGCCGGTTGCTCGGGGCGGTCCCGACGGAGGCCCTCGCCTCCCCGGTCCGTGACCCAAGAAGGGCAAGCATGCTGATCTGCATGGCTGGTTCCTCCTTTATGTAGACGACCATGCAAAGAAGGGACAACCGAGGAGGCAGGTTACTGATGCGGGCTCCCGCACGCCCATGACTACCCGACGGGCTGTTTTTCATCTCCGATGCCCGCATTGCAGCATGAACGAATGTGCCTCGACATCTCTGCTGGCATGGTACGACTGGGATCGCACCTCGACGCATCCTTGCGCATACTGCCTTCCAAGTTTCGAAACCGGGAAGGAAAGTGTATGTGAGCGACGATATCGGCGCCGATTCGACGCTCGAGAGGGAGATTGCGCCGATTCTATCCATCGGGGATGCATTCCCGAAGATTCTCATCACTCGCACGAGGCATGAGCCCCATACCCGGGAGGGCGTGCTCGTGCTGAATTTCGCGAGGTGGCTGCTTGGCGGGTAGGGTTCTGAACGTCGCATTGGGATATCGCGCGACAGGGCACGCAGGGCTGTTTGTGCCCGCACGGGAAACGCCGTCGCCATGCGGGCGGCCTGTCGTGTCCGATTAGCCTTTTGCTAAACAGGCTTACGCCAACTCATGGGCAAGCCACCTGAGACTATTCACTTTGCTTATCGTTGACAAAGACCTGTGGCCTGCGGTTTTGTGAACGGCTCGTAAGCCACCCGCGTCGACTCACTTACTGTTGAAGCTGGTGGTTTGCAGGCTCAAAGGCGGTTGAGTTTCAAAACGGGCGTTTTTCGGCGATATCGAGCCTCCAAAGGCGGCTCTCCGTGCCCCTTGGGACAAAAATAAAAACTCAATACTCTGAGTTTGAAAATGGTTTTTGAAGTTGTCCCAGCTTTTGTCCCCGAAGCCGATGAAACGCGACGTCGCGTCATTCAGCGGCACTCACTTCGAGATGCCGCCGAAAACTGGGTGCAACTGGAGTGACGAGACGGCAAAACTATAACCACCGAGTGGGAGTAGGCTGATAGGATTCTGACCTGCGATTTTGAGTGCCGCACTGTGCCGTTGAGTTTCGTTTCATATGTCAATCACGGCAAAGCCTCCAGCGACGGCGGTGAGTAAACTCGATGATCAAGCCTCCGTTCCCGTGCTGGGACGGAGGCTTTTTCTTTGCCGTTTTACTCCCTTTCACCTGCAGTTTTGCCATTTACTCCCCGTGTTTCAAGACGGCAAAGCACTGGGCGGTATTCGGGGGAACGGGAGTAAAGATTTATCCCAAGTGAGTGGACGCGCGGTTTTTGTCCCCAAGGGCGAAAAGGGGCCGTTTCGGGGTTCGTGAAACTCAAATCAAACTTAACGGGCATTTTTACGGTCTCCGTACGGCGTTTCCCCAGGTGGTTAATGGGGAGTTAAGATTCTTGCCATTTCAGGGAAAACGGAAGCAATCGGGTTCGGCTAAGGCGATTGAAATTACGGGAATTGCTGACGAATTCGTGAGGTGTTAGCATTTGGACAGCGCTTCAGCCGCACTAGATGGAATCCGTTACGTCAGGTCGAAAAATGTTTGGTGGAAAGCGCAAGGGCGGCTTGACAACGCTTTGCTCCTACAAAATCAAGAGGCTCAGAGAGAAAAGGCAGCTCACCCAGAAGCAGCTCGCGGAGCTCAGCGGCATCAGTGAGAGCGCAATGCGCAGCTATGAGTTGGGCGATCGTAAACCCAAGAAGGAAGTCCTGGAGCGTATTGCGATGGCGCTGGGGTCAGGTCGGGATACCTATCCGCACCGGAGTTCGGTCCTTCGATGGAGTTCTTCTATGCCCTGCTGGAGAACGACGAGCTGTATGGCTACGCCATCACCGAGATCAACGATCGTCCTGCCATCACCGGCGGCTTTATGATTGCTGGCATGAACTTCGACGGCTTCCTTAGGGACTGAAACAAGATGAAGAAGAAGCTTGATGTTAAGGAAATCACCCGTGAGGAATACGAGGATTGGAAGCAAGCCTATGACCCTGGCTATTGGGTGAATACCCTGACGGCAAGAGTCCTTGGACTGGAAAGTAGGGATAGTTTTGAAGGCGACAAGGATCGTAATTGACCAGTACCGTTCTATCGAGCACATTGATTTAACCATTCCCGAAGGAAAGCCCCTGGTCCTGTTCGGGCCGAACAACGCTGGTAAATCAAACATCATTTCCGCCATCTCTCGCATACTCGGAGAGCGTTTTGCACCATATATCGAGATGCAAGATAGTGATTTCTTCATGCGCGATAAAGCAAAGTATCCTAATGCCTGGATTGGGTGTCATTTTGATGCCCCATATCATAGAGACCGAAATGGTAATGAGTATTGCGAGTGCTACGTAAAGTATTGCAAAGAAGCATCCGAAAATACTTATTGCGACTCCCACGAGAAGAAGCTATACATCTCCAATGCGGACAGAAGTGCAATCCAGGCGTATCTCGTTGATGCCGAAAGAAGCATCGCCTATCAACTCAGCTACTCAAGTAAATACACCCTGTTGAGCAAGTTTTCCCATGCCGTTCATTCTGCGCTCAACGAGAATGACAAGGATTCCCTGGATAATGCCTTTCAGCAAATAAAAGATGTGTTTGAAGGCATCCCGGAGTATGCCTCCTTTGCTGGCCATTTCGCTGCGACAGTGCAAGATTCTGTCCAGGGATTTATACACAAGCTCGAGGTGGACTTCTCCGCTTATGATCCAAATAACTATGCCAACGCGATGAGAATACTGGCTAAAGAAGGAAATGACGTTCGCGCTTTCGAGGAGTTCGGTACTGGCGAACAACAAGTTTTGCTCATGGCGTTTGCTAAGGCATTCATGCAGACGTTTGGTTCTGACTCGATAGTTCTAGCACTCGAAGAGCCCGAGGCTCACCTGCATCCCTTGGCGCAACGTTGGCTTAAAGAGTACATTTATGATCTTTGTGATGGCGGCATCCAGGTCATCATTTCGACCCATTCAGCTGACTTTATCGATCCGGGCAACTTGGAGGGAGCAGTTAGAGTCTGGAAAGATAATCGGGGTATTACCGATGTTGTCCAATTGTCTCCTCAAGACCTGGTTGACCAGTGTGTAGCGATGGGTGTTCCAAGCAGCAAAGTGTCCGAAATCGGTATTTCTCGCTTCTATCAAGCAAAACTCAATTCTGAGATTACTAAAGGATTCTTCGCTAGCAAGATTCTTCTTGTTGAAGGTCCTACCGAAACGCAAGCACTCCCAATTTATTTCAAGAGAGCTGGCTTTTCACCGTCTGCCGCTGGCCTGGAAATTATCGGCTGCGGAGGAAAGGGCAATATCCCCTCCCTCTACCGACTATTCACCGCCTTCAGAATTGATTGCTTCTGCTTGTTTGACGGCGATGAATCGAAATGCAACAACAAAGAGCTTGCTGGGCTCTTGGGAATCAGTTCCATGAATCTTGGCACTTCTTCTTTCGAAGTTGGCGGCAACTATGCCTACTTCTCAAAAGATTTCGAAACAACGACAATGAACGAAATCCCCGATTACGAAACGTACGAAACAAGCGCGAAGACATATTACCGAATCAGTGGAAAGCCTGCCGTTGCACGCTTCGTTGCGGAGTTGTCTGGCCTAGTACCTCCATTTGTGAACGATTTGGTCACCGCTCTTAATTGCCCTATTGCAGCAGCACCGCAAGGCTTGGCTCCCGCCAATCAGGCGGCAGGACCTTCTTGGGCCTACTCGGATATCCCTTTTTAGCGCAAAACGTCCGAACGCCTTGAATAACTAACACAATGAGTATCGTTTGAGTACTCGGGTTTCCGAACACTAGTGTCTACTGTGCCCACGACACACAACCAGACGAAACCACGATTAACGACGATGCAAAAATAGGAATCCGAGTGGGAGTAAGCGATATATAGCGTTTCCGATTCCCTGACCTGTACCAACGGGCCAGGGACTTTTCATTTGGCAACCTGCAGGCAACCTTTGCAGCTTCGCGCCCCGTGAGATATCCATGCTTGCATTGTTGCGAACTTTGCGACAATGCAAGCATGAAACCAATCGAACCTTGGCGTGAACAGGGGACGTAGCCCTGTTCACGCCAAGACCTATCGCCGATCAATGCCCGCGATGCTTCTGCTTGCGCTTCAGATTTCTCTGCTCGAAGCGCGCCTCCGCCTCATCCGCGCGGCGCTGGCTTCTTGCTTGAACCGACTTCCGCTTCATCGCTTCCCGCTGTGCCGCGAGAGCCTGCTGCGCCTTGGTGCTCACCGCTGGCCGCTTGAGGGCTTTCGCCGCCTCACGGGCGCGCCGCTTGGGGTTCTTCGCGGGCTTGCTTGTTTCAGCGGCCTCGTCGCCGAAGAACGAGAGCTTCTCCCATTCGCTTGTAACGAATCGCAGGATCTCCTCATCGGACGGCTCCGCGCCGAAGACGATGCGGGCGACGCCGTACCTTCCGCCCCCGACGTGCTCCGCCAGCCCGACCCAGAATTGGCCGTCGTGATATACGGTCAGGGTGGACGACACGCTGATCTGCACGGTTGGTTCCTCCTTTATGTAGATGACCATGCAGAGAAGGGACAACCAAGGAGGCAGGTTACTGATGCGGACTCCCGCACGCCCACGACTACCCGACGGGGACTGTGTTTTCGTCTCTGATGTCCGCATTGTAGCACGCGCGGATTTACGGTGTTGATTGCCGGCGCCTAGACGGAGATGAAGGCGGTTCGATCTAGGTCAAGCCGGTCACTCGTTCATGAAGCGGCCGATGGCCGCGTTCATTAGTTCACGACTGATTCCCTGAAAATAAAAGGCGCCCATGAGGACACCTACAGGCTATCTTCGAACTACTTGATTTGGAGCAGACGGAGGAAAAAATAGGGCAGAATCGCTTTCACGATCCCGCCCCGCAAACCCGAGGGTTTCTAACTAGTAACTATTATGCAGCTAAACGCCCCATTGTCAATCCCGCGGGTTTTGGGTGCACACGCATTGATCGTGAACGGCGATACCCGCGCTGTTGGAAAGAGGGGCTACCCGAGCCAAGCCTTGAAGACCCTCGCGATGAAGTCGTGCGACGAGGTTATTACGGTGTTACTCGCGTACCAGTCGCCGTGAAGCTTGGATCTATCGGCAAGTGCGAGTAGCCTCTCGGGGGTTCCCTCCGCTTTCTCCCTGGGAACGAATCTAGAGTAGGCGTAAGCTAGAACGGCCATCTGCAGGATGCGCGGATTGCGCATCTTCGAGCGCCTGAGGCGCTTGGACATGCCGATTTCGCCGAGAGCCGCGGCCAACGGTGCCGGGTACCTCAGCTGCGGTGCGCTCAACGGAAAGCCAAGCCCGTTCACGATGGCGCTCGAATGCGCTGCGGCGTTTCGCAGCGAGTTCGCGCGCCTGAGCATGTAGTGTTCGTCCCTCATCCCGGAATCGCCCCACCGATTGGCGCAGAAGAGGTAAAAGTCGGCGAAGGCGCCGAAGGACGAAAGTTCAAGAAACACCCACGCCGGCATCTCGCCAATCGGGTACCTCGAGACGAGCGGTCCCAGGTAGGCATCGTTCTGCAGACGCCTGAGCTCGCCTTCCCTGCGGTTGCGGTCGCCGTGGTTGAGGGCGGCGAGGTAGTCGGAAAGGATCGAGTAGCCGTCCTCGCCTGGCTTCTCGGTAATGCGCTCGATTAGTCTGGTCTTCGCGGAGTTCTCCACATCGAGAGTCAGGGGCAGCAGGAAGCCGCGAAGCTCGCGATCGATGGCGGCGAGGTCGACAAGGTGCCCGAAGTCGAGCCCGGCGTATTGGCCGTCTCGCGGCCCGCCCACGCGTTTGGGGAACAGCACGCGGTAGGCAGCGAGTCTGAAATAGTGGTCTTGGCCGGTCAGGATGCGTGCGGCTTCCGCTTCGGCGCACAGCTCGAAGGAGACTCCCCTCTGCTTCAGGTGCATGATTTGCTGCTCTATTGTGAGGATGGGCTTCCTGTTTTGGCCGTCTGCCATCGTCAATCTCCTGTCATTGATTTGAGAATCCTATTCTACCAGCATGTTTGCCCTGAATCCTGAAGGCCCGTTCGCCAACTCATAAGCAAGCCACCTGAGACTACTCACTTTGTTCACGAATGGCGAAGACCTGCGACCTGGGGTTTTGCGAGCGGTGCGCAAGCCACCCGCGTTAATTCACTTGCGATTGCAGCTGGCGGCTTGCAGACTAAAGGGCGTTTGAGTTTCAAAACGGGCGTTTTCGTCGATATCGAACCTCTAAAGGCTGTCCGCCGTGCCCCTTGGGACAAAAACAAAAACTCAAGGCCCTGAGTTTGAAAATAGTTTTTGAAGTTGTCCCAGCTTTTGTCCCCGGGGCCGACGAAACGCGACATGGCGTCACCTGGCGGCACTCGGCTAGAGACGGCACTGAAAACTGGGCGCAACTGGAATGACAAGACGGCAGAAACGCTGCCACCGAGTGGGAATAGAACTTCGCGAAAAGATTTTAGAGGCTTGAATTGTCAAAGCAAGTGCAACGTTTGGTGATGGTAGACTTCCCAAGGGCACTTCCAACCCA
>NZ_JDFG01000043.1 GCF_000565075.1 Atopobium sp. BS2
CATGATTGAGGTATTTTCAGCGTCATGTATACGTCTTTTTAACAGATTATCCGACTTAGGTGTGTTTTGAACTGCCTCCCATTTCTTATGTCCAAGAAATGGGAGGCAGTTCATATAGAGGTTCTTTGTTATTGCATAAAATCGCCAATACATTATTTTGCATAGAGGAATTGATTTTTGCATATCTTTTGTATAGCCAATTAATCTCAGACAGAAGAGTCACTTACGATTTATTTACGTAACAGGTATGCAATTTTCTTTAAATTTCCGCTTGTAAAACAACATAACAAATTGTATCTGAAGATATTTTAGTGTAGTATGATACGGTAACAACGCGGGACTATGCATAAAACATACGCATGTTTTTAAGGCATCGTTTGAGCAGATGGGGCTGTGAGATGGCTAAGGCAGGTGTTACCAAAAAGACCGACCCAGGTTTGGGTAGGACAGTAGCAAGGTTGTTACAAGAAAGTGGCAAGCGCCAGGTAGACCTGTGCGAATTCTCACATTGGTCACGTGCGTATGTCTCTTATATTTGCACCGAGCGCCGTAAGTGGCCTTCATTTGATAAAGCAAAGGTTATCGCTGACTTTTTCTCCTTAAGTCTTGATCAACTCTGGGTTGAGCATCTTAAAGATCTTGTTGATGCTGGCGTGGAGCTTACAGAGATGCAGAAGAAGAATTTAGCCGAGGGTGTTAATCTTCCAAATCCTACTGTTATGCATGACGGAAATGACAATAGAGAATACCTTCAACCTGTTGTTTCCTCGGGGAACGGTTCAGATTACACGCTCCCGGAAATTCTTGGCGTCGAATAAGTATTTTTGACTATTTTTATTGTTTTCAATGCCATACTTGCTGTATACGCGTATGATTCAGCGTTGTTCAGATTGCATGGGGCTATCTGAAGAGTAGGAGATGTGCAAGATGGCTGGACTACACTGTTCAGACTGCGCTTTTAGCTCGTTCAAATTTAACGAGGACGCCCAGATGTATCAGGCGTACTGCTCGCGCGGCTATTTGCTGGCTGATCCACATATCCATGAGCTTTTCGCCATGCACTTTGCTAAGTCTCCAGAGGATTTTGTTCCCGTCAAAGATCCGTTTAATCGCGAGTATCTAAGGAAGTCATATATCTGCGGAGAATTTATTAAGCGTAAGGATAATTTGGGTTAACGGTATGTCTTAAAACCCTGTTATGTAACATAGCAGGGTTTTATTATGCCTCTGACGTGTTTCTCGTCTGATCAATATCAAAGAATTAAGTAAATATCACAAAAGTTGTTATGTAGCGCTTATAGATTTCTGCATAATTAGTTAACTTTCTGTTATATGTTCCTCTTAAAACAAGGTAGTATTGATTTGGGGGAATCTCCTTATTACAAGGGGATTTAAAACATTTATAAAGGAGCGGCAGCAATGTCGAGGCGACCACAAACAGAAAGTTGTGACACACGTCACAAGCTTCTTAAATCCGCAGAGCAAGAGTTTGCTTTACAGGGATACGATAAAGCTTCACTTCGACAGATTTGTGCACATGCAGGCGTTACCACGGGCGCTCTTTATTTCTTCTTTGATAACAAAGAGGACCTCTTTAAGAATGTTTTGATTCCTTTCACTGAAGGCGCAATTCAGATTCTTGAGGATTACAAAGATCATCTGCTGGTCTCTGGCGAAAGAAATCTTGAAGACACTCCTTTGGGTGATAAAGAAACGCTCGAGAAATTCTTGGACCTTCTGTACGGCAATAGGTACGTGGCGCAGATTCTTGTGAATAATCGAGAAAACCCACATGTTGCCTATTTCTTTGAAGAGTTGACCGAGGTTATCTCTGCAACCATCAGAGCTATTCTTTATCCTAACGTTACACAGGTTAAACCCTATGATGAGTTTATTATTACCTGGCTTGCTCAAACTGAAATGACCACCATTGTCAATATTCTTAAAAATGATGAGACTCGTGAAGAGGCTGACGGTCACATAAATTCAGCAGTAATGTTTACGCAAGGTGGCATCAAGGCTTTAGTTGCAGAGCATTAAGTGTTCATCTATGCATAAAATTGACAATATCTACTTATTTCCGTTATCCTCTTACAAGGTATAAATCACCCAAAGGAGACCTTTATGAAGTTCAATAAGCTCGGCCTCGTAGCAGCATCCGCTTCTGCCGTTCTTGCACTTGCTGGCTGCAATCTTATTCCAAATCTTGCTGATCCAGGAACCACTACTGGCGGTGGTCAGCAGCAACAGCAGCAACAGCAGACTGCACCTGATGCAAATACCGCAACCAAGCCTTCAGATACTCGTGCTGGTGACTCTGACTCTCAGCAGCTCTATCAAACTCTGATGGACAAGCACAACACTTCCGAGCAGATTACCAACGTTCAGAAGTACGTTGATGATGTTAAGAAGACTGGCGATAAGACTGAGGTTCTTATCGACACCGATAAGATTACCGTTACCGTTACCGGCATTGGTGTTGACTTTGAGAACTCCAATGGCTATCTGGTAGAGGTTGTCAACAAGACCGATACAAACATCTTCCTCCAGACAACAGATACTGCCGTTGGTAAAGATGAGCTGAACCTGTTTGTTAACGCAGCTCCTAACGCAACTACCAAGGGCTTTGCATACTTTGAGGCAGGCGTAAAGATGGATCCATCCGCAACTGTTCGTGGTACCATCCTTGCTCTTTATGGTTCTGATTACAGCATGGATTCCTTCAGTGTTATGTTCTAAGTTTTATTTAGTTCATTGACTGCAAAGGCTCAGCTTTTTAGCTGAGCCTTTTTTGTTAGCGAGAAACCCAGTCAAAAGCAGTTAAATGAGTCAGTGTTAAGTTATTAAAATCCGTTAGACTATAGAGTTGTTAGCTATTAGAAAAGCATGTATGCACTGCATATAAGGAGCTACGATGCTAAATTTAGATAAAAACACAGATGGGTCATATAACGATCTTATCTTCTTAAAACCTCTTTTTCACAATAAGATTTGGGGCGGCAGAAGGCTTGCTGAAGAGTATGGCTATGACATTCCTGAAGGTGCAGTAGGAGAGTGCTGGGCAATCAGCGCACATCCTAACGGAGACTGTGAAGTTGCCTCTGGTGCCTATACTGGAAAAACTCTTTCTGAGCTTTGGTCAACGCATCGAGAGCTTTTTGGTAATGCAGAGGGAGACCGTTTCCCACTTCTCATTAAAATTCTTGATGCAAAAGATGACCTCTCTGTTCAGGTTCATCCAGATGACACGTACGCAGCAGAACACGAGAATGGTTCTCTGGGAAAGTCTGAGTGCTGGTATATTCTTGATGCAAAAGAGAATGGCGATATTGTTGTAGGACAAAATGCCTCCTCAAAAGAAGAGTTTGCAGCCATGGTTGAGCAGGGAAAGTGGTCTGAACTGCTCAATTACGTTCCTATCAAGGCTGGAGATTTCTTTAGGATTGATCCTGGAACCGTTCACGCCATTAGAACAGGCACGCTTATTCTTGAAACTCAGCAGAGCTCAGATATTACGTATCGCGTCTACGACTATGACCGTTTAGGTGATGACGGTAAGCCTCGTGACTTGCATCTAGCACAGAGTCTTGAGGTTATCGATTACGCTCAGGAAGCTCCAACATCTGGAGAAATTATTGCTCCAGAAATTGATGGCAAAACTGAACTTATGAGCTGCAAGTATTTCTCGGTAGAAAAATATGAGATTCATGAGGCAAAAACTATTGCTCAGCCATGGCCGTTTATGTGCATAAGTGTCATTGAGGGAGAAGGTACGGTTTGCGCTGACGGCGGCAACGGAGTAGAGCATAGGATTTGCAAGGGCTCACATTTTATTGCACCTGCGTCTTCTGGTAGCCTGCGCTTTACGGGTACTATGACGTTGATTACCTCTCATCTTCCTCATACAAAGTAGGATGATACATAAGTCGAATACAGTTTAATTTGTAACATTTGACTCGTTTCAAGTAGAATATAAAAAGTTGAGCCTTTTATACGTTTATAGGAGGAACGTATGAATAAAGAGATGATTACTCGTCGCGCTTTTGCGGGATTGGCTGCAGGCGGTGCTGCCAGCACGCTTGCTGCTTGTAATAGTGACGTGATGCAGGCAATCTTAAACCCTGATTCTATTCTTGGTGGAGCTGGTCAAGATCCTCAGAATGGCGGTCAAGGCGGTACTGGTGATGCACCTTCTCAGTCAGAATTTGTAAAGCTTGAGGAGACTCCAGATAATCCAACGCTAACCGGAGATTTTTCTAAGATTATTACTGGCGTCTGGTGTGTTGACGATGGTGTTGGAACTAAAGGTGGATCAAAGGAAGGCAAAACCTTTGACCATGGTGGCATGCTTAATCAGGGCTATAACGATGGAACCGTTCTTTACTATTCATTCAAAGAAGACGGCACTTTCTTCATGCATAATTTTAAAGGTGTGAAGAATGATGGTAAGTGGGAAGCAAAAGGAACTATTGCCATTCAATGTACGTATGATGATGGCGATAGTGTGCCAATGCTTTTTGATAAGGACGACAACAACTATCTGAAGTACAGTGATGCCAAGAGTGAGATTACGTTTAATTTCAAAAAACTTTCTGACAATCCAGACGATACTTCACAGATAGCTTATATTGAAGGACAGGTAATCAATTTTGCTGCCACCATTCCTGGTACGTATTATCTCTTTGGCTTGCACTATGCAGATGGTTCTAAAGAAGATTTGACCAGTGATCAGATTGAGTCTATGAATAAGGGTTCTGGCGGAGCGTATACCTTCTCTGCTCATAAGGATGGAGCTGCTGCACTGTTCTATCCAGACGGTAGCGTTTCTCCTATTCAGATTGTTGCAGAAGAGCCTTCGGCAGATGGTCTTTCTTTCCCCATTCTTGCTCAGGGCTTTTCAGAAACTGAACAGATATCTAAGTCTGTTCTATACACTACTGCGGAAAATAAAAAGCTTCTCAGTATTGATGCTCCTGGATTTACTCTTAAGTTTGCCCTCCTTAATCACCGTGAGGATGATTGGGCTAAATATGAGTATCCACCAAAGGCAGAGTTCCCTTGGCAACCAGATGGTAAGGGTGGCTATAAGCTAGTAACTCCTACTTCTTCTGGTTCTGGCGGTAGCTCTTCAGGAAATGGCGGCAGCTCATCTGGAAATGGTGGTAGCTCCTCAGGAAATGGCGGCGGCAAGGGCGGCTCAGGTAAGAAATAACCCAGCCTTTTCTGGTTTCTTTTACTAACAAAAAAGCAGGCATATGATATGCCTGCTTTTTTGTTGCCAACTTTTACATGTGTAAAAGGGCGGTGATGTAAAGCTTAGTGTAAAGCTTACGCAGCGTGTGCGCCGCCCTCAATCTCACCAGTGCAGTGTGGGCAGCGAGTTGCGCCTTCCTTAACCTCTTCAAGGCAGTGTGGGCAGTGTGGAGCTGTAACCTCTTCACCAGCTTCTTCTTCGTCCTTCTTAAGCTTGGAAGCCTTCATGAACTTATTGAGGGCCTTAACCATGCAGAAGACAATGAATGCAATGATCAGGAAGTTGATGATTGCGCTGATGAATGCACCAAAGTCAATGCCGTTCTGGGTGCCAGGAACTGGAATAGAAAGACCAGAAACCTCGGTGCCACCGCCAGAGATCAGCTTAATAAATGGGTTGATGATGTCATTGACAAGGGAGGTAACAATAGCGGTAAATGCGCCGCCAATGATGATACCAATAGCCATGTCCATAACATTGCCCTGCTGGATAAACTCTTTAAACTCCTCGATAAACTTTTTCATTTCATCCCTTTCGTGTAGTTAATAGAGGACAGGTATTTCTACTCGCGCCTACGGCGTGCGCTTATGCGCTGGCCAGACCATAGATGCGAGAGTATTTATCAGTTAGATACTTGGTGTAGTAGTGGACGTCAAAAGGCTCACCGCATGCACCCAAGATAAGCTCCTTAGAGTCCTTTGCTCGGCCCCAGGTCCAAATGCGACTGCCCAGCCACTCTTTGATAGGTGCTAGGTCTCCTGATGCACAGACGGCGTCAAAGTCCATGCCCTCAGCAATCATGGCGTGCTTGTACTGTGCGCCATAAGCGCTGCCAAGAGCATAGGTTGGGAAGTAGCCAAACTCACCCCATGACCAGTGAACATCCTGAAGAGCACCTTCGGTGTTGCTTGGAACCGTAACGCCCAGGTACTGCTTGTACTTCTCGGCCCAAAGAGCTGGGACATCCTTTGCAGTAATCTCGCCAGACAAAAGTGCCTGTTCCATTTCATAACGGATGAGGATGTGCAGAGGATAGGTGAGCTCGTCCGCTTCGGTACGAATGAGACTTGGCTGTACCTTATTAGCTGCCGAGAAGAGCTGGAAGGCAGTAACGCGATTAAGCTGGCCAGGGAAATGCTTGCGCATAAGTTGAATAAGAGGCTCGGCAAATGCCTCAGAAAGGCCAACGTAGTTCTCAAAGAACCTGGACTGAGACTCGTGCATGCCCATAGAAGTACCAGTGCTCAGAGAAGTAAAGCGGTACTCCCAGTTGATTCCCTGCTCGTAGAGGGCGTGACCGTTCTCATGCAGCATGGAATAAACGTTGGAGAGAACGTTATTCTCGTAAGCGTGGCTGGCAACCATAACAAAGCCGATACCAGGGCCACCGGTGTAAGGGTGCTCAGTTTTACCAAGCCAATAAGCGTCCTCGTCAAGACCCTGAAGCTTTACCAGGTCTTTTGCAAGGTCCCACTGACGGTTGACATCAAACTTACCCTCAAGAGGTTTGGTGCTTGGTTGGCGCTTAGAAGCCATGCAATCAGCAACTAGGGGAACTACCACTTCTTTAACGTTATTGAAGAAGGTGTTGTAGAACTCTCTGTTGGTGCCGTGCTCAAAATCGCTGAGTAAGAGATCATATGGGTCTTTGGAAGCATCACGTGCCTGGCACATCTCTTTGCGAAGCTCAATTAAGCTATCCAGCTTTGGAGCAAAGAGTGACCAGTCATCGCTGTTCTTTGCCTGCTCCCAGACCTCATTAGCCTCTGTGGTAAGACGAACAAAGTTGCTCTGAAGCTCAACAGGTACATCTACCAGCTGGCTTCTATCGCGACGAAGAATTTTAACTTGTGCGCGATGAGTCTCATCAAGTAGAGCGCGATTCTCGTGAAGTCTATCAAGCAGTGCGCCAACAGCAGGATCACAGAAGGTTTCCTGGACCTGTTCACCAAGGATTGCCAGGGCTTCTCCACGCTCTTCAGCAGCCTTTTTTGGATCTATGCATGGTCCAAAAGAGCCAATCTCATTAGCTGCGTAGTTGAGAGCAAAGAGCTTCTTCTCAAGTTCATCAAGTTTAGCGATATCATCGCGGGGATTTGAAAGCGCTGCGTTCAATTCAACAGTGTTATGTGCGCTGTCCATAAAAATCCTCTCTACAAAAATAGGTGTGACCAGTATGTTTGCCGGTCATATGTAACCGTTTAGCAATTGCGTCATATTTTACCCTGTTATTTATTGTTATTTGAGCGATACTAAAAAGACTACGTCCTAAAACAATAAGCACATCTTTTCGGCACAATTTTTGCCTAAAGATGGCCTGTAAGGAGTAAGAGTTCTATGGATGACAGTAGAATCTCGTTTGACGTATGGAGTGATCTTTACGCAGAGCGTGTTCAAACCATGCGAAAGAGCGAAGTACGAGATTTGTTTGCGGCCCTGTCTCGTCCAGGTGTCATTGCGCTGTCTGGTGGTCTGCCGGATATTTCTTCGCTGCCACTTGACCAGGTTGCAGAGTGCGCTCGACGCTGCGTTGCTGTTGAGGGACTTAGGTCTCTTCAGTACGGCAACTCCGATGGCCGTATTGAGTGCAGAAGGACCATCTGCAAGATTTTAGCTGCTCAGGGCGTCGAGGCCGATCCTGACGAGATGATTTTGACTTCTGGTTCTCAACAGGCGCTTGATTTCTTAGGACGCGTCTTCTTAAACCCTGGAGATGACGTTATTTGTGAGGGTCCAAGCTATCTTGGCGCGTTCCAGGCGTTTTCTGCATACGAGCCTACTGTTCACACCATTGATATGGACGAAGAAGGCATTAGGACAGATCTTCTCGAGACAAAGCTTAAAGAGCTTGCAGACCAAGGCAGAAAGCCTAAGTTCATCTACGTTATTCCTAACTTTAACAATCCTGCCGGCATCACCATGTCTATGCCAAGACGTCTGCGCCTTCTTGAGCTGGCTCGCCAGTACAACATTCCTGTTGTTGAGGATGATCCGTATGGTCTTATCCGCTTTGAGGGAGAAGATCTAACACGCCTTAAGACGCTTGATCCAAATGTCATTTATTTGGGAACCACGTCAAAGATTTTTGCCCCTGGACTGCGTCTTGCATGGATGGTTGCACCTCGTCACTTCCTTGAGCGCATCAACCTTGCTAAGTCTGGCTCTGATCTGTGTACCAGCCCCTTTAACATGATTCTTGCTGAGCACTACTTCAATGAGGTTGATTGGCAAGCAGCGCTTGAGGTGTCTAAGTCTCGCTACAAAGAGAGAAAAGACGCCATGCTCGCAGCGCTTGCAGAGTTCTTCCCCAAAGATGTTACCTGGACTAAGCCAGAGGGCGGTTTGTTCCTGTGGGTAACCTTCCCGCCATACCTCAATACTGAGCAGTTGCTTCCTCGTGCAATTGAAGAGGGAGTTGCCTTTGTACCAGGTGTTTATTGCTATCCTGACCAGCGTATTAGTTCAAGTATGCGCCTGTGCTACTCATTTGAGACGCCAGAGCGCATCCACGAGGCAATCCGCAGGCTGTCTTTGTGCGTCCAAGATCGCATGGCGCTGTATCGCGCATTCCTAGAGGCGGGCGCTCTACCTGAGTCTTCTCATTCTGAATCTCAATCCTCTGCAAGGGAGTGTTAAGTATGGCTACAAAAGTTGCTGTCATTATGGGTGGAGCCTCATTTGAGAGGAACTTCTCGCTCAAAAGTGGAGCTCTTGTCTCTGAGGCTTTGGAGAAGCACGGGTATGAGGTATTACCACTTGATGCTGATGCGCACCTGGTAGACACCCTCCGTGCCGAGAAGCCTGATGTTGCGTTTGTGTGCCTTCACGGTGCAGGCGGAGAAGATGGTGCAGTACCTGCGCTTTTAGAGTTCCTCAAGATTCCGTATGTGGGCTCAAGGCCTGCATCTTGTAGGGCAGCCTGGAACAAAGCTGACATGCCATTTATTGTGCGTCAGGCCTGGTCAAAGGAGGAGTCCGAGGTCATCTGGCCTCCTCAGATTGTACTAACTGCCAGCGCTTTTAAAGATCTTGGAGCCGCAGCCGCTCTTGATCTGGTTCCCGAGCGCCTTGGCGGTGGCGTTGGCTTCCCTCTAGCAGTCAAGCCCGTTCACGGCGGCTCTGCTATGGGCCTTTCTAAGGTTGACAGCGCTGACCAGCTTGGACCAGCACTTCTCGGCGCACTTGGTTTTGACGACTCCGTCATTATCCAGCAGTGGGTTGATGGCGTTGAAGTAAGCGTTACCGTGCTTTCTGACGCAGATGGCGAGAAAACCCTGCCACCAGTAGAGATTTCAGTGACCAAGGGTATTTACGACACAGATGCTCGTCTTGATCCAGAGCGTATTCAACACTTCTGCCCAGTTCGTCCTGAGTCTTTGGCAGCACTTGGCGCAGATCCAGCTGCTGCTCGTGAGGCTCTTGAGCGCGCAGCTCTTGAGGTGTACACCGCTTATGGCTGCAGAGATCTTGCTCGTATTGATTTTATTTGGGATGGACATCACGTATTGGTCATGGGCTTAAAGACATTCCCAGGACTCACTGAGACCTCCCTTGTTCCAATGGCTATTGAGGCTGCAGGATACGCTGTTGAAGACGTTCTTGCGCAGCTTGTTGAGGGTGCGCTTAAGCGCGGCAACTAGGGGGTTTTATGGAATACGTATTGGGCATTGATGTTGGTGGCACCACCATCAAGCTGGGACTCTTCTCTGCAGAGGGAGAGCTACTTTCTGAGCAGAAGGTCAAGACACCCGCACTTGATAACGAGGGCGGTTATCAGACGGTAACCGATGCTATTAAGCTGATTGTTCATGGCCAAAAAGCAAGCCGTAACGATGTTATTGCGTGTGGTTTGGATATTCCAGGTCCTGTTGCAGATGATGGAACCGTTGGTCTTCTCGCCAATGTAGACATTGATCCTGAGGGATTGGTGCAGGCAATCAATATGTGCCTGCCGAACGCAACCATTGCGTTTGTAAACGATGCTAACGCCGCTGCTCTGGGCGAAGCGTGGGCTGGCGTTGCCGTGGGTGTGCCGTCGTTTGTGCTGATTGCGCTGGGTACCGGGGTTGGTGCAGGTGTTGTTGTAGACGGCAAGCTTGCTGCGGGTGCTTTTGGCGCGGGCGGTGAGATTGGTCACATCATTGTTGAGCCAGAAGAGACGTTGACCTGCGGTTGTGGTCGCCACGGTTGCCTGGAGCAGTATGCTTCTGCTAAGGGTGTTGTCCGCCTGTACCTGGAGGAATGCGTTTCTCGAGGTGTTGTTCCTGTGACTATTGAGCACGAGACTGATACGGTGTCCGTGTTTAGGGCTCATGCTCAAGGCGATGAGTGCGCAACCCTTGCTATCCATAAGATGTGCCACTACCTGGGTCTTGCTATGGCGCAGGTTTCGTGCGTAGTTGATCCTGCCATGTTCTTGATTGGAGGCGGTGTTGCGGGTTCGTTTGCAACGTTTGCTACCGAGCTTCGCGAGTGTTTTGAGCAGTACGCTCTACCGGTAAGCAAGGGCGCTCGTATTGAGGCTGCGAGCTTGGGCAATCAGGCTGCAATGTATGGTTGCGCATACGAGGCGCTGCGCCTGAGGCAAGAGCGTTTTGGCCAGGAGAGCGCTGAGTAGAAGCAAGTTTTTGGCGCATGATCTTCTCGTCTGGAAAAGGGTACGTACGTGAGGGCTCTTGGCGAGAAAAACATCAAAGTTTTTGTCATAAACGCTGTACTAAATGAAAGTACGTTCAATAACATAATTTTCTGATTACAATTTATGTAAAAACGTAGTTGTCAAAGCTGCTCAGTGCTAACATTGAGCAGCTTTTTTGGTTGTGTTTGGAATAGTTCCGAGCACTAGGATGAAAGGGGAGTGCTGTGGCTGACGAGTCAAAGTATGACATCGTTGCTGCTACTGGTTGCCCAACCGGTATTGCGCACACCTTTATGGCTAAGGAGGCCCTTGAGAAGGCCGCCGCAGCTAAAGGTCTTACCATTAAGGTTGAGACGCACGGCCAGGTCGGTGTAGAGAACGAGCTCACCGCAGCTGAAATCAAGAACGCCAAGGCAGTAGTTGTTGCTGCCGATAAGGACGTTCAGGCTGAGCGTTTTGCCGGAAAACCAATGGTAAATGTTGGTGTTACTGCAGCTATTAAGGATGCAGAGGGTCTTATCGACCGCGCTCTTGTTGCTCAGCCTGAGGGCGAGCTTGCAGAGGCAGACGACGCTCCAGTCTCAAGCACTATTGAGAAGGATTCTGTAGGCCACATCATCTACAAGCACCTCATGAACGGCGTTAGCCACATGCTGGTCTTTGTTGTTGCTGGTGGTGTTCTGACGGCTGTTTCATTCCTCTGGGGTATTACTTCCTTCAGCTCCACTGCACCTGACTACAACAGCTTTGCTGCCATGCTCAAGATCATCGGCGGCATTGCAATGGGCCTTATGGTTCCAGTTCTCTCTGCTTACATTGCAGAGTCTATTGGCAAGCGTCCTGCTCTTGTTCCTGGCTTTGTTGCAGGTATGATTGCTATCCAGGGTCTTCCAATCAACCCTAACACTGGCATGATTGATGCTGGTGGCGCTGGCGTTGGTTTTGGCTTCTTGGGTGGTATTGTTGGCGGCTTCCTTGCCGGTTATGTCATCGTTGGTCTTGAGAAGCTCCTTGCAGGTCTTCCAAAGAACCTTGATGGCCTGAAGGCAATCTTCCTGTACCCACTGCTTTCCACCACCATTGTTGGCCTGGTTATGCTGGGTATTTCTGGTCCTATGGCAGCAATCAACACCGGCATGATGAACTTCCTGCGCGGCCTTTCTGCTTCTGGTCCAATTGTCCTTGGTCTTGCAATTGGTTGCATGTGCGCATTTGACATGGGCGGCCCAGTCAACAAGGCAGCTTACGTCACCGGTACTGCTCTTCTGACCGAGGCTCTTGCTGCTGGTGTTGGTACCCCAACTTATGAGTTTGGTACCAACTTTATGGCTGCAGTTTCTGCTGCTTGTATTGTTCCTCCACTGATTACCACCTTTGCTGTTGTCGTTGGTAAGAAGTACTTCACCAAGTCCGACTTCAACGCTGGTCTGGTCAACTTCATTCTTGGCTGCACCCACATTACCGAGGGCGCTATTCCATTCATGACCAAGAACATTTGGCCTGTCATGCCTATCATGATGATCGGTTCTTCCATCGGCTCCATCCTGACGCTGCTCTTTGGTGTCCACGACCCAGCACCTCACGGTGGTTTCCTGGTTCTTCCCGTTGTCGATGGCGGCCTCAAGTGGGTTCTCGCCATTCTCATCGGCGCTGTTGTTGGCGGTATTCTCTTTGTTGCTTTCAAGGCATACGAGTACCGCAAGAACGGCAACCAGATTGTCGAGGGCTAAGCGTTACGCTTAGCACACTCGGCGGCGTTTGAGTTTTGCCCAGAATTTACGTACAGTTTGGGTGCAGACTCAGATAATCGAAGTAAAATATGGACTCGGTGATTTCGTCGAGTCCATATTTGTTTCAGAGGGAGCTTTGATGATTTACACACTTACCACTAATCCTGCAATCGACATGAACGTCAATTCGGGAGTTCCTTCTTATACACACGTCAACCGCACAACTGATGCCGTATATACACCAAACGGCAAGGGTCTGAACGTTTCATTTACGCTTGCTCACTACGGCGTTGAGTCCACTATCCTGGGATTTTTTGGCGGCTTCTCGGGCAACTATATTGTTGAAGAGGCATCTAAGATTTGCTCGGTCAAGCCTGTGTGGATTGACGGCATCACCCGCGTAAATATTTTTGTGACCACGCCAGAAGGCGAGCTTAAGTTCCCTAACGCAGGCGCTCCCGTTATTCGTTCCAAGCAAGACGAGATGCTTGAGCTGCTGCGCACTGCGCCCGACCTAGACGTGCTGGTGGTCTCCGGCTCGCTTTCTCCTGAGATGGATCCAACCTTCTACGACGAGCTTTTTGATCTGTGTCATGAGCGCGGCGCTGAGCTGGTCCTGGACATCTCACATAAACACCTTGCAGAACTTGTCGAGAAAAAACCACTGCTCATCAAGCCAAACGACGAAGAAGTGGCAGAGATCTTTGGTGTCGACGTCCATAACGAGGCCGACGTTCTTCTCGCCCTCCACAAGATTCACGAGTGCGGCGCAAAGAATATCCTGCTCACGCTTGGTGGCGAGGGTGCGTACTTCTTCAACGGTGAACATGTCTGGCACGCAAATGCTGCGCAGGTAGAGGTGCTTTCGACGGCATGCGCGGGCGATTCGACACTGGCAAGCTTCATGTCGGTTTGGCTTGAGGATCCGTCGGCTGTCGAGAAGGCTTTGACGCGCGCGATGGCTACCGGCGGAAACGTTGCGATGAGTGCTGGCTTGGGCGACTTTGCGCTGGTCGAGAAGATCGCGGAGTCCATCCACGTTGAGCTGGTAAAGTAGGAGCAGACGTGTTGCGCGTGGAGGTGCGTGATGGTGCGTGGAGGTGCGCGATGGTGCGCGGACTTGCGTGGAGGTGTGCAGACTTGCGAGCCCACGGGTTTCTCGGCGTCAGGCGTGCGCAAGTCTCCATATCTGCAAAATAAGTCTTTTCTCGCTTCTTGATTTCGTGTAACGTATAAGGGCTAATGTGATAATTAGGTTTTCGAACCTCTAAAGAAGGAGAGTGCAATGTCCGGACACTCTAAGTGGGCCACAACCAAGCACAAGAAAGCAGCTATCGACGCTAAGCGTTCCTCGCTGTTCTCTAAGCTTTCCCGCAACATTACTGTTGCCGCAAAGATGGGTGGCGACCCAAATCCGGACAACAACGCTAGCTTGTCTGCCGCTGTTGCCCGTGCTCGCATGGTTTCCATGCCTAACGCAAAGATTCAGGCCGCTATCGATAAGGCATTTGGCGCTGGCGCTGATGCTGCCATTTACGAGGAGATCGTTTACGAGGGATACGGTCCTGCAGGCGTCGCAGTTTACGTTGACTGCCTGACTGACAACAAGAACCGTACCGCAGCAGACGTTCGTTCCGCATTTACCCACTCCGGTGGCAATCTTGGTACCGCTGGTTCCGTTGCGTTCCAGTTTGAGCGCAAGGGCTCCATCGCAGTTGACAAGGTTATTGTCTCCGAGGAGAAGAAGGTTGCTGACCGCGAGAACGCTGTCGACGAGGACGAGTTCATGATGGCAGTTGCCGAGGCTGGCGGAAACGATTACGAGGATGCTGGCGATCAGTGGATTGTTTGGACTGCATACGACAAGATGCAGGATGTCCAGAAGGGCCTCGAGGCTCAGGGCATTGAGGTTAAGGGTTCCGAGCTTACTATGGTTCCAACCACCCCAACTGACGTCTCCGTTTCTGATGCAAAGAAGGTCCAGCGTCTTATCGATAAGCTCGACGAGCTCGATGACGTTCAGAACGTCTACAGCACCATGAACATCACCGACGAGATTGCTGCTGCTCTCGAGGAGGAGTAAGCTCTCTGGTCCGCGCTGCGCGACGAGCGTGACGAGCGCGACGTGCGCGACGATGCGCGCCGGGCGCGATGCACGCGACGATGCGCGACGAGCGCGAAATCGCGACCGGTGACAAAACTGCACTTCAAAGCCCCGCCAGTTGGCGGGGCTTTTTGTTTGGGTAGCGTTGATACTGTCAGAACACACCTATGTCGGATAATCTACACGTTTTTAGAAGCCCGAACACACCTATGTCAGATAATCTGTATATACAGAGCCAAAAACATAACTTACAGCCCTAAAAAACACAGCAAATGACGATATTCTGAGAAAAATAGGACTTTTGAGGGTCAATTTTGCAGAATAAGTGACTTTGCTGTGTTTTCAAAACGCCAAAAATAGGCCTCTAAAAATTTTATGCATACAAATGAATTCACCCTCATGAATATTCATGAGGGTGAATATTTTCGTATCAGGGTAGTTCAAATTTTGATGTCTTATTTGTTGGATGAGAGAACCGATGGACTGCAGCAGTGGAAGCATTCGATTGAAGCTGAATCTCGTCGTCCAACGCACGTAGCTGTAGTAGTTCTAAAGGCCCACGCGAACAACCTTACGAACGCCAGCGGCTTCGAGGGCTGCTACCTGCGAAATCGATGCGGATTCGTCCGTCATAAGTACGTCGATATCAGCAGGTGATCCATATTGGAAGCTGGAGTTGACACCCAGCTTGCTTGCATCGGCCAAGACAATGTGCTGCTCAGAGTGCTTAAGCATCAGCGAGTTCACGCGCATCTCGTTTGAAACCAGCGTGGTAAGGCCGCGCTCAGCTGAAATTCCCGAGCATCCCAAGATGCATTTCGCGGCACGAATCTGGTTGATTGAAGCAAGTGCAAAATCGCCGGTCAGTGACTTCTTAGCTGGTCGAACTTCTCCACCCGTGACTAAAACGGTCATTGATGGGGGATAGTCGGCGGCCAGAACGCTACCGTTATTGGTAACAACTGTGATGTTCTTGGCGGTGATAAATTCCAGGACTTTTATAGCGGTTGAGCTGGTGTTAATGAAGACTGTGTCACCGTCTTTAATCAACTTGGAAGCTGCCTGGGCAAGCTTGAACTTTGCGGTTACCTGGTTAGAGCTGAGTCCTGTCGAGAGCGGGTCAAGCAGCGTGGCCATGCCATAGCTTCGGGAAATGAGGCCTTGAGCTTCGAGTTCGTCAAGATCGCGGCGGATGGTAAGCGAAGAAACTTCAAATCTATCGGCAAGATCGCTAACGGAAACCTGGCGATATTGTTCAAGAAGGCTCATGATTGAGCTTCTGCGTGATGCTACAAATGAACGACTTGTGGCCATAAATCCCCCAATAGAGCTCAACTGCTGATAAACCTGTAGAATTACATTTAACTAATTCAGTTCTGTGAAAAGCAACGTACAAATTGATAACACCTTTTGAACGGTTGTCGAACAATTGTGTAGACGCTTTTCAGGAGAACTGAGTGTATCTTACCCTATTCAATGAACGTTTTGAATACTTAAACGGATATTATTTAGCGGTCAACGGTTTTTATGACGTAAATCTCTAAAGTGAGCATAGATAAGTATTGCTTAACTCTCAACTTTAGCTATACTAATATTATCGATTCGATTGTTAAAACATTCAAAACATTCAACAAATAGGGAAATTTGTTATACGACAAGACAAATGTCATATAAGTTATTTATCTAATTGTTGAAGCGTTCAGAAGATTCAAGTTTTTGTCGTTAAGCGATGTGTTCTTGTGTGCTCTTGCTATAGTCCAACACAAGGAAAGATTCACAGTAGTCTACTGGAGAGGAGTGAATCGCATGCTACTTCGCGATATCTACGAGCAGAATCACTATGCTTTCGTGAAGACTCCCATGACATGGGAAGAGTCTATTAGAGAGTGCTGCAAACCACTGGAGGCTGATGGAACTGTCAACTCGGAGTATGCAGACGACATTATTGAGTGCGTAAAGAAGTTTGGTCCCTACATTGTTATCATTCCAAACATTGCAATGCCACACTCAACTGCTCGTATTGGCTCTAATGGCAAGACTGCTATTGGATTTATGCACTCCGATGTTCCTGTCAATTTTGAGGATGGCGACGACGAGAAGCAGGTTAAGACTTTCTTCACTCTGAGCGCTACTGATCAGGATGCTCACCTCAAGAATATGCAGATGCTCGTTCAGGTTCTTATGAACGAGGAGGTTCTTGAGCGTCTTAAGAACATTCAGTCTCCTGAGGAGCTTTTGGAGATTGACAAGCTTATCTCCGAGTAAACACGCCCGTTTGGGCACGTAATTGAGGTTTTCCTTTTGTAGTGTGGGCTGCAGAAGGTACGTATGTAGGACCCTTTGAAAGGGGTATCAATGGATATTGTTCTTGGTATTTGGAAATGGTTTGCGAGCAACTTCTTGACTCAGCCAGCCTATTTCATCGGTTTGATTGTTGCTATCGGCTACATTCTTCTTAAGAAAAAGTGGTACGACGTACTCGCTGGCTTCCTTAAGGCAGTCATTGGTTATCAGATCCTCCTGGTTGGTTCCGGCGGCCTGGTAACCGCATTCCGTCCAGTCCTTGTTGGACTTGAGGCTCGCTTTAACCTTTCTGCAATGGTCATTGACCCATACTTTGGCCAGAACGCAGTACAGGCAGGCATGGAGGCATCTAACGCTCCTGAGTTTATCGCAGGTCGTTCCTTCTCCTCCGTTATGCTTCTTCTGCTCTTCGCTTTCATTCTGAACATTGTTTTGGTTGCTTTTAAGAAGCAGACTAAGCTTCGCGCAATCTTTACTACTGGTCACGTCCAGGTTCAGCAGGCAGCAACTGCATTTTGGCTTATCCTCTTCTGCTTCCCACAGCTTAACGACGTTACTATCCTTGCAGTTATGACTGTTCTCCTTGGTCTTTACTGGGCAGTTGGTTCCAACCTTTGTATTGGACCTACCCAGGACCTCACTGATGGCGCTGGTCTTACCGTTGCTCACCAGCAGATGTTTGGCGTCTATTGCGCATCCAAGGCTTCTGAGTGGCTCGCCAAGCACTCCAAGAAGGAGTCCAAGCGTATTGAGGACATCGAGCTTCCAGGCTTCCTTAAGATCTTCAACGAGAACCTCGTTGCAACTGCAATTCTTATGACAGCATTCTTTGGTGTCATCCTTGCTGTTCTTGGTCAGGACTTCCTGCTTGAGAACAAGTTCATGAAGCCAGGTCAGGATTTCTTCTTCTACATCATGACCACTTCCTTCCAGTTTGCTGTTTACCTCTCCATCCTGCAGCTTGGTGTTCGTACCTTCGTTACTGAGCTCACCAACTCCTTCCAGGGTATTTCCAACAAGCTCCTCAAGGGTTCCGTCCCAGGCGTTGACTGTGCAGTTACCTACGGCTTTGGTTCTCCAAACGCAGTTACCCTCGGCTTCCTCATGGGTGCTGCTGGACAGTTCCTGGCAATCGCAGCTCTGCTGCTTCTGAAGTCTCCAGTTATTGTTATCGCAGGCTTTGTTCCACTGTTCTTCGATAACGCTACTATCGGCGTTTACGCAAACAACAAGGGTGGTCTCCGCGCAGTTCTTATCATGCCTTTCATCTCTGGTCTTCTCCAGGTCTTCGGTTCAGCTCTTATCGCTGGCTGGGTTGGCATGGCTGCATACGGTGGATACCTTGGCATGTGGGACTGGGCAGTTGTCTGGCCAATCATGACCGTCTTCATGAAGTTCCTGTCCTACGCAGGCCTCGCAATTGTTGTTATCGCTCTTATTGCAATCCCACAGCTCCAGTACCGTGCAAACAAAGACACGTACTTCATGGAGGTTGAGGATTACCAGAAGTGCAAGGAAATCCGTGCACAGAAGGCCGCCGCAGCTAGTGCGGAAAGCAAGTAGCCCTCTTTCTTCCTACCCTGAGCAGACCCCCATCTGCTCAGGGTTATTAGTAATACTCGGCACATTGTTTGATGCAGTATTTGCTTTAAATGCGAGCGTTGTAGCGCCCAAATGGGTACAAACACAATGTGTCCGTAATCAGCTTGTTTGATCGAAGGAGTCAACATGAACGCAAAGATTTTGGTCGCATGTGCAAACGGCGCAGGTACCTCCCTGATGATGAAGATGACCGCTGAGCGCGTTACCCAGAAGCTCAACATGGGTGTCGATAAGATTCACCACTGTGCTCTTTCCGAGGGCGTAAGCTCTGCTCGTCAGTATGACATTGTTTTTGCACCACTTAACTTCCTGAATATGTACGAGGATGCTGCTAAGGCAGGCGTTACCGTCATTGGTCTGCGCAACGTTCTTTCTGACGCAGAGATGGAAGAGAAGCTCAAGGAAACCGGCGCTGCAGAGAAGTATTCCGCATAGTTTAGGTTTCTAAAGAATCGAGCACTTTAATGACTTTTGAAAAGAAAATTCTTGCCGAGATGCCTAAGTGCTATGCACTTGGCATGTTTGAGGGAGAAGACGCATCAAGCTTTTTAGCTGCTGTCGAGAAGGACGGTCCAATCCGTCGCTTTACGCTTGATGGTGAGCCTCTGGAGACTGTTGCTCCAGGCCCTGGCGGCGTCATGACCATTACACAGGTCCCTGGCAGGAAAGATCAGTTCCTCGCAACTCGCAAGTTCTTCTCGCCAAACTTTGGTGGAGACGACGCGGCAATTGCATCCTATACCAAACAGGCAGACGGTTCGTGGTCTGAGCAGATTCTCTGCGACCTCCGTTATGTTCACCGTTTTGGCATCTTGAAGGCTGCTGACGGTCAGCTTTGGGTTCTTGCTTGCTCTATCAAGGGTGGAGCTGAGACCGGCGTCAAGGATGATTGGCGCACCCCAGGTGCTGTTTGGGCCGCTCCTTTGAGTGATAACCTTGAGCAGTACACGGCAGACAACCAGCTTAAGCTGACTTGTGTTGCTAACTATCAGGTTCAGAACCACGGTTTCTGGACTGCACCTGATAAATCGTATGCTTTGATCTCAACCGCCGCAGGCGTGTTTAGATATGTGCCACCAACCACCCCTCAAGGTACTTGGGATGTCACCTGCCTTCTGGTCCAGCCAACAAGCGATATTGTTGCTACAGACTTTGACGGCGATGGCAAGCTGGAGATTCTTACTTTCTCCAAGTTCCACGGTGACACGCTGGCAATTTGGCATGAGGGCCAGACTCGCGATCGCTATGAGCAGGTTTGGTGCGACCCACAGAAGCGCAGCTTCCTTCACGCGCTTTGGGCAGCAGACCTTAATGGCGAGAAGTGCGCAGTCATTGGCAACCGTAAAGATGGTCGCGATTTGTTGCTTGTTAGATACGTTGACGGTGAGTACACCGTAGACGTTATCGACCACGACCTCGGACCAGCAAACTGCATGGTGTATAGGCATGACGGCAGCGATTACATTGTTGCTGCATATCGTGAGACAGACCAGCTGGCTCTCTACAAAGTAGTGGAGTAGGGCTGCGTTTTGTAGCGAGCGCTCAGGATGAGCTTCTGAGCATGCAGGCAAAGTCCTGAGCGCCGCTCAAATTACCTGCATATGCATCAAAGTACTAGTCCTATGTTTTAGAAAGGAGCGCGTAATGGCAGATTTGAAAGACGTCACACGCGACAGTTGGATTATGAGCACCTTCCCTGAGTGGGGAACTTGGCTCAACGAAGAGATTGACAATGCCGTAGTAGAGCCAGGCCAGGTTGAGATGTGGTGGCTCGGCTGCGTTGGTATTTGGTTTAAGACTCCTGGTGGAGCAAACGTTGCTGTCGACTTCTGGGCAGGCAATGGTAAGCGCACCCACGGTGACGGCCTTATGAAGATTGGTCACCAGATGGCAAACATGGCTGGCGTTCGTAAGATGCAGCCAAACCTGCGCAACATCCCCTTTGTTATTGATCCATTTGCTATCAAGAACCTTGACGCTGTTGTGGTAACTCACATTCATCAGGACCACATGTCCAAGGAGCTTGCAGCTCACGTTGTTAACAACAACATGACCACTACTGACGAGAATGGCAAAGAGATTCCTGTTCCCTTTATTGGTCCTAAGGATGCAGTTGACATTTGGGTTGACTGGGGCGTTCCACGCGAGCAGTGCATTGTTGTTAAGCCAGGCGACCGCATCAAGGTCAAGGACATGGAGATTGTTGCATACGATTCCTTTGACCGCACCATCATCGTTACCACTACTGATACTTCTGAGAACCGTCCTGACCTCTGGGGTAAGTGCCCAATGGACATGGATGAGAAGGCAGTTAACTACCTCTTTGTCACCCCTGGTGGAAACATCTATCACTCCGGTGACTCTCACTACTCCATTTACTTTGCTAAGCACGGCAAAGACATCGCTCAGGAGTTTGGCGGCGTAGACGTCTGCTTTGGCGCTTTTGGCTGCAACCCAATTGGTATCCAGGACAAGATGGAAGCAACCGATATGCTCCGCATGGCTGAGGCTCTTCAGTCCAAGGTTGTTATCCCAATTCACCACGATGTTTGGACTAACTTCCAGGCAGACGTCCAGGAGATCAAGGTTCTTTGGGATATGCGTAAGGATCGCCTTGACTACAAGTTCCACCCATTCTTCTGGGAGGTCGGCGGCCACTACATCTATCCACAGGATAAGGATCGCTTTGCTTACCATCACGACCGTGGCTTCCATGATTGCTTCGATCACGAGCCAAACGTTCCATTCCGTAGCGTTCTCTAAGGAGCAGTCTCTATGATGCTTAAAGAGCTTCGCGATGAAGTGTATGAAGCAAATATGGACCTGCCAAAGCATGGCCTGGTAGTATTTACCTGGGGAAATGCTTCTGGACTTGACCGTGAGCGCGGCTTGTTTGTTATCAAGCCATCGGGCGTCTCCTATGAGGAGCTCAGCCCAGAGAATCTGGTTATCTGCGACCTAGACGGCAACGTTGTTGAGGGTGAGATGAACCCATCTTCCGATACTCCAACTCATGCATGCTTGTATCGTGCATGGGGCGATAAGATCGGCGGAATTGTTCACACTCACTCAACCCACGCTGTTTCTTGGGCACAGGCAGGACGCTCTATTCCTTGCTATGGAACTACACACGCAGACTATTTCTACGGAGATATTCCTTGCGTGCGCAGCCTTACCAAGGACGAGGTAGAAAGCGCCTATGAGCTTGAGACCGGAAACGTTATTGTTGAGGGCTTTGCTAACTTGGACCCCATTGCGGTTCCAGGAACGCTCCTTCACAACCACGGTCCTTTCTCTTGGGGTAAAGACGCAATGGCTGCTGTGTATCACGCAGTAGTTATTGAGGAGGTTGCAAAGATGGCAACACTCACCGAGCTCAATAACCCTAAGGTTCAGGAGGCGCCTCAGTACCTTCAGGACAAGCACTATATGCGCAAGCATGGTCCAAATGCGTACTACGGACAGGGTAATCACTAAAGCCTGTTCAGTGAGTAGCATCTGTTTCAGTCAGGCGGTCTTGTATAAGGCCGCCTGTTTTTAAAAGGAGAAGATATGTCCAAGTATCAGCTAGGACTTTACGAGAAGGCCACTCCAACTGATCTTTCTTGGGAAGAGCGCCTCAGCGTAGCAGGAGAGTCTGGCTTTGATTATGTTGAGATCTCCGTTGATGAGTCTGACGCTCGTCTTTCTCGCCTTGAGTGGACTGGTGAGGAGCGTGCAGCAGTTCGTCAGGCAATGGTAAACTCTGGCGTTCGCCTGGGCTCTATGTGCCTTTCTGGTCACCGTAAGTATCCTATTGGTTCTCGCGATCAGGCTACTCGTGAGCGTGGCCTTGAGATTATGCAGAAGGCACTTGATCTTGCAGGTGACCTGGGGCTTCATACCATTCAGCTTGCTGGCTATGATGTGTACTACGAGGACGGCGCAGAGGATACGCGTAAGTACTTTGAGGAGAATTTGGCAAAGGCTGTAGAAATGGCTGCTAAGGCGGGCATTGTTATGGGTTTTGAGACCATGGAGACTCCTTTTATGGATACGGTCGAGAAGGCCATGCACTACGTCAACCTTATCAACAGCCCTTACCTTGGTGTGTATCCCGACGCTGGTAACCTCACCAATGCATCGTTTATTTACGGCAACACTGTTGCTGACGATATTGCTCTTGGTGCAGGTCATATCTTTGCAGCTCACCTCAAGGAGACTGTTGCTGGTGCGTATCGCGAGATTCCATTCTCTACCGGCACCACTGACTACGAGGGAGCTTTGTCGCAGCTTGTTCCTCAGGGCGTCAGGCGCTTTGTTGCAGAGATGTGGTACACCGGCAACGAGAACTGGAAAGAAGATCTTGTCTTTGCTTCCACCTACGTTCGCAGCAAAATTGATAAGGCGTTTGAGGGGTAAACGGCCTTTTTGCACTTGTTTTGGGTTTCTCGCCACAGACGGTACATAAGAATCTGTACAATATGGATGAGCTCTTTCTTAGTACGACGTACGTTTCCAAACTCGTTTAAGTTTGTACAGGGAAGGATTACACATGAAGTTCTTTATTGACACGGCAGATATCGATGAGATTTCTGAGGCTCTTAGCTGGGGCTGTTTAGCAGGTGTTACTACCAACCCATCGCTGTATGCAAAGATTGGCGGCAAGTTAGCCGACTTTGAGTCTCATATGGTTAAGATTGCTCAGCTTTGCGAGGGACTTCCTGTATCTGCTGAGTCAACAGCAACAACAACTGAGGGCATGATTGAAGAAGGCCGTCACCTGGCTTCTCTTGCTCCAAACATTGTTGTTAAGCTTCCTATCTGCGCTGAGAGCCTTGCTGCTACCCATCAGCTTGCTTCTGAGGGAATTCGCGTCAACATGACGCTGATTTTCTCGGCACCTCAGGCTCTTCTTGCGGCAAATGCTGGCGCCCGTTATATTTCTCCATTTGTTGGTCGTTTTGATGACATCGGTGAGGACGGCATTGAGCAGCTGGGAACCGTTGTTTCGTGCATTGAGAACTATGCATGGGATAAAAATGTTGATCACACCGTAGAGATTATTACGGCTTCTGTCCGTACGCCTAACCACGTGACTCAGGCAGCTCTGCTTGGTGCTGACATTGCAACCGTTCCATTTGGAGCTTTGAAGAAATGTCTGAAGCACCCTCTGACCGACGCCGGTCTTAAGTCTTTTGAGGCAGACTGGGAAAAGGTTAAGGCTCAGCAATAAATAGTGATTGTGGTACGCCCAGCTTAGGTTGGGCGTACTTGTTTTACGTGCCTGTCTGTGCGCCGTTTAGGCGGCGTTTAAGCACCGTTTAGGCATCGTTTAAGCACCTGTTTTTGAGAGGATGAGAATGGGAACAACTGCATTACCCGAGCGCAACCTCACTGATGATGAGCTCAAGCTTGCAGCTAATACGCTGAGGCGCGATGTCATTGACATGCTCGAGAAGAGCAAGTCAGGTCATCCCGGCGGCTCACTGAGTGCGGCAGATATTGTGGCCACACTGTTCTTCTCGGGAGTGATGAAGTACAACCACAACAACCCAGAGGACCACACCGAGGATAGGTTTTTCCTGTCCAAGGGTCACGTGGCTCCTGTGCTGTATGCTGCGTACCATCTGCTTGACTGGCTCCACGACGAGGATATGGTTACCCTCCGTCAGCTTGGCAGTCGCCTGCAGGGTCACCCAGATTGCCACGCATGTCCTGGCATTGAAGTTTGCTCCGGCTCTCTTGGTCAGGGTCTCTCGGTAGCTGCAGGATGCGCTCTAGGCCTTTCTATGGACGCTCTGGCAAGCGGCGAGCGCGCCAAGAAGGTATTTGTCCTTCTGGGCGACGGCGAGCTGCAGGAGGGCTCTAACTGGGAGGCATGCATGTTTGCTGCTCACCAAAAACTGGATAACCTTATTGCCATTGTGGACCTCAATAACCTGCAGATTGACGGCCACGTCACCGACGTGTGCTCTCTTGGCGATATTGACGAGAAGTTCCGTTCTTTTGGCTGGAACGTACTGCGCGTTAACGGTCACGAGGTCACCGAGGTGCGCCAGGCTCTTCTCGCCGCACGAGATGGTCGCGAGGCAGGAAACACTGCTCCTACCGTGGTCATTTGCCAGACCGTCAAAGGCAAGGGCGTCTCGTTTATGGAGGACAAAGCTTCCTGGCACGGAAACGCTCCTTCGGCCGAGCAGGCTGACCTTGCGCGAGAAGAACTTGATGCAGCAAGAGAGCTTCTTTTGATTGATCTTCAAGGTGAAGGTAAGGAGGTTGCCAATGTCTAGAGCAACTCGTGAGGCATATGGTCAGACTCTTGTTGAGCTGGTAAACGAGGGTCACGACATCGTTGCTGTTGACGCAGACCTTGCTGGCTCCACCAAGCTTGCCGACCTCCAGAAGGCCTTCCCACAGCGTATGGTTGACGTGGGAATTGCCG
This sequence comes from Atopobium sp. BS2, assembly GCF_000565075.1. Classification (GTDB taxonomy): domain Bacteria; phylum Actinomycetota; class Coriobacteriia; order Coriobacteriales; family Atopobiaceae; genus Lancefieldella. Next base: position 25,057 of record NZ_JDFG01000043.1, read on the forward strand.
AGCAAAACATGGTAGGCGTTGCATCAGGACTGGCGCTCACCGGACGTACCGTGTTTACCGGCTCGTTTGCCGTGTTTGCAACCGGCCGTGCTTACGATCAGATTAGAAACACCGTCTGCGATTCCGGCCTCAACGTGAAGATTTGTCCTACGCACGCAGGTATTACGGTAGGAGAGGACGGCGCCACTCACCAGTCCCTTGAGGATATTGGTATGATGCGCGCCCTCCCTCAGATGCGCGTGCTTGTTCCTGCAGATTACAACTCAACCAAGGCGGCTCTCAGGCTTGCTGCCGAGGCAGACGGCCCCTTCTACGTGCGTATGGGTCGTCACAAGGTTGCCGACATCTACGACGAGTCCTTCAAGGGCGGCCTGCCTTTTGCAAACGTCCTGCGTGAGGGCACCGACGTTACCATTGCTGCCTGCGGTGTTGAGGTTGCTCAGGCACTTGCAGCTGCAGATTTGCTGGCAGAAGAGAAGATCTCTGCCGAGGTTATTGACGTGTTCTCCATTAAGCCATTGGACGAGGAAGTCATTTTGGCATCTGCCGAGAAGACCCGTCATGTGGTAACCGTTGAGGAGCACAACGTGGCAACAGGCCTTGGAGCTGCAGTTGCTGAGCTTCTGGCCGAGCAGCTACCCACGCCTATGCGCTTTGCTGGTATGCGCACCTTTGGTACGTCCGCTCCTGGTGACGTGCTGCTTTCGCACTTTGGCCTGGACGCCGAAGGTATTGCCGCTCGCGTCAGGGAGTTTCTGCTCTCGTAGCCGCGCTCAGCTCGCTGCAACGGCAACGCTGCAGGTCAGCGGCGCGTGCGGGCGCAACGACGGCAACGCTGCAGGTCAGCGCCGTGTGCGGGCGCAGGTTGCAAGTGATTTC
>NZ_JDFG01000044.1 GCF_000565075.1 Atopobium sp. BS2
TGAAGAATCGACATGTTCCTAATCAAGATAGCCAGGCAGCTAGGTGGTTGCACCGCTTGATATACATTTCTATGCATAAACTTCATCTAATATGCTTGAAAATGAATAGACTTATATAAGAAATTTAACTGTCGATAAATTCTGTATCTACGGAACACACCTAAGTCAGATAATCTGCTCAATTGAGGGCATATTACACTTCTAAGTCAGATAATCTGCATGTTTGTGGTAATTTCTGCGTCATGTATACGTCTTTTTGACAGATTATCCGACTTAGGTGTGTTTTGAACTGCCTCCTATTTCTCGTGTCCAAGAAATGGGAGGCAGTTCATTCGCCGGCGTCGATATCGGTGGATCCTACCTCCGCAAAGATATGAATAATTCAAAAAATTAGCTTGAGCTAGCGTCTGTATTTGGCGTTCTCAAATGCAATCTTGAAGTCTTCGAGGAGTTCTCGTGGGACCTTCTCCTGATCTCCGTGATGAAGTTCTTGCATAAACACATTGCTTATGGCTCCTATAAGCAGGTGAGGAGCAATTTTATCTGCGAGAGGTACAAATTCTAGAGCGTATCTCTTGTCGTCGATGGTAAGCCAGGTTCCTCTCCAGCTACCGACAGTTCCCTCAATATCTGAAGCATGGGCAGAAGCAAAGACATTTTGACTGTTATCAAAGAGATACACGACCCCATCTGCGTCAACACCAACAAAACCGTCTGTAGCACATTGCTCAAATCCAGAAACAATATGCGCACCACTGGTCCAGAACACCCAGTTCTTCTCGCCAGCCATAGACAGACCTTTCTAAACATCAATAGTTTCTTTTTTAATGGTAGTAGGAGGGAACTTTTAGGGCAAGTAAATTTCGGTCAAAAAGCATAGTTTACCTGCGAACTCAACCTACTGTTGAGTAGTTAGAAACCGTTGCGATATCCAACTCAACTGATGCGTTCTTGTTGAACGTATTGTTACGACTCATAGTGAAATCAGCGGCCCGCAAGCTATTTCAGTAATAATGAGTTGAGAAAAAGGAGCAACCATGACTACTTCATCTGAGACCCTTGGTCGTCGTATTGCACGTCTTCGTTTGGCTAGAACTGCAACGCAGGAGCGTCTGGCAAAGGAGCTGAACGTGAGTCCGCAGGCGGTGAGCAAGTGGGAGAACGACATTAACTACCCAGACATCTCGCTGTTGCCAGACCTTGCGCGCTTCCTTGGCGTGTCCGTTGACGAGCTTTTGAGTGGCGCAAGCGCTTCCGCTCAGGAGAGCTTTGCTGTCCAGGAGAGTGCTGCTGCTAGGGAACGTGCTACTAAGGTTGTTTCTGTTGCAGCTGACGAGCCTGCAGAGATCGTAGAAGAGTCTACCGAGCAGGACAACCAGGGTATTGCTACTCAGTCTTCGGGTTTCAGCTTTGGCAAGCTTTTTGGTAAGAGCATGGTCAAAGTCGAGAAGAACGACGAAGCTGACGGTAGTAAGAAGAAGGGTGTCCGCCTGGGAAACGGCTCTGCAAAACACGGCTTGCACGTGTATATAGTCTCCGATGACGGTGACGTTGTAGATATGTGCGTACCTCTGGGCCTGGCAAAGTTTGTCTTGAATTCGGGAATCCAGGTCAGCGGAAGCTATCTTAATCAGGAGACTCAGGAGCAGCTCTCTAATATCAATCTTGATGCACTTATGGAAGCTGCAAAAACAGGCGAGAGTGGCACACTTGTGGATATTACGTCCGCAGACGGCGACGTTGTAAAGATCTGGTTTGACTAAGCGCTAACGATTACTTAGACTGACTAAAACGAGATACGCCCGGGCAGTTGCTTGTCGGGAATCGGTCTCGTTTTTTTGTTGGCGCGGATTTACTTAAGGTTCGCTATTCCATGGTATTTCTCATTTGATGTAAAATAGTGCCACCAAATTGTGTACTGGATAGTACGGGCTCAAGAGAGCCAATTATCTTTTTTGGCATCTTCATATTGCATGGAGATGCCATTTTTTAAAAGGAGAATGTAATGGAGCAAATTGCTCTGTTGTTCGAATCTTCTGCAGAGAACCCTAATGTTGTTGATTCTGTTTGGTATAACGAGTGGTTAGCGGCTAAAGAGTTGACACAGTTTGATGTTCATCTCTTTAATTACGAGGCATATCTTAATGGCGAAGAACTTATTTGTAATAAAGCTCCAAAACATGACATGCCAACGTTTCTTCGCTGTCATCCAACCTCTAAAGAAAATTACAAACGCCTAGAGCGTGATTTTTTGTCTTTGGGGTATAGGCTTTTGACTGATTCTTGGCGTGTAATCGGTCCTGAGGAATGGGGATTAGGAGGATATTCTTTTGTAGGTGATTACGAAATTGAGAATATTAATGTCGGCGCATGTTTTGGTTCAAGTGGTCATGGCTCCTATCCTCCTACTGTCTATGTTGTAAGAGATGCCGATGGTCCTCTTAGTGATTTGAATGAAAGCCTAGCAATAGGATATTTTTCTGGAGATGAGGGCAAAGAACTTGCAAAAAAATTTGAGGAAGCAAAAGGTACTTACTTTACTGGCGGGGCTTTCTTTGAGGAATATGTAACAAAAGCTACATGTAATGAGATTCCTGTGATTTGGAGAGTTTTTTATTTTGAAGGTAAGGCATTTTTTAAAAGTCCATTAGAACCTGATGCCTTAACAATTTGTCCCAATTTACCCAAACCACCTAAAAAGCTTATTGGAGCATTTCAGGATGTTACCTGGAACTTGTTTTATGCTTGCGATTTCATCTTGTTAAAAGAGGGTATTTGGAAATGTAATAGGTTTTTTGACGGACAGATGTCTCAGGTCCCGATTGGTGAAGAAACTGAAAAATTCTATACAACACTTGCTAGATGTATTAAAAAGGCACCTCAAATTCCAGAATGGGTATGGTGTCTTACTGCGGAAGTTAGAGATGAAAATAAGATTGGTAAGGATAAACGCATAGTTCATGGAACACGTCATTTTTCTCCGGGTACAAAAGTTTTTCTTCACCCACCAAATTGGGACGAACGTGTCGCTGCAATAGGCATTCCTCGTTATACAGATAAATATATACGCGTTGTTATGGATGTTAGAAAGCTTGAACATTTCGAATTAGAGAAAGTAAGTGATCCAGAAATTGTAACTGCACTTCGAAATCCTGGTAACATCTGGATGTTTACCCACATGGCGCCAACTTCAGTTGGACGCGGCTACTGGGATCAGAGTGATGAATCAAAACAACGTATTCAGGAAGATATAGATTGGCTTTCTCATTTAGATCCAGATGGAAAGCGCTGGTCATAACTAATTTTGTTGACATCACATTGTATGCTTGTGGCAAATAATTTGACGTAATGTCTCAATGGTACGTTCTTCTCGACTGATGGTGGAGATTCTTACATGAAGTCTTTGATTGTGTACTATTCGTATTCCGGCATCACAAGAAGGCTTGCGGAGGATATTGCTCTGATTACAGATGCCGAGTTGCTGGAGCTTAAGCCTCAAGAGCCCTATTCTTTCTCGTATAACACGGCGGTAAAAGAGGTTAGAGCTCAAATAGAAAAGGGCGTTTGTCCTGCGCTCATGCAATTCGATATAAACGTTGCTGACTTTGAAACCGTTTTTATAGGATCGCCCAACTGGCTAAAGACATTTGCTCCTCCGGTGCTTTCGTTCTTACGAGCAACGGATTTGAGTGGAAAGACAGTCATTCCGTTCTGCACGCACGGCGGCGGAGGATTTGGCAACATGATTGAGGAGTACAAGAAGGAATGTGGTGCTTCTCGTGTGATGCCAGGATTGGCGGTAAAAGGCACGTACACTTTTAGTGAAGTGCAAAAAATGGCTGGAGTCAATGGGGTTGGACGATGCGAGTACTTCTAGCTGAAGATGAGAAGAGAATGGCTGCGGCTATCGTGGCCCTATAAAGCGGATGGCGTGCCCTCCCTCTATGCAGAGCGAGGCTGCGCGCCATCGGCAATCTTTAATATATCACATTTTGTCTTGGATAAAAGTGCTCTACACAGACGTCTTTCTAGACAAGACGTCTTTTTTATTTATGCAGGTAGAAGGCTATGTAACAAAATATTCTAAAATCGCATATTTATATGTTGACGTGCAGTTTTATAAATATTCTAAAATCGCATATTTTAGTCTTTATCTGGGGTTACTCAGTTGCCGTGTCTTCGTCATGTGCGAGCAGGGAGTTGAACAGGTCGTTGATATCGGTGTGTCGCTGAGCGGTTTCTTCCTCGGCTCGTATCCACGAGCCGTCTTGGTAGTAAAGAACATCGCCCTGGCAAGCGTTGTTTGGTAGCTCATCGACAGAAACGGTCAGCATATTGCCTGGCTGGTCATCTAGTTCAAGCACGGCAAGATTGTTGTCTTCAAATCGATCAATGATTGCTTTCATTACTTGGACCTCGATGTCGACGACGTGCTAGATTTTTCTTGTGAGGTAGGCGCTACAACGATACCGTTTTTCTCGCAAGATATATCAATGGTTGTACCATCGCAGGTAATGGTAATGGTTCCGTTGGCACCCGTTCCCCAAACCTCAACGGAATGTTTATGGAGGGAGTTCAGGACCGACTGCATGGGGTGACCGTAGGAGTTGTCTAAGGCGTACGAAAGGATGGCGTAGGTAGGCGAGAGCCTGCGAACCAGCTGCTCATTTGTGCCTGTTCGGGAGCCGTGATGCGAGAGCTTAAGCACATCAATGTGGCCTGGATTGGAGTCCAGGATGGCGCTTGTGGGTGCGTCTCCCGTGAAGAGGAACGTTTTGGTGCCCACGGTCAGCTTGATGATTATCGAGTAATCGTTGGTGTCGGGGAAATTTGCGTCCTTGGTAGGCCAAAGGATTTCTAACTTGTAAGCATCGGTTTGATCGATGATGGTTCCTGCTTCGGCAAGAGTTATCTGCAGGTTATTGTTCTGGATTGCGGTCAGAAATTTCCTGTACGTTGCCGTATTGTTTGTTTTATTTGGTGCGTAAATGGCCCCGATTTGGGTGCTGGAAATGACGTCCGCCATACCGCCGATGTGATCTTCGTCGGGATGGGTGGCCACCAGGTAATCAATTTTGTTTCGACCAAGTTCTTGGAGCACCTGGGCAATTTTTGGAGCAGACCCCGTGGGGCCTGCGTCGATGAGCATGGTTTTCTCGGGGAGTGCGATGAGAATAGCCTCTCCTTGGCCCACGTCGATGAACTTGATAGTGACGTTTGTGCTTGCCTGTGCGGTGGCTGACGGAGCGCTGGAGCCTGATTGTGAGGACCCGCCAGGCGCTTGAACTGCGGTTTGTTGGCCCGAGGACCCCGCGGTAGATAGGGTGGTCGGAAGCGGTTGCGTGAGCGCTGCGCTAAAGTAGAGCGCTACCGTCAGCGTGGCTAGTGCGATTCCAGCTTTCTGCTTTCCCGCGTATCGTTTATGTGGTTTGAGCTTGCCTTTTATGAGCTTTTTGGGAGCACTGGCATCCTCGTAGATGAGGTTCAGAGCGCTCTCGATAACCGGAAGTGAAAAAATTGCTGGTAGAAGGTAAGAAAGCATCGACGGCGAGGCAAGTGTTTGCGCCAGGGCAAATGCGCCAACAATCAGCGCTGCGTTTATAGCAAGCCTGGTAAGTCCCGATTTCCAGCCTTTAAGATAAAACTGCGGAATACCAAAAATGCCAAATACCAGGGAAAGAATGAGCGCAAATAAGTAGTCAGATTGCTTGCCAGAGGATGTACCGGGTGATTCAGTTTTGCTGTTAAATTGCTTTTGGTTGGGCATAAAACCTCTCTGGACACGTGCGTTCTGAAGAATCTTACCCTATTTGACCAGCCAGTCCAGGGCTTTCTGTATTCTTCCTTCAACGTTTTGGAAGTGATTTCCACGGTTCAGCTCAAACATTGAGGTTATTCCCGCACTCTCTAGCCTGCTGGCGAGAAGTTCTGCGTTTTCTCGCACGTGCATTATTTGTGGATTGGGGGTTCGTGCTTCTCGGTCACCCAGAGAAAGATAGGCGTGTGTGAGGCCGACCACCCCTCCTCTGAGCTGCTGATCTACGTAATCCAAAAGCCCTGGGAACCAAAACGATCCCGAGACAGCTCCGATGCGCTGGAAGGTAGCGACGGAGGCGTCGACGTACGGCGCGCCGGGACCGCTGAGCTGCGGCGTCGTGGCGGTGCCGGGCTGGCAGCCGCACGCGACCTGCTGTGACACGCCAGTCCACAGGCTAAACAGACCTGCAAGTGAGTATCCCACAAGCACCCTATACGCTGGTGACTCGGTGAGTTCCGATTCCGCCCAGGGGATGACCTGGTTGATGAGGGTATCGAGCGTTTTTTGGGCGCCGTCGCCAAAGTTGGGTCCCTTGGCAAAAACGCGCGGGGCACACCAGGGCGAGAAGTTCTCTTCCCACAGGTCAGCGCCAACGTTCACTAGGCTGACGCCCTCAGGTACCTGAATGGGGGAGTTGTCGGCCACGTCACCCAAGAGGTAGGCAATAGGTGCTCCTGCTACAGAGGACATCTGCATGTGGATGGAAAGCCCGGAGATGATTGTTTTTCTCACCACGGGGTTGGTGGAGTGCGGCGTTGCAGCCGCAACGGGACGGGAGGCTGCGGCGTCGGTGGGATGCGTATCTGGTGTAGCGCTCATGCTACTCACTCAACGTCATTTGCAGGTAGTAGACGTTTTCGCGCAGGTGAGAGGAAACCTCGCGGTCGATGACACCTTCAAACTGCAGCCGCGAAATCTGGTCCAACTCAATGCGCAGGGCGTTTTCTGCCACGTCATCGGCGTACTTTCGAGCGTCCGCAATCTGCTGCCTAAAGTGAGGCGACATCTTGTGTGAGCTCAGGTTGTAAGGCAGCAGGTAGGAGACTTGGGTGGTGCTGGAGTCATGCTCATCATTGATATTGATGCGGCCCCAGATGGACTCAATTGCTGACTCGTGGTCAATCATCAGATTAGATGCGATGACCGCCAGCTCCTCATCGTCACCGTTGGCAATGCGCTCCAGGTCATCAAGCTCCGCGTATTCCATTTCAAGTGCGTATAAACACGCCTGGTAGTAGGACTGGTCTGCGTCCTCAAGGTGCCTGATTTCGCCGTCGATGATGCGTTGCGCTGCCAGCTTAAGCTCGTGAAGGGCAACGGCAATCCGCGAGCGGTGGTTTGTTGTTGCAGCAATGTTTGCGATGGGTCCGTAATAGCCTACTGACCTGCGGATTGAAGTAATATCATCGACAATTTGATCCCACGGAATGGGGTTGTGCGTTTTAATATGGCGCTCGCGTAGCTCCTCGAGGCATTTCTGCTGAACTTCTGTCTCGTGAAGGACCAGCTTTTTGACAAGTTCGCCCGAGCCAGGGACAGTGATGCGAGAGGCAAACAAGCGGTTGGTATAGCGCGTGATAGCCAAACGAAGCGCAGGTAGATACTTTGCTTTGGCGTTTTCTGACTGCAACATGTTCCTGAGCTCGCCAAGAGTTGCCTCAAGAACAGCAATCTCTCCCTTGTAGAGACGTTCGGGCAGGTCAGAGTCTGCTTCAGGGGACTTTGATAGCATGGGTAACAGATTGTCCGCTAAAAGCAACGTGGCGAGAATAACGCCGGCGGCGATGGTAATCAGCAGATCCCTCTGCGGAAACGCTGCTCCAGACTGGGTTGTGAGAGGCAAGGTGAGGATAATCGACAACGTTACCGCACCTTTTGCGCCTGCAATAGTTGTAACCAGCACGTTCTTGATGACCTCGGCCGACGTGATTGAGATGGGTTTTATGGCGCACGTGGGTTTGGGTTGCTCAGCGATCTGCTTCGAGGTTTGCTCCGAGACCAGTTCAGCGAGCGGCTGGTCGGGTTTCTCGCCGTTGGAGCTGCTACCTGCGTCGGAGCTGCTACCTGCGAGGTCATTCTCGCCGTCGACGGCGTCTTTTCCGGTGCAGAGATGACCGCCCTTGTGGAGCTTATGAGTTTCCAGCGCGTAGAGCCACGCAAAGCGAACACCGTGCATGAACAGGGTAATCACGACAACAATTCCTAGAATTTGCAGGATATTGAGGCCGCCGTTGGTGCCAGGAAGCACGGCGAGGGGGAGCTGCATTCCTAGGAAGACAAAGATGGTGCCGTTGATGAGGAAGCTGATGACTTTCCACGTGGAATCTGAGACCAATTTTTGCCTTGCAAACAGCGCTTTATTGCTCTGCCTTCGAGGGAGTGCAATCACCAAGCCAGCTGCTACAACAGCAAGTACGCCAGAAACGTGGAAGGTTTCGGCAAGAAGATAGACAAGAAACGGCGTCAGTACTTCATAGAGAACGTTTGCGACGGTGTCCTCGTAACCCAACCTGCCAAGCATTGCGTTGATGGCAGAGAAGGCAAAGCCAGTGACAATTCCCATTGCCACGCCGCCTACAAAAAGCACTGTGAAAGATCCCGCTGCGTCTACCAGCGAGAACGTACCCGTTACGGCCGCAGCTACGGAGAACTGGAATGCAACGACGCCGGATGCGTCGTTAATCAAGGACTCTCCCGAGAGAAGCGTTTGCTGGCGATGGGTCAGGTGGATGTTGGACTTAAGCGCGGTGACGGTGGCTGCATCGGTTGGCCCCAGGGCCGAGGCCAGCGCAAACGCCGCAGCTAGAGGAATTGAGGGGACCATGAGGTGGAGGGCGTAGCCGACCGAAAGCACGCTGACAATTACCAGCGCAATCGCCAGCGATAAAATGCTGTTCAGGTTGAGGAGAAGCGCACGAATGTTGGTTTCTCTCGTCTCGTTGAACAGGAGTGGGGCAATAAAAACCAGCATAAAAAGCTCGGATTCCAGGTGAACCTCCTGGACGCTGGGCAGCACGAGCGCAACAAGCAGGCCGATAACAACCTGGATAACGGGGATGGAGACGTTGACAAACTTGTCGATAACCGAGGAAGCCGCGACGCAGGTCAAAACTATGAGCACAAACTGAAATGCTTCCATCAGGCTTCCTTCCTGGTCGTAGGTGGCAACGACGGCGAGCCCGCGGCGGGCGTCGAGCGGCGGGTCCGTGACGAGCGGCGGGTCCGTGGCGAGCGGCGGGTCCGTGGCGAGCGGCAGGTCCACGAGGGTTCCGAGCACACGGGACTTCTCGCCAGATAACGCTTCATTCGAGTATATACGGTTTTGCGGCTCTAGCTTGACTTGGCGCAGATAACACATGGTTTCTGCGGTGATGCGTGAGCTCTATCAGTGAGGCTTGGAATTGCGAGCCTGAAAAGTGCATGAAGTCTGAGTACATTTACTCAGACATGACGAGAAAAACCGGTAAACAGCTCAGATATGGTGCACTTTTCCGGCAAATTATTCAGACATGGCGAGAAAATCAGGCTCCATGAAAGGGCGAACTCGGACGCGCTTTAAACTTTGCCTGAAAAGCGAGCCTGAAAAGCGAGCCTGAAAAGTGCAAAGATTCTGTATTTTGGACACAGATTCTTTGATGAAATCAGGCAAATCCACCGAATCTTTGATGCTTTTAGGCTTGAATTGTCAAAGCAAGTGCAACGTTTGGTGATGGTAGACTTCCCAAGG
>NZ_JDFG01000045.1 GCF_000565075.1 Atopobium sp. BS2
GAATTCTCAAAGCAAGTGCAACGTTTGGTGATGGTAGACTTCCCAAGGGCACTTCCAACCCAGACGCTTACGTGGCCTCAGATTGAGCTCATTATATACTGCCTCAATCTCTCTATCGCTAATCGATGAGAGGTCTGTACCTTTTGGAAAATACTCTCTGATGAGACCGTTGGTATTTTCATTGGTACCTCTTTGCCAGGGATGATGTGGAAGACAGAAGTAGATACTTACTCCAATAGCTTCTTGAAGTTCTGCTGCTCGAGCAAACTCAGATCCACGATCAAGCGTTATGGTTTTTACTACCTCACCTCTCAAAGCTTGCTGTATAGCTACATTGACATCAGCACTAGACCCTGATGCAGCTTTGCCACCAACAAGGTAGCCGCTCATACGGTCAACTTGTGTGACCAGGCGTGGCCCTTTGGCCTTACCGATGACGGTATCACCTTCCCAGTCTCCAATGCGTTGGCGATCTGCAACCTCTTTTGGTCTTTCGACAAGTTCATGAGTTATCCGTATTTTTCCTCTGCGCTCTATGAGGTGTTTTGTATGCCGTCGTTTACCTCGGTGTCTAAGTCTCTACGTACAGACTGTACACCTGGAAGTTCACAGTCTAGTTTTCCGAGTGTATGGCTCTATATATAGTGCTACAGCTGACAGGAGCGTAGGAAAGTTCTAAGTGTAGTCTGCCTGCAATCTGCTCAGGTGAGAAGTGGCGACTACAGATAAGAAAGACAATACGTGCACGAAGGCTTGGATCATCGAGTAGGGTGCGTTTCTTGCAAGCCTGGCGTCGAACATCGGTTTTTCTCTGAGCAGTCGAGGCTCTATAGCACAGATGCGCCACTCCAATGATTGTCCAACCGTTTCTTTTAATCTCTCGTGAAATACTTGATTTGTTTCGACCGAGCTTACGAGCAATCTGGCTTATACTTTCATGATTTTTCCACCAGACCATAATGTCTTCGCGCTCTTCAATGCTAAGATGGCTATAGTGACCCATGGAAATCCTTTCAATGATCGTTGTCGTAAGCGCCATTGTAGACCCATGGGTCACTACCTTGTCTTTTGTTGTTGCACTTGCAATGAGAATTCAAGTATCCAAAACACAGATTCTTTGCACTTTTCAGGCGGACCTTTCGTGACGTGACTTTTGAATCCGAGGTTAGTTTCATGAGCACTCTTATGGAGCCTGATTTTCTCGCCATGTCTGAACGATTTGCCGGAAAAGTGCACCAAGTCTGAGCTATTTGCCGGTTTTGCTCGCCATGTCTGAGCTGTTTTACTCAGACATGATGAGCTTTTCAGGCTCGCAATCAGAGCCGATCAAAAAATGGAGAGAGGCAGCTTGAACGCACAAAAACACACCTCGGGAGAAGCCCCCAAGGTGTGTTCGGTATTCGGTGTGCAATATTACCTGTTCGCACTGGCTTGGTCGCAGCCCGCAGCCTCGCGTCCGTCGCAGAGCCCGCAGCGCGATGCAGCCCGCAGCCTCGCGTCACGCTAGTCAATACGAGCGTCTACCTCAAGCCAGCCAAGCTGCTCGATGTTGCCCTTGACGTGCTCGCAAGACTTGCGCCATGCCTCAATCTCGGAGTCGGAGAGCTCGGGTACAAAGACCTTCTCGACACCATTGGCGCCGATAACCGCAGGAAGTGAAGAGTAGAAGCCAGAAACGCCATACACGTCGTTGAGCAGCGTGGATACTGGCGTAATCAGCTTGGTGTCGTGGACAATGGCCTTAATGACCTCGACAGCGCCGTTTGCAATGGAGTACTCAGTGCACTGCTTTCCGCTGTAGGTAACGTATCCGCCCATGCGACCAGCCTGCTCAAGCTCTGGGAGGTTAAAGGTCTTGCCCGTCTGAGCTGCAACTTCGTCGAGGGTGAGGCAGCCAATGGAGACATGTGACCAGCAAGCAAACATGCCGTTGCCGTGCTCGCCGAGCATCCAAGCGTTAATGCAAGATGCTGGATAGCCAGTAGCGCCGGAAAGTGCGTGGCGGAGTCGAGCGGAGTCTAGCGTGGTGCCGGAGCCGATAACCTTATTTGGATCAGCGCCGGTCAGATACTGGAGCTCAGTGGTAACAACGTCGCATGGGTTTGCGATGTTGACCCAAACGCCATCGAAGCCTGCGTCTGCAATGCGCTTTGCAAACTTCTTGGCCTCGTCAGTGGTGACGAAGAGCTCACCATCACGACTACCTGCTGCAGCCTCAATATGGCCAGCAGCATTAACAATAATATCGCAGCCAGCAAGCTCCTCGTAACGGTCATCTACTTCATAGACACGAGCGGGATGTGGATAAAAAGGCATTGCGTCCAACAGGTCGTTTACCTGAGCTTTGCACAGGACTTCGTTTGTATCACTAATAAAGAGCTCGGTAACAATTCCCTGGTAAAGCAGGGCATTTGCAACGTGAGCGCCGACGTGATTAGCACCAATGATGCCAATTTTGCTGATAAGAGCCATAATCCACCCCTTTATCTCGTCCAAAATTACTGTGCCTGATAGCCTAGCGGTTTTTTGCATAAACGGGTAACGATACAGAAAGACGAAACAGATTAGATACAACAGTCCCCTCAACGTGCCATTTAAGCCCGCAAACGGTATAGTAGTAACCCAAGATTTGGAGAGGAATTATGGGATACAAGACACCAACATGCTCTATTGCGCGTAGCTGCGGAGGCTGTGAATGGCTTTCGGTCCCCTATCCTATCCAACTTAAGCGCAAACAAGCGCAGGTAGAGGAACTTCTCGCCCCGCTGGCAAACATCAATAACGTAACTATTGAGCCCATCCGCGGAATGGACGAGCCTCTGGCATATCGTCACAAGGCAGCAACGCCATTTGCGCCGGGTAAGGGGCGCACGGTTCGTTCCGGTTTTTACGCAAGTGGAACGCACAAGATTATTGCTTCAAAGGAATGCCTGGTAGAGGATGGGCGAGCTCGCGCCATCCTCAATGACGTGGCGTATCTTGCCGGCCAGTTCAACATCCACGCTTACCAGGAAGATCGCGGCAAGGGAGCACTTCGCCACGGCGTGGTGCGCTGCGGATATGCCACCGACGACGTCATGCTGGTGCTGGTGGTCAACGGTCAGCACCTGCCTCACGAGCAGGAGTTTGTTGCAGCGCTTCGCAAGGCACACCCCGAGCTGACCAGCATCTTCTTGAACGTCAACCAGAAGCGCACCAACGCAATCTTAGGGCGAGAAACCCGTCTGCTTTGGGGCTCAACGTCTATGAGCGACAAGCTTCTGGACTGCACGTTTGAGATTGGTCCAACCAGTTTCTACCAGACCAACCCTCAGCAAACTGAGGTGCTCTACCAGCTGGCCATCGACGGCGCGCTAGCTGGCTCCGAGTTTGCAGGTTCCAAGTCCGCCGGCGCCGCGCAGGCCAACGCTGCGTTGACCAGCGCTTCCGCGCAAGCAGTCACTCCCCCGCAAGCCAGCAACCTGCGAGTTCTTGACGCCTACTGTGGCACGGGAACCATTGGACTTTGCTTGGCTCACGCTGCTGAAGCTCAAGGCATCAACCTTCTGCTCACTGGCGTTGACCAGGTTGAAAACAACATTCAAATGGCTCGCAGAAACGCTCGAAACAACAAACTTGAAGCCGAATTTATCTGCGACGATGCCACTCGTTACATGCAAGCTCTGGCAAAAGACGGGCAGAACTTTGACGTCATTATTCTTGACCCACCTCGCGCTGGTTCAACACCTGCCTTTCTTAAGGCAACAACTCAACTAGCCCAGAAGAAAATCGTGTACGTGAGCTGCAACGTTGTAACGCAGGCTAGGGACCTCAAAGTTCTTCTCGATAGCGGGTTTGCCATTGAGCGCGTGACACCTGTGGACATGTTCCCTCACACCAAGCATGTGGAGACGGTAGTATTGATGTCAAGGGTGAAGGACTAAACAGTATAGAAAAGGCTTGAAATCAAGGGATTCCGAAGAACTGCCCCGGTTTAGGCAAATGATCGGAATTCTTTTTTAGACTGTTTGACAACAGTTCTGACTACTGGAAACATAAGGGTTGTAACTACAGAACTGCTTTTTGCCGTATTGAGACTACAGAAATGATAACTTTGGATTTAATGCCAAAAGCCAGGTGATGAAGCTTGTTGTATTTTGCAGAATAAGTCTTATTCTGGCATTCGTTTTAACGGTAATTATTCCATTATGTTTATAAGATTATGCGCGAACAAAACTCTTTGATTTTCTGTCACAGCAAAGTTATAAGCATAGTATACGGCGACAAAGAATGGAATTTGCTAAGGAGATAGTTTTATGGATTATATACGAGCGATTCTGGACGGGATTGCAATAGCCGCAATCTTTAACGGTGCAGTAGCAGTCTTGGTACTTATTAATCCAAGATACTTTTTTGATTCTTATCCAAAGGCAATTCAGAAAGCTGCACCTGAACAGATGACAAAAAAGGAGAAAAATATAAATTTCATCATAACAATTGTAATTTGCGGGATTTGTTTCATATATTCAATAGCAAGTCTTATACATACAGGCATTTCGGGCTTTTGGAATCTTTTTTGGATGGGGTATATTCAGTGGAGCATATTGAACTTAGGAGATTTCTTTTTGCTAGATTGTCTGTTATTCCAAGGAAAACATAAGAGTAAGATTGTCATCCACGGAACAGAGGGGCATCCTGATTATGAGCTCGGCAACTGGATGAAGCATTTGGCAATCAAGGAACATTTTGTAGTCACTCCGTTTTTGATCATATCGTTTGTAGCGGCGGTTCAGGCTTTGATTGTTGGAATAATATGAAGATAAATTTTCGGGTCATTTATCTAAATGGATAGTGAGCTTTTGTTTGGGTACGCTTGAATTCTCATTGCTAGTGCAACAACAAAAGACGGGCAGAACTTTGACGTCATTATTCTTGACCCACCTCGCGCGGGTTCAACACCTGCCTTTCTTAAGGCAACAGCTCAGCTAGCCCAGAAGA
>NZ_JDFG01000046.1 GCF_000565075.1 Atopobium sp. BS2
ATAAGTCTATTCATTTTCTAGCATATTAGATGAAGTTTATGCATAGAAATGCATATCAGGTAGTGCGACCACCTAGCTGCCTGGCTATCTTGATTAAGAGCTAGTCGATTCTTCGGCAGAACCTACCAAAGCTGCGCTATTTTGTGCGCCAGGCCTAAAAGCCGACGCTAACACGCTGCAGAATCATAATCACCTGCATATGAACTGCCTCCCATTTCTTATGTCCAAGAAATGGGAGGCAGTTCACAGCGCTCGTAAAGGATAACTATCCCAGCAACGAAAGCACTTCTCGCTTAGCAGCCAAAAACTCTTCGCTTAGGTCAAACGATGCCAGTTCGGCGTCTTGACCAGCGTCTTTGCCAGAGCCTACCGCCGCCGTATCTGCGCAGCCCTGTGGCTCAACAACGCCCACAATCTTGGTTACCACACCCTGCGCGGGACTTCCCGCCATCACGTAAATGCACGAAGCCATGGCAACTGCCTCGTCAACGTCGTGCGTGATCACCAGTACGGAGAGACCAAACTCTTTTACAGAAGACATGAGCCACGCACGCATTTCTCGCCGTGTGAGGGCGTCAAGCGCCGAGAAGGGCTCGTCCAGCAGCATTATATCTGAGCCGATGAGTGCCGTGCGCAGAAACGCAACCCGCTGTCTCATGCCACCTGAGAGCTCGTGAGGCCAGCTTTGTGCCACGCGCTCAAGTCCACCGCGTTCCAGCATCTCCTGGGCCCGTGCGCGTGCCTCAGAGCGCGAGATTCCCTTCAACTCAAGCGGAAGCGCTACGTTGTCGACGATGCGCTTGCTTGGGATAAGCAAATCCTTCTGGAGCATGTAGCCAATGTGTCCCGGATGCCCTGTGACGTCAGAGCCATGCAGCAGTACCTTGCCCTCCTGCGGCTTCAAAAGTCCCGCAAGTGCGTGGAGCAGTGTTGTCTTGCCGCAGCCCGAGCGACCAACCAGGCAGGTGATTGTGCCCGGCTGCAGCTTAATTGAAATGTCCTTGGCAACTACCTGGCCGTTTCCCCAAACCAGCGTAAGGTTGCGTGCTTCAAGCGCTGGAGCAGTCTGTTGCGACTCGCATGCAGCTGCAGCTACAAGGTCCTTCTCGCCAGGATCTTCTACGGTTGCACCTTCTGTTATGTCAGTAGTTTGCTTATCCAAGGTACTCACTAGTAAATCCTGCAGATGGATCAATCTTATTCTCTAGCAGCTGCTGGTTATTGAGCCAGGTATAGAAACGCTGCCAGCGAGCGGAGTCAATAACGCCCCACTTCTCAGCGTCGTCAATATACTTAGCAGCCAAGAACTTCTGAGAGGCTTTAACCAAATCAGCGTCAAGTTCTGGAACAGCTTTGAGCAGAATCTCTGCCGCCTCATCAGGGTTAGAAACGCAGAACTCGTAACCCTTTCTTGCGGCGCTCAAGAAGGTCTTAACAGCATCTGGATTCTCTTTTGCAAAGCCGTCATTTACCGCAATAACTGGCGTGTAGTAGTCAAAGTTCTGGTCAATAGCTGCAAAGGCAAAGTAGTTGTACGCAAAGTTCTGAACACGAGCGTTTTGAACAGCCCACTGCTCGTACACCCAAACAGCATCAAACATCTTTGCTTTTAAGCCAGATACCTCGTCATCTACCTCGTAAGGTACCATCTTAAGCGTTGAAGGATCTCCGCCATCAGATTCCATAACAGACCTGATAGTAGCCTGTTCAACAGGGAGATTCCACGTTGCGTAAGTGCGGTCATTAAGGTCTCGCGGACGAACAATGTGATCTTCTTCACGGCTCATAATGCCCGAAAGATTGTGCTGAATAATAGCGGCCACCGCGGTATATGGCAGCGGATTAGATGACGAGAGGCTGTTAGCAATATAGTCCTGGTAGGTAACGCCCATCTGAGCGCCGCCTGCACCAATCAGCGCGTCCGCACCGTCAGCAGGTGGCTGCTGAATGGTTACCTTGAGACCAGCTTCGTCAAAGTAGCCTTTCTCCTGAGCCACATAAATGCCGGTGTGGTTGGTATTTGGGGTGTAGTCCAGGGCAAACGTAATCTCTGTAGCTCCACCGTTTTTCTCGCCACCGCCCTTGTTGCTGTTGGACGGAGCGGATGGCTGCTCAAGCGAGCAACCTGAGCAAAGTCCAGCTGTCGAGAAACCCATCGCAGCTAGAAAGCCTTTTCTTGTCAAACCCTTGCAATCAGATACGTTCATGCGGTTAATCACTTCTTTCTTTGAACCAATTGAGATTAGTGCGTGGATTCTCCACTGTCTTGAGAGGTGTCCCAAGGAAGCGCACGCTTTTGGACAAGTTCTACGAACTTCATCAACACCAGCGACAATGCAGAAACCACCACGATTGCTGCAAACATCCTGTCGTACGCAAATGCTTTTCTGACGCGCGTCATGTACACGCCAAGGCCAGCATCACCACCCAGCCACTCTGCAATTACTGCACCAATTACGGCGTAGGTCACACTCATTTTGAGTCCCGAGAAGAACTGCGGTGCAGCAGCAGCCAACTTAACATGCCAGAAAATCTGTGCACGACTAGCTCCCATAGTGATCATTAGATCAACCATGTCGGGGTCAATCGATTTAAATGCCGAGTTCAGCGCCACGGTAATGGGAAAAAACGTTGAAATAGCCACAAGAACGATCTTGGGCAAGAAGCCATAACCCAGCCAAAGCACCAAAAGCGGAGCAATGGTCACAATAGGGATAGTCTGTGAGATGGTGACAAGTGGAGAAAGCAGCTTATCCAGCGTTTTGAAGAAGTCCATAAGAACCGCAAGCGCAAAGCCAATAAGAACTCCTATGGCCAGGCCAACAAGGGATTCTAAAAGCGTAATCCCTGTATGCGTCATAAGAAGCTGAAAGTCTTTAACCAGCGCAAAGACAACCTGAATAGGAGTTGGAACAAGGTAATTTGGGATAATTCCTACAACAATAACAAGCTGCCAAAGCACAAGAAAAGAAGTAAGGGATATGGCTTGCAGTGCAAACTGAGAAAGCTTTTTCATATGCCCTCCTTCTTGTAGTGCGTAAGGACGGCATCGACTCCCTACGCTGGCATTACCCAGATCAGGTTAATGGGTCGCAACATACGGTGCTGCCTCTCAGCCGGGCCATTTCCCAGCTCCCCGTTACAGATATTATAGCGCGGACGCCTCTAACATCAAATAAATAGTTAAACAATCCCCTAAAGCCGCGTGTTCCTGCCCAACAAAACTAACCCAAGAGCTCCTTAAGTCCCAGCTTATCAGCCTCAGTAATTTTTCGCACAACCTTTGCTGGAGAACCAACCGCAAGAGAATTATCAGGGATATCTTTAGTGACCAGGCTGTTCGCGCCAATAACGCAGTTGTTGCCAATAGTTACACCAGGAAGCACCGTTACATTTCCACCAAACCAGCAGTTATCCCCTACCGTAATAGGTAAAGCTCGCTCATACCAAGCGTTTCTCTCCTCAGCGTCTAAAGGATGCTGAACGGTGTATGCCTTAAATTGAGGTCCCACAAAACTATGAGCACCAAAGGTAATAGGCGCACAATCCATCAGGTATGCACCGTGGTTGATAAAGCTGTGCGGGCCAATCTTGATGTTGAAGCCATAGTCAACATGAAAAGGAGAAACTGCTGCGCTTCCCTCTCCCAATTCGCCGAGAAGTTCGGTCAAAATCTGACGACACTTTTCTTTATCGCTTGGGCGAGTTTGATTGAACTCCCAGGCTAGATCCTTAGCACGCCAAAAAGCTGCGTTTTGTTCTGCGTCAGCTTCACCACCGCACCATTCACCTGCACTCATACGCTCAAGCTTTGATTTCTTACTTTCTGAATTTGCGGTGGTCTGCTTTGGATCAATATCGTACATAGCTAACTCCTTGTGCTTCTTTATGTAACAACAAGAAGTGTAATAAAAGAAGAGCCCCTGACGAGGCTCTTCTCGGCTAGTTTAAAGTTCTTGTAACCAACTACATTGCATCAAAAACATTTACCCACTTAAGCAGGAACTCTGTTTCTTTTACACGACCGCGCGCAAGCTCTGCTGCAGCAATAATGCCAAGCCATTCGTTTACATACTGACGTGTGCAGCCCTGCTTGGTGCAATAAAGATTGATGTATTTCTCGGCAAGCTCCTCATCACCATGGAGAAGCAGGTGCAGATAAGTTGTAGCGCAGTCTGCAGCGCCGTTGCCCTGTGTTGCGTGGGCCCAGTCAAGAATTACTGGAGTGCCATCCTCGGCGAGAATAACGTTGGAAGGAACAAAGTCACCGTGGCAGACCTTAGTGTGAGGCTTCATACCGTCAAGCTTAAGCAGAAGCTCATACCTTGTAGCCTCATCAAGAATGTCTGGAATGCTATTAATCATTCGAGTGAACTTGTCTTTTTGACGAGTCAGAAGCGGCGCCTTATGAGCGTGAATGGCCAGCTCAATATCGACAAACTTATTGAGATATTCGTCCTCTTTTTCTGGATGCTCTTCAATAAGCTGCCTTATTGTTTTACCTTCAACTTTTCTGGTTGAAATGGCCCAGCAATTACCAACTTTACTGATCTCTACAAGAGATGGAACGTTGATGCCGGCCTGCTCAGCACGAGTGAGGTTTAAAGCCTCATTCAAGATATCGGCAGAAGGTTTGCTGCCGCTGAACACTTTAACGACTGTGTCACCGTTATCGTACACAACCTTGTTATTACGCTCGACAATTACCTTTTTATCAGCTTTGAGCTCCATAACAACCTCCAATAAGGTACTCATGCAGATACTCACTATCCACCTAGTAGTATTGTCGTTCTTCTCTAACCTTCCCTGGCGAGAAGAACGCTCTTATTGGTTAAACGGTTGGCAAATTCGGTGAACGTAAACATCCCCAGCTAAAACAAGAAATTGTCCAGCTGACAAAAATCCCTCGCTTTCTATGAAAGCGAGGGATTTGCATACTAGGGGTGTATATGTAGCTTACTGATCTTTACGAGTACGAGCATATGCTCCAACACCAACAAAGCCAGCACCAACTGTTGCAAACGAAACCATAGCTACAACACTTGCATCACCTGTATAAGGTGTACGGTGCTTACGCTTCTTACCAGGCTTCTCTGGAGTTGGAGTTGGGGTTACAGGAGCGTCAGCCTTGTTAGTGAGAGTTGTAACATTGCCGTTAACCTCAGGAGTCTGAGCAGTCCAACCAGTTGGAGCAGACTCCTCGAAGGTCAGAGTTACATTATCAGGAAGTCCAGTAAAGGTGTGCTCCCAGTTATTAGCTGCAGAAAGCTCAACAGAGTCAACACGGTAGCCATCAGCAACAAGGTAAACAGTAAGCTTCTCTGGAATAACTGCATCTGGATTTGCAGAAGTATCCCAAACCTTCTTAACAGTTACATCCTGAGTACCCTCTTCACCAGTAATAACGGTACCGTTAGAACCAATACCGCCACCACGCTGTGCAGTGTTGCCATAAATGAGCAACTTAGCCTTATTCTGTGCAGCATTAATTGACTCATGGCGTGGGTTGGATTCAAGTGCAAGCAAATCAGTATTGTTAACGATACTGCTTACTTCTTCAGTAGTGTGACGTGCAGCAGCTGGATCTGCATCACCAAGGATCGAAGGAAGGTTGATAGTAACCGCGCCATCCTTAGTCCAATGTGCAGAGGCACCACCAAGCATATAATCAGAAATAGTAGCACCGGCAGATTCACCTGCACCACGAACGGTTGCAATCTCATCACCAGCACCATTTGCGGTGTTGTTGAAGAATGCTACGCCATTTTTGGAGTGGAACTCAGCTACACCGGTTGGACAGAACCAAGCGCCGCCGCCAATAACTGTTGCAGTGTTGTCCTTAATAAGTGCGTTATTGATATGAAGGACATACGGAACTGAAGCAACGTAAACTGCGCCACCCTGATCATTTGCTGTGTTATTGATAATTTCGCCAGCATTAAGAGTTACATTGGCAGATGCAATATAAACACCAGCGCCAACGCCCTTATCGCCAAGCTTGTTAGTACCGTTACTAGTAGCCTTATTCTGTTCAATAGAACCACCGTTCATGGTAAAACCAGCGCGGTAAATATTTGGCCAGTTATTCCATGGAGCACCAACCCTGGAGTAAGGAACCTTCTGTCCTTTAACAACGCCTACAAATTGATCGTATGTTGCTACACCGCCACCGGCAATACCAGCGGTGTTGTTCTTGATAATACCGTTGTTCATTACAACGTTGCCATTCCAGGTTACGTAGATGCCGCCACCGGATTCAGAAGCAACATTATTAGTAATAGAGCCACCATTGAACGTAAAGTCTGCCTTAGACTTAGAATCATCAAAGTTAGGATTGCCTGCGTAAACGTGGACGCCCGCACCGTCAACAGCCTTGTTGTTAGTGATATAACCACCGTTCATGGTAGCTGTTGTTGTCTCGCCCTTAGGATCACGAGCATACAACATCAAACCGCCAGAAGAGCTAATAGAAGAAGCATCGCCACCAGTGATGGTACCGCCAGTCATAGTGAAATCAGCATTTCTTACCATAACGCTGCCGGAGTACTGATTGGTAAGAGTAGTGTTCTGAATAGTGCCATCACGGAGCTCACCTGTTGCGCCATTTGCAACAGTAACTGCGCCACCAAGAGCACTGTCAACCGTGCTGTCCTGAATGGTGCCGCCAGCCATAACAAACTTTGCACCAGCACCAATGGTGAGAACTACGCCGTTATTTCCAAAATCAGGTTTGGCCTTGCCATTTTTAATAACGCCGCGAAGCAAGGTAAAGCTACCACGGTTCTCAACGGCAAATGCAGTGTTGTTGCCATCAATAGTGGCACCATCAAGAGTAACTGCACCGCCAGAAGCAATCTTGAACATATAGAAGAGATGCTTAGGGTCGGTCATGGCGCTGGTAATAGTTCCACTACCCATCAACCTAATGTTCTTATTAGCTGGAACCTGGACTGGAGCAGTAATAGTAAAGTCCGCATTTACCTGAACGATAGTCTGCGAACCATCTGTTGGAGCAGTAGCAATAGCAGCCAGCAGCTCAGTCTCTGAGGTAACAGGGGTGGTGTCTGCGAGTGCTTGCTTTGCAAGTCCTCCAATGAGCGAGAGTGCTAGCACAAACGTAGCAACAATCGCCATGCTCCAACGTGAAAGCCTTTTCATGGCAAAATTCCTTGCGCTTAGGGAGCCTGTAGTGACAAAACAATAAAATAATTAATATAAAAGAGTAAAACAGTACAACTTTAGCGTACTTTACTCTTCTTTATCTAGCTGTTCAGGCTCTTCTGGGCGATGTTTTAGGCGATCGTATTCCTCTTCGGTCAAAACATCTTCAATTCGCAGGTTAACACCAGAAACTTCAAGGCCTGTCATACCCGTGATTTTCTCGACAATCGTACGTTTAACGTCTTCAAAAATCTGAGGAGCGTAAGAGCCATATTTAATAAGAACGGAAACGGTAACATTTAGCGAGCTATCAGGCAGCACCTCAACAGTAACACCTTTGGCTGTATCAGATGCACCAAGTACATCCTGAACTCTGTTAAGCCAGTTTCCGCGAGCGCCCACCACGTTGGGGACATCGCGAAGAGCCAACGAGACGATCTTCTCGACAACTCCACCAGAAAACGTTAGAGAATCTGCATCCTCAAGATCTGCATCGGAGGGAACATCTGTTGTTTCTTCTGCAGGAACAATTTCTTCAGAGGCGGTCTCTTGCGAATTAGTAAGCTCTTCTGCCACAGCTCTCTCCTATCTAATTTCTGTCCGTAAATAAGGAACGAACCTTTGTCAAAATTGTTGCCTTTCCGTCAAAGATCTGACCAATGGCAACTCCTACCAGTACAAACAATGCGACAACTAGCATTTTAAAAAGGCCAAACGTAAACAAAAGAATTGCAAACAAAAGGCCTAAAAATCCACCAATAATGGCACCCGGATGGCCAACGACATATTTTTTGCACTGTTCTTGCATCTTTTGGAAAAAGCTTTTATCCATTGTCTTTGACCTCCTTTGCATCTGGCTCTGAAATGCTCAATCGAATGTCTTGACCAGCCTGCTGCGTAGCAGCTTGATTGGAAGACTGTTCATACGTTTGCTCTTCAACAATCTCTGGCTCTGACACAACCTCTTTTGCCTGGGATAAAGACGAGCTTTCTTCATCTTTTGGCGAGAAGGAACTTGGTTTGATAAAAGAAAGATTGATGCTAGAAACACAAGGTCCGCACACGATAGCAAGACCAGACTGAAGTGCGTTGTAAAACTCAGAGCCCTTTGCAGTAACATCAACAGGCTCTTTAGGGAGAATATCAATCTGTATAGCTACAGAATTATTTTTAGAAATCTGCACGTTAACACGGTGGGCCAAGCACGTTCCGTCTTCTTCAATGATATGTGCTGCCTGAGAAGAAATAGCATCTTTTGTGACGGAGATTGTTCCGCCCTCAACAGTGGCAACCGTGAGCTTGACCGTTTTTCTAATAAAGAAAGCTCTAAACAAAACCACTACAAGGCCAAAGATGCTAATTGCTGCACAAGCGTTAAGCGCAATAAGATAGGGCTTGGTGAACAAGAGGTTAGTTGCCTGATGTGTCCAAGGACCAAACCACGTTAAGGCAAGAGCTAAAAATACAAAGGCACTTGCAAGAACATAAAGTATGTAGCAAAAACGCTTGAAGCCGCTCATGGCACCTCCACTTTCTTGTATATAAACAGTTTAACCCCAATACCGGACAAAAAGAGAATATAAAAACTGCCTCCCGGCGGAAGGCAGTTTTTAGTCTTTATTTACCGTTTACAAGAAACAAACTTAAGCGTTCTTCATAACAACAGAGCGGACAACTCCTGCTGCATCGTCGCAGGAATCCAAGACGGTCTCCATGCGGTCAAAAATACGAAGCCAAGCAACGGTGTGACGGCCAGGCATCTCGTCACGGAACAAGCGAGAGAGTGCGTTGTGGTAGATAAGATCGCCCTCGTCCTCAACGTGTCCAACAGCAATGGCCTTCTCCATAACGGTAGGGTCTTTTTTGTAGTCGCTCAGAACGCTCAGCATCTCCTGAACTGTCTTGCATGCGCGAAGGGTAAGCTCAGCAAGTTGCATGGCCTCTTTACGAGTATCGTCAACATTGAAGAGGTCAAGACGCTCTGCAACAGAGTTCATTCCGTCAACAATGTCATCAAGACGAAGCGCCAAATCGGAGATGTCCTCGCGCTCAAATGGAGTGACAAAGGAAGCGTAAAGCTCCTTCATAATGTGCTGGACCTTCTCGTCACACTCACGCTCATAGACCTTCATCTGAGGAATACGGGCAGCAGTCTCGGGATAGCCTTTCATAATGACTGCATACTCTTCAGCGGTTTCTACAATTTTGTCGCCAAACTCACGGAACATGGTGTAGAAGACGTCCTCTTTTGGCTTACCTAGCATGAATCCTCCAATAAATTAAGTGGTTCAATAGAACTCGTAAAAGACAGTAAAACGTGCTTAGAAAATCATCAGGAACAGTTTTGCAAAAAGAAAACCAATGAATCCGCAGCCAGGGAAGGTAAATACCCATGCTGCAACCATTTCTTTTGCAACGCCCCAGTTAACTGAACGAATATTTTTTGCAGCACCCGCGCCCATCATGGCGGTCATTTTTGTATGAGTTGTTGAAACAGGAAGACCGGTCAGTGTGGAAAGCAGCAAAGATGCAGATGCCGAGAAGGACGCGGCAAAGCCCTGATAACGCTCAAGCTTTACCATTTCCATTCCGACTTTTTTAATAATCTTTCTTCCGCCAATTGCAGTGCCGATAGACATAAGAGCAGCGCAGAGCACCTGCAGCCAAAGTGGAAACACATCTGCTCCAGCAGCTCCATGACCAGCAGAAAGCGCAATTGCAAGCATGGCAATGGACATGAACTTCTGGCCATCTTGTGCGCCATGCATAGCCGCAACAAATGCTGAGCCAACAACCTGCAAGTGACCAAACATTTCGTCGGCACGCTGTCGATCAACATTTACGCAAAGCTTATTAATTGCCTTAACAATGACCCAACCTGCGGCAAAACCCAGTGTGGTCGAGAAGAACAGTCCAATAAGAACCTTGCTCCACTCTGCCCAGTTGACAGCATTAAAGTCACCATGAATAGCAAGAGCAGCACCAGTAAGTCCTGCAATAAGGGCGTGTGACTCAGAAGTTGGAATACCTAAAGCCCAAGCTCCTACTGCCCAGGTAACAATACCAACGCAGCCTGCGGCCAGAGCAACAAGAGCCTCATGGTTGTTGCTACCAAAGTCAACCATGCCCAAGATAGTGTCTGCAACTGCAGTTGAAATGAGGCACATGGCCACCAAACCAACAAAATTGCATACAACGCTCATGATAATTGCATTGTTTACTTTGATTGAACGAGTTCCAACAGCCTCTGCAATAGCATTTGCTGCATCAGTTGCACCGTTTACAAAGATGCATCCAAAAACAAGGACAATGACGAGGGCCAAAAAAGGATTGGCGACCATCATCTCAAAAAAGTGTCCGAGGGTTATCATTCGGTACCTTTCAAACCACTTTCATAACGGGACAATGATAATCGAAATATCGTTCAATTATGTTTAAAACATTCGAATAGCTAAATCAGCGTAAGTTGTTTCTTACGCAATCCACTCCCACTTATGAAAATTACAAGCTGACCCAGGAGAGCTACCTAGTTGTCCCAAATGAGTTACTCAAAAATGCGCGCCTCATTACTAGGCAAGCTTTTTGATAATAGCTGCAGTAATACGAGCAGAACGCTCAGAAGCCTCGCGCTCAAACGTCAAATAATCAACGCTTGAAGTAGTGCCGGGCTTATCGGACATAAGTCTAATCACCACAAAAGGCGTGTGGTTAAGCCAAGCAACCTGAGCAATCGAAGCGCCCTCCATCTCGCAACAATCCGCACCAAACGTTGTGTAAATATGATCTGCGAGCTCTGATGAGCTGACAAACTGATCTCCTGAAGCAACACGTCCAGAAATAACCTGCAGTTCAGGAGCTACTTCTTTAGCTGATGCAAGAGCGTGTTCAACAAGACCCTCATCTGCTGTAAACGAGAAGACCGGAAGACCTGGAATTTGACCAGCGGCAAAATTGAGAGGACCAACGTTCATATCGTGCTGAACTAAATCAGAAGAGATAACAATATCCCCTACCTGCAGCTCAGGACTAAGAAGTCCTGCAATACCAGTATTAATCATATGCGTTACCGCAAATGTATCAATCAGAATCTGTGTGCATGCTGCGGCATTGACTTTGCCAATTCCTGACTGAACAACAACTACAGGAACTTCTCCCAAAAGACCTTCGACAAACTGCATACGAGCCTGCTCATAGGTGCGCTCAATGGTCATCTGCTCTTTTAACAGAGCAACCTCGGGCTCCATGGCACCAATAATTCCAATTTTCATGTTAGGCTCCTACTCCTGCAAGCCAACTGGAACCAGCCAGGGCTCGTACAATTTTGTCTCGCACACTCATATCATTCGCATCATCTTTAATGTGTGCGTGAATTACAACGGTAATGCCAGCATCAACAATGCTTGCGGCCTCGACTTCAATAGGGAACGTTCTATCAAGCTGAGATGCAACAGTTTCTTGGATTGTCTCAATAATTTCTTGAGTGACTGCCTCTAAATCTGCTGATGGTTTAAGCACAATAGTTACAGGAACCTCGGTTACATCCCACCTTGTCCTATGCACCAGTGCCGTTTTATTGAGCACCGAGTTAGGGATGATATCCACTTTACCGCCGCGGTCACGCACAATGGTGGAGCGCCAGTTCATGTCAATGACCTCGCCAGAAATATTGCCAATGCTTACCTGGTCTCCTGGCTTAACCACGCCTCCCAGCATAAGACCTAAGCCGCCTACCAGGTTAGAAATAGTGTCCTGAAGACCAAAAGACAAGGCGATGGAGGTAACTCCCAAGGCGGTCACAAATGCTGTCGGCTGAATACCAAAAACAGGCTGCAACACCGCGAGAATAGCAAACGCCCAGATGATTCCTCGGATTATGTTGACAAAGATAGATGCCGACGGCAGTTTAGATGAATCCAAAGCCTTTCTTGAGAGCTTTATTGCAAAATGCTCAATCAAGAATGCAATGAAAAACACAACTACAAAGGTAACTACCCTAAAAATAAAATCTTGTGGAGTGAGGCCCAAAATCAAGCCGTCATGCATCAACACCATGGCTATCCCTCAATTTTGACTATCGGAGCAAAGCCCTTCATAAGCTTCTTTGTCTTATTAGTACGCGTAAACTTGACCTCAATGGTATCGCCCTGAACTGCTAAAACAACGCCTGGACCAAAGGTCTTGTGAGACACCTGATCTCCCACGGCAAAACTTGCAGAAGCGCGCGCTGGGTCCTTTTGAATAGGAGCTGGACGTGGGGCTGGAGCGCCACCAGTAGAGCGCGTACGAGAACCAAAAACGTTTCCACCATAGACTTCTGGACCACGGCCAGAGCCAAAGGTGCCATGACGGTCTCCGCGCTTTGCCCAGCCAACACCAGAAAAGCCCGCGGAACCAACACCAATAGCTTTAACGTGCTCCTGAGGAATTTCCCCCACAAAACGTGACACTGGATTTGCCTGAACAGAGCCATAGGTTCTTCTGGTAGACGCATACGTCAAATACAAGCGTTTGCGCGCACGCGTAATAGCAACGTAAGCAAGCCTGCGCTCTTCTTCTAACTGAGCTGCTTCTGCCTCGTAATTTGCATGAGGGAAGATTCCCTCCTCCATGCCAGCAACAAATACTGCTGGGAACTCCAGACCCTTTGCAGCGTGAATGGTCATGAGTGTTACCGCAGAGGTAGAACCATCCAAACTGTCAAGGTCAGAGCGAAGCGCCAGCCATTCCATAAATGCCGGGAGCTTCTCGGCAGCAACCTGCGGATGTAGAGCTTCTTCCTGAGGTGCAGAATCTGGCTCAACAGCAACACCAGCAAGCGCGCCGGTAGCAGCATCAAAGCCTGCCGCACTCAGCGAGGCAGCATCTTGTGCGTCAAGCGCTCCTGCTTCCCTTAGCTGCTGCAGGCTCTCAAGCGTTTCTTCAACGTCATCGTGAGACTCGTCAAACTCTGCCGCAACGCCAAAGAACTCTCGAATGTTCTCGATACGTCCATCAGCCTCAATAGTATGCTCAGCCTCAAGTGCACGAATAAGACCTGAGCGGTCAATAATTGCCTCAACTACCTCATCAAGCTCACCGTCAATATGACGGCCGTGCTCAATAGCAGACGTGAACTCTACCAGCGCATTTCTCACCTTTGCGGTAAGAAGGCTCTCCTCCATCACACATGCTTCACATGCCGAGAAGAACGACAGGCCGTTATACAGTGCGTACGTCTGAATCTTCTGAATGCTTGTTGCACCAATACCGCGGCGAGGCGTGTTGATAACGCGCAGCGCAGCCATATCATCATCGGGGTTTACAACAACCTTAAGGTAAGCCATAACGTCTCTGATCTCTGCACGATCAAAGAATCGAGTGCCGCCCACAATCTTGTAAGGAACACCTGCTCTGAGCAACATATCTTCAAGAATACGAGACTGCGCGTTGGTTCGATAGAACACAGCAATATTGTCGTATGACGTGCCCTTATCGTGCAGCTTTTCTATCTCAGAACCAATCCAGGCACCCTCATCACGCTCATCAGATGCCTGATATACCTGGATCTTCTCGCCATCTCCTTCATCAGTGAAGAGGCGCTTTGGCTTGCGGTGAGAGTTGTGCGCAACAACTGCGTTAGCAGCAGCCAAAATATGTCCTGTTGAGCGGTAGTTTTGCTCTAGCTTAACTACAACTGCTTCCTCATAGTCTTTCTCGAACGCCAAGATGTTTTTGATGTCTGCTCCGCGCCACGAATAAATGGACTGGTCATCATCGCCAACAACCATAAGATTGCGATACTTGGATGCCAAAAGCTTGGTAATTGCGTACTGGACGCCGTTGGTATCCTGATACTCGTCAACGTTGATATAACGGAAACGCTCCTGGTACTTAGCAAGCACGTCTGGATACTTGGAGAGCAACTCAAATGCCTTAACCAGAAGGTCGTCAAAATCCATAGCGTTGGCTTTATCTAAGCGAGTCTGAAGCGCACGGTACACGCGAGCTACCACGTGATCCATAGGACTAGCTGCTTGAGCCTCTACATCATCAGGATACAGAAGCGCATTCTTAGCAGCAGAAATCTTAGAGCGGATGGAGTTGAGTGGGAACTGACGAACATCAATATCTAAATCAGACAGAATGGTCTTTACCAGGCGCTTTGAATCGTCATCATCATAGATGGCAAAATTGGAGCTATAACCAAGACGCTCGCCATCTTCTCTGAGCAGGCGAACACACATAGCGTGGAACGTGCAGACCCACATTCCGCGAATATTGTTAGGAAGCAGCGCCTCAAGACGCTCGCGCATCTCCGCTGCAGCCTTGTTGGTAAACGTGATAGCCAGAATCTGCCAAGGACGAACTCCCTCGTCAGCAATCATGTGTGCAATTCTAAACGTCAAAACACGCGTCTTACCCGAGCCAGCTCCTGCAAGAACCAACAGAGGTCCCTGAGTTGTCATAACCGCCTGATGCTGGGCAGGATTTAAACCTTCAAGATCAATCTGCATTACGCCGTCCTTGTGTCAATCATTCTTAGATTAAAAGTGTACCCCGATAACCGGACATTAATTGCGCCACTTTGCCCTCACTCCACAATTAAAAAACCGGTCCTCAAAAGAAGACCGGTTTATCTGCAAGAACGTGCCTATCAGATCCATGCTCGCGTATAGCGAGAAGATCTTCTAGCCCAAACGCTTGCCTTAGTTCATGGAGTTTGTCTGACGGCTCTTTGCGCGAGCAACAACAGCCAGTGCAATCACACCACCTGCGACACATGCCATAACAATAGCGCTAAGCGAGTGATTCTCATCACCAGTGTATGGAAGCACAGAGCCTCCATAATACGGGATAACTGCAGGATTTGGAGCTCCTGGGAAGCTTGGTGTCAAAGGACCACCAGGGTTGCCTGGGATGCTTGGAGTACCAGGATTCTCTGGAGTTACAGGGTTTTCTGGGGTAACAGGAGCAACTGGCTCTGGCTCCCACTCTGCAACAAGAACAACCTTAGGAGTGGCGGTGGTAAGGGTTACCTGATCTCCTGCCTGGTAGGTAGTACCGTCAAGCTTCCAACCCTTGAAGATATAGCCATCACGAGTTGGGACGGTTGCAGAAACAGTCTCGTTCTTAGGATCAGTAAGAGAATCAGCGGTGTTGCTATCAATACCAAAATAACCGCTCTGTGCTGCAGGAGCACCAGTACCACCGTTTGCGTCGTAGCTCAGTTCATACTCCTGGTTCCAAACGGCAGTCAGGGTATAAGGGCTTCTCATGTTAAAGACCGTAGTCTCAGAAACATAGCGCTTATCGCCAGCTGGGTTGTTGTTTACATCTGCAGGAACAGCAGAAGCACCAACATAGCGGAAGTGGTTATCAACGTAAGAACGCTTCCAGAACTCAAACTTATAGCCATCGCGGACAGGCAGGTCCTCAATGATGTTGTACTCAGCGAAGCCGTAGGTGCGAGGGTTATTTGGAGTCTTGGATTCTGTATAAGTTGCGTTGCCATAGATGGTGCCGCCATTTGCGTCATAAATGAGCTGATTAACTGCAGATGGTGTTGGAGAAGGCGTAGGAGTTGGGGTGGTCTCTGCAGGAATAACGTGGATGTGATAACCAACCCACATGAGGCGAGTGGTGTTACCACCAACGTTAGCAGGGTCCGTTGAATCTCCCTGCATGGTAACAAGGAAGAAAACGGTAGCAGGCTGGTTAGCAGGGGTTACTTGACGGCCAGTGAACTCAAAATAGAACTGACCACCATTATTGGTAACAGTATTGCTGTTTCCATAGAATGCATATGTAAAGTCATTATCAGTAGCTGGAAGCTCTGGATAAGGAGCGGCGGTAACCAGCGTAGTAGTTACGCCAAAAGGTGCAAAACCGGGACGAGTAGTGGTGTAGTGAGAATACGCACCGGTGTCTCTAATGGTCTGACCAACGCGAACGACAATCTCGCCATACTGACCAGGAACAGGGGTCTGGTGGCCAGAATGCTGAGGGTTGTCTGTAAGGACTCTGGATGTATCGGCATTACCGTCAGCCGAGAAAACAGAAACCTTTACACCTGGTGTAGATGTATCAATACTGTCTGCAAATGCAAGTTTTGGTGCAGAAACTGCAAGAACTGCAACAAGCACAAGCGCAAGCGTGCATGCAATTCTCTGAAGCGTCTTAATGTGGCGCATAAATCCTCCTGAAACTATTACAAGTAATTACTTACTCTTACGACCAAAAATCAGCCGTAAGAGCATAGAGGACAAGGCAATTCTTAGTAAATGAGCCAAGAGAGATTACATATATCTTTCATAGGTTTTCCACGCTTTTTCCATATGTTTTGCGCATAAAAAAGCGCGGCGAGAAACTCACCGCGCGTAAATGCATAGGTAGTAATGCTTGTAAGTCAAAAACTACTTAACAAGCAGGAAGTATGCAATAACAGCAATACCCAAAATAATACGGTACACACCAAAAGGCTTGAAATCATGCTTGCGGACATAACCCATAAGCGCACGAACCATAACCAGCGAAACAATAAAGGCTACCAGGCATCCTACACCCAGAATAACTGCCTCGGGAATGGTAAAGGTATTGCCCTTCATAAAGTAGCGTACAAGTCTCAACGCAGAAGCGCCGGCCATAGTAGGAATAGCCAGGAAGAACGTAAACTCAGCAGCCACTGCCCTCGAGCAACCAAGTGCTAAACCGCCCAGGATGGTTGCACCAGATCTTGAAGTACCTGGAACAATTGCAAGTACCTGGAAAACGCCAATTCCAAGCGCGGTCTTCCAGTCCAGGTTATCAATGTCTTGTACGCGGGCCAGGTTGTCGGCAGAGGGGGCCTTAAGGGATGCTGCAGCATCTGGGCTCATGTGCTTGCCTCGAGGCACCTCAACCTTTACTGCTGCAGCGACCTTCTCGCGATGGAGCTCAAGCAGGATGAAGATGATGCCGTAGAAAATAAGAGTTGCAGCAATAACAAAAGGGCTTCCAAGATGCTCTTCAATGAAGTCGTTGAGCGGCAGGCCAATTGCCGCAGCAGGAACGCAGCTGACCACCACTTTTGCCCAGAGTTTCCAGGTAGAGCGCTTCTCGTCTTTGGATTTCTTTGGCGAGAAGGGATTGAGCTTGTGGAAAAATCCCACACATACTGCAAGAATTGCGCCAAGCTGAATAACTACTAGGAACATATTCCAAAAGTCTTCAGAGACATTGAGTGGTAAAAACTGATTGAGCAGCAGCATATGGCCTGTTGATGAGATAGGTAGCCACTCGGTAATACCTTCAACCACGCCAAATAACGCTGATTTAAGCGCTTCAATCCACAAAATTGCCGACTCCACTAAAACCTCCTTGGGGACTGATTACGAACCTATTGTACGCAATCCGTTCGCCCTTTCTTTTCCTACCGTTCACGGTTTTACCTAACGACTTTACTACTTTAAAAGTGCCTTGTTTTCTGCAAAGTTGGCATTTGGAGCCAAAAACAAGTAGAATTGACACCCTCGCACGAGCGGAGAGAAGCGATTATGCGTATTTTTAAGGTCAAGTGTTATCTGACCTTGCGCTTGAAGCCAGAAATGAGCGGATGGCACTAACTGCGCACTAATCGGAAGCCCCCAATCGCGGAGGTCGATTTGAACAAATATATGCGTCACAGACGCTTACCTTCATGCTCTACCCTTATGACAGCACTCCTTGCAGCAGTGCTTGTTGTTAATACCTTTTTGTTTGGCGTCTCAAGAGCTCAGGCAGAGACTCTTGAAGAGCTCCAGGCCAAGGTAGAGCAGACCAATTCTGATTACGATGCCGCCAATCAGCGTGTGGCCGAACTGCAAAAACAGATTGCAGATAATGAGGCGCGTATTGCAGAGATTGAACAGCAACTCCCAGAGCAGCGCCTAAAAGCTGCAGAGTCTATTAGAGCAATGTATCGCATGCAGCAGGGCTCTATGGGAATTATTGATCTGCTTTTATCGGCAGATAACTTTAATGATTTGATTGCTGTTATTCAGTATCTTGAGATTATCCAGAACAAAAATTCAGATGCTATCAACCACCTGGTTGATCTTAGCAAAGAGCTTTCTGAGACCCAGTCATCTTTAAATGCACAGATGGCAGAAGCAGAGGAGCAGAAGAAGGCTGCTGAGGATGCTATGAATGCAGCAATTGCAACAAGAGAGCAACTGCAGGCAGAACAGGCTCAACAGGCAGCAGCAGAAGCAGCAGCCGCAGAAGAAGCTCTAAAAGAAGCTTCTACTGAGACCACCTTTACCAACGCTTCTGGTAATACCACTGAAGTCACCACCCCATCAACTCCTTCAGCTCAAAATGTTGATTGGTCAAGCGATAAGACCAACTTTGTAAGCAGCTGGGGCGCTCGAATTGACGCCTATCTTGCTGGCTCCCCTCTTGCTGGCTACGGCTCAACCTTTGCCGAGGCTGCATGGGCCTACGGCGTTGATCCGCGTTTATCGCCTGCTATTTCTGCAGTTGAGAGTACAAAGGGTAGGTATAACTTCCTCCCCTACAACGCATGGGGCTGGGGCTCTTCAAGCTGGGGTAGCTGGGAAGAGGCTATCTGGGATCACACAGCTGGTCTTGCTGCTGGTTACGGCGGAAGGCTTTCTGTTTCTGGAGCTGCAAAGTACAACCCAGCAAATCCAAACGGCTGGTACTCGGCAGTTCTCACGCAGATGGAACTCATCTAAGCCTCTGGCCACACAACCTTTAGAGAACGTTAAAACCCCGCAGCTTGCCTGCGGGGTTTTTGTTGTTGGGCACGGTTAGGCGGTGAGCACGACCATCGCTAGGATGAGGGCAAAGCCGATGAGGTCGGCAACGCTAAAGGTAGTTCCAAGAACCAGTGCGGTGGTGATGGTTGCCATAACGGGCTCGATAGTACCCAGCAGGACCGCTCTAAGTGAGCCTGCGTCCTTAACGCCCTGCAGGTAGAGACCGTACGCCAAGAAGGTTCCCACCAGCACACCAATAACTACCAGCAAAACACCAAAGGCATCCAGCTGAGGCATATGGTTCCAGGGCTGATAGAACACGGCAATCAGCGTGCCTGAGAACAGAAAAGCTAGGCCGTTAACGGTAAAGCTTCCCCACTTTTCCATCAGAGGCTTTGGCAAAATCGAAAGAGCTGCCTGAGCAAACGCGCACATAACGCCCCAGAAAATACCTGCTGTTGGCAGGCTAAGCGTGCCTGGATTTCCTCCTGTTACCAAGAGATAGGTGCCAATGAGCGCCAAAACAATACCAAGAATCTCTCGACGACGAGGCCAGCGCTTGCCAACCACACAGACAAAGGCTAAAACGCCCAGCATGCCCAACGACTGCATGATTGTTGCAGTTCCAGAATTAGTAGCATTAACTGCATAAATATAAGCAACTTGCGAGAAAAGAATGGCAAACAAGCTAACCACAAATATTTTTGCCAGCTCTTTTGGCTTCCTGATGACAGTTGTGAGATTTTTTCTATCAAACGCAAAAGCAGTTCCTAAGAATAACCAGCAGGCACAAAGCTCACGAATATCAATCAACCACATCGGATCAACGTGATAGGTATCAAGCAGGTATTTTGCAGCGGTTCCAAATGCGCCCCAGGAAGCTCCACCAATCAAGACAAAGAGCATTCCTCGATAGATTTTCTTCTTGTTATCAGGGGTTATTTCAGCATCATCGCTGCCAAGTGCTTCCTCTTCTGCAGAAGCCTCTAAAGCGTCTGCAGCCTTAGAAGACTCCACATCGCTCTCATGAGAAATGAAATCATTCATCTGGGTATAAATCTTTCATTACAAAATACGGATACAAGTGTCACTTTTCCCCTGACGCGGTAGTATCACAATAACAAAAATCCACCTTACCCCGCTTTGTGTGGAGTCTCAAGTCTCCAAACGGTTCAAATGGGCAAGATGGTTCAAAACGGCATTGATGCTCACGTAAGTTTTCGTATAGATTGGCAGCTTATGACATCCAAGTATTCGCAGATGGACAGCGCGTTTTCTGTTGGTACGCTTCATGCAGAAGACAAGAGCTTTGAGGTAATCTCAGCTGAGTGGGTTAACGAGATTTCTGGCTACGCCTACATCTTTAAGCATGTTCCTACAGGTGCTCGCCTTATGTGGTTTGCCTGCGACGATGATAATCGCTCGTTTGCCATTGCTTTTAAGACGCCCCCTGTAGACCACACAGGCGTCTTCCACATCTTGGAGCACTCTGTTCTCTGTGGATCCGATTCCTATCCTGTCAAGGAGCCTTTTGTTAACCTGCTCAAGACCTCTATGCAGACGTTCCTGAACGCAATGACTTACCCTGACAAAACGGTTTACCCTGTGGCCAGCACCAATGTGGCTGACTTGGAAAACTTGATGAGCGTGTACCTGGACGCCGTTCTGCATCCTGCAATCTATAAGCGCAAGCGCATCTTTGAGCAGGAAGGCTGGCACCTAGAAGCTGACGAGCAGGGCAATCTGAGCTACAACGGCGTTGTCTTCAACGAGATGAAGGGCGCCCTCTCTGACCCTGATCGCGTGCTCTACGATTCTGTGAGCGAGGCTCTCTTCCCTGACACCGCCTACGACAAAGAATCCGGTGGTAAGCCTCGTGCAATCCCCGAGCTCACCTACGAGAACTTCCTGGACACCCACGCTCGCCACTACGACCTCTCTAACAGCTACACCTTCCTCTACGGCGACCTTGACTGTGAGCGTGAGCTCTCCTTCATTGCCCAGAGATTTGCAGCTGCCGAGAAACGCGATGCAGGTGCCCCTAATCCGCTTAACCTACAGGCACCCGTGTTGCCCGAGCCTGCTCAGGTCCGCATGAACACCACAGCTGACAACTCCAGCGTTGGCCTGGGCTACGTGCTTGGAACACCTGACCAGCGCAATAAGATGATGGCAGCAGATATCTTGTTTGACACCCTCATGGGCTCCAATGAATCCCCGCTTAAGCGTGCAATTCTTGACGCAGAGCTTGGCGATGACTTTAGCTACTATCTCTCCGACGACCTTGCCCAACCTATGCTCTTCTTGCAGCTCAAAGGCCTTAAGGAGGGCGCAGCTCAGAAGTTCCGTGAGCTGGTAGAAACCACCTGCCAGAAAATTGCCGCTGAAGGCATTGATCCAAAGAAGCTCAATGCTTCCATTGCGCTTGCAGAGTTTAACCTGCGCGAGAATGATCAGCCGTACTCAAACGGTATTGAGTACACGCTGCGTTCGCTTTCAAGCTGGCTCTATGACGACGCACGTCCTCTGGACTACATCCGTTACGAGGACGCCATTGCCTACGTCAAAGAACTTGCAGCTCAAAAGGGCTTTGAGAAGTTGCTGCTGGAGCTCATCTGCAACAGCAAGCACGCAGCTCAAGTTGAGCTTGTCCCCACAGATGAGGGAGAGGCTCAAGAAGAAGCTGCTGAGCTGGCACAACTTCACTCCACGCTCACTGATGAGGATGTCGAGAAGATCCGTGCAGAAGTTGAAGCACTGCGTCTGGAGCAAGAAACACCTGACGCTCCAGAAGACTTAGCCAAGCTGCCGTCCCTCTCGCTCAGTGATATCGGTGCAGGTAGAGAGCGTCCTGCTGGCTTTGAGGTTGAAGCTCCCCTACCGTGCATTGCGCACGAGCTGGATACTCACGGCATCGACTACGTCTACCATTACTTTGATTTGACCAGCGCGGTTACCTTTGAAGAGCTGCCTCTTGTGGGCATTCTTGCTGAGGCGCTGGGAAAGCTTGATACGGCTACACATACCGCATCCGAGCTTGATATTCTTATTGAGAGCAACCTTGGTCACCTCTCGTTCTTCACGGATATCTACGACCACGACACCCTTGACCAGGCATATCCTGCCTTCATTGTTGCTGCAAGCGCCCTTGCCGAGAAAACCCAGGGGCTTGCAAGCATTCCTTCTGAGGTCTGGTCCAGCACATGCTTTGACGACTTGGGCCGCCTCAAGAACATCTTGATTCAGCGACGCATTGCGCAGGAACAGTACTTTGTTGGCGCGGGTCATACCGCTGCACAGAATAAGGCTTTAACCTCCTATTCTGCTGCTAGCCGCGTAAACGATGCGCTGGCAGGTGTTGGCTTCTACGAGTACCTAAAGAACCTGCTTGCCAACTGGGATGAGCGCGCTCCTCAGCTTGCAAAAGACCTGGATGCACTTACTTGTAAGATTTTCCGTGCAGACAACGTTACGGTCAGCTTTACCGGCTCCACCCAGAGCCGCGAGGCATTCTGGCAGACAGCAGGAGTCCTTGGCCTCAAGAAGGGCAACACATCACAATCAGATAACGTAACGCCAACGCTTATTGTTCCTGAGGGCAAGCTGCAGCGCGTGGCCTACCTCATTCCATCAAACGTTTCCTACGTTGGTCTCTCCTATCCAAACGTTGCCCACGCAACCAATGAACAGCAGGGTAACTGGCTAATTGCCACCAGAGTTCTTGGTCTTGATTACCTGTGGAACGAGGTTCGCGTCAAGGGCGGAGCTTATGGCGTTATGTTTAGAAACTCCATCGCTGGCCTGCAGAGCTTTGTCTCCTACCGAGATCCTGCGCTTGATGCAACCCTTGACCGCTATGTTGGCGCAGGTAGCTGGCTCTCTGAGTGGACTCCAGACGCTGACGAGTTTGAAGGCTACGTAGTTGCCTCTGTTGCAGGTGTTGACGCTCCTGTTCCCGCTCGCATGCTTGCTCGCAGGCAGGACATTGAGTACTTCAACCACCGTGACCCAGAGCGTTTGCTTAAACTTCGCGAGAAAATCCTTCACGCCCAGGTTGAAGACATTAAAGCACTGGGAAGCACTATGCCTCAAAGCTATGATGACCTCTCGGTTGTTGTCTTTGGCGCAAAGGATGCCGTTGAAACCTCCAAGCTTGGTCTTGAGGTTGTCGACCTCTTTGGCGGCCAGGAAAACTAGGCCTGGTAGCTGCAATAGCAACGCAAAAACCCTGTCATGTGCACGCATGACAGGGTTTTTCTAGTAAGGTAAAACGTACCGCTCGACGACCTTCTCGCCAGATGACGCGTTTAGGCAGTAGGCTACTCGCTTCTCAGTGCCTGAACTGGGTCTGATTTAGCCGCCCTACCTGCAGGAATAAGACCTGCAAGAAGTGTTAGAACAACGCTAATCAGAATCAAAATGAGCGCACCATTCAGCGGCAAGACCACCAGGTTGTCCACGTTAAACATGGCTTTGACCACAGCATTTGCGGGCAAAATGAGTAGCTGCGTAATGCCAATACCCATAACACCAGAAATAAGACCTTCGATAAACGTCTCCGCGTTGAATACGTTGGCAATGTCTCGCCTGGAAGCACCAATGGAGCGCAGAATACCAATTTCCTTTTTACGCTCAAGGACCGAGATGAACGTAATGATGCCAATCATGATGCTAGAAACAACAAGCGAGATAGATACAAATGCAATCAGCATGGCCGAGATCATATCAACAATCAGCGTAACAGAGCTCATCAGCGCGCCGACAATGTCGGTATAGGTAATTACCTTAGACTCTTCGCCAGCAGCCTTTGCGTCGGCGTTGTACGTATTAAGAATTTCAACAATCTTTTCTTTACTTGCAAAGTCTTTCGGATAAATGTTGATTGACGTGGGCTTATTAAGGTCCGCATATCCCATCTTAGAAAGATTTGACTCATACGTTGCTGGCGTTGCCCTTAACATTGAGGCGGCAATAGCTGCTAGCTGCGATGGGTCAGCATTGAGCTTAAAGGCACTTGCGAGCGTTGCTTGATCTATGTGCATAGCATTGGACATATTTGCCGCGACGCCCTGCATAGCTGTATTGAGAGCGCCTGCAATCTGATTTTGCATCCTGGAAGCAACCTGCGTCATCACGCTGGTTAACGCAGACTGCACGTAAGCACTCATAGCACGCGTAATAGCTGCAGAAAGAGCACTTGCAATCTGTGATTGATAAGCACTCATAAGCCTCTGAGAAACCTCAGCCTGGACGCTTGGAAGATCTGGATTGGTTCCCAGCTTATTTGCCAGAGCACTAACCAGCTGTTGCTGCAGGTCATCGGTATCAACCGCAGAAGAAACGGTTGTCAAAATCTGCGTGCGCACCTGATCTGTTGCTAGGTAGTCTGCCATGGTCTTGCCGGGGTTAGCCGCACTCCAAGAGTTCCATCCCAGAGCAATATTGCCCATGAGCGAAGAAATAGCAGCTTGTCCTCCTGGTTTGAAATTAACGGTAATGCCAGAAAGAATCTGCTGAATGTCTGACGCAGAGAGCTCTGGGAAAGCCGTCGCCAGCGCAGCTGGATCAAGCGAAGACGTAACGGAAGACAGTACATTGCTGTCAGACAGATTAAGCTGTGACGGATCAAAAGCTGGTAGCTGCACGTCAGAAAGGTCAAGCGAGGACATATCCAGCCCAGATAGATTAATTGACGAGAAGTTCAGTGCCTGCGAATTAAAGTTGAACGCTGAAGACAACACATTAGGATCAACAGAAATGAGAGAGCCGATAGAAAGTCCCTCAGAAGTTTGACCGTTCTTCTCGTCCTCAAAGGTTTTACCCGTGAAAACGTCAACGTCCGAACGATTCATCTGGTCCTGAACAATAGGAGATGCCTCTGCATCAGAAATCATCTTCTGAGTCAGTTGTGGCGTGTAGTAAATGCCCTCAGAAAGCGCTCCTGTGGTAGTTGGGTCTTTTGCCTGAACAACACCAACAATATGCAGGTCGGGTGCGTTAGCAATGAGGTCATTCATGTATGACTGATCATCGGATTTGTCTGTCCAGACACCAAGATTTCCGTCCCATACATAGCGCTGATAAGGCATAACCAGCTTAAAGGTTGGAGACATCAGCTGGTCGTAGGTGTATGTATTATGAGACTCTTCGATAGTGCCAGATTCTCCACTTGCAATTTTATCAACGGTAGAGCGCAGGCCAGCGTAATCACGCAGGCCAAGCGTGTACTCCAAAAAGTCATCCATGGTGCCGTTTGGACGCAGTACCAGAACAGCCTCATTCCAAGCAGTGGGCCATCTACCAGCACGAACCGTATAGCGGTCCTCGTAAATGGAAGGATTTCCCGGAAGCTCACTAAACAGCGTGGTACTTGCAAATGAAGCAAGCGGACTATATGATGGAATCTTAGGCGACACCTTAGAGAAGGTAACATCTGGCTGCACCTGAACAGGATCAGAAGAGCCAGAGTCCGCGCCTGCTGGCAGGTAGATGAAAGGACTTACGGAATAGCCATAGGTAATAGCACTGGCATACGTGTTAATGCCGCCGCCATTATTGTCGAGAAACGCCTTCAAGCTGGTCAGATCATTGGATCCGATACTCTCTGCCTCCATCCCCAACCTATTATTGGTAGGAATAGCACCTTCAGCGGGCTGGTTTTCTAGCTTTGCGGCTTCTGCGTTTTTCTGATTCTGCGTCATCTCACTTTGTGCATCTTGCGTTTGAGAATCAGCCGAGTCAGAACTGCTACCACTTCCAGAAATAAAGGAAGAAATATTAACGGACTGTTCAGAGATGGTGAGTGGATACATTGAAAGCGTATCCTCCTCAACCTTTTTGATGTAACCGTTTGCGCCATTTGCCAGTGCCAGAATTGCCGCAATACCAATAATGCCAATAGAACCCGCAAACGCCGTCATAAGCGTGCGGCCCTTTTTGGTCATGAGATTATTAAACGAGAGACCCAGTGCAGTCAAAAGCGACATAGAGGTCTTGCGAGAAGGCTTGGCTTCTCGACGAGAAACGCTTGCAACATCAAATGGATCTGAATCTGCAGTTACCTGGCCATCTGCCAATTCAACAATACGCGTTGCATACTGATGAGCCAGCTCAGGATTATGCGTAACCATAATGACCAAACGGTCCTTAGCCACCTCTTTGAGCAAATCCATAACTTGCACAGAGGTTGAAGAGTCAAGTGCTCCTGTTGGCTCATCTGCCAGCAAAATCTCTGGATCATTTACCAGCGCACGAGCAATAGCCACGCGCTGCATCTGTCCGCCAGAAAGCTGATTTGGACGCTTGTTTGCGTGTGCTTTAAGGCCAACCTTATCAAGGGCTTCAAGCGCACGTTCATGACGTTCTGTCTTGGAGACACCAGAAAGCGTCAACGCAAGCTCAACGTTACTTACCACGCTTTGATGAGGAATAAGGTTATAGGCCTGGAATACAAAACCAATACGATTGTTTCTGTACGTATCCCAGTCTCGCTCTTTGAACTTCTTGGTAGAAATACCATCTACCAGCAAGTCTCCTGAGTCAAAGCGATCAAGACCACCAATGACATTGAGCATAGTAGTCTTACCCGAGCCCGAAGGACCAAGGATTGCTACAAACTCGTTATCCCTAAACGCAACGGAAATATGGTCCATTGCGGTTTGTTCAAATCCACCAGTGTTGTAACGCTTTGAAATACCTTTAAGCTCAAGCACAAGTTACTTCTTTCTTGTTGGGCTGTATGGGGCGCGGAACTGTACCGTTAGTTGATTGCATCTCCGTCAGCTGCATCGGTGTCAGCTACACCGATCTTCTCGCCAGCGGCTGTCTGAGCTTCCGTATCTTCTGCAAATGGATCAGCAGTGACGTCCTCAATAACCTTCTGCTGAGCCCAGCTCAAGCCGTAGAGCAGGCCAAAGAGCACCCAGAACCATGGCGCGTAGAGCATGACAACCATCAAGAGGGCAAAAAGTCCTCGGAGAAGAGTCCAAGGAAGCACCACAATCAGGAAGAAAAAGAATGGCAGTACAAAGAGGATTGCTGCAAGCGTGCGAAGTACAACTGCCACTGTCTTAGTCAACGAGAAACCCGTATTGCGTGCAATAAACAGACCTACCAGGCCAGCAATGCCAAAATACAGCATGATTGGCGCAACAAAATAGGAATAGAACAGCGGTGTAGAAGGGTCTTGAGGCAGCGTTTGCCTAAGAACCATCAAAACAATTCCCAAAACCGTTAAAACGCCAAGAAATGATGCGTTTCCAATAAAAGTCTTTTTCGTCATAGTTAACTCCTTTGATAAGGGGTATTAAGTATAGTGTAACTAGTACCTTGTTCCCGACCTTGTCTATTTCATACGCGAGATGCCGCTAAAACCACTGCTCTCCATATGTTTCAGGGTCAAACGTTTGAATTAAAGGAGTTTTTCATGACTGATGCAGAACTCAAAGCAAGCGCTGAGGCGTTTGTTAACGAGCACTGGGAAGAGATTATTGAGGATATCCGCTACCTTGTGCAGGTAGAGTCCGTTGAGGATCTGTCTCTTGCAGAGCCTGGTAAACCTTGGGGCCCAAAGTCTTACGAGGCACTTCACCGTGGTCTTGAGATTGCAGAGCGCCTAGGCCTTGAGACCACAGACGTAGACGGCTACCTGGGCTTTGGTGACCTTCCTGGTGAGTCCGAGAAGTACCTTGCTACTATCGCTCACTCCGATATTGTTCCTCTGGGTAAGGGTTGGACGGTAGATCCACTTGACGTTACCCGCCGTGAGGGCTTTATTCTGGGTCGCGGTGTTCTGGACGACAAGGGTCCTCTGGCACTCTCACTCTGGGCAGCACACTACTTTGTTGAACAGGTAAAAAAGACTGGCAAAAAGCTTCCATACACCTTGCGCGCCATCGTTGGCAACAACGAAGAGACCGGCATGGGCGACGTCCCTTACTATCTCTCCAAGTATCCAGAGCCAGCATTCTGCTTCACTCCTGATGCTGAGTTCCCACTTATTTGCGGCGAGAAGGGCGTGTACCACGCACAGTTCACTTCTCCAAAAATTGCTGGCGCAAACAGCGAGAAGATCGTTGAGCTTGACGGTGGTACCGTACCTAACGCAATTCCAGGACTTGCAAGCGCACTTGTTCGCGCTGACGCTTCTACCTTGGCTGATACTGATTCCATCAAGGTTGAGGACGCAGGTGTTGAAGATGATGGCACCAAGCTTGCCCGCATTAACGCAACAGGTAAGGGTGGACACGCTTCCATGCCTGAGGGAACTGTCAACGCAATTGGCCTGCTTGTGACCTATCTGCTTGATAACAACATCTGCGGAGAGGCAGAACGTGACTTCTTGACCTTCTCACAGCAGCTTTGCTCAACTACTGACGGTACTGGAACTGGTATCCAGAGCACTGATGACAAGTTTGGTCCTCTGACCTGCATCTCTGGTACTATCCGTACCAAGGGTGACGTCTACGTACAGACTATTGACTCCCGCTATCCAACCTCAACCACTGGCGAGGCAATTACTGCTCGCATGACTGAGCTTGGTGAGGCTCATGGTTGCACCTTTGAGGTTCTTTCCGATGCAGTTCCTTTCTACATTGACCCAAGCTCTCCTGAGATTACTACCCTTCTTGATACGTTCCATGAGTACACAGGAAGCAATGAGCAGGCGTTTGTTATCGGTGGCGGCACCTATGCACGTCACTTTAAGCGTGCCGTTGCCTTTGGTCCTTATGACAGTAAGGCAGCAAAAGACCTGCCTGAGTGGGTTGGTATGGAGCACGGTCCTGACGAGGGAATCTCTGAGGAATGGCTCAAGCGCGCTCTTAAGATCTACATTGTCAGCATTGCTCGCCTGATGCAGCTTGACCTGTAAAACTACAAGCACAGAAATGTAAGAATAAAGCCTCTGTATTCCATTTGATTTGACTGCCTCCCATTTCTTGGACATAAGAAATGGGAGGCAGTTCATATGCGGGGGATTTGATTCTGCAGCGTGTTAGCGTCGGCTTTTAGGCCTGGCGCACAAAATAGCGCAGCTTTGGTAGGTTTTGCTGAAGAATTGACATGTTCCCAATCAAGATAGCCAGGCAGCTAGGCGGCCGCACTACCCGATATGCATCTCTATGCATAAACTTAATCTAATATGCTGGAAAATGAATAGACTTATATAAGAAATTTAACTATCGATAAATTCTGTATCTACGGAACACACCTAAGTCGGATAATCTGCTCAGATGAGGGCATTTTACACATCTAATGACGATAATCTGCATGATTGAGGTATTTTCTGCGTCATGTATACGTCTTTTTAACAGATTATCCGACTTAGGTGTGTATTGAACTGCCTCCTATTTTTTTGTGTCTAAGAAATGGGAGGCAGTTCAGATACAGAGGCTTTTTGCAAGCAATTGCTTTTTACATGCTACGCATTGGAACAAATCTTCTTCCACAAGCGTAGACCATAGCTATTTGGCAATCCCGCTTCAATACGAATAGCCAAATACCATCCCGTGGCGTTATACAC
This sequence comes from Atopobium sp. BS2, assembly GCF_000565075.1. GTDB lineage: Bacteria > Actinomycetota > Coriobacteriia > Coriobacteriales > Atopobiaceae > Lancefieldella. Next base: position 29,401 of record NZ_JDFG01000046.1, read on the forward strand.
CAACTCAAAGACATCCTGACTATTTATGGCAGGAATGCCCTGCGTTAGTGCCGTAAAGATAATCCTTGCTACGTCAAACAGAACGATGGTGCTCACAATAAGAATATAAGGTCTAATGAAACGTGCATCGTTTGAACCCTTAAGGGCAAGAAGACCTGCAACAAGAGAAAATACTGCACCAACTGTCACCAAGAAAATGGTAAGAATACCCTGTTGCTCAAGAAATTGATTAACAGTTGCCAAGAACGGTTGATTTACAACTCTAGAAAGGTCATGCAGTCCAAGCAGAATCAGAACTAGAAAAAGTGCAATTCCACTCAGCGTGATAGAAACCAGTGCAAAAAAGTGAAGAACTCGCTGATGACGAGAGCGCCAATATGTAGTTCCCACAATACCCTGGTCGTGCTCCTTCTTTACTTTATCCGCAAGATTGGAACAAATTACCACGTAAACTATAGTATTAAGTTGAACAAAGGGATCAAGAATAATCAACTCTCCTCTACCCCAGGCCCATAAAATTCCTACCAGAATAATCAGGCCAATCAGGTAGCAAAGAAATCTGTATGGTTCAACTTTTGATGAGTCTTTAGCTGCGCGTAATCCAAGTACCGAGGTTACAACCTGCAGCACACCAATAAGCAATACAAACACATAGCCTAGAAGCACGTTATTGCTGAACGTAAAATACACACCGCTGAACTCAAGCTGTTCCAAAGGAACAGAAGGCTGTAAGCCCATAACAGTTGCAAAAAGAGACGCTGACGTAGTCAAAACATCTGCCACACCCAAAATAATCAAAACAATTGAGACGATGCGTAAAACATGTTGAGCAGGAGTTCTTGGAACTGTAGCCTTAACTCGGTCGGACGCAGGACGGTCCAATGGTTCATCCTCGTCTACTATAAGGATTTTCTCGGCACGTTCTGCTACTTCAGAAACGTTTTCTGCCAGCTCAGAGGATACCTCAGTGACCTTTTTAGAAAGCTCTCCTACCTTTGAATTTTCAGCCAGCTGAGCAAGCTCAGCGCCGATATCTTTTTTCTGTTCCACTGACACAAAAATCCTCACACTTGTCCAAAATGTTCAAATAAATCATAGCATTAGCTACTTTGCTGTGTTAGTATTTGCAACTGTCCGTGTACCTGCAAGTATGTAAGGAGGCTTGTTCGATGCTTTTTTAATCTTCTCGTGAGCGTGTCACATGTCCACACCACGAGTCTGTCTGACATGTTCCACCACTAATCGAGGAGAAGTATGGAATCGAATAAGCTTTTTGCGGAAACACCACCATTTAAATTATTTATACGAGCAGCCCTTCCAGGTGCCATTGCTATGCTTGCGTCGATGCTCTACGACACTGCAGATGGAATCCTTGTTGGACGCTATCTGGGTCAGGATTCCTTTGGCGCGGTTACCATTGCCATTCCACTGGTTATTCTCTGCTTTGCTGTTGCCGACCTTATTGGCGTTGGAGCCTCTGCGGTCATTGCCGTTGAGCACGGCAAGAAAAATCACCAGACAGCCAATAACATCTTTACCATTGCTTTTATCATGCTCGTTACCACTGGTGTTATCAGCGGCATTTTCTTCTACTTTTTTGCGCCAAACGTTCTAGCACTTATGGGTGCTCAAGGAAAGATTGCCGAACAAGGAACCATTTACCTGCGTGTATGGACCCTTTTCTTGCCGGTAATGTGCATCTCATACGCCGTTGATAACTTCCTTAAGATCTGTGGCAAAATTAGGCGCTCTACCAGCATTGCCTTTATTTCCGCAATTCTGGGAACCGTGCTTGAGTACTACTTCTTAGGTGTTTTGGGATTATCCGTTGAGTACGCAGCGCTGGGTTACTGCATCTCAATTACCTTCTCGTCCCTTTATGGCATCTGGCCCTTTATTGGCAACAAGCAAATCCTTAAGTTTGTAAAGCCACACTTTAATTGGACGCAAATCAAAGAAATCTTTGTAAACGGCTTCCCTATCTTTATGCAGAACATCTCAAGCAGGATTTATTCCCTGCTGATGAACGCTGCCTTACTGAGTCTTGGCGGAGATATTGCCATTGCTTCTTACGGCGTGCTCCTCTATTCCGGCGGCCTTATTCAGCCACTCATTTATGGCCAGGCCGACGCCATGCAGCCAGCCATTGGTTACAACTGGGGCGCAAAGAAAAAAGATCGAGTGCTTGCTATCGAGAAGTACATCTTCTCCACAGGCATCATTATTGGCATCTTTGCGTTTTGTGTCTCGTTCTTCTTCTCGGAGTTCTTGGTCAAGCTCTACCTGCCAGAAGGAACACAAGAGCTGCTTAACATGGCCATCCCGGCTATGCGCATTCACGCTTTTATCTTTATTTTTAGCTGGATTACTATGTGCACCGAGAGCTTGGCTATTGCGCTCAAGCAAACAAAGATCTCCAACCTTTTGAGCGTCTTTATGGCACTCATCTTCCCTATCAGCTCGCTTATGGTTCTGAGGCCATTTGGTCTGGACGCGCTCTGGTACGTCTCAGTTGTATCCAACATACTCTCGGCGCTGCTTTCTGTTGGCTGCCTCATCCACATCTATCGCAAGCATTTCAAAGGTGTGAATTCAGACGGTGTTGATGGCGCTGATGCTGTATCCGATGGCACTCAGGAAGAGGACTCCGAACTCACCGATGCAGAGCTCGCCGAGGCAGAGCTTTCAGCTCCCGAGCTCTCCAGCCCAGAAGATCACCTGGACCCAGAATCCATCTCCCGAGCTCAATAGCCTGCTCTCTCACAGCTCCGCGCAACAACTTACTCCTCACAAAAACATGGCGAGAAGATCTTCTGATTCCAAGATCTTCTCGCCATAAACATAAGCGGTTATAGAACGTCTACCTACAGCGCAGCAAGTGCCTGCTCGACGTCGTTGATAAGGTCCTCGGTGCCCTCAATACCGCAGCTCAAGCGTACGGTACCTGGGGTAATGCCTGCTGCCACAAGTTCCTCGTCAGTAAGCTGACGGTGCGTTGAAGAAGCTGGGTGCAAACAGCAAGAACGAGCGTCTGCAACGTGCGTTGCAATGGAGAAGACCTTGAGGTTACCCAAGAACTTCTCGGCAGCCTCACGACCACCAGCAACGTCAACAGTGATAACACCGCAGGAACCGTTTGGCAGATACTTCTGAGCCAGCTCGTAGTACTTATCGCCTGGAAGGCCAGGATAGCTTACGTGTGCAACCTTAGGGTTGTTTACAAGCGCCTCGGCAACTGCCTGGCCATTCTTGCAATGCTGAGCCATGCGAACGTGCAGGGACTCAAGGCCAAGGTTGAGATAGAAAGCACTTTGTGGCGACTGAATAGAGCCGAAGTCGCGCATAAGCTGGACGGTTGCCTTAGTAATAAAAGCGCCACCCTTACCAAAGGTATCTGCATATACAAGGTTGTGATACGAAGGGTCAGGCTGGGTCAGACCTGGGAACTTATCTGCGTGAGCAGCCCAGTCAAAGTTACCACCATCAACAATAGCGCCGCCAACAGCAGAGCCATGACCGTCCATATATTTGGTTGTTGAATGGGTCACAATATCTGCTCCCCACTCAAGAGGACGGCAGTTCACAGGTGTGGCAAAAGTATTGTCAACAATCAGAGGTACACCATGATCATGAGCGGCCTTTGCCCAACGCTCAATATCAAGAACAACCAGTGCAGGATTTGCAACGGTCTCACCAAAGACGCACTTTGTATTTGGTCTGAATGCTGCGTTAATCTCTTCGTCAGTTGCATCTGGCGAGATAAACGTGCACTCAATACCCATCTTCTTAAGAGTGATAGCAAACAGGTTAAAGGTGCCGCCATAGATGGTAGACAGGGAGATAAAATGATCTCCAGCCTCAGCAATGTTAAAGACGGCAAAGAAGTTTGCTGCCTGACCAGAAGAAGTCAGCATTGCAGCAGTACCGCCCTCAAGAGCACAAATCTTTGAAGCTACATTATCCAGCGTTGGATTTTGAACGCGAGAATAGAAATAGCCAGCAGCTTTGAGGTCGAACAACTCTCCAAGCTGCATCGACTCGTCATATTTGAACGTGGTTGATTGAATGATAGGCACTTGCCTAGGCTCACCGCAACCAGGCTGATAACCGCCCTGCACGCAGCGAGTCTCGATGCTCTCAGACATAGCATCCTCCCTCATAATCATCATCCACGCCGCGCAAACGTCAATGCGCTCCAAACGTGGACTATGTGATTATCTAAGGATACTAGTCTCTCTACCCTCAATAACACGCTCAATCAAAACTTTTTCATGTTCTGAAACAATTGCGAGGTCTGAGGTAACATCTCTGAAGTCCATAGAGTCTTTCCACTCTTTGACCAGAGAAATGTTACGCTGAGCTGTGCAAACAGTACTGAGCTCAGAGTCAATGTCTTGCATAATCTGGGTGTAATTTGCGCGTTTCTCGCCCAACATGTCACTGAGGTGGAAAAGAATGTGCTCAACTTCACGAACTTCTCGCCTTGCATGGTGTACCTCAGAGAAGCTGGTCATATCCAGGCCAAACAGGCGCGCATCAATAGTCTCAAGCATGTAATCAAAGCGGCTGCTGACATCCTCAAACGAGATGCCATCTTGCAAGACAGCGTCTGACCATGCGGGCTCAAAGAGCTCATCCAGAGCGCAGCGCAGACTACGACGAACTGCCTTCTTGCGCAGAGCCTCACAGACGCGATCGCGCTCAGTCTCGCGAGCTGCCTCGACAGCACTGACCAGCTTGGAGCCTTGAGAGAGCTCTCCGGACTCCATCAAATCTGCAACGGTATCAGAGAAGCCGTCGATCTCACGAAGACGCGTAGTTGCACCAAGCATCAGCCTATAAACTGGCTCGGCAATCTCAACTGCCTCCTCGTTAAGAAGTGGCGAGAAGAACTTGGTGAGTAGCTGAGTTCCTCTGAGGGCAAACCTAAATGCTGCGATTACTGCAGGATCTTCTGGATGAGCGCGGAACTCCGTGTACGCGTCTTCCAGGTTAGTTGCCGCATGAGCACATGCCTCATCCAGGGCATCAAGCGTCTCCCAAGGCTGAGTGGAAGGACCACTGACCAGCCAAAGAAGCTTACCGTGAGGCTCGCGAACATCTCCAAGCTGCTTCCAGACGCACTCGTGTTGATGACAAAGCGAACCACGTACGTCAATAGCGCACACAGCGCCCTTTGTCAGCGGAAGTTCAAATCCCAGCAGAGTCTCTGCAACATAACCCAAAAATGGAGCGTGTCCGACAAGAATCAGTGTTTCTGCATCAGCGTGCTCAAGCTCTGCCTGAAGTGCAGGAAGATCTTGATCGTAAAGGGAGTCATGAATCTCCAGACCTTCTGCATCCAGAGCCTCTGCCACAATCTCTGCAGTCTCAAGTGCGCGAAGAGCGGGACTTGTCCAAATCTCAGCCTCTTCACCCTCTGGTCCTAACAGACCAAAAATATGAGGATAATTGGCAGATAAAGCCCTTTGACCAGCACGTGTGAGCTCTCGACTCATGTCTTCAGAGCCACGTTCAGATACACCATGTCGTACAAGAACCAAAGTCTTTACCATGTTTACCTCCGCTGGTCATCTGCAGAAAACTGCTTCTTATAGCGTAATAGGACGCCCGCGCAATTTTGCACGGACGTCCTATTTTTACTGCCAACGGGCAAATATATCGGTATATGGCGAGAAAAACTTTTTATCTCGCATCTCTGCTATGCAGTTTTTGCATAACGGCTATGCATAATCTGCACGCAAAAATCCAACATGAAAGACTTGGCAACTGTGGCGGTTAAGTTAGCGCTCTATCCACGCGTCCCTACACCGCCTGTGACCGGCAATCTTAAAAGTCAGCGTTGCCAACGGTACGAGGGTGAGGAATAACGTCGCGGATGTTGTCCACACCGGTGAGGTACATAACAAGGCGCTCAAAGCCAAGACCAAAGCCAGCATGGGTGCAAGAGCCGTAACGACGAAGATCCAAGTAATACTTGTAATCGTCGGGGTTCATGCCAAGCTCAACAATGCGCTTCTCCAGAAGTTCAAGACGGTCTTCTCGCTGTGAGCCACCAATAATCTCGCCAATGCCTGGAACAAGGCAGTCAGCTGCGGCAACAGTCTTGCCGTCATCGTTAAGGCGCATGTAGAAGGCTTTGATTTCTGCTGGATAATCAGTAACAAAGATTGGCTTTCCAAAGTGCTGCTCGGTAAGGTAGCGCTCGTGCTCAGTCTGAAGGTCAATGCCCCACTCAACAGGGTATTCAAACTTCTGACCAGCCTTTACTGCCTCCTGCAGAATCTCAATTGCCTCGGTGTAAGAAACACGAGAGAACTGGGAAGTTGCAACGTGGTTCAGGCGCTCAAGCAGACCCTTATCCACAAACTTGTTCAGCATCTCAAGCTCATCTGGGCAATGCTCAAGCACGTATGCAATAACGTAGCGCAGCATCTCTTCTGCAACGTCCATGTCCTGTGCAAGGTCACAGAAAGCCATCTCTGGCTCAATCATCCAGAACTCTGCAGCGTGACGACGTGTGTTGGAGTTCTCTGCGCGGAACGTTGGACCAAAGGTGTACACATCACCAAAGGCCATAGCAAAGTTCTCTGCCTGAAGCTGTCCAGAAACGGTGAGGTGAGAAGACTGACCAAAGAAATCCTTTGAGTAGTCAACATCGCCCTTCTCGGTACGTGGAACGTTGTTTAGATCAAGCGTGGTAACGCGGAACATCTCTCCTGCGCCCTCAGCATCGGATGCGGTGATGATTGGGGTGTTCACGTAGACAAAGCCGCGATCCTGGAAGAACTGATGGATGGCAAAGGCAGCCACAGAACGGATGCGGAAAACTGCACGGAACATGTTGGTACGAGGACGAAGATGCTGCTGCGTACGAAGGTACTCAAGAGACTGACGCTTCTTCTGCATTGGATAATCTGGGCTGGATGGTCCTTCTATCACAATGGTCTGAGCCTGCAGCTCAATAGGCTGTGGGCGATCGGGAGTAAGCTCAAGGACACCCTGAATAATCAGAGCAGCGCCAACGCCACAGGAAGCAACCTCCTCGTAATTGCCAAGGTTCTCACGATTCATAACAACCTGTAGGTCTTTGAAGCAGCTACCGTCATTAAGTGTGACGAAGCCAAAATTCTTCATATCCCTTACTGAACGTACCCAGCCGGCCACCGTAACTTTTTGGCCACCAAGTTGCTCTGCATCTGCGTACAATGCAGAAATCGTGATGCGCTCCACGGGCATACCCTCCTTGTAACTCACTCTGCAGGCTTATCCTGCGCTCTGCAGGCTTATCCTGCGAGACGAACAAATATCTACTTAGAATACCGCATAACCACATGGCAAACGTTCACTTTTATATATCTGGCAGTATTTACGCTAATCTCACACAGCGAAGTCAACGTGCGCCATAAAACACCGCGCCATAAAACACATATCCGCAATTCGGCTAAACTAGTGCAGTAGAACTTGCCTACAAAGTGCCGCTACGTTAAAAGGCCTGCTAAAGGAGAAACCATGGAAGACTACAAGCGCGAGTTTATTGAGTTTATGGTCCATAGCAACGTACTTAAATTTGGCGATTTTACGCTCAAGAGTGGTCGCAAATCTCCTTTCTTCATGAACGCCGGCGCCTATGTCACTGGTGAGCAGCTCCACAAGCTGGGTCTTTATTACGCTCGCGCCATTCACGACAACTTTGGCCTGGATTTTGACGTAGTTTTTGGTCCTGCTTACAAGGGCATTCCCCTTTCCGTTATCACTGCAATGGGAATCAATGAGCTCTATGGCAAACAGGTTCAGTACTGCTCCAACAGAAAAGAAGCAAAAGATCACGGCGCTGATGCGGGCATGCTTTTAGGAGCAGAGCTCAAAGACGGCCAGAGAGTAGTTATGGTTGAAGACGTCACCACTTCTGGCAAGTCTATTGAAGAGACCTATCCTCTGATTACCTCTATTGCAAACATCGAGGTAGTTGGCCTTATTGTCTCGCTTAATCGAATGGAAGTTGGCAAGGGCGGAAAAGTTGCGGCTCTCCAGGAAGTCTCCGAGCGCTGGGGCATGCCAACCGCAGCCATTGTCTCCATGGATGAGGTTACCGAGGCCCTCTACAACAAAGAGGTTGACGGCAAAGTTATTATCGACGACACCTTAAAGGCCGCCATTGATGCCTACTACCAGCAGTATGGCGTTAAATAAGGCGAGAAAAACCTCTGCGTAGAAATCTGACTTATGACTCTGACTCAACTTAAATACGTTCTTGCTATTGCTAAGGCAGGCACTATTAACGCCGCAGCTAAACAGCTCTTTATCTCGCAGCCTACCCTGAGTAGCGCAGTTAAAGAGCTTGAGGCCGAGCTGGGAATCTCCCTTTTTAACAGGACCAGCAAGGGTGTTGAACCTACCGCAGATGGCGAGGAGTTTTTGAGTTATGCCAGGCAAGTTATCATGCAGACCGACCTTATTGAAGAGCGCTATCTGGGCACCGCCCCTTCTAAGCAGCGCTTCTGCGTTTCTTGCCAGCACTATTCTTTTGCAGTTGAGGCTTTTGTCAACCTGATTAAAGAGCACGGCGGCTCAAAGTACGATTTCCGTATCAGAGAGACGCAAACCTACGAGATTATTGAAGACGTGTCCAAGCTAAGAAGTGAGGTAGGCGTTCTCTACCTCAACTCGTTCAACGAGCGCGTTATTAGAAAAACGCTGCAGGACCAGGGCTTGGTTTTCTCGCCATTGTTTAAGTGCAAGCCAAGCGTCTTTGTGGGAAAAGATAACCCGCTGGCAAAGCGCTCCTCGGTAACACTTAACGATCTTGCCCCCTACCCTCGCCTTTCTTACGAGCAGGGTGAGCACAACGCGTTCTATTTTTCCGAGGAGCTTCTGGCAACGCTTGATCGCGATAAGGACATCATGGTCCGAGACCGTGCCACTATCTTCAACCTGATTATTGGCTTGAACGGTTACACCATCAGCACCGGTCTTATTAACGAGGAGCTCAACGGCCCAAACATTGTTGCAATTCCTCTAGCTGTTGATGATTACATGGAAGTTGGCTACGTAACACACGACGAGAAGAGCCTCTCGCCCTTTGGTGAGCTCTACATCGATGCGCTTAAGCGCTGCTGCCAGGCAGTTACGTGGGTTTAAGGTTCTACACCTCCTTGTTTGCGCTAAAATAATACCTTACGTTTTTGAAGCGCACAGGGAGGCATCATGGGTCTTAAGTATGAAACCGCACGATATGAGGCATCATACGGGGCAATTTCACAACTTCCTTCTCCAGAAACTCCTGAGGTGGCCTTTGTGGGCCGCTCAAACGTGGGTAAATCTTCCCTCTTAAATAAACTTATTGGTCGAAAGCAACTCGCACGAGTTTCAAGTGTCCCAGGTAAAACCGCTAATATCAACTTCTTTGACGTTGATGGCGTCAAATTTGTAGACTTGCCTGGATACGGATTTGCACGAGTTTCTCGCCAAGAAAAACAACGCTGGGCGGACCTCATTGGCGGCTATTTTGAGCAAGAACGCAGCTTTAACCTGGTCATTAGTCTTGTTGATATCAGACACGAAGCTCAAAAGCTTGACCTGCAGATGATTAGCTTTCTCCAAGAGGCTGATCTGCCCTTTGTAGTTGCGTTTACCAAGGCTGATAAGATTGCACGCGGCAAGCAAAACCAAGCCGCGGCTGCTTTGCGTAAAGCATTCCACATTACCCCTGAACAGGCCATTATTACCTCATCCGAGACCGGCCTGGGCATTGACGAGTTGCGCCGCCGCATCGAAGACGCAACTATCTAGGAGCATCATGGATCCAATCCACCAGCAAGAGCAAGAGCACCTCTCCCACGTTTATCAAAAACTTGTTGAGATTCGTGAGGATTTGGACACAACGCTCAATACTACGCAAAAAGATGCAGCTAGAGACCTTCGTCAGATGAGTGAAGAAATCCGCCCAGACTTTGGTGGAGCGGACGAAACCATCGAGACCCTTGCGGCCATTGAGACGCTCAACAGCGTTATTGATACCTACAACCAGTATCACGATTTCACTGTCGAGAAACTCGGTCGAGTCGAAATCCTCTTGAGGCAGCCTTACTTTGCTAAGGTCACGCTCAAGATGCGACCTGGACGTCCTTCTCGCGATGTATACATTGGTGCGGCGGGCATTACGGACAAAGACCGTACGCCGCTTATTGTGGATTGGCGCAGCCCCGTTGCCGAGACGTATTACAACCAAGAGATGGGAACTACGTCGTACCAGGTAGACGGCAAGAAAAGAACGGTTGAACTGGAACTTCGACGACAGTTTGACATCACACGAGACAAGCTGAACCTCTACTTTGACACAACGGTTGCCATTGAAGACTCTCTGCTGCTTGCCGCTCTGAAACGTCAGCACACCGAGAAGCTGCAGGCCATCACCGCAACTATCCAGCGCGAACAAAACGTTGTTGTCAGGCACGAGGATGTGCCCGTTCTACTGGTCAACGGCATTGCAGGCTCGGGCAAAACATCCGTTTTGCTGCAGCGTATTGCGTACCTTCTCTACCAGCAGCGCACCACACTTACCGCAGATCAGGTGTACCTGTTCACTCCTAACGAGATGTTTGGTCGCTACATCAACACTGTTTTGCCTAGCATGGGCGAGCACAATCCGCAGGTATTTACCTGGGATTCTTTCCTCAAGGCTTTAGGTCTGGCCGACCACGCATCGGGTGCCCACAACAACCCTAATTCTCTGAAGAAACTTGAAGAGCAGCTTGCCGTACTTGAGCTCTACGAGGACGACTTCAAGGCCATTTCTGTTGAAGGAACCACGCTTATTAAGCCAGCTCAGGTGGCTAGTTCTGTGGCAAAGTTCTCACAATTCCCTGTGGGACCGCGCCTCATTGCACTTGCCAAAGACGAGCTCCACACCCGCCTGGAGCGCAGACTTGGCCAGATGGCTCACAACGACGAAATCCAGGAAGAGATGCTCTCCCTTGACGTTGAGCAGCAGCTTGAGGTCTTTGGTCGCACCATCAGCCCTTCCGACGAGGAAGAAGTTCTGGCGCGCACCCGCGAGTTCCTCAACTGGCGTTTTGCCTATGCGCACGAGGTCATCGAGTCCGCTTCCTGGCTGCGCATCGACCGTATTGGTATGCGCATGCTCAACGCCTCCGCGCTAAGCGGAGCCGAATGTGTTTACCTGCGTCTTCTTATCACAGGCGCTGGCGAGAAAAACGTCAAGTTTGTCATGATTGACGAGGTCCAAGACTACACCGAAACGCAGCTTATGGTGCTTGGAAAGTACTTCTCGCGTGCGCACTTTCTGCTTTTGGGCGACTCTAACCAGGCAATTTGGGAAGATACCGCAACGTTTGAGCAGATTGAGAAGATCTTTAGTGCAACACACGGCGAGGGCGCTGTTTCTACCTGTAAGCTTCTGACCAGCTACCGCTCCTCTCCCGAGATTACCGCACTGTTTACCTCGCTTTTGAGCGAAGAAGAGCGTGGCCAGACAAGCTCCGTTCAACGCGGCGGCAAAAAACCTGAGTTCTTTGAGGTGGTCGCTGACAACAAAGATACTGAGCGCGCCGAGTACCTGCAAACTATGAAGTCCCTTATTGAGCAGGCACAAGAGTTTGACGGGCTGACCGCCATTGTGTGTACCGAGAAGTCTCGTGTTCGCTGGCTTGCCAAACAGCTAGAAGGGGTTTTTGCAGAGAGCGGAAACGGCACCGCGGACGGCGCGACCGATGGCGTTGCGGACAACGGTGCGGCGCAGGCCAACGGCGCAGCGCAGGCCAAGCTGTGCACCGGCGTCAAAGTGCTCACCAGTCACGATTCCCTACCCGCGAAGGGTGTTGTTCTTCTCGACCTTGCACTAGCAAAGGGCCTTGAGTTTGATCAGGTCATTGTTGCCGACGCACAAGAGGAAGTGTATAAAGCAGACGGAATTTCTCGCCGTAGGCTCTACACCGCCCTGTCGCGTGCGATGCATCATGTGATGGTGGTCTCTCAGGGAAAGATGACTCCGCTGCTCAGCAAATTGCTTTAAAAAAAGCAATTTCTACCTGCGATTTTTTTGAAATTTACTGATTGAAGACGGCTAGTTCGGGTAAATGCTAGTCATCGATAACATTTACCGTTGGAGGTTAGTATGTCCGAAGAATTGATTCCTGGTGTCATGAAGAACATCGATGCAAAGACTGTGGTAACCCTTAAAGACCAGGTTGCATGCCTTTCTGGCCAGGTCATCAGTAAGACTCTTGCGCAAAACGATGCCGTCAGCGTTACCCTTTTTGGTTTTGGCGCAGGTGAAGAGATCGCAAGCCATCGCGCGGGCGGCGACGCATTTGTCACCATTCTTGAGGGACGCGCAAGCATTACCATCGATGACGATGTCTACACCCTTGAAGCTGGTCAGTCTATTGTGATGCCACTTGGTCACCCACATGCGCTTCAGGCTCCAGAAGAGTTCAAGATGCTGCTGGTTGTTGTGTATCCTCAAAAATAATTTATATATTTACCTAACAATTCCGCAGAATTCTACATAATTCTGCAGGCATTTTCTATTTGACCAGGTGGACAGTGCATCTGCCTGGTCAAATACTATCTCTACTCGGTCAAATAGTATGTGTAATTACAATACACACCACATAACAGAATGGGTATACTATTTATGTCTGTGCAATCAGCAAAATGTTAAACCTAAAGAAAGGTGAGCTATGAGCCAGATTTTTGATGTTCACGCACGTGAGGTCCTCGATTCCCGTGGCAATCCAACCGTTGAGGTTGAGGTTGTTCTTGACGACGGTTCCTTTGGTCGTGCAATCGTTCCTTCCGGCGCTTCCACTGGTGAGTTTGAGGCTGTAGAGCTTCGCGACGGCGACAAGAGCCGTTACCTGGGTAAGGGCGTTCTGAAGGCAGTCGAGCACGTCAACACTGAGATCCGCGACCTCGTTATTGGTTGGGACGCAGAGGATCAGCGCGGCCTTGACCTCGCTATGATCAAGCTTGACGGCACTCCAAACAAGGGTCGCCTCGGCGCAAACGCTATTCTCGGCGTTTCTCTTGCTGTTGCTCACGCTGCAGCTGCTTCTGCTGAGCTTCCACTTTACGCTTACCTCGGTGGCGCAAATGCTCACACTCTTCCTGTTCCTATGATGAACGTCCTCAACGGTGGCGTCCACGCTGACAACAACGTTGACTTCCAGGAGTTCATGATTATGCCTGTTGGTGCTCCTGACTTCACCACCGCTCTTCGCTGGTGCGCACAGGTTTACCACACCCTCAAGGACACTCTGAAGTCCCAGGGCCTCAACACCGGTGTTGGTGACGAGGGCGGCTTTGCTCCAGACCTTAAGTCCAACGAGGAGCCACTTGAGCTTCTTGCCGAGGCTGTTAAGGCTGCTGGCTTTGAGCTTGGCAAAGACTTCCGCTTTGCTATGGACCCAGCTTCTTCTGAGTTCTATAACAAGGAGACCGGCAAGTATGACCTCAAGGGCGAGGGTCGCTCCCTTACCTCCGAGGAAATGGTTGCTTACTACGAGGAAATGGTCGAGAAGTTCCCAATCGTCTCCATCGAGGACGGCCTTGCAGAGGAGGACTGGGATGGTTGGAAGATCCTTACCCAGCGTCTGGGCAAGAAGATCCAGCTCGTCGGCGACGACCTCTTTGTTACCAACACTCAGCGCCTGAAGAAGGGCATTGAGGTTCACGCTGGTAACTCCATCCTCATCAAGGTCAACCAGATTGGTACCCTGACCGAGTCCCTCGAGGCTATCGAGATGGCTAAGCGCGCAGGTTACACCGCAGTTGTCTCCCACCGTTCCGGTGAGACCGAAGACACCACCATTGCTGACCTTGTTGTTGCAACAAACGCTGGTCAGATCAAGACTGGTGCACCTGCTCGTACCGAGCGTGTTGCTAAGTACAACCAGCTTCTCCGCATCGAGGATGACCTCGCTGAGGGTGCTGAGTACCTGGGCATGGACGCTTTCTACAACCTTCGCTAAACTCGCAGGTTGTAGGCTAGACGGCGCGCGTCCGGCCCGACCGAGCTGCAACGCCGTTTAGACTGCTAGAAGCTACGAAGCCGCATCTCATTTGAGATGCGGCTTTTTTGTGCGCGCGTGCGGCGAGCGGCGGGCACGAGCAGCGGTCAGGCGTCAGGTGCGAGCGTGGCATGGGACAGGGAACGGCGGCGAGACCTGCGGGTTTCTCGCCGCACGCGATGCCTTAGCGGGCGTATGAGTTCCGTAAGCACATCCGTGTCTAGTTCGAAACGCCCGAACACACCTATGTCAGATAATCTGCTGAAAATGCGTATACATTTCGCTCAAAACGCTTATCTCATGCAGAATATCGTCATTAGATGTGTTTTTGATTCTTGATTTTGCAGATTATCTGACATAGATGTGCTTGCTTAACCCTGAAATTTAGGGTAATTAAATCTTTGATATATCTTCATTCATAATTATGTATATCAGATAGAACTTATGCATAATAGTGAATTGAACGTACCTGATTAAATTCAAATCCTATAACAAAAGCTAATCCACGATGTATTTGGGCTATTAAGCCTGACTTTATCTGCAGTTTTTTGAGGATGTTTCGTCAGTCGATATAACAGCACCGCAGCTGCCTACCGCGGTTATACTTGATACGTCAACTTTCAAGAATCCGAGGCGCTATGAACACCACAACAGAGCATGCAATTCACACAATCCTGGTCGGACAGTCGGGCGGGCCGACTGCAGCCATCAATGCATCGCTTGCGGGTGTTATTCGCGCAGCTCACGCCCAGGGCCTCCGAGTGCTCGGGATGCGCAACGGAATCCAGGGATTTCTTGAGGGCAACGTCGTTGACTTAGTGGAAGCACTTGAATTTACAGCATCTGAATCCGGATCGTCCAACCACGCATCCACAAATCCTGGCGAGAAGAACCTCCAGCTCCTAAGAAAAACGCCTTCAAGCTGGCTGGGTAGCTGCCGCTTTAAACTGCCGGAGCTTACTGACAACTCAGAATTCACAGCTATCTCTCCTATCTACCAGCAGATTGATGCGCAGCTCAAGAAATACCAGGTAGACGCCGTGCTATACATCGGCGGAAACGATTCCATGGACACAACGGACAAGTTGTCTCGATACTTTGCCCAGGTAGACAGTGCCGTTCGCGTTGTAGGTGTGCCAAAAACCATCGACAACGACCTCGAGGGCACCGATCATACCCCTGGCTTTGGCAGCGCGGCGCGATTCGTTGCGTCCGTAACCGCCGAGCTCATCCGCGACGGCGGCGTCTACAACAGCAAAAACGTCACGTTTATCGAAGCCATGGGTCGCGACGCAGGCTGGCTCACGGCGGCTGGTGCACTGGCGCAAGATATTTGTGGAACCGCCCCAGATTTTGTCCTTCTGCCCGAGATTCCGCTTGATGAGCACGCACTACTTTCCGCCATTGAACAGCGACTTCGCGAGAAAAACAACGTGGTTGTAGTTGTCAGCGAGGGCGTCCATCACGCAGATGGTAGTTTCCTTTTTGATGCAAAGTCCGTCTCAATTGACACATTTGGCCACCTCGCAGCACAGTCCGGGACAGCACAATACTTGTCGCAGCTGGCCAAAGAGCAGCTGGACGTAAAGTCTCGCGGCATTGAGCTCAATACGCTGCAGCGTTGCGCTTCGCATGCTGCTAGCAAGGTTGACTTGGACGAGGCAGAAGCGCTCGGTGCTGCAGGAGTTGAAGCTGTTCTCCAAGGTAAAACCGGTGTTATGGTAGGCGTTCACCGAACTTCTGATGTCCCATATACTTCGGAGATTCGCGCCACCCCTGTCGCCGATGTTGCTAACAAGGTAAAGCTTGTACCTCGAGAAATGATCTCCGAAGACGGCTTCAACGTTACCGACACTGCCCTGACCTATCTGCGTCCTCTTGTCGCAGGTATGGAGGAGCCGATTTCTACCGACGGACTTCCCCGTTTTCTTGCGGAGCTATCGTAGCGATTCGTTGCGGACGAAACAGCGCCGCGCGGACGCGTGTGATTCGTGCAAACGCGTGCAATCCGTGCGGACGCGTGCAATCCGTTGCGGATGGGTGTGAGCCGCGGCTCACTACTCCCCGAGGAACCTTACCTCAGGGTGAAGCTCGACATCAAACTGGCGCTTGACCTCGGCTTGAACATGCTCGATAACTGCATGAACCTCAGCAGCGGTAGCGTTGTCGTAATTGACCACAAAACCAGCATGCTTATCGGAAACACCGGCGCCGCCAAAGCGATAGCCTTTAAGACCAGCGTCGGTAACAAGCTTGCCTACAAAGTGACCCTCAGGACGCTTGAAAGTTGAACCGGCGGAAGGCAGCTCAAGTGGCTGCTTCTCCTCGCGAGCGCGCGTGAACTCTTCCATCTTTTCACGGATTTTCTCGCCATCTGCGCGATGAAGATTGAACGTGGCGGAAAGCACAATCATGCCCTCATCAGCGATTCTGCTGTGACGATAACCCAGGTCAAGCTCGGATGCGTCCAGCGTAGCAAAGGTGCCATCGGCGAGAAGAACGCGGACGGATTTGAGCACGTCAGCGATGCAGCCGTCGTAAGCACCTGCGTTCATGAAGCATGCGCCGCCCACAGAACCTGGGATGCCACACGCAAACTCCAGTCCAGAAAGGTCCAGCTCACAGGCCATCTCGGACGCCTCTTTGAGGCCAACGCCGGCCTGGCAGGTCATCTCGGTGTCGTCGATGCTTACGCTGGTCAGGCCATCAGCGACGGCAATGATGACGCCGCGATATCCTGCATCAGAAACAAGCAGGTCAGAGCCATAACCGAGAATAAAATAAGGAGCTTCTGCGTCTTTAACCGCAAGGAGAATCTCTTTAACCTCATCGGGATCATCAGGGATGACATAGAGATCCGCAGGTCCACCCACTTTAAAGGTGGTGTGCTCGCTCATTGGCTCGTCTACCAGGACGTTCTCTTCTCCAACAATCGAGCAAAGCTTTCCGGCCAGGCTTTGTAAGTCATAGCCACTTTCAGACATGTAACACGCTCCTTAGTAAGTTACTTTTTATAGTTTATCGCAAGCGAGAAAAACGTGGCGTTGAGGCGAGAAAATCACGTCATTAGGCCGAGAAAATCATGACACTGAAACGAGAAAACGGTTTCTTTTGCACGTCTTTTGCGCGTCTTTTGCACGTCTTTTGCACGTCTTTTGCAATTCTGTCAAAGAAATGTCCATCCCGTTTTACGTGTTATGAGCTGTTAACTCTGCTATAGTACGTATCGATATGTTTCAGAAATGGTTGCAATTACCTACTGGTGGTAAGGTGGCCGAGCTTCAGGGTTTATAACAGCCCAGTGCAAAGAGCCATCAAGTCCGCGACCCGCAAAGGCGGTTAACCTGGTTAAAGTCCAGGACCAACGGTACAGTCCGGATGTCAGAAACGGAGACTTTTATGGCTTCATCCCACTCAACCCACGCAACAACCGCATCTTCTAACGGCTGGTCTACCAAGAGAATTGCTATTCTCGCCATGCTTTGTGCAGCTGCTGCAATCAGCACCATGGTGCTTCAGTTCCCGCTTATTCCAGGCGTGACGTTTTTGAAGTACGATCCATCGGGCGTCTTTGCCCTGCTCGCAGGCGTAGCTTTTGGCCCTGCCGCGGGCGCGATTGTCTCGGTGCTTCCCTACCTTCTGCACCTCACCACGGAGTCAGGAATTTACGGAACTATCATGGCAATTCTGGCAACGCTTAGCTACGTTTTGCCTGTCTCGCTGATTGTGTATAACCGTTCCGAGAAGATCAAGCAGCTGGTATTTGCCCTCGTTGTCGGCAGCGTTATCAGTGTTGTTGCCTGCATTCTTGGCAACCTTGTAGTTACTCCAATCTACACCGGCATGAGCGTAGAGGCAGTGAGCGGACTAATTGTCCCCGCGCTTCTCCCCTTCAACGTGGTGAAGGTTGCTATTAACAGCATCATCTTTGTTGTTATCATGCGCTCGGCTACCTCACTCTTTGAGAGCATCAAAGACGGTGAGTAATCTGGGCAACAATTCCCCTGATTTATACACGTCTGAAAGCACCGCACAAACTCAGGACCTGCCTGTAGCTGCGACGCTTTTGGACGTGACTTTTGTGCACGCAAAAGGCGTGATTGCCTTAGACCACGTCTCGTTCTCTATTCCTGCAGGTAAACGTACCTGTATTGTTGGTGCAAACGGTTCGGGCAAGTCTACCGTTGCCTCAATTCTCTCTGGCCTTTCCGCTCCTGACGAGGGAACTGTTACCTTTCTGGGAACCACCGTTGTCAATGACGGCCAAGTTGACTTTGAGGCGTATAAGGCCATTCGCCCGCAGCTTGGCTTGGTCTTCCAGAATCCTGAGGACCAGATTATTTGCAGCGTTGTCGCAGACGATATTGCCTTTGGTCTAGAGAACCTTCAGGTGCCCAGCGATCAGATAACTCCGCTGGTAGAAGAACAGATTACCCTTGGGACTCTCACCGAGTTTGCGTCCGAAAATCCACAGATGCTCTCGGGCGGCCAACAGCAACGCGTGGCCATCTCGGGCGCTCTGGTCATGAAGCCGCAAATTCTGATTCTTGACGAACCTTCCGCAGCTCTTGACGTTGTTCATAGAAATAACGTTATGGGGCTTGTCGAGAAACTCCGTGCAGCTGGAAAAACTATCGTTCATGTGACGCATTTCATGGACGAAGTGGTTTCCGCTGACCACGTTATTGCCTTAGACGACGGCCGCGTTGCGTTTGAGGGAACACCCGAAGCCCTCTTTAAGCAGCACGAACTGGTTGAATGCCTGCATCTTGAAGAGCCGTTTGCCTATCAGGTGGCGCATGCGCTCAACAACCGCGGAGTTGCCGTGTGCAAATCACCTTCGGCTCAGCGCGTGCTTAACGAGCTGACGGGGCTTCTCGCCACGGGGTCACGAGGCGAGAAGGGCGGCGTGGCTGAAAGCTGCGACGCGATGGCCGCGGGTTGTGACAGCGTGGCTACAGCCGACAGCGTGTCCGAGCCAGCAGCGGTTTCTGTGCGGGACGTGACGTTCTCGTACCAGAAGCCTGTGCTCAAAAACATTTCGGTTGACGTGCAAAAAGGCTCGCATGTTGCCGTGATTGGCTCAACCGGTTCCGGCAAGTCTACCCTGGCGC
The DNA here is from genome assembly GCF_000565075.1 of Atopobium sp. BS2. Taxonomy (GTDB): domain Bacteria; phylum Actinomycetota; class Coriobacteriia; order Coriobacteriales; family Atopobiaceae; genus Lancefieldella. Next base: position 48,548 of record NZ_JDFG01000046.1, read on the forward strand.
GCTTGATTTGCGCACTTGATACGCCTGACGCCGGCAGCCTCTGTGTAACTGGATTGGATACTCGACAGAAGCAAAATCGCAGAAAACTTCACGGCATTGTTGGCTACGCCATGCAGCAACCGGAGCGCCAACTTTTTGCACAAACGGTTGCAGAAGACGTGGCATTTGGCCCCACTAACCTGGGACTTTCTGCCTGCGATGTAGCAAGTGCTGTGAATGCTGCTCTGGAGCTTGTGGGGCTTTCCCACAAGGCAGATGCATCCCCTTTTGAGCTTTCTGGTGGTCAGCAGAGACTTTGCGCACTTGCAGGCGTTATTGCTATGCATCCAAAGGTGCTTGTGCTCGATGAGCCTACCAGCGGACTTGATCCCTACTATTGCTCTGAACTCAGAAAAATTATCAACGCCGTTCTTGAGGACGGCTGCACCGTCATTGAGCTCACACACTCGATGGAGGATGCGGCAGAAGCTGACCAGATTATCGTGCTTCATGAGGGAGACCTGGTTTTCTCAGGCTCGCCGCAACAAACATTTACTCATTTCTCAGAGGCAGAATTCCAGGAACTTGGTCTAGGCATTCCTCATGCGCTTGCTTGGGCGCAACGTCTGTCCCGCGCTACGGGAATCAACCTGGGAGAACCTCTGACTTTGTCTGAGCTGGTAGACGTACTGGTTGCTGCGCTACCTACCAACTCTGGCGACACGCGAGCCAACGCTACAAAGACCGACAACCTCTCGCAAGGAGGTTACTATGGCGCTTAAGATTTCTGTGGGCCAGTACTATCACGGGGATTCGCTCATCCATAGGCTTAATCCCAACGTCAAGTGCCTGGCTGCACTCCTTTTGATGCTCGCAACATTTTTTATCCGCAATGCACCACAGCTTGCACTGCTGGTAGTAGGCGTGCTCTGCCTGCTGGCACTCGCAAAAATCCCCGTCAAACAGGTACTTGTGTCAATCATCCCACTTGCCTGGCTGCTCATCTTTCTCTCGCTTTTCAATCTGTTGCTTACGCGAGAAGGAACTGTGCTTGTCTCTTGGTCAATCTTTACCATCACTGATGTGGGAGCATGGAGTGCTTTTCTCTACCCCGTACGCATTTTAGCTGCAATTTTAATGGGCGCACTACTCCTGCTTACCACAACTCAAACGGATCTAGGCAACGCCTTTGAAACAGCATGCTCGCCACTTTCTAAGATTGGTCTTCCCGGCAAAGAAATTGCCATGATTTTCTCGCTTATGCTGCGCTTTATTCCAACGCTTGCGGGCGACGCGGTGTCTATTTCAGAGGCTCAAACTGCTCGCGCAGGAGACGTTGCTTCAGGTTCGCTGCCCAATAGACTCCGTGCGACCTTCTCCATTGTGGTAGCGCTTCTGGCCAGCTCGCTCAGACATGCCAACAACCTTTCTAAGGCACTTGACGCTCGACACTATGTAGCAGGGGCTTCTCGCACGCGTTGGCATCAGCCGACCTTTGGCGCTCGCGAGGCAATTGCCTTGGGCGTAACCGTTTGTTTTATCGCCTTTATCTTTGTGCTGGCGTAAAGCACGCTGGCTTAAGCGTACTGGCGAAAAACCTTCCAACGTAAAACTTTTAACTAAATAATTTGTATTTTTAACGCTCTGTTACAACCCATTTTTCTTTTCTCGACAACCGCCAATTTGGCCACCTAAGTAACGTACAATAAAGCCAGTAAAAGCGTTCAAGGCTTGCATTGAAAGGTGGCCCCATGGTCCTGCGCGTCTACGTCCAAAGAAAATCTGGTTTCGAGGGCGAGGCAAAAGCCCTGCTCAAAGAAGTGAAAGACCTTCTTGGTATTACCGAGTTACAACGCATTGACCTGCTTAACCGCTATGATGTTGAGGGAATTTCAGAGGAACTCTTTGAGTCCTGTATCCCCACCGTTTTTTCAGAGCCACAGTCCGATCTTGCCAGCCGTACCATGCCAGAGTTTTCTTCTGAAGGTGCGGCTGTTCATACGTTTGCTGTTGAGTTTTTGCCTGGCCAGTTTGACCAGCGCGCAGACTCTGCAGCTGAGTGTGTGCAGCTCATCAGCCAGGGAGAACGTCCACTTGTGCGCTCTGCTCGCCTTTACGTGCTAACCGGAAACCTCACTGAGGCAGACGTTGCCGCCATCAAGAACTACCTCATAAACCCCGTTGAGGCTCGCGAGGCTTCCCTTGAGTTGCCCGAGACTCTCAAGATTTCCATTCCAGAGCCTGCTGATGTAGAGGTTCTTGAGGGCTTTAACGCTCTTGACCAGGACGGTCTCAAGGAGTTCATTGCTTCTCACGGCCTTGCTATGGACCTGGCTGACCTCACCTTCTGCCAGCAGTACTTCACCAAAGAGCAGCGCGATCCTACCATCACTGAGATTCGCGTCATTGACACCTACTGGTCAGACCACTGCCGCCATACTACCTTCAACACCGGAATTACCGGTGTGCAGATTGACGATGACCTGGTAAAGGCCGCGTTTGAGAAGTATCTCTCCATGCGCAAAGAGCTTGGGCGAGAAGACCGAGCCGTGTCTCTTTGGGATATGGCAACTATTGGTGCAAAGTACCTTCGCGAGAAGGGCGTCCTCACCAATCTTGATGAGTCAGAAGAAATCAACGCCTGTACCGTAAAGGTCAAGGTGGACGTTGACGGCAAAGATGAAGACTGGCTCTTCCTCTTCAAGAACGAGACTCACAACCATCCAACCGAGATTGAGCCTTTTGGTGGCGCGGCTACCTGCATCGGCGGTGCTATCCGCGATCCCCTTTCTGGCCGCAGCTACGTCTACCAGGCAATGCGCGTCACTGGCGCTGCAGACCCAACCGTTCCAGTTTCTCAGACCCTTCCAGGAAAGCTTCCCCAGCGCACCATCGTGCGCACGGCAGCTGCAGGTTATTCCAGCTACGGCAACCAGATTGGCCTTGCTACCGGCCAGGTTTCTGAGCTTTACCACCCAGGCTACGTTGCAAAACGCATGGAGATTGGTGCTGTTGTAGGCGCAACTCCTCAAAGCCACGTTCGCCGCGAGCGTCCAGAAGATGGCGACATCATCGTTCTTCTCGGCGGCCGCACTGGTCGTGACGGCATTGGCGGCGCAACCGGCTCTTCAAAGGCACACGATGCCGGCTCCATTGAGCGCGACGGTGCCGAGGTCCAGAAGGGCAACGCTCCTGTTGAGCGCAAGCTTCAGCGCCTCTTCCGCCGTGAAGACGCTTGCAAGCTCATCAAGCGCTGCAACGACTTTGGTGCAGGCGGCGTTTCTGTTGCTATTGGCGAGCTCGCCGACGGCCTTGACGTCAACCTGGATGCTGTTCCTAAGAAGTATGACGGCCTTGATGGCACTGAGCTGGCAATCTCCGAGTCTCAGGAGCGCATGGCCGTTGCGCTTGAGGCAAAAGACGTCGATCAGTTCTGCGCATATGCCCGCGAAGAAAACCTCGAGGCAACCATTGTGGCAACAGTCACCGAGGACCCGCGCCTGGTCATGCGCTGGCGCGGTCAGAAGATTGTCAACATCAGCCGCGCATTTCTCGCCTCAAACGGCGCACCTAAATCAATCACCGTGCGCCTGGCCAAGCCTCTTGCCTACCAGCGCACCTGGGCAGGCACAACTCTTGGCGAGAAACTCCACTCACTGGTACGCGATCTAAACGTTGCATCTAACAAGGGTCTCTCTGAGCGCTTTGACTCTACCATTGGCGCAGGTACCGTCCTCATGCCATTCGGTGGCGCTCGCCAGCTGACCCCTGCCCTTTCTATGGTGGCTAAGCTTCCTGTTATGGGTCAGACCAACACCGTCTCGGGCATGGCTTGGGGCTTTAACCCCTACCTCATGGAAGCCGACCAGTTCCGTGGCGCCTACCTCTCTGTTGTTGAGTCCGTTTCCAAGCTGGTTGCTACCGGCTTTAAGTATCAGGACCTCTACCTCACCTTCCAGGAGTACTTCGAGAAGCTCGGTCAGAATCCAAACCGTTGGGGCAAGCCAGCAGCGGCCCTTCTTGGCGCACTGATGGCACAGGTCAACCTTGGTCTTGCAGCTGTTGGCGGCAAGGACTCCATGTCCGGCACCTTTGAGGACCTGGACGTTCCACCAACGCTGGTTTCGTTTGCTACCGGCCTTACCAAGGTAGATAAGATTGTCTCCAACGAGTTCAAGGGTGCAGGTCACAGACTTATCTCTATTGTCCCATCCTACGACGAGTCCGGCCTTCTCCCCGATAACGAGTCCCTGCTCACCGCATACAAGCTGGTCAGCACCCTAGTCCAGTCCAAGAGCGCACTTGCCATTACCACGCCAGGTTACGGCGGCGTGGCCGAGGCTCTCTTTAAGAGCTGCCTGGGCAACAAGCTGGGCGTTGAGCTGGTCCCAGAAATTTCTGCCGACGCGCTCTTCTCGCCAACCTACGGTGCCTTCATCGTTGAGCTGGCAGATGGCGTTTCCGTTGACGACGTCGACGGCGTGTGCGTGGCTCCTCTGGGCGTCACCACGTCCGAGTACGCTTTCAGCGCATGTGGCGAGAAGATCGACCTCTCCGAACTCCAGGAAGCATGGGAGCGTCCACTTGAGGAGGTCTTCCCGTACCGCGGAGGCTCCGACGAGGCTGTAGAGAAAATCAGCTTCGACGGTGCATCCACACGACACTCTTATGCTGGTCCAGCCCTTATCGCACCTGCTCGCCCACGCGTCATCATCCCCGTATTCCCAGGTAACAACTGCGAGTACGACGTTGCGCGTGCTTTTGAGCGTGCAGGCGCTGACCCAACCACGCTGGTCATTAACAACCTGACACCTCAGGACATTGTTGAGTCCGCAAATGCGCTGGCAGAGTCCATCAAGAAGAGCCAAATTGTCATGATTCCAGGCGGTTTCTCCGGCGGAGACGAGCCAGACGGATCAGCTAAGTTCATCTGCGCCCTCTTCCGCGCTCCTCAGGTAACCGAGGCTGTTCGCGAGCTTCTGCAGCAGCGCGATGGCCTTATGCTGGGCATCTGCAACGGCTTCCAGGCACTCATCAAGCTGGGCCTTGTTCCTTATGGCGATATCCGACCCATGGACGACACCTGCCCAACACTGACGTTCAACACCATCGGCCGCCACCAGAGCCAGCTTGTTCGTACCAGCGTTGCATCCACGATGTCTCCATGGCTCTCCAAGTGCACGCTTGGCGACATCCACACTATCGCAATCAGCCACGGAGAAGGTCGCTTTGTTGCTTCCGACGAGTTGCTTGAGACGCTCAAGGCCAACGGCCAGATCGCAACGCAGTACGTTGACGCAGCGGGTACTCCAAGCATGGACTTCTCCGTTAACCCTAACGGTTCCGTCCTGGCTATCGAGGGCATTACCAGCCCCGATGGTCGCGTCCTGGGCAAGATGGGCCACACGGAGCGCTCCGGTGCTGGCCTCTACAAGAACATCCCTGAGCTCACTGCTGGCGACCAGTTCCAGCCTCTGATTGAGGGCGGCGTCGAGTACTTCAAGTAAGGTGGGAGTGCAGCGACGGCAACGCTGCAGGTCAGCGCCGCGTGCGCACACAGGTTGCAAGTGATTTCTACCCGGTATCCATTTCGTGTGGATGCCGGGTTTCTTGTACGTATCCGCTGCTAGTGGACGGGGTTTCTCGCCAAGCGGGCGGTGCAAGCTGAGTGTGAGCCTGCGAGCCTGCTGTAAGCCTGATTTTCTCGCCATGTCTGAACGATTTGCCTGAAAAACA
>NZ_JDFG01000047.1 GCF_000565075.1 Atopobium sp. BS2
AATACCCCAATCATGCAGATTATCGTCATTAGGTGTGTAAAATGCCCGCATCTGAGCAGAATATCCGACTTAGGTGTGTTCCTTAGGTGCGGAATTTACCTATAGTTAAATCTTTTATATGACGCTATTCATTTTCTAGCATATTAGGTTAAGTTTATGCATAGAGATGAATATCGGGTAGTACGACCGCCTAGCTGCCTGGCTATCTTGATTAAGAATATGTCGATTCTTCAGCAGAACACAAGAAAGCTGCACTATTTTGTGCGCCAGGCCTAAAAGCCGACGCTAACACGCTACAGAATCATAATCACCCGCATATGAACTGCCTCCCATTTCTTATGTCCAAGAAATGGGAGGCAGTTCAGAATAGGCGGCCGTTTAATTTTACTTATGAGACAAAGTTACTCTGCTGAAGAAGTAGAGGAGCCTTCCTCATTGGTGTTCTCAACTACCGGTGCAAAGGTATTCTCACGTTTAAGGATGTTCATGAACTCCTCGCCGGTGATAGTTTCCTTCTTCTGCAGGTAGTGAGCAATTTCATGCAGCTTAAAGCGGTTCTCTTTAAGCGTCTGGAGTGCACGCTGGTGGCCCTCTTCAACAATGCGTCTAACTTCAGCATCGATCTCTTCAGCTGTTGCCTCAGAGCAGGTTAGGGAAGAGCCACCACCAAGGTAGCGACTTTGCTGCTGGCTGAGGGTAACCATGCCAAGTTTGTCAGACATGCCGTACTGCGTAACCATAGCGCGGGCAATTGCTGTTGCACGCTCAATATCGTTGGAAGCGCCATTGGTCATCTCGCCAAAGATAAGTTCTTCAGCAGCACGACCACCACAGAGAACAGCAATCTCATCCATTGCTTGGCTTTTGCTCATGAGATAACGTTCATCATCCTCAACCTGCATGGTAAAGCCAAGAGCTCCGCCAGTACGAGGAACAATGGTGATCTTGGTAACAGGAGCATCGTTTTTCTGGATGGCACCAACAATTGCATGGCCGGTCTCGTGATAAGCCACAACGTCCTTCTCGTGCTCAGAAAGAACAGTGTTCTTCTTCTTAGCGCCGGCAATAACAACGTCAACGGACTCAGCAAGGTCTTCGGTGGTAACACGACGACGACCAAAGCGAACAGCACGAAGAGCTGCCTCATTGATGATGTTTGCAAGGTCTGCACCGGATGCGCCTGGTGTGGACTTAGCAATAATAGAGAGGTCAACGCCTGGCTCCATCTTTACATCATTGGCGTGAATCTGAAGAACTGCCTCACGACCCTTAAGGTCTGGAAGCTCAACAGGAATACGGCGGTCAAAACGGCCAGGACGCAGAAGTGCCTTGTCCAAGGTCTCAGGGCGGTTAGTTGCTGCAAGAACAACAATACCCTTGTGGTTATCAAAGCCGTCCATCTCAGAGAGCAGCTGGTTTAAGGTTTGCTCACGCTCATCGTTGGAGTTGAGAGAAGCATCACGGCGCTTACCAACCGCATCAATCTCGTCAATAAAAATGATGCAAGGAGCCTTTTCATTTGCTTGCTTGAAGAGGTCACGGACTTTTGCAGCACCGCGTCCAACAAACATCTCAACAAACTCAGAGCCAGCAATCTGGAAGAAAGGAACGCCAGCCTCACCAGCAACTGCCTTAGCAATGAGGGTCTTACCAGTACCTGGAGGGCCTACAAGCAAGGCGCCACGAGGGCAGCGAGCACCAATCTCTTTGTACTTATCAGGAGTCTTAAGGAAGCTAACAATCTCTTGCATAGACTCTTTAGCCTCTTCTTGACCAGCTACGTCTTTAAACGTAATGCCTGTGTCTTCTCCCTTAATTTCTTTAGCGCTTGAGCGACCAAGATTGCCGCCAAGACCTCCAAAGCCGCCACCAAAGTTCATGGAAGGACCATCGTCACCCATGGCGCGTTTAAGGGATCGGTTGATAAAGTAGCCAATGCCCAAGAAGATGACAAGAGGGATTCCATACTGAATAAGGGCATAGAGCAGCATATTTGTAGAGTTGTCAGGAATAGAAGCCGAGAAATCAACTTTGTGATCTCTAAGCGTCTGAACCAGTGTTGCATCATTAGGGAACTGTGTGGTCTCAAAGACCTTCTCGGAATCTCCAGAGCCAGTTGTGAACCTAATGTTTCTGCTGCCCGTATTAAGGTCTACCTTGGTAACTTCATTATTGTCAACCTTGTTAAGGAACTCACTGTACGAGACAGTTTGTACCTGTTGACGCAGAAGTCCTGGTAATAATGTGTTGCTAAGCAGGAGATATACAAAGATGGCTACTGCAATATAGAGTAGCATCGACATAGATCTACGGTGCTTGTTATCGTTATTTGCCATACACGTCCCTTTACCTGTTTGGCTCAAATGTGATATGAGCTCACTTAGATATTGGAATTGTTTTACCCAATCTACATTTTTTATTTCTATAAAAATTTAAAATTTGGATTCCGCATAATTTGTTAAAAACGGTTTAAGCGTGTGTATTACTTAGTTCAATGAGTGCAAGACGTGGTAGTATTACTTACACAAGCTGTGATGAGGACAGTAGCTGGGTAGCGCAAATCTCAAGCGAGCGGAGTTGGTGGAAGTCCGCATTTGCGTCCGTGTGAACATCACCTCGGAGCTGCAGTTCAAACGTACAGGTTTTTGTACTAGTAGATGCTGCCGGAAATGGTCGCCGTGACAGGCCAGCCGAGTAAACGGACATATCCGTCGCTGGGTGGTTACAACGAAGTGTATTGTGGCGCTTCGTCCCAGCTGTGAGGGACGGGCGCTTTATTTGTGCCCAGAAAGGTTGTGCTTGATGGCAAACGAGTACAAAAAGACCACCAACCTGCCAAACACAGGTTTTCCTATGCGCGCATCACTTGCGCAGAACGAGCCTCAGCGTTTGGCTGATTGGGACCAAAACAACGTCTATGAGCTCCTGATGAAGAAGAATGAGGGACATGACAAGTTTGTCCTTCATGATGGACCTCCTTATGCAAACGGTCCAATTCACCTGGGTCACGCACAGAATAAGATTTCCAAGGACATCATCAACCGCTATAAGGCTATGCAGGGCTTCCAGACTCCTTATGTTCCTGGTTGGGACTGCCATGGTCAGCCAATCGAGCACAAGGTTGAGCAGATGCTTGGCACAGAGAAGTTCAATCAGTTATCTACCGAGAAGATCCGTGAGCTCTGCCGCAAGATGGCGGTTGAGCAGGTAGATACCCAGCGTCAGGGTTTTAAGCGCCTTGGTGTTTTGGGCGAGTGGGATAACCCTTATCTCACTTACGTCAACGATTACGACGCAACTGATGTTGAGATCTTCAAGGCAATCTACGACAAGGGCTCTGTGTATAGAGGTACCAAGCCTGTTCACTGGTGTACTCATGACCACACTGCTCTCTCTGAGGCAGAGATTGAGTATCACGATGTCACCTCTACTGCAATCTTTGTTCGCTTTGAGCTAACTACGGTTCCTGAGGGTCTTGAGGCTTACGCAGGTAAGACTTGGGTAGACATCTGGACTACAACTCCATGGACATTGCCTGCTGACGAGGCAGTTATTCTGCACCCTGAGGCTAACTATGTTGCTCTTGAGCTTCCTGATGGACACGTAGAGATTGTTGCTGAGGCTCTTGCAGAGAAGGCTGCTGCCAAGTTTGGCTATACCGATTGGAAGCTTGCTCAGGACTCAGAGGGCAACACCTGGAAGAGAACTGGTGTTGAGCTTGCAGGCAATGAGTATAAGCAGCCAATCTTTGGTGACCTTGGTAACACTGGTAAATTTATCTATGCAGAGTACGTTACCCTTGACGACGGTACTGGTGTTGTTCACTCTGCACCTGGTCATGGCGTAGACGACTATAACGCTGGTGTTCGCTTTGATATTCCACAGACTATGCCTGTTGATGATGACGGCCACTTCTTCAAAGGTGACGGTCAGGGCACTGGTGGCCCCTTCTCTGGTATGGAGGTCAATGAGGCTAACCCTGTCATTGTTCAGTGGCTCAAAGACCGTGGAACGCTCATTCTTGCAGAAGAGATTACCCACAGCTATCCACACTGCTGGCGTTGTAAAGAGCCCGTTATCTTCCGTGCAACAAGCCAGTGGTTTGTCTCCATGGATAAGACCGGCCTGCGTCAGCAGGCAGCAGAGGAGCTTACAAAGGTTAAGTTCTATCCTGCAAATGCGGTTAAGCGTATTGGCTCCATGGTTGAAGGTCGTCCTGACTGGTGCATTTCCAGGCAGCGTAACTGGGGTGTTCCAATCCCTGCTTTCACCTGCGAGGATTGCGGTGAAACCGTTATCAATGACCAGACACTTGACGCTGTCATCAAGCTTTTCCGCGAGAAGGGCTCTGATGCTTGGTTCACCGACGATCCTAAGACCTATTTAGGCGACGCTTGCGTCTGCCCTAAGTGTGGCGGCCACAATCTCAAGGCAAACAAGGATATTTTGGACGTTTGGTGGGATTCTGGTGTTTCTCACACTGCTGTCTGCAAACACCGTCCAAACCTTAAGTTCCCAGCTGATATGTATCTTGAGGGCTCCGACCAGCACCGTGGTTGGTTCATGAGTTCTCTCATGACTTCTGTTGGAGCTTACGGAGTTGCTCCTTACAAGTCCGTTGTCTCACAGGGCTTTACGCTTGATGGCCAGGGACGAAAGATGAGTAAGTCTTTGGGCAATGTCATTGATCCAAATGCAGTTTGTGCTGAGCGTGGCGCAGACGTCCTACGCCTTTGGGTTGCTTCTGTTGACACTTCAACTGACGTTCCTTGCGATGACGCCATTCTTTCCCAGGTAGGCGATGCATACCGTAGGTTCAGAAATACCCTGCGCTTCCTTCTTGGCGAGCTCGAGGGCCAGTTTGATCCTGCTACCGATGCAGTTGCTGTAGCGGACCTTGAAGAGTACGACCGTCTTGTTCTTGCACGTATGTGCGAGGTTCATGCTGCAGTCACTGAGGCTTACGAGGGATATCGCTTTAATAACGTCTTCCGTACCCTCTACGATTACATCATTGAGCTTTCCAACGGTTATTTGAACGCAACTAAGGACCGTATGTACTGTGATGCTGCAGATTCTGCAACACGCAGAAGCGCTCAGACTGTTTGGGCAGAGATTCTCTCCATGCTTGTTCATGACCTGCAGCCAATTCTGGTTTACACCACCGACGAGGCTATGCAGTTCCTGCCAGAGTCTATGCGTGACGGTCAGAAGTACGCAGCTCTTCTCGACTGGTATAAGGCTCCTATGAGCACTGACGAGTACACTGCACTGCTTCCTGCATATCAGGTACTGGTTGATGCTCGCGCCGCATACACTAAGGCATACGAGACCGCTCTTGAGGCAGGTGTTGTTACCGAGAAGACCACGCAGGCTACTCGTGCAGAGGTTACCCTTACCGCTGAGCAGGCTGCATCCATTTCTCATGCTGGCCTTGACTTTGCTGAGGCATTTGTCTGCTCTGAGGTTACTGTTTCTGAGGGCTCTGAGCTGAGCGTAAGCGTCTATCCTGCAAACGGCGAGCGCTGCGACCGTTGCTGGAACTATCGCGAGCTTGGTGAGGATCACCTTTGCCACCGCTGCCACGACGTTGTTGCGTAAATGAACACTGATCAGCAGCAACATACAACTCACACACTAGTGACCCGCCTTGCAGTTCTCTGCGGGGCGGGCGCTGTTGCCTGTGTGCTTGACCAGGTAACCAAGCTCTGGGTACGAACCTCAATTCCAGAGGGAACCGCAGTACCTTTTATCCCAGGTGTTATGGAGCTCTTCCACGTAAGTAACACCGGAGCGGCATTTTCTGTGGGCTCTGGAAACGCCCTCTTTTTTGTGGTTCTCACTGCCGTGGTTATCGCCGCACTTGTGGGCTTTGTAGTTCGCGAGAAGAACCTCCCGCTGCCGCTTATTGCGCTTTTGGGAGGCGTCGCAGGTGGCGGAATTGGTAACGCTATTGACCGTGTTTTGTATGGTCAGGTTACTGATTTCTTTGCTACAACGTTTGTTAATTTTGCAGTGTTTAATGTGGCGGATATCTTTGTAACCTGCGGCATTCTTATTGCTTTTGTGTACTGGATAATCTGGGACAAAAAGCAACAACAGGGTAGTGGCAATGAATGAGCGTATCGTTGACATACTAGTTGGACCAGAAGGGGACGGCGTCAGATTAGATGCGTTCCTTTCTGCCCAAGATACACTTCCCTCAAGAAGTGCCTGCGCAAAGCTGGTAGAAGAGGGAAGAGTAACCATCAACGCTACGCTGGCTACCTCTAAGTCAGAAAAACTCATGTTGGGCGATAGGCTCTTAGTGTCTCTTCCAGACGCACAGCCTCAAACGGGACTTTTACGTCCAAACCCAGACATTCCCCTTGATATTCGCTTTGAGGACCAGTACCTCATAGTGCTCTCCAAGCAGATTGGCCTTGTTTGCCATCCATCACCTGGCCACGTTGATGACACCCTGGCAAATGCCCTGGTAGCCCACTGTGGCTACGAACACCTAGGAATGCTTCAGGGAGAAGAACGTCCTGGTATTGTGCATCGCCTTGATATGGATACGTCTGGTCTTATGCTGGCAGCAAAGTCAGACGAGGCGCAAAAGGCTCTTCAAGACCTCATTAGGCTGCGCGTGCTTGATCGACGCTACATTGTGTTGGTGCAAGGCTATGTTGCCCACGATTCTGGCACCATTGAAACGGGCATTGCTCGCTCAACGCGAGACCGTCTCAAAATGACCGTATCAAACGCGCCTGGCGCACGAGAGGCCATTACCACCTTTAGAACGCTTGAGCGCTTTGAAGCGGGCAGAAAAGGCGAGGGCTACTCGCTTCTTGAGTGCCATCTCTATACAGGTCGTACACATCAGATTAGAGTTCACATGCGCCACATTGGCCATCCTGTTGTTGGCGATCAGCTTTATGGCAAAAAAGATACAAGCCTTAACCTTGGACTTAACAGACAGTTTTTACACTCCTGGCATGTTCAGTTTGAGCACCCTTTTACGGGCGAGAATATCGTGGTAGCAGACACACTACCAAAAGACCTGCAAGAAGCCCTACTCTCTCAGAGCACTATGTCTATGGGAAGGACTTCTGTAGGAGATGAGATTTGTCCACAGTTGTAATATGACTAAAAAGTTTCGCTTCTCATTTCACGTGGTGTAAGAGAAAAGTAGCCCTTAAATTTCCTATAAAACTCTGTTGTTCCACCATAGCCAATCATTGAAGAAATAGTAGAGACAGGCAATTTGGTATGAATTAACAGCGTTTTTGCTCGTTCCATTCTTTGTTCTAAAACAAGTTCAGAAAAAGTCTTGCCACATTTTTGTCTGAGAAGTTCAGAGAGATAAGTTGGTGTATATGAGTATTTTCCTGAAAGTTTAGCAAGTGTAATACTTTCTGAATGAGCAGTAATTTCATTAAGGATAAGAGCAACCGTCTCATTAGTGTTACCTGGAGTGAACGTATAGTGAGCATCAGGAGAAAGGCAGGTAATAAGCGCTATAAGTAAGGAAGTAACAATAGCTTCCCAATTTGGTTTTCTCTCGGAATAGGTAATGATTATCTGAGTATAAAGTGCATAAATTTGTTCAATATCAGCTGGATGAATATTTTGCGGCAGTGTATTTTTATTTGATATAAGGTTTGTAGTAAAAGTAAAGAAATCTTCTGATGAAGGCATTAGAAAGAAAAGAAAACTTCCAAAATAGTTTTTACGAGCAAGTATTGAGAGACTCACAATGTCGTCTCCATAAGGTTTTGTAGAAAATTGACCTAAATTTGCTAAATCAAAAGCAGAAGTGAGTGTAAAAAATCCTCTGATATGAGGGTTAGCAGACTCTTCTGTTTCGTAGTGTGCACTCAAAATGACATTTGAAGCGTCACCTTGAGCAAGAGAATTCCCATTGGCAAGTATATTTTGAAGTGCTTGAGTTAGTCGCTTTTCGCTCATAATCAGTCTTTCAACGATGTTTTCCTGCGTCAAATTATAGGGTGATAACGCGATTTTATACGAGAAACCCGCCTTTAACCTTAAAGAATCTATTAAGTTCTTATTCTACAAGTGCAGGTAATTACTGTTTTGGAAAGGAGACTGAATTACTTACTGCGTTTTTAAGCTAATGATGTTTTGGGAATGATGAGTATGAATAAACGTCTCTCTCACTTATTTGTTATACGAAAACATATGCTTCTATCTGCCCTTGGTTTGGCAATTGGATATATTGCTGTTGCGATGCTGGGTATTTTTACAGGCGATTTAATTGATAGTATGCTTAATGTGCAAGCTGTTGACGGTGTTTGGCAAAAGCTAGGGCTGTTGTTGTTCCTTTCGCTTGTAACGCTTTGCTTAAGCTTTTTTCTCACTGTTTGGATTCCACAAAAGCTCAATTTAGAAGCTGCGGTTGCTAGTTCTGAGGTAGCGATATCGGAATTCTTAAAGATGTCTCTTCGTGTTTTTTCAAAAAAGAAAACCGGACACTATCTTAATGTAGTTACTATGGCGGCTTTTGTCTTCAGTGGTGTTCAAATTGCAGTAAGCGTTGAATTTCTAGGTGGTCTTTTAGCAGTTATTGTTTTGGCAATTGTGGCGTTTACGGTAAATCCATGGATTGGTTTGCTTGTCTTGCTTTATATCCCTTTTTACTTGGTGATTATTGATTATCCGAGCAAGAAAACAAATGAGATTTTGACTGAGTCAATGAAAAACCGAGAAGGCTGGCTGGATATCGGCAGGCGCATAATTGAGGAAAAACTCTCGATTAATGTGCTACGAGCAGAGAACTATTTTGAAAATGCTTATGAGGCGGCTAACGATGAGTATTTCCTCTATGTAAAAAGAAGTAGTTTTTTCAGTGCTTTATCAAAGAATCTTCCATCGGCGCTTTCAAATTTCACGCAAGTCGTAGCCATAATTACAGGCGTTATGCTGCTTTCTATAGGTCAGATGAGTGTTGGAGAGATTTTATCTGCCTATCTGATTTTGTCAGTATTGAGCGAACCGCTTGATACGGTTTGTTCTGTTAAAAGCTCATATCTTGCTGCAAAAGCGGATATTGATGTTTATCTTGAGCACGAGAAAGAATCCCAAGAGCCTTCAGGTTATGAGAAGCTTTGGAACTCTTCACTTAAACCAGCTGTAAAGATAGGAGAGGGAACTCTTTTAGCTACTCCAGAAGGACCAGAACTTTTCCATACACAAGCTCTCAGCATTCCACAAGGATCTCTCGTGGTGGTAAGAGGTTCCAATGGCTCAGGCAAGTCTTCTTTCGTAGATCTTTTGGCAGGCTGCTCTGATCCATCGCTATTCAGTGGTGATATAGAGCTTTCGGATGATCTTAAAGACTGTTCTCGTTTTGCTCGTCCGGTACCTCTTGTAGAAGGAAGCCTTGCTGACAATATGTTTGGAGAAAAGATCGATCGTACGGTTTACAACTTGCTCAATTTTTCCTCTCTTGAGACGCATGCTTTTGACGGAAAAGAGGAGTCCGTTTCTTTGGGTGAGCGACAAAAAATTGGTCTTTTGAGAGCTCTATCCAGAAAACAAGGGGCACTTGTTTTGGATGAACCTCTACAGAATTTAGATGCGCCAACAGCTCAGAGGCTTTGTAGATATCTCGCAAACCTCAAAGGTAGGCGGACTGTCGTGGTGATTATACACTCCGATGAACTAGATCAAGAAGCGGACGTTCTTCTCGATATCCAAGACGGTCAATTGCATGTGCGTTGATGTGGGAGAAAAAATGGATTCAAAGGCATGGGCGCTTTGACCCTTTCGTTGCGCTAAGATTATAAGGTAATTGTTTATCGAGAGGTTTTGGCTGATAAAACATATTTGCCTTGAGTTTGGAGCGTAGGGATATATGCCATTGCAATTTAACAGACTCGGTATCACTCCAATCGTTGTTTTTAACTTTATTATCTGGCTTTTCTTTACGCTCGCATACTTTTATCAGATTGTGTACATTCTTCGTGTCTTAGTTAAAGGCGAGGTAAAACTTCCAGAGGCAAAAAAGCAGCACCGCTATGCCTTCTTTATTGCCGCCCACAATGAAGAGCCAGTTATTGGCAATCTTGTCAGATCCATTCTTTCTCAGGATTATCCTCGAGAGCTGATGGATGTCTTTGTTGTTGCAGATGCTTGTACCGATAAAACAGCTGAAGAAGCAAGAAAAGCCGGAGCAATTACTTGGGAGCGTAATGATCTTGCTCGTAAAGGCAAGAGCTGGGTTATGGATTACGGATTTGACCGCATTCTTAATGAGTACGGCGACAAATACGAGGCCTTCATTATTATGGACGCTGATAATCTGGTTTCTCCAAGCTACCTGAAGATTATGAACCAGGCTTTTGATGCAGGATATCTTGTCTGTACTAGCTATAGAAACTCAAAGAATTTTGATTCCAGCTGGGTAAGCTCTGCATACGCAACCTGGTTTATGCGCGAGGCAAAGTTCTTGAATAACGCCCGTATGATGATGGGTACTAGCTGCGCTGTTTCTGGTTCCGGCTGGATGGTTTCTTCTCGCATTATTAAAGGTATGCATGGATGGGATTTCCACACCCTCACCGAGGATATTCAATTCTCCACCTTCTGCAGTGCTCACAATATTCAAATTGGCTATGCACCTGCAGAATTCTTTGATGAGCAGCCTTTGACCTTCAAGGCATCGTGGACACAGCGTATGCGTTGGACAAAAGGCTTTTATCAGGTGTTCTTCTCGTATGGTTTTGATCTTATTAAGGGTATTTTTAAGGGTCAGTTTGCTTCATACGATATGCTCATGACTATTGCGCCAGGCATGATTTTGACACTGCTTTCAGCCTTTATTAATGGTACTTACATGCTAGTTGGCTATTTGAGCCACGGCTTCGTTGCTACTGACGCAGAGATTGCTATGAGTGTGGGATCTTTGGTCATGACGGTCTTCTCGATGTATGTGGTCTTCTTTATTCTGGCGCTTATTACCACCATCTCGGAGTACAAGCATTTCCATGTAAAGAAGAAATGGCGTATTTTTACCAATCTCTTCACGTTCCCTATTTTTATGATGACGTATATCCCAATTACCGTTGCGGCTTTGTTTAAAAAGGTTGAGTGGGTTCCTACAAAACATGACATTGCTGTTAACTTTGAGGATGTTATTGCTTCAAGTGGGAGTTCAAATTAAATAATTAACTCCACTGGTGGTACAATGCCAAAACACGTTGAGCATGACCGGTAGGTCAGGAGGGAGCCAAAAACAATGGCAAAGTTCTTCGAAGGCGAATCACACACATTTTCTGAGTACCTTTTGGTTCCTGGCTATTCATCAGCTGAGAATATCCCTGCAAATGTTTCTTTGAAGACTCCTCTGGTAAAGTTTAAACGTGGCGAGAAAAGCGCAATTGAGCTCAACATTCCTATGGTATCTGCAGTAATGCAGTCAGTTTCTGGTCCTCGTCTGGCAATTGCCTTGGCCCAGCAGGGCGGCATTGCCTTTATTTATGGTTCTCAGTCCGCTGAGGATGAGGCTCAGATGGTTCGTGAGGTTAAGAGCTACAAGGCAGGCTTTGTAGTCTCCGATTCAACCCTTACTCCAGAAATGACCCTTGGTGAGGTGCTTGACCTTAAAGAGAAGACTGGTCACTCTACCATGCCTGTCACCGATGACGGCACTTCTCGCGGTAAGCTCGTGGGTATTGTTACCTCTCGTGATTATCGTCCTTCTCGCGATGATCGCTCTAAGCTTGTTTCTGAGTTTATGACCCCAGCTGATAAGCTTATTACGGCAGCTGAGGATACGACCCTTAAAGAGGCAAATGACATTATCTGGGACAACAAGCTCAACACCCTTCCAATTGTCGATAAGAACGGCCACCTGGTTAGCCTTGTATTCCGCAAGGATTATGATTCCCACAAGTCTGCTCCAGATGAGCTCCTTGATGACTCTAAGCGTTACATGGTTGGCGCTGGTATTAATACTCGTGACTATGAGACTCGTGTTCCTCTGCTTGTTGAGGCTGGTGCTGATGTTTTGTGCATCGACTCATCTGAGGGTTACTCCGAGTGGCAGAAGCGCACGCTTGAGTGGGTTCGTGCGACCTATGGTGATTCCGTCAAGATTGGCGCTGGTAACGTTGTAGACGCTGAGGGCTTCCGCTTCCTGGCAGAGGCTGGCGCTGACTTTATCAAGATTGGTATCGGCGGTGGTTCTATCTGCATTACTCGTGAACAGAAGGGTATTGGCCGTGGTCAGGCTACTTCTGTTATTGATGTTGCTCGCGCTCGCGATCAGTACTTTGAGGAGACAGGCGTCTATATTCCAATCTGCTCTGACGGCGGAATTGTCTACGATTACCACATGACCCTTGCTCTTGCTATGGGCTCTGACTTTATGATGCTTGGTCGCTACTTTGCTCGTTTTGATGAGAGCCCATCAGATCGCGTTATTGTCAACGGCTCCTACATGAAGGAGTACTGGGGCGAAGGCTCTGCTCGTGCTCGTAACTGGCAGCGCTACGACCTTGGAGGCAATAAGCGCGGTCTTTCCTTTGTTGAGGGCGTTGATTCCTACGTTCCATACGCGGGTCCTTTGAAGGACGGCGTTGAGGCTTCGCTTCTGAAGGTCAAGTCCACCATGTGCAACTGCGGCGCTCTTGACATCCCTGAGCTCCGCGATAAGGCAAAGATTACACTTGTCTCTTCAACTTCAATTGTTGAGGGTGGCGCACACGACGTCTTGCTGAAAGACTCAAACCAGCAGGTCAGTTACAATTTCCGTTCGTAGCTCACAGGATTTATGGACTACTGGCGTCACCAAGTATTTTGCTTGGTGACGCATCGCTATAAGAAAGGGGAACTCGTGGAAAACGAGGAAGTACAGAACGTAACCGATACAGGTGATTTTCCTGCCTACGACGCTGAGGCCATTGAAACTAAGTGGCAGCGCGTCTGGGAAGAGCAGAATCTTTACAAGACAGAAGAGGACAGCTCAAGGCCTAAAAAATACGTTCTAGAGATGTTCCCTTATCCTTCGGGCGATCTTCACATGGGTCATGCTCGTAACTACACCATTGGCGATGCTATGGCTCGTCAGGCTCGTATGCGTGGTTTTGATGTCTTGCATCCAATGGGCTTTGACGCCTTTGGTCTTCCTGCAGAAAACGCTGCTATTAAGCACAATACTCAGCCTTCTGTGTGGACCCATAAGAATATTGACCAGGCTGTAAAGACCATGTTCCGCATGGGCTTTGCCTACGATAAAGACCGCATGTTTAACACCTGCGACCCTGAGTACTACAAGTGGGGTCAGTGGATCTTCCTTAAGATGCTTGAGAAGGGCCTGGTATATCGCGCAACAAGCCCTGTTAACTGGTGCCCTAACGATAAGACCGTTCTTGCAAACGAGCAGGTAGTTAACGGTAAATGCTGGCGTTGTGGTGCAGTTCCAGAGAAGCGCGAGCTCTCCCAGTGGTACCTGCGCATCACTGATTACGCTCAGGAGCTCCTTGATGACCTTGATCAGCTTGAGGGCTGGCCAGAGCGTGTTCGCGCCATGCAGGCAAACTGGATTGGTCGCTCT
The DNA here is from genome assembly GCF_000565075.1 of Atopobium sp. BS2. Lineage (GTDB taxonomy): Bacteria > Actinomycetota > Coriobacteriia > Coriobacteriales > Atopobiaceae > Lancefieldella. Next base: position 13,562 of record NZ_JDFG01000047.1, read on the forward strand.
GAGGGCGCAGAGATTGACTTTACCTTGGCAGATACTGACGGTGTCACACCAACTGATACCAAGATGACTGTCTTTACCACTCGCGCAGATACCATCTATGGCTGCACCTTCATGCTGCTTCCACCGGAGTCTAAGCTTGCTGCTGAGCTGGTAGGGGATTCAGAGTATAAGGCTGCTTTTGATGCTCTTCACGAGGAAGCCGTAAAGGTTTCTTCCATTGATCGCCAGGGCACAGATCGCGAGAAACACGGTGTATTCACCGGCCGTTACGCAATTAACCCTGTCACCGGACAGACCGTACCAATTTGGGTTGCCGACTACGTCCTTCTCGACTATGGTACTGGCGCTGTTATGGGTGTTCCATCAGGCGATAAACGCGACTTTGACTTTGCAAAGAAGTACGACCTGCCTATTGTTCCTATCATCTGTGAAGAGGGAACTGATATCTATGAGGAGCTCAAGGGAGTTTCTGATTACAAGGTAACCTCTGTTGACTGGGACGGACCAATGGATACCGTTGGTATTCTTGTTCAGTCTGGTCCTTTCACTGGACTTCGTGGCGGTAAGCATTCCGAGGCAGAAGAGGCAGTTGTTGCCTATCTGACCGAGCACAACGTTGGACGTAGAACTGTTCAGTTCCGCCTTCGTGACTGGCTCATCTCAAGGCAGCGTTACTGGGGCAATCCAATTCCAATGATTCATTGCGATTGCTGTGGTGACGTCCCAGTTCCTTATGATCAGCTCCCTGTTACGCTTCCAGACAATCTTGACCTGGCAGCAGGAGATACTCTTGCTGAGTGCAAGGAGTTTGTAGAGACCACCTGTCCTCAGTGCGGCAAGCCCGCCAAGCGTATCACTGATACCATGGACACTTTCACTTGCTCTAGCTGGTATTATCTGCGCTATTGCGATCCACACAACACCGAGCTTCCTTTCTCTAAGGAGTCAGTGGATCGCTGGATGCCGGTAGATAACTACATTGGCGGCATTGAGCACGCAATTCTGCACCTTCTGTATTCTCGTTTCTTTACTAAGGTCCTTCGTGACCTGGGCATGATTGCTATTGACGAGCCATTTAAGAACCTGATGACCCAGGGCATGGTCAAGGATGAGCACGGCGACACCATGTCAAAGTCAAAGGGCAACGTTGTACCTCCAAGCTCTGTCATTGAGCCTTACGGTGCAGATACGATGCGCCTTGCCATTCTCTTTGTTGCTCCACCAGAGAAGGATTTTGACTGGGACGAGAAGGTCGTTGCAGGTGCAAACCGCTTTATCAAGCGTGCTTGGCGTGTGGTTTGGGAACTCTCTCGCACCGCTGATGCTTCTGCCGTACTCGACCACACAGCTTTGGATGCAAAGTCGCTTGAGCTCAACCGCGTCCTCAATGCTATGGGAATCCGCTGCACCACTGAGTTTGACAAGGGTCAGTTCAACACTGCTATTTCTGCAGTCATGGAGCTGGTTAATGCGGCAAGCGCCTATATCAACGAGGTTCCTGCAGAGTCTAGAGATGCTGCACTTTGCTACAAGGTTGCAAATGATGTTGTTGCCATGCTGGCTCCAATTATTCCTCACTGGGCTGAGGAGCTTAGCCACGAGGCTCTGGGTAAAGACACGCCTGTCTATCACCAGCCTTGGCCAGAGTTTGACCCAGAGCAGGCAAAGAGCAATACCGTTGAAATTGCTGTTCAGCTTAAGGGTAAGGTCCGCGCTCGCATTGAGGTCTCTGCCGATGCTTCTGAGGAAGAGCTCACTGCAGCTGCAACTGAGGCTATTGCCGATCAGCTTGAGGGTAAAGAGATTAGAAAAGTCATTGTTGTTAAGGGCCGACTTGTGAATATCGTTGCCTAACAGCAAAAACACTTGACGAGAAGCCCTTTATCTCGTAAGATATCTCTAAACGTAGTTGTTATTAGTTGGAAGTGGGGTTGAGTTTTGACCCCGCTTCCTTTCTGTATGTAGATGAGGAGGTCAAATGCAAAACGAAGGTGCAACACAGAAAATCTTGTCCGCACTAGAGCAGGCTGCACTCAATCACCACATTGATATTGTTGATGTTGAGATTGTTGGTTCTTCTAAGAATCCTGTGGTCAGAGTAAGAATTGACCATGATGATGAGACAGCAGAGACCATTTCTCTTGATGAAGTTGCTCAAGAAACATCATGGATCTCAGAGACCATAGATGAGCTTGATCCATTCCCAGCATCATTTACCTTGGAGGTTTCTTCTCCAGGAATGGCACGTCCACTTCGTCGTGCAAAAGACTTTGAGCGCTTTGCGGGAGAAGAGATTCAGCTTCAGACTACTGCCACAGAGGGACGCCGTAAATTTACTGGTAAGCTCTTGGGCATTGAGGGTACAACCATCTCAATTCAGACAGAAGATGAGGTCTGTACTGTTGATTTGTCTGAGTTAAAGAAGTGCGTTATTAAACCAGTTTTTGATTTCTCGGCCTCAGCCAAGAAGTAGATAGAGAGGATTATTCATGGCATCTGAAATGATGGAAGCTTTGATGTTGCTTTGCCAGGAGAAGCACATCGATGAGTTGTATCTGCTGGATCGTTTGGAGCAGTCTCTGGCAAAAAGCTATGCTGACGTCCTCCACCTTGATTTTGGCGCTCGTGTCACCATTGATAGGGCAACTGGCCGTGTTTACGTCTATGAGCTTGTTCCTAAGGGTGAGCCAGACGAGGAGACTGGTGAGTACACAGAGTTTGATGAGGTAGACGTAACTCCTCCAGACACAAGCCGTATTGCCGCTCAGCATGCTAAGGCAGAGATCAAGACACTTGTACGCAATGCCGCCCGTGCACAGATTTATGATGAGTTCCGCGGTCGTATTGGTGACATCATCACTGGTACTGTTCTTCAGTCCACTCCTGATTTCACTATCATTAAGATTCGTGAGGGTGTTGAGGCAGAGCTTCCACACTTTGACCAGCGTCGTTTCCCTGATGAGCGCGATGAGCGTCCAGCAGGCGAGCGCTACCTTCACAACCAGCGCATCAAGGCAATTATCGTTGACGTCCGCGATCCTAATGCAACTCAGCCAGCAGTTCGTGGTGAGCGTCAGCGTCCACCAATTGTTGTTTCTCGTACTCATCCAGATCTTATCCGTCGCCTTTTTGAGCTTGAGGTTCCAGAAGTTTATGACGGTGTTGTAAGCATTCGCTCCATTGCTCGCGAGGCTGGCGTCCGTTCTAAGATTGCTGTCTCTTCCGTTGATGAGCGCCTTGATCCAGTTGGTGCTTGTGTTGGTCCTAAGGGCAGCCGTGTTCGCACCGTAGTCTCTGAGCTCCGTGGAGAGCGCGTTGACGTTGTGCCTTGGTTTGACGATGCTGCTCGTTGCGTTGCATCTGCGCTTTCACCTGCACGTGTTTCTCGCGTTATTGTCGATGGCGCTACGGGACACGCAACCGTTATTGTCCCTGATGACCAGCTGTCTTTGGCTATTGGTAAAGAGGGCCAGAACGCTCGCCTTGCCGCTCGTCTGACTGGCCTTCACATTGACATCAAGAACGAGTCCCTTGCTGCAAGCATTTTGAACAACCTTCCTGAGGTTGTTGAAGAGACTGTTGACGAGGAAGAGATTGCTCATCGTTGCAAGTATGTGAGCCCTAACGGAACTCCTTGCCGCAATATGGCAAGACCTGGTTCTGATTTCTGTGGCATTCATGATGACATGGAGAATGCAGAGATTTCTTCCGATCCAGACTCACTGATCTAGGCAACTACCTGTAACTATCCCGTCAACCGGAAGGTTTTCATATATGGCAAAAATGCGTGTACATGACCTTGCCAAAGAATATGGTATGCAGAGCAAAGAATTGCTCGAGCACCTTGCGGACATGAAGATTCCTGCAAAGTCTGCTTCTTCTACGCTTGAAGATGCATATATTTCTATTGTTCGTAAGAAACTCCAGCCTATTATGGAGGCTCGTGCCGCTGAAATCGCAGCTCAGAAGGCTGCTGAGGAAGAGGCTGCTGCCAAAGAGGCAAAGGCTGCTGCAGAGGCAGCAGAGGCTGAGCGTCTTGCTGCAGAGGCAAGGCGTGAAGCTGAGCGTGCAGAGGAAGAGAAGAAGCGCGCAAAAGAAGAGGCTGCTCGTAAGAAAGAAGAGGAGCGCCGCCGCGCTGAGGAAGAGAAGAAGCGTCTTGAGGCCGAAGAGGCTGAGCGTAATCGCGTAAAAGACACTGCTCCTAAGGCTGCTCCTTCCTTCAATAACCTGCTTGATCAGATTGCTCAGCAGGAAGAGGTTTTGAAACAGCAGGCTGCAGAGTCCGCTGCTCAGAAGAAGGCCGAGAAGGGACCAAGAAATCACGCTCGCGCTAATGCAAGCGAGGCAAGTGGTGCTCCTTCTCGTCATAACTTCAAGAATGAGCGCGATGACGCCTCCATGTCTGACGAGCGTCCAAATGGTAAGCGCAAGAAGAACCGTCGTGGCGGAGATGACGGAGAAGACCGTTATAGCCGTATGGCGCGTGAGGCTGAGGCTTACAACAGAAGCCGCGTTTTGGATGAGGCTCGCGTTGCTATTGAAGAGGCAAGCCGTGAGTCCACTGGTCGCCGTAAAAAGCGTAAAGAGCGTCGTCAGAAGCAGGCTGCAGAGGCTGCTATGGAGCAGCGTATTGAGGAAGCACTCGCAAACGACCAGGATATTTCCCAGCTTGATACTGTAAAGGTTCCTCAGGGCTCTACTGTCTCTGAACTTGCTGAGCTTCTTGGCGTTCCTGCAAATGACATCATTAAGCGCCTGTTCCTGCTTGGCAATCCTTTGACGCTTACAGAGACTATGTCTGATGAGCTTATTGAGATTGTTGCTGATGACCTTGGCCGCCAGATTAAGATCATGTCCAAGGAGGAGGAGAATTCCTTCACCTTCTACGATGATCCTAAGGACTTGAAGCCACGTCCTCCAGTAGTTACCGTCATGGGTCACGTTGACCACGGTAAGACATCGCTTCTGGACGCAATCCGTCACACTGGCGTTGCAGCTGGCGAGGCTGGTGGTATTACACAGGCAATCGGTGCTTCTCAGGTCACCATTAACGGCCGTGAGATTACCTTCATCGATACCCCAGGTCACGAGACCTTTACCGCAATGCGTGCTCGTGGTGCAAAGGTTACCGATATTGTCATCTTGATTGTTGCTGCAGACGACGGTGTTATGCCTCAGACCATTGAGTCTATCAACCACGCAAAGGCTGCTGGTGTTCCAATTGTTGTTGCAGTCAACAAGATTGATAAGCCAGGCGCAGATCCTACCCGTGTCCGTCAGGAGCTCACCGAGTACGGTGTTATTCCTGAGGAGTGGGGCGGACAGAACATGTTTGTTGACATCTCCGCTAAGCAGAATTTGGGCATCGACGATCTTCTCGAGACCATTCTTTTGCAGGCAGATGTCCTTGAGCTGAAGGCAAACCCAGACACCTTTGCTTCTGGTAACGTTCTTGAGGCTAAGCTTGACCGCGGTCGCGGTTCTGTTGCTACTGTTTTGGTTACACGCGGTACACTCCACATCGGCGATGCTCTTGTTGCTGGTATGGCCTTTGGTCGCGTCCGTGCAATGCTTGATCCTAAGGGCAACGCAGTCACTACCGCAGGTCCTTCTGACGCAGTTGAGATTCTTGGTCTGCAGACCGTTCCTGGCGCAGGCGATGAGTTCCGTGTCTTCCAGGAGGAGCGCGACGCTCGTGAGCTTGCTGATCAGCGTGCTCTTAAGGCTCGTATTGAGGAGCAGAACCGTGTTAAGCACGTTACCCTTGAGAACCTCTTTGACACCATGGCTGACCGTGACGTCAAGGAACTCAACCTCATCATCAAGGCTGATGTTCAGGGCTCCATCGAGGCTCTCCAGGACTCCTTGGATAAGATGGACCAGTCTGAGGTTCGTATCAGCACCATCCACTCCGCTGTTGGTGGAATCACCGAGACTGACGTTGTTCTCGCTGATGCATCCAACGCAATCATCATTGGCTTTGGTGTCCGTCCAGATGCAAAAGCCAAGCTTGCTGCAGAGCGCGTAGGCGTTGAGATTAGAACCTATAGCGTTATCTACAAGGCAATCGAAGAGATTGATGCTGCTCGTATTGGTATGCTTAAGCCAACTGAGCAGGAAGTTCAGACCGGCGTTGCTGAGGTCCGCGATACCTTCAAGGTTCCTAAGGTTGGTATTGCTGCAGGCTGCATGATTTCTGAGGGCGAGATTTCTCGCGACGATAACATCCGCCTCATTCGTGACGGCTTTGTTGTCTATGATGGAAAGATTGCATCGCTCAGGCGCTTTAAAGACGACGTTAAGAGCGTTAAATCCGGCTACGAATGCGGTATTGGCCTTGAGAACTTCCAGGACATCAAGCCTGGCGACCAGCTTGAGGGCTATCGCATTGAGCAGGTGGCTCGTACCGAGTAAGAAGGGACAGCATGAAACAGAATCAGTTTTCTCGTCGTACTAATGAGATTGCTCGAGAAAAGCTCAGCTGGATCCTTTTGTTTGAAATTTCTGACCCTGATCTCCAGCTTGTGACCGTCACAAGCTGTGAGGTCTCGGTTGATAAGTCCTTTATGCGCGCCTATGTAAGCTGTGAGCCTGATCGCTACGAGAAGGTCCTCGCAGCTCTCAAGCGTGCTAAGGGTAGGATTCGCTCGCTTTTGGGTCATGCGCTGAACTGGCGTGTAACCCCTGAGCTTGATTTCAAAATTGATACTACTACCGATGAGGCTGAGCGTATTGCTCAAGCCCTTGAGGTAGTTCCACCAACTCTTGGTGTCGAGAAAGACGAGTTTGGATACCCTCTAGCTTCTGATGAAGAGAATTCTGGCGAGGAGGCGTAAGTAAGTGACGTCACTGAATACAAAAGTCAGTCGTCCAGAGTTTGACGAGGTTATTGCTCTTATCGAGCAGGCCTCGTCAATCGTCGTTTGTGCGCATACTTCTCCTGATGGAGATGCTATTGGCTCTGGATTAGCACTTTCTTCCATTATTCAGAGAAGATGGCCTAGCAAAACTGTCACTAATCTTTTGGCAGATGCTGATGGGGAAGTACCACGTATTTACAAGTTTCTTGATGGTACTGACAGCTTTGTTCCTGCAAATAAGTACGAGGGTACTCCAGACCTTTTTATCTGCGTAGACCTATCTACTGCAGGACGTTTGGCTGATGCAGAAGCACTGATGAACCGTTCTAAGACGGTGGCAGTGCTTGACCATCACCCCTATAACAACGTGTATTGGAATGCAGGACTTGTGCGTCCTGATGCGGCGGCAACCGGTGTCATTATCACCGAGTTTGCATGTCATTTGGGTGCAGAACTTGTTCCCTCAGAGGCACAATGTCTTATGTGCGCTCTGGTAACTGATACCGGTCGTTTCCAGTACCAAAACGCTGACGGAGAGGCTTTTGAGGTTGCAAGTTTGCTGGTAGAAGCAGGCGCATCTCCTTCTCAGATTGCACTTCATGTCTATCAGAGTGACCGCTTGGCCTATCTTCACCTTGCCGCAAAGGTTATGGGCCGCATTCGCACTTTTGGTGAGGGTCGCGTTGCTTACAGCTACGTCACCACCGCAGATCTTTCTGCATCAGGAGTTCCTCTTGCCGAGATGGATGGCCTGGTAGACATTGTGCGCTGCGTTGAGGGAACAGAAATTGCCCTCTTCCTCAAAGAGGTAGCTGGTGGAAAGGTTCGCGGCAATCTGCGTTCCAAATCTCAGCTTGATATCTCTGGTGTTGCACGTCAAATGGGTGGCGGTGGCCACACTGCCGCTGCAGGCTTTACCGCTGAAGGCACCATTGACGACGTATTTACTCAGATAGTTCCTCTGCTCATTGATCTTCTCGCACTTGACAAGGAGTCATAGGTGAAGCGAGGAGCAAGTGGAATTAACGCACTTATTGCAGTTGACAAGCCGCTTGGCTTAACCAGTCATGACGTGGTTTCTTGCGTTCGTCGCGCATTTGGCGAGAAACGCGTGGGACACGCGGGCACTTTGGATCCTAATGCAAGCGGCGTGCTGGTAGTGGGTATTGGCCTTGCCACAAAGCTGTTGGGGCTTCTGACGCTTGACCGCAAGGGATATGTAGCCGACATTTCGTTTGGAGCTCGCACCTCAACTGATGACGCAGACGGTGAGGTTGTGGCCACAGCCCCTGTACCTGCAGAGTTGCGTGAGGAAGAGTTTGCTCGTGCGGCCTGCGCAAAGTTGGTGGGCACCATAGATCAGCTGCCACCAGCGGTTTCCGCAATCTCTGTTGATGGCAAACGTGCCTATCAGCTTGTTCGTGAAGGTAAAATGCCAGAACTCACAGCACGTAGAGTCTCTATTTACGACGCTACGCTTTTAGCGGTGCATGTGCCTTCTGCTGAGGATGACTCACTGGTGTGGACGGTTGCTTTTAATGTTTCTAAAGGCACCTATATCAGAAGTATTGCTCGAGACCTGGGTCAATCTCTTGGCACAGAGGCTCATATTAGTGGCCTAAGAAGGACATTCTCTGGTCCCATTACGCTTGGTAGCTGCGCTTTATTAGAAGAGCTTGAACAAAGCCCAGATCAAGTGCTTGAAGCCAAACGCCTTAATCCAACTGAGGTTCTTGGTTATCCGGTGCACAGGCTGACTGGAGCAGAATACAAATGTGTTGAGGTTGGAAAGCGTTTTGGTATTCCAGAAGATCTTTCTGAGGTTGCCAATAACTCGCTGGTCAGCCTTGTGTGGAATGATGCTCTTGTGGGAATTTGGACTAGGCAAGGTTCCTGCCTAGTCTGCCAGACCAACTTCTCTCAAGGTATTTTGTGTAAGTAAGGACGCACGTGAACAAGGTAGAGCGCATAAGAGAATCCGTTTTGTATGGAAGTCATCTGCCGGCTCCGCTTGAGCTTGGTGACGCTGACTTCTATACACTGCGTTCTGACTGCTACAGGCAGCCTTGCGTGTGCGTGCTTGGTGTCTTTGACGGTCTCCATGAGGGCCACCAGGGGCTTCTCGCCAGCGCAAAGAAAGACGCTGAAGCTCGCAATGTGCCACTTGTTGCTGTGACGTTTCTGCCCGATCCTGTTGAGGTGCTGTTTGATGGTTCTCCTCGACGTTTGCTCTCGGGAGAAGACAGGCTTCGCGCGCTTGCCGCATGGGGAGTCGACGGCATTCTGGTGCATCACTTTACCCGCGAGTTTGCGGCATTGAGTGCCACACAATACGTTGAGGATCAGTTGCTTCCAAGCGTCTCGGCTGTGTCTGTTCATGTGGGTTCTGACTTTGGTCTGGGAGCTCAAGGCGCTGAAGGAAGCGCTTTGCTCACCTCGCTTGGACACAAACACGGTTTTGAAGTTCATGCTCACGAGCTTTTTTGTTCGGGTGGACAGAAAATTTCTGCCACTCGTATTAGGGGCTTGCTTGAGCAGGGCAAAGTTGAGGAGGCAGCAAGCCTGCTCGGCCGCTGGCACTTTTTAAGCGGTGTGGTCAAGCATGGTCGTGGTCAGGGCACTGGCTTTGGTTTTCCTACGGCAAACGTCGCGCTTGACCTGCATGATTGCATTCCTCAAGACGGTGTGTATGCGTGCTATGTGGTCCATGGCGCAACAGCATGGCCTGCTGCGGTTAATGTGGGAAAAGCTCCTTCATTTGAGTCTCAAACAGGACCTTTGCTTGAGGCTAATCTTCTAGGTTTTAGCGGTAACTTATATGATTCAGAGGTTCAGACGGTATTTGTGAAGAGACTGAGGGAATCTAAAAAATTTGATTCGCTGGAAGACCTCAAGCAAGCCGTTCGTGGAAATATAGATTGGGTAGCCCAGAATCTGGGTACGACTTCATATAACTTGGAAAGCGGGGAGGTGGAAGATGATAACTGATGAAGATAAAGAGCGTGTAAGACAGGCAACGGACTTTGTCACGCTTGTTTCAGAGACAGTTGAGCTTAAACCTCGAGGTCAGGACTATTGGGGATGCTGTCCCTTCCACCAAGAAAAAAGTCCCTCATTCAAGATAAACCCCTCCACGGGTCTTTGGCACTGCTTTGGCGCTTGCTCCGAAGGCGGAGACGTCTTCAGTTATGTCATGAAGCGAGAAAACCTGGATTTTCCTGATGCCATTAGATACCTTGCTGATAAAGCAGGCATTACACTTTCAGAAGAGGCTCATGTTTCTAAAGGTCCTCGCAAGAATCGTTTAATCGAGTGCCTTACCGAGGCCGAGAATTACTTCCACTCCATGCTTATGCGCGGAAGGGGAGAAGGTCCTGAGGCGGCGCGTGCATATCTCTCTGGTCGCGGATTTGGAGCGACTGTCTGTAAGCGCTGGAAGCTGGGATACGCACCTGGCAGAGGCGCGCTTGTAGCGCACCTGCGTAAATGTGGCTATACCACGCAAGAGATGATTGCTGCAAACCTTGCTGTCGAGCGTAACGGTCGCATCAGCGACTGGTTCTATGATCGCGTGATGTTTCCTATTCATGATGAGCAGGGAAGAACTATTGCTTTTGGCGGTCGAATTACTAAAAAGGTAGAAAACGCTCCTAAGTACCTTAATACCAGGGACACTTCTGTCTTTAATAAAGGTAAACATCTCTTTGCCTACGATGTTGCAAAAGAGACTATTGCAGCCCAGTCCGAGGCCATTATTTGCGAGGGCTACACTGACGTTATTGCCATGCATGAGGCTGGTTTTACCAACACTGTGGCAGCTCTAGGCACTGCATTTACGTCTGAGCACGTCAAACTCATCGATCGCCAGCGTGCACGCAAAATCATTTGCATGTTTGACGGTGATGCTGCAGGTCAACACGCTGCTGCTCGTGCCATTAAATTTATCGATAAAACAACCGCTGCGTTTCTCTGTGTTGTTTTGCCAAATAACCAGGATCCCATGGAGTTTCTCGCCGAATCAGGTGCAGATAAGCTACGTCCTATCTTAGATGCAGCTCGTCCGCTTATGGACTTTGTCTTTGATGCCACAACAGCTCAGTTTGACTTATCTGTACCCGGTGGTCGAGTCAAAGCGCTTGAGGCTTTAGCGTCTCTGTTGGCCCCGCTCAAGACATCGGTGCTGCTGAGCGAGTATGCACTTCGGGTGTCCGATTTGCTTCATATTGATGTCGAGGAAGCAAAGCGCGCAATTAAGGCCGCACCTATTCAAGACGACGTGGCAGATTCGCGCACGTCAAAGATGGCGCGCAAACAGCCTCAGAAGAATGCCCACACCTCTTCATATAACTCAGCTGCTAAAACTCCAGCTTATGCCGAGGATCCTTCATACGATGATGTTCCACCGTATGACGAGGTGTCTCCGTATGATGACCCATCATCGTATAGCATTTCTGCTGATACGTATGAGCCACGAGGCTCACAGGGTCTCTCCGCAGAAGATCGCAGGCAGGTTAACTCAGAGCTTGAGCTCTTAAGTGCTATGGCAACAAACTTGTCCTTAGTGCGAGAGTATCAAGACCGTATTGCAGACTTTGTCTGGGCCGATGCTCGTCATCAAACCATGGCATGGGCCATGCTTGCTACTCCAGAGGGCGCTACGCCAGCGCAGGTTGTTGCCGCTGCTGCGGCTGTTGAGCCAAATGCGGCAGCTATTCTTTCTTCTGGTCGCGTGATATCTGAGGGCAACTCCGATACACGTCGCTCGCTTGAGTTTATTGTGGACACTGTTGACTACTACTCGGTACAGCGTAAATTGCGAGAAATTCGATCAAATTTGCGCTCCAGTTCTTATGCAGGGGAGTCTTCAAGCGGAACACTTGCTGAAGAGCAACTTGCTGCTGCGCAGGAGCTTCAGACACGAGCGCTTGAGCTAGGCAAGAGGCTTACTTCGGGGCAGTAGAAAATACTCATTTTATGGGGATGCTACTCATCTGATTTTTTATAAATTAAAATGAGTAGTTTGATTAGGTAGAGAAACTTTTGGGTATAAAGACTTGCGCTAATCTATCGAAAGGATATTTGTGGCTGCAAAAAAGGCAAATGAAGAGGTCAAACTCTCAGATGAGCTTACTAAAATTGTTGATGATCTGGTAAGTTCTTCAAAGTCTAACGGTAGTATCAGCGAAGACGATATTCAGGTTGCCATTCGTGACGTTGACGTTAACGATGATGAGCTTTCTGATCTGTATGATTCGCTGCGCGTTAAAGGTGTAGAGATTACTACCGCATCTGAAGCAACCGTTTCTTTCGCCATTGAAGATGACGCCGTAGAGGATGATTTTTCATCCGATGATGACTTGGATGACTCATCTGATTTTGAAGATGAAGATGATGAAGATTTTGATGCCGTAAATGAGGCGCGTGAGGTCAAAGAGGCTCTCCGCTCCGTTTCTAAGGCAAAAGTCTCTAAGCCAAAACGTTCTTCTCGCGCTCGTGCTCGTCGCTCAGATACCACCACGGTTATGCTAACCGGCGATCCTGTCCGCATGTATCTTAAAGAGATTGGTAAGGTAGACCTGCTTACTGCATCAGAAGAGGTACACCTTGCTATGAAGATTGAGGCAGGTACTGCGGCTTCCCAGAAGCTGGAGGACTTTGAGGATGGCCTCATCGAGCTCAACCGTGCAGAGCAGCGCCGCCTCATGCGTATTGAGTCCGTAGGACTTGACGCTAAGCAGCAGCTTATCTCTGCAAACCTTCGTCTTGTCGTCTCAATTGCTAAGCGCTATGTTGGCCGTGGCATGCTGTTCCTCGATCTTATCCAGGAAGGTAACCTGGGTCTTATTCGTGCTGTCGAGAAGTTCGACTACACCAAGGGCTTTAAGTTCTCAACATATGCTACATGGTGGATTCGCCAGGCAATTACCCGTGCTATTGCGGACCAAGCTCGTACCATTCGTATTCCTGTTCACATGGTAGAGACTATCAATAAGCTCATCCGTGTTCAGCGTCAGCTTCTGCAAGATCTTGGTAGAGATCCTTCTCCAGAAGAAATTGGCGCAGAAATGGGTATGTCTCCTGATCGCGTCCGCGAGATTCAGAAGATTAGCCAGGAGCCTGTCTCTCTTGAGACGCCTATTGGTGAAGAAGAAGATTCCCAGCTTGGAGACTTTATTGAGGACTCTTCAGCTGTTGCTCCACCAGATGCAGCTTCTGATTCAATGCTTCGTGAGCAGCTTGAGCAGGTTCTTGACGGCCTTGCCGATCGTGAGCGTAAGGTTATTAAGTTCCGCTTTGGTCTTGAGGACGGTCATCCTCGTACCCTTGAAGAGGTAGGCAAGGAGTTTGGCGTTACGCGTGAGCGTATTCGTCAGATTGAGTCCAAGACCTTGGCAAAGCTTCGTCATCCTTCTAGGTCCGGTCGTCTTAAGGACTACATGGAGGAGTAGCTTCTTGGTTTAGGTGTGTGAGATTGTGCAAGAGGAATTTGAATAAATTTTTTCTAAATAATGCTTGCATGGTTTGGAATGTCTCTCTATACTTAAACACCGCTGAGAAGCACACATATTCCCCGATGGCGCAGCGGTAGCGCAGCTGACTGTTAATCAGCGTGTCGCAGGTTCAAATCCTGCTCGGGGAGCCAGAATTTTCAAGACCGGGCATTGCCTGGTCTTTTTTGTTTAAAGAACCGTTCTGCTTTTTTCGTATTAGGCAGATTTTTATTCACAAATTTGAAGAGGACGTTTTTCTCGACAATTTGGTCATTTGACCGATTTTTCTTTATTTATCCTCAAAAACTTCAAAATTGACACCGTAAAAGGTACAAAACATAACGCTTACGGTATTTCTGCAACCGTTGAGCGACATCTCACAAAGAGCTGTGATGAGATTTGTTAACGTACTCATTAAGGTCAGTGTTATGTAAAAGGCATAACAAATGAGAAAGGTCACTACTATGGATGTGTCTCGTCGCAGTTTTCTAAAGTTCTGTGGTCTAGGCGTTCTTAGCGTTGGTGGATCTAGCGTTCTTGCAGCTTGCGCACCTAGCGAGAAAAAAGAGGAAGGCGCTAAAGATGCAAAGGTAGAGAACAAGGATAAGCCTGTTGTCTTCTTTAATCGCCAGCCTTCCAACAGCTCCACTGGTGAGCTTGATACAAACACTCTTAACTTCAACAAAGACACCTATTATGTTGGCTTTGATGCAGTTCAGGGTGCAGAGCTCCAGGGCCAGATGGTTCTTGATTACATCAAGGCTCACGCAGCTGAGCTTGATCGCAACAAGGACGGCATTATTGGTTACGTTCTTGCAATTGGTGACATTGGTCACAACGACTCTATCGCTCGTACTCGTGGTGTCCGTAAGGCACTTGGTACTGGCATCGAGAAGGACGGCAAGATTATTTCCGATCCAGTAGGCACCAACACCGATGGCTCCGCTTCTGTTGTTCAGGACGGCAAGCTTGAGGTCGGCGGCAAGTCCTATACCATCCGTGAGCTTGCTTCTCAGGAGATGAAGAACACCGCTGGTGCAACATGGGATGCTGCAACCGCTGGTAACGCAATTGCTGCTTGGTCTTCTTCCTTCGGCGATCAGATTGATGTTGTTGTTTCTAACAACGACGGTATGGGCATGTCCATCTTCAACGCATGGTCAAAGGCTCAGAAGGTCCCAACCTTTGGTTACGACGCTAACTCTGACGCTGTTGCAGCTATTGCTGACGGCTATGCAGGCACCATTTCCCAGCACCCAGATGTTCAGGCTTACCTGACTCTCCGTCTGCTCCGCAACGCTCTTGACGGCGTTGACATCAACACCGGCATTGAGTCCGCAGACGACGCTGGCAACAAGATTGACTCCAAGGACTACAAGTATGTTGCAGAGCAGCGTTCTTACTACGCTCTCAACCTTGCAGTTACCGCTGAGAACTACAAGGACAACCTTGACGCAACCACTACTTATCCAGAGGCTTCTAAGCAGCTGAGCGCAGACAAGCACCCAGAGAAGAAGGTTTGGCTCAACACCTACAACTCTGGCGACAACTTCCTTGGTTCAACCTATGTACCACTGCTCAAGAAGTATGCTCCACTGCTCAACCTCAACGTTGAGTTCATCGCAGGCGACGGCCAGACTGAGTCCAACATTACCAACCGTCTTGGCAACCCTGACGAGTACGATGCATTTGCATTCAACATGGTTAAGACCGACAACGGTTCTTCCT
The DNA here is from genome assembly GCF_000565075.1 of Atopobium sp. BS2. Lineage (GTDB taxonomy): Bacteria > Actinomycetota > Coriobacteriia > Coriobacteriales > Atopobiaceae > Lancefieldella. The sequence continues at coordinate 28,641 of NZ_JDFG01000047.1, forward strand.
ATACCCAGCTGCTTAAGTAATTAAGTAGTCGATAGCACGAAACAATACCGGAGGGGAGACACCTGCTCTCCTCCGGTGTTCTCGCGAATAAGCGCAATAACTTAGCGAGATAAGGGGTGATTACATGGCAGATACAGAAAACGATATCGTTCTAACAATTGATGGAATGAGCAAGTCCTTTGGACGTAACCGCGTTCTGGATCACATTTCAATGAACGTACGCCGTGGAACCGTTATGGGTCTTATGGGAGAGAACGGCGCAGGCAAATCTACCATGATGAAGTGCCTGTTTGGTACGTATCAAAAAGATGAAGGCAAGATATTTCTTGACGGCAAAGAGGTTAATTTCTCTGGACCAAAAGACGCACTTGAGAATGGCGTCGCAATGGTTCACCAGGAGCTTAACCAGTGCCTTGATAGAAATGTTGTAGATAACTTGTTCCTTGGTCGCTATCCCGTTAATGCAATGGGTGTTGTCGACGAGGGACGCATGAAAAAAGAGGCTAACGAGCTCTTCAGGCGTCTTGGTATGACCGTAGACCTGACACAGCCTATGAAGAACATGTCAGTATCTCAGCGTCAGATGGTCGAGATTGCCAAGGCAATTTCCTACAACGCTAAGATTATTGTTCTGGATGAGCCTACTTCTTCACTTATGACCCAAGAGGTCGAGAAACTCTTTGAGATGATTCGTATGCTCAAAGAGCAGGGAATTTCACTGGTCTACATCTCTCACAAGATGGATGAGATCTTTGAGATTTGCGACGACATTTCAGTTCTTCGTGACGGTAAGCTTGTTATGACCAAGCGCTCTGATGAGACCAACATGAATGAACTTATCTCTGCAATGGTTGGCCGCTCACTTGAAAATCGCTTCCCAGATGTTACTAATACACCTGGTAAGACGTATCTTTCTATTCAGCACCTTTCAACTAAATATGAGCCATACCTTCAGGACGTCACCTTTGATGTAAAGAAGGGCGAGATTTTTGGCCTGTATGGTCTTGTCGGTGCTGGTAGAACAGAGCTTCTTGAAACAATCTTTGGTGTAAGAACCAGAGCTGCTGGTCGTGTCTACGTCAACGAACATCTTATGAACTTCTCGACAGCTGCAGAGGCAATGGATCACGGTTTTGCCATGATTACCGAGGAGCGCAAGGCAAACGGCCTGTTCCTTAAGGGTGACCTGACGTTTAACACAACCATTGCAAACTTGAACCAGTACAAGGCTGGTCCAATTCTTTCTGATCCTAAGATGACTAAGGCTACCGTCAACGAGCTCAAGGTTATGAACACCAAGGCTCAGGGTCCATCAGACTTGATTTCAAGTCTTTCTGGCGGCAACCAGCAGAAGGTCATTTTTGGTAAATGGCTCGAGCGCTATCCACAGGTTTTCCTGATGGACGAGCCTACTCGTGGTATTGATGTTGGTGCTAAATATGAGATCTACCAGCTCATTATTGATATGGCTAAGAGCGGTACCACTATTATCGTAGTCTCTTCGGAGATGCCAGAGATTTTGGGAATTACCAACCGTATTGGTGTTATGTCCAACGGTAGGCTCTCGGGTATCGTAAATACCAACGAGACAAATCAAGAAGAACTCCTGCGCCTCAGCGCAAAGTACCTGTAGGAGAGGATGATACAAATGCCAAAAACAGGTGGATCTGTTCTGACGGCCGAGCAGGAAAAAGAGCTGCTAAAGCCTATTGATCAGAAGATTGGTTCCATTCAGGCTCAGATTGATGAGCTTCGCGCAAATGGTACCAACAAAGTAATTTCAACACTGAGCGCTATTGAATCAACAAAGCGCGATAAATCTATCTCTGCTGAAGAGCGCAACACGCTTATTGAGGGCTACAAGGCTGAGCTGGAGCTTGCAAAGAAGGTTGAGTCCGAGAACAGTGCTCAGGTCTCCAAGCTTATTGCAGAGGCCGAGGCTTATCTCAAGGAGCACTACAAGAGCGAGTATCTTGAGCCAGTTAAGGCAAGCTGTGCCGTAGAGAAGGAGCAGGCTAAGCAGAATTACGCTGCTGCTCTTGAGCGCCTCAAGAAGGAGCACGAAGAGGCTGTCAGCAAGACTTCTGATGCTCAGGAAATCAAGGACGAGAAGTACGTCTATAAGAACCGTCAGTTTGATGCTAAGGTCAACTATCAGAAGGATCTTCAGCGCATCAAAGACCGCGCTCATAATGCGTTCAGTCATGAGTATCACCTCATCGACCTTCTCAGGATGTCTAAGTTTACTCCACTGGAGTCTCAGGCTCAGAAGTGGGAGAACTACAAGTACACCTTCAACACCCGTTCATTCTTGCTTCAGAACGGTCTGTACATTGTTATTCTCCTGGTATTTATTGCCCTTTGTATCATTACCCCAGCAGTCAAGGGCACTCAGCTTCTGACATACTCCAATGTCATCAACATTCTTCAGCAGGCATCACCTCGAATGTTCCTGGCTCTTGGTGTAGCTGGATTGATTCTGCTTACTGGTACTGACCTGTCTATTGGTCGTATGGTTGGTATGGGCATGACTGCTTCAACCATCATCATGCACCAGGGCATCAATACTGGCCAGGTCTTTGGAATCACTTTTGATTTTACTGGTGTTCCAATTCCTGTCAGAATCATCATGGCTCTGGTTACCTGTATTGTCCTGTGCACCTGCTTTACCAGTATCGCTGGCTTCTTTACCGCTAAGTTTAAGATGCACCCATTCATCTCGACCATGGCTAACATGCTGATCATCTTTGGTATTGTTACCTATGCAACAAAGGGTGTTTCGTTTGGCGCTATCGAGCCATCCATTCCAGACATGGTTATTCCACGAATTGGTAAATTCCCATCCATCATTTTGTGGGCAATCGCAGCTATCGCCATTGTTTGGTTCATCTGGAACAAGACCACCTTTGGTAAGAATCTCTATGCAGTAGGTGGAAACCCTGAGGCAGCAGCTGTTTCCGGTATCTCTGTCTTTAGAGTTATGGTTGGCGCTTTTGTTATGGCTGGTATCCTCTACGGATTTGGTTCATGGCTCGAGTGCATGCGTATGGTCGGCTCTGGTTCCGCAGCTTACGGCCAGGGTTGGGACATGGACGCAATCGCAGCCTGCGTTGTTGGTGGCGTCTCGTTCACCGGTGGTATTGGTAAGATCTCCGGTGTTACCGTGGGTGTTCTTATCTTCACCGCACTGACTTACGCACTGACCATTCTTGGTATCGACACCAACCTGCAGTTTGTCTTCTCGGGCGTCATTATTCTGACCGCTGTCACCCTTGACTGCTTGAAGTACGTCCAGAAGAAGTAACTGGTGCTCACGCGCCGCGCGCGGCAAGTGCGGAAAGCGTGCTATTACGTGCAAGTTTCGAGGCGTCTACTCACGTAGACGCCTCTTTTTTTGGCGAAAGACAGCGCTTGCACGTTAAGGAAAAGTGGCTTTACGGGAAATTTGCAAACCAGCTGGTAAGACGCGGTATTAATTTAGACATATGTCCTTTTAGAATTTTTGTACCACACCTATGTCAGATAATCTGCAATTTTTGACCCTGAGAGCACACCTATGGCTGATATTCTGCAGTTTTAAAGAGAAATAACACACCAATGTCAAAAAATATGTTAACTATCGACAGATTATCTGACTTTACTGTGGTCGGGCTTCTCGATACATGCAGATTATCCGACTTTACTGTGGTCGGGCTTCTCGATACATGCAGATTATCTGACGTAGGCGTGGTCAGGGCGTTGAGTAGAGCTATCTGCGACAGATTATCCGACATAGGTGTGTTAGAAGGGTCAAATCAGACCCCACATCCAACAGAATATCTGACTTTGCTGTGCTTGCGCGTTGTTTAACTGTCGTGGCTGATGGTTTGGCGGTAAAAAACAAGAGAGCCGATTTTCTCGGCCCTCTTGCTGGGTGATTTTGCGATTGTATAGTACGTTGAAGCTCGTGGAACTACGTGTATCGCAGACGTTTTTGCTCGTGAAGCATCGTGAGCTGCGCGCGAACCTGTGGACGGCAGCAGCTACAGAGACTCGAGGAAGCGATGCTGTGCTGCTCGTCCTTCTTCGTCCCACTTGAATACGCCGGCGTCCTCTAAAACGTGCGAGAAGACAATCCCGACTTCGTCGTAGATGTACTTCTTAAGCTGCTCGGACGAGAGGGAAGAGCTGCCCTTCTTTGAAGCAGCATCCTTGCTGGATCCGTCACCCTGTTCAAGCAACTTGGCGTAAATCTGGCGCGCCCAGTCGGCGTGGGAGATTGTAGTAGAGTCCGTGGTCAACTGACCGTAGACGGCATTGGCTTTCTTGTCATTTGCTAGGCACTGCTCCATAACTGACTGAACTTTGTTGAGTTCTGGCACAAGGCGAGGAGGAAGTACGGCAAGGCCCATAACCTCGATGAGGCCGATATTCTCTTTCTTGATGTGGTGATACTCGGCATGTGGATGGAAGATGCCAAGCGGATGTTTTTCGCTGGTAATGTTGCAGCGCAATGCAAGGAAGACCTCGTAGATGCCATCTTCCAGCTTGCGAACAACAGGGGTAACCGTGTTGTGGGGCTCGCCGTTAGTTTCTGCATAAACAGAGACGGACTCGTCGGTATAGGAGCGCCATGCAGTGATGATAAATTCCGCTGCTTTGAGCGCTTCTTCTCGACTGGTGGAGGAGAGGCGGAGAACAGAGAGCGGCCACTTGAGGATCGCGCCCGCTACCTCGGGGAACTGCCTGAGTTCAAACTCTTCCGCAACTTCCGCGCGCATCATAGGAAACTCGTAACATCCGCCCTGGTAGTGATCGTGCGAGAGGATCGATCCACCCACAATAGGCAGGTCGGCATTAGAGCCAATAAAGTAGTGGGGGAATCTATCCACAAAGTCAAAGAGATTGACGAGCGCCTCGTGATCAATGTGCATAGGAATGTGATCCGAGTTCATAGCAATGCAATGCTCATTGAAGTACGCGTATGGACTGTACTGGAATCCCCAACGATGCTGATTGAGTTCAATGGGGATGATGCGCAGGTTTTGCCTAGCAGGATGAGCACCCGCGCCAGACGAAGCGCCGCGTCCGGAGTAGCCCTCGTTATCCAGGCAGAGTTGGCATGCGGGGTACTTCTCGCCAGAAGTGTTTTGAGCTGTTTTAGCTGCTGCAATCTCACGAGGGTCTTTTTCTGGCTTGGAGAGGTTGATGGTGATCTCAAGGTCTCCCCAGGTAGTTGGCGTAGTCCAGGTAATGTTTCTGGCAATGGCGCTTCTTCTGACATAGCCTGAATCGCAGCAGAGCGCGTAGAACCAGTCAGTTGCGGCGCGAGGTCCCTCGGCAACGTACAGCTCATTGAAATGGCGTGCCACCTCGGAAGGCTTTGGCAGCAAAAGACCCATGACGCGCATGGCAAAAGAGTCTTCGCCGCTCTGGGTGTTCTCGGCCAGACCATGAGCAACAGCCAGACGGGCAAGCTCGGCAAGCGTCTGGTCAAGATCAAACGACTCCAGTTCAATCTTCTCCCAAGGCTTAACGGGAGCGGGACCCTCGTACGAAAGCATGTCCAACAGCGCGTTATAGCACCAGGTCAGATCCTCGGTTTGAATGAGACCACGCTCACAGGCATATACAACAAGCTGTTGAATGCAAAGAGCACTTTCATTGTCTGCTACAGCCATTGTGCACAAGCTCCCTGGTCAGAGATGGCGTAGTGGCGGCAGGCACCTTCGCCAAACCACTGGTTCATCTGTGCGATGAAGGTCTCGACTAGAGCGAGAGGAACAAAGCACTGGATAGAGCCACCAAAACCGCCACCGTGAATGCGAACGGCACCAGAACCTTTTAAGATGCTCTCGGCCAAACCGAGGGCAAGCATTGCTGGCTGATACGAGCCAGAAGTAGAAACGTTCTGCAGGTACATGCCGGAGCTTGCGCCAGAAGCGTTAGTGAGTGCAATAAAGGACTCAATATCGGAATTCTGAAGGTCTACCCATCTCTTGTCTACCAGGTCATTCTCATACCAGTAGTGAATAGCGCGGAGAAGAGCGCGGTCTCCAAGATCTTCTCGCAGCTCATTGACGCGGGCTTGGAAGTCTTCAACCGGAACCTCAGAGAGGCGAGTCTTGCCAAAAGCCGCGGCAACTTTCTGCATCTCAACAGGTACCGCGGCATACTCATCGGTGAAGGCAACGTGATCACAGCCAACATCAACAAGGCAGAGAGCATAGCCGTAATCCTCAAAGTTGAGGTCTAGCTTTTCTGCCTGTGGCTCTGCGGGATCTTCAAAGTTCATAAAGGCAAGGCCGCCAAGGCAAACAGCGAGCTGATCCATAAGACCGCACGGCTTACCAAAGTAAACGTTTTCTGTGTTCTGGCTCATTTGGGCAAGTTTAACAGCAGAAATCTCGCTGCCACCTTCCCAGAGAGCTTCCATTGCACGGCCGGCTGCAGCCTCAAACGCAGCAGAGGAAGAAAGTCCGCCGCCGCCAGGAACATTGCTTACTACAGCCATGTCAAAGCCGGATGGCTCAAAACCAAGTTTGACCAGGTTTGCTGCCATGCCACGAACAATAGCCTTAGTGCTCAGATACTCAGCCTCGGAGGGCTCAAGGTTTGTGTAGTCAACCTCAAAAGGATCATATCCCACACTGGCTACACGAATAACGCCCAGGTTGTTAGGGGCGCAAATTGCATCAATAGCAACATCCAGGGCACCAGCGATGACATGACCGCCCTCGTGATCAGTGTGATTACCAGCAATCTCGGAGCGACCAGGCGCATGTACTGCAAGATAGCGGTCAGCTTTTCCGAACATTTGCTCAAAGTGCTCTTTTGCGCGATTGAGCTGAGCTGTGGTTTTCTCGTCAAACGTGTGAGCCATGGTGTTCCTTTCCCTTTAGTGCTGTGAAGCTACAGGTATCTTAAAAGAATCGATAAACAATCTGTGAGCTGTATGGCTGCTCAGGCGTGCAGGTGGGCTGAGGCCACTCTGCATGGTGAGCACAATCTGGATAAAACTCGCTCTCAAATGCAAAACCAGCCTGAGGCTTGTAAATAGCGCCGTCTTTTGCACGTGCCTCATCAAGCCAGTTGCCGGTATACAGATGGGCGCCAGGAGCGGTAATTTGAATTTCTAGTGAGCGTCCGCTTTCTGATGTGGCGAGAAGAGCGTGGCGTAGCTGGCCATTTTCATAGTTATTAATGGCAAAGCAGTGATCATAACCGCGAGCAATTTTGAGCTGCTCATTATCTGCGTCAAGATCTTTGCCAATAGTCTTAGGTGTGCGGAAATCAAAAGGAGTTCCTGCGACAGAATCTATGGTTCCTGCAGAAACTGAGTCATCTCGTAGAGGCAGATATGAATCTGCCTGGATTGTAAGCTGGTGACCAAGAACATCACCAGAATCATGACCGTTGAGGTTAAAGTAGACATGGTTGGTCATGTTTACAAAAGTTGCAGCATCAGTTGTGCAGGTATACGTAAGATTTAGCGTTGACTGTGAGGCTTCTTCAACAAGCGTATAGGCCGCGGTAATATGACGGTTTCCTGGCAGTCCATATTCTCCATCTACCAGGTCAATGCTAAAGGTTACCGTATTACGCGCTTCATCGATTTCTGCCTGCCAAATGCGCTTATGGATACCAGCAACAAGATCAGTGTGCAGGTTATTTTGATTGTCTGGACCGTTGTTTTTAGGAAGGTGATAGACAACTCCATTTAATGGGATTTCTGCTTTATCTACTCGATTTGCAGAAGGTCCAATGGAAGCGCCAAAACAAGCTGGGTTATCTAAATACAAGTCAAACAAGCCATAGCCAAGAACGACATCTGCTTGCGTGCCATAGATATCTGGTACTGAAATACCAAGAATGGTTGCACCAAAATTACTCAATTTAACTGCTGAATGAGCGCCGCGAATAGTATAGGTAAGCGCAGCAGGGGAGTTAACAAAACTATCAAAAGGTCGAACATCAATCATCGGATACCTCCGAGATACCACTCATAATACATTACCCCTACTATGTTAACGTACTCATAACGAACTAACAGGAAATTATTAAGTTTTCAGTCAGTGGTATTTTTGCGGGGGCAAACGGTTAGAGCGCAGGTCAAAAGTCCTTCTCGCCGAACGGTTCTTTTTTTACCGTGAGCGTTTAATTTGCTGATAAATATGCAATTTTATCGCGTTATGTCAATCTGCCTGTTAGTATGAGTACGTAAACAAGCAGATAATCGGAGGAATTCGTGACTCGCTCGCATAGTTCTAGCTCAAATAAGCGCTCTGTTTCAATGGCTGATGTTGCACAGGTTGCTGGTGTTTCTCAGCAGACCGTTTCTCGTGTTGCTAATGGCGCTCAGAACGTCAGTAAGGCCACGCGAGAAAAAGTCCAGGCTGCAATGGAGTCTATGGGCTTTAGGCCAAGCTTTGCGGGTAGGTCGTTGAGGTCTGGCTCGTATCAATCGGTGGGACTTTGCTTGTACGACATTCGCGAGTTTGGTAACTTAGCCACGCTTGATGGCATTGTTTCTGCAGCTCGTGAACACGAATATGCAATTACGATGATTGAGAAAGGCTCCGACGACGGCTTGTGCCTGCAGGATATTTCTAATCGTATGTCCAATCTTCCTGTTGACGGCATGATTATCAGCATGAGCCTTATGGCATCAGACTTTGAATCATTTGTGCCGCAGCCAGGCCTTGGAACAGTGCTTCTTACCATGCACGAGCACCCTTACTGCACAACCGTTGACTCAGATCAGTACGGCTGCTCAAAGCTTGTCATTGATCACCTCTATGAGCTTGGTCATCGCAAGATCCGTTTTGTTGCAGGCCCTTCATACTCTATTGACTCGCAATTTCGCGAGAAGGGCTGGCGAGATGCCATGTCTGAATATGGGCTAGAAACTGTTGAGCCTTTAGCTGGCGATTGGACCGCCAATAGTGGCTATGAAATTGGTAAAAAACTGCGAGAAGACCGTGATTTTACTGCAGTGTATGCAGCAAATGACCAGATGGCGCTAGGTATCATTGCGGCATTTGAAGAAGTGGGACTGAGCGTACCGGAAGACGTGAGCGTTGTTGGTGTTGACGACTCTCTTGAAGACTATCTACCAAACTTCTCGCTGACAACCGTTCGCTTTAACCTGCTGGAGCGTGGCCGCGTAGCCCTTGAGCATGCAATACGTGCATCTGAGGCGGGGTATGAGCCTGAAGCAATTAGAATTGCTCCAAAGCTTATTGTTCGTACCACCACAGCGGCACCACAGAAGTAGAGAAGTCTCTTAAAAAGTCGGGTTTCTCGCCATAATCAGCTATACTGTTCAGGCAATAGTTGATTAGAGGAGTTGTATGTCTGAGTCACCAAATAAAGAGTTAGGCTGGTCAGTTCAGGTTTCCTTAGATACGCACGAGATTCGTGCAGGAGAAACTGTAACTGCTACTCCTAAGATTATTGGTGCAGACCCTGAAGGCTTTAAATTCCACTATGTGTGGAGTTTGAACGACCGTTGGGATGAGGGTTTTTGGGATACCACAGAGCATCAATTTGGTGATTCAATTCCTAATACGTCGTGGACATATACCTTCCCAGAGCCTGGTCGCTATCATCTCTACATTGATGCATTTGACACACACAACAACCCTCAGACAGTAACTGCCTGGGTAGTTGTTGCAGGCGATGACGATTTTATGCGTCCACCGCTTCCATCTGAAGACGCAGAGACCGTTGTTGCGGTAAACGGCGTTTCGGAGATCTTTAACATTGCCTCTGAGCAGTTCAACTCGCTGAAAGAGTACTTTATTGCCTTTGCACGCGGCGAGGTAGCCTTTAAAGAGTTCAAGGCTCTTGATGACATCTCGTTTGAAGTAAAGCGTGGCGAGGCTTTTGGCCTGGTGGGCACCAACGGTTCCGGCAAGTCTACCATGCTCAAAATCATTGCGGGCGTACTTGAGCCTTCTAAGGGAACTTGCGAGGTCAAGGGTACTATTGCACCGCTTATTGAGCTTGGTGCTGGCTTTGACATGGAGCTTACCGCTAAAGAGAATATCTACCTCAATGGCGCTCTTCTTGGTTACAAGAAGGAGTTTATTGACTCGCACTTTGACCAGATTGTAGAGTTTGCTGAGCTTGAGGGCTTTATGGACATGCCACTCAAGAACTACTCCTCTGGTATGGTGGCACGTATTGCCTTTGCAATTGCAACCGTTACAGAGCCTGACCTGCTCATTGTTGATGAGACACTTTCGGTAGGAGACTTCCTCTTCCAGCAAAAGTGCGAGAACCGCATCAAAGAGCTGGTTGCTTCTAATAATGTTACGGTTCTTCTGGTTTCTCACTCCATTGACCTGGTCCAGCGCATTTGTGACCGTGCCATTTGGATTGAGAAGGGCAAGCAGCGCATGCTTGGTCCTGTGGATGAAGTTTGTGAAGCTTACGAGCACCTCAAGAGATAATTAAAATTCCTAACCAAAAGTTAGGGTCTGTACGAGTACAATATGTGTGTCTTTAAATGTGGTACGAGATACCCGTAAGGCTCATAGTCATAGTTTTGCCTTTTGGATACCTTGTGCCTGGTCAGGTGAGGTATCTTTTTTATTGGAGGCGCTATGGCTCAAGAAGGTTCGCACTCTCTCATTGTGGACGATCAGTCCCTTGACCGCATGCTTACACGAATTGCTCACGAAATTGTCGAGAATAACGATTCAATTGAAAACGTTGCTTTGGTGGGCATTATTCGCCGTGGAGAGGTTTTGGCTTCTCGTCTTGCGGAAAAGATTTTGAGTTTTACCGGATTTAAGCCAAAAGTTGGCTCACTTGATATCAGTTTTTATCGCGATGATTTTAGAAGAAACACCGCACCGGTTCTCCACGCAACTAATATCGATTTTGATATTACGGGTACAAGCGTTGTGCTGGTAGACGATGTTCTTCAGACCGGAAGAACTATCAGAGCAGCACTTGATGCCCTCATTGACTATGGCCGTCCTGAGCGCGTTCAGCTAGCAGTTGTTGTTGATCGTGGTCATCGCGAGCTTCCCATTAGACCTGACTATGTGGGAAAGAATGTTCCTTCATCAAAGAGCCAGGTAGTCAGCTTAAATGTTAAAGAAATTGATGGTCAGGACTGCGTCTTGCTGTACGAAGCTGACTATTCTGACCCCTTTATTGAGGGAGGAAACTAATGCTTTCAGTTAAACATTTGATTGATACAAACAGCCTGACGCGTGACGATATCCAGCAGATTCTTGATACAGCTCAGTCGTTTGAAGCTGTAAATAACAGAGACATTAAAAAGGTGCCGGCACTTCGTGGGCGCACCATTGTTAACCTGTTCTTAGAGCCTTCTACCAGGACTCGCTCTTCATTTGAGCTTGCCGAGAAACGCCTCTCGGCTGACGCTTTAAATATGGGAGGATCTACTTCATCTGTGGTTAAGGGAGAGTCTCTGGCAGATACCATTCAGACTATCGACGCTATGAACGTTGATATGTTTATCTGCCGTGCAAGACTTGCAGGTACACCGCAGAAGATTACTGAGCACACTGATGCCGTTGTCATCAACGCTGGTGACGGCAAGCATCAGCACCCCACTCAGGCCATGCTTGACCTCTATACCATTCGCAAGAACTTTGGGCATCTTGATGGCCTTAAAGTTGCCATTGTTGGCGACCTTTCTCACAGTCGCGTTGTTGGTTCTTTGGTGCCAGCACTCAAGACTATGGGTGCAGAGGTTGTTCTCGTTGGACCTCCAACATTCCACGTAGACGATCCAAGCTGGTTTGGCTGCTATCAGACCTCACATTTTGATGAGGTCATTGGTGATGTTGACGTCGTGTACATGCTCCGCGTGCAGCTGGAGCGTATGGAAGGAGCTCCTATTCCTTCTCGCCGTGAGTACAACAGGCTTTGGGGCCTTGACGAGCGCCGCAGCAAGCTGATGAAGCCTGAAGCAATTATCTGCCACCCAGGTCCTATGAACCGTGGCATGGAAATTAACAGCGAGGTGGCCGATTGCGCTCGCTCTCGTATTCTTGACCAGGTCAATGCAGGCGTTTTGACGCGCATGGCCGCAATGTATTTGCTTCTGGGAGGAGACTCTGATGGCATTTCTGCTTAAGGGCGCGCGTGTTGTAGACCCGCAGCTTAATCTTGACGCGGTAATGGACGTCCGTATTGAGGGAGAAACCATTGCTGAAGTTGCAGCTACGGTTAAGCCTCAAGAGGGCGATACTGTTATTGACGCAAAAGGCAAGGTGTTGACCCCTGGCCTTGTTGATATGCATGTTCACTTCAGAGATCCAGGCTTTGAGTACAAGGAGACCATTGAGACGGGCTCTAGAGCTGCAGTTCATGGTGGCTTTACTGACGTTGCTACCATGCCAAACACCAACCCTGTTACTGATAACGGTCCTGCTGTTCGCTTCCAGATTGATCGTGGCAATGAGGTTGGTCTCATTCACGTTCGTCCTATGGGTGCTCTAACCAAGGGTTCTAAGGGACAGGAGCTTGCTGAGATTGGCAACATGGTTGATGAGGGAGCATCCGCATTCTCTGACGACGGCCACGGCGTTCAAAGCGCTGGTATGATGCGCACCGTTATGGAGTATGTCTCCCAGTTTGACCGCGTTGTTGCTGCTCACTGTGAGATTGAGTCCATCAGTGCTGGTGGCGTTGTTAACGAGGGTCGTGCAAGTACGCGCCTTGGCATGTTTGGCTGGCCAGCACTTGGCGAGGAGCTGGAGATTTCCAGAGACATTGATCTTTGCCGCCTTACCGGCTGTCCTCTGCACATTTGCCACATTTCAACGGGCAGGGGAGCAGAGCTGGTACGTGCAGCTAAGAAGGAAGGCTTGCCGGTTACCGCTGAGGTTTGCCCTCACCATCTCTTCTTGTCTGAGGATGACATCACCGATACGTATAACACCAATCTTAAGATGAATCCACCACTCAGAACTGCTGAGGATGCGCTTGCTCTTCAGGCTGCAGTCGCAGACGGTACAGTTGACTGTATTGTTACCGACCATGCACCTCATGCAGCTCACGAGAAGGACTGTGAGTGGGAAATCTCTTACTTTGGCTGCATTGGCCTTGAGACCTCGCTGCCTTTGATGGTCACTAATATGGTGCGCACCAATAAGCTTTCTTACACTGGTCTTGTTCGCGCAATGGCCGTTAATCCTCGTCGTATTCTGCGTCTTGAGCCTGTTAAGATTGCTGCAGGTTACAAGGCTGACCTGACCCTTTTTGACCCAGAAAAGAAGGTTCAGATTACGACAGAGTATTTTGAGAGCAAGTCCAAGAACTCCGCCTTCATTGGCGCTGAGCTCTATGGTGTTGCAACAGATGTGTTTGTTGATGGTAAGCGAGTTCTTGCCAATGAAGTAATTGTTCCTGGAGGGGAAAAGTAATGCCACTACGTGGAAATGTACAGGTATTTGACTTTACGGTTCTGAGTAATACCCAGGTTGCCCAGAATCTGTATAGAGCCCAGCTCAAGGTGCCAGGTCTCTGTAAGTCTCTAGCGCCTGGTCAGTTTGTAAACGTTAATGTTCCAGGCGATAAGCGCCATATTCTTCGCATTCCGCTGTCCTTCTCGCTAGCTGATAAAGCAACCGATACGCTCGAGCTTATCTACGCAACGGTAGGCGAGGGTACACGCAGGCTTTCTCAGATGAAGCCTGGTGACGCCAGTGACATGACTGCTCCTTGTGGTCGTCCCTGGCGCCTCAACGCTTCCAGTAAAAGAAGCGTCCTGGTAGCGGGAGGTGTGGGTATCACACCAATTATCGCGGCAGCTCGTAAGCTTACCGAGCTAGGTGTTGAGTTTGACGCGGTCATTGGCGCACAAACTGCCGAGAAACTCTTTGGAGAAGAAGATCTTCTCGCCTTGGGCGCACAGAACGTGTACGTCACAACTGATGACGGTTCTAAGGGTACTAAGGGCTTTGTAACAGCAGCTTTGGAGGAACCTCTAAGTCAAGGTGTTTGGGACGCTGTGTATACCTGCGGTCCTGAGCCTATGATGAGAAGCGTGGCCAAGCTTGCAATTGCCAACAACGTTGCCTGCCAGGTTTCTATGGAGCGTATGATGAGCTGCGCCTTTGGCGCATGCAACACCTGCAATGTCCCACTTGCTAAGGGCGGCTATGCGTCTGCTTGCATGGTTGGACCTGTCTTTGAGGCAAAGGAGATCGCATGGTAGATCAGGTAAAAATGGCCGTCAATCTTGGCGGTATCCAGATGAAAAATCCTATCAATACCGCTGCGGGTACCTTTGGTTACGGTTGGCAGTTTGAGGGTTTCTACGACGTTTCTCTGCTTGGCGCCATCACTATGAAGGGTGTTGCTCGCGTTCCTTGGGAAGGAAACCCAGCTCCTCGTATGTGCGAGCTCAACGGCGGCATGATGAACAGCGTTGGCCTTGCCAATCCTGGAGTGGACGATTTTATCGCCCATACTGATGACTACATGAAAGATCTTGAAGGCCGTGGTACGCGCGTCATCATGCAGATGGCGGCACACTCCGTTCAGGAGATGATTGACGTTGTCGAGCGCCTTGAAGAGCTTAATCCACACATCTCAGCTATTGAGCTTAACGTGAGTTGTCCAAATCTCGAGAAGGGCGGTAAGCCCCTCGGTGGTACTCCAGACCAGGCTACAGAGATCATGAAGGCAGTTCGTCCTCTGACAAAGCTGCCCATTCTGGTTAAGATGGCCCCCGTCAACGTTGCCGAGATTGGTAAAGCTTTTGAGGCCGCAGGCGCTGACGGTCTAACGCTCATCAACTCCATCCCTGGTATGTCAATTAACGTCCACACCAGAAAGAGCAGGCTCTCTAAGCCAACAGGTGGCCTGAGTGGTCCTCTCTGCCATAACGCTGCAGTTCGCATGGTTTGGGAGTGTGCAAGTGCGGTCTCCATTCCTATCTGCGGCGTTGGCGGCGTAGAAACGGGCGAGGATGCTGCAGAGTTTATCCTTGCGGGCGCTACGGCTGTCTCGGTGGGTTCTGCAAACCTTTACGACCCATTGTGTGCTCCACGTATTCTAAATGAGCTTACTGACTGGGCAAAGTCTCAGGGAGTATCTGACATCCACGAGCTGATTGGAGCTGTTGAATGCTAACAGACGAGCAGGCACGCGACGCCGTTATTGTTGCGCTTGATTGCACAAGAGAAAGAGCTCTGGAGCTCACCGATCTTCTCGCCGGCCACGCACGTTGGGTCAAAGTTGGCATGACGCTCTTTTATCGCTACGGACCCTCGATGGTAGACGAGATGCATGCTCGCGGCTTCAAGGTGTTCTTGGACCTCAAGGTGCATGACATTCCATTCCAGGTTAAGGGCGCTGTCCACTCTGCATCGCTTTCTGGCGCAGACATTCTTTCTATTCACGGCCTGGGAACCGCTCAGATGATTTCTGCTGGTCGTGAGGGTTCAGAAGAGGCTGCCGTAGAGCGTGGCGTTGATGAGTCCGGCCGTACCAAGCTAGTGGCTATTTCTGTCCTCACCAGTATGGACGAGGATGCGCTCCATTCTATTGGTGTTGATGGTTCCATTAAGGACGAGGTTGCTCGTTTGGCTTCTCTTTCTTACAGCGCTGGTGCTGACGGAATTGTCTGCTCGCCTCAGGAAGCACAGGAAATGAGAGAGCTTTTAGGACCAAATGCACTCATTGTGACCCCAGGAGTACGTCCAGAGGGTGCCGAGAAGGGCGATCAAGTCAGAATCTCCACACCTTCTGCAGCAATTAAGGCCGGAGCAAGCAAATTGGTAGTTGGTAGGCCAATTACCTGCGCAAACGATCCAGTTGAAGCATTTGAAGCCATCATTTCTGAGCTTAAAAATTAGCAAAAGTTTTTGGAATTATGGTGAACAGGTGGTTTTTGATGCGTAAATATTAAAAAACCCCTTGTAAATAACGTGTTATGTGGCAAACTATTTTGCTGAAGTGCAAAAGGCACATTAAATTGAGTTTCGTATATGACGTACGAAAACGATGTTTGGAGGAACAATGGCTCTACCTACACTTACCGATGAGCAGCGCAAGGCAGCACTTGAGAAGGCAGCTCAGGCTCGTCACGCTCGCGCAGAGCTTCGCGAGAAGGTTAAGACTGGTAAGGTCTCCCTTAAAGAGGTCCTTGATTCTACCGATCCTATTGCTGAGCGTATGAAGGTTTCCGCTCTTATCGAGTCCCTTCCTGGCTATGGCAAGGCAAAGGCAGCAAAGATTATGGACGAGCTCGGAATTTCCGCAACTCGCCGCGTTAAGGGCCTTGGCGCTCGTCAGCGTGAGCAGCTCCTCGAGGCACTGACCAAGTAGTGGCTCGTTCAGCCAAACTTTTTGTAGTATCTGGACCGTCAGGTGTAGGAAAAGGAACGCTTGTCTCTCTGTTGAGGGACAAGCGCCCAAACCTAGGCCTGACGGTTTCGGCTACTACGCGCTCTCCACGACCAGGAGAAGTCGATGGAGTTGCGTATTATTTTCTCTCCGATGAAGAATTTAAAAAGCGCGTTGATGCTGGTGAATTCCTTGAGTGGGCTCATGTTCATGGCCATTGCTATGGCACGCTCAAATCCGAGGTTGATCGCCTGATTTCTGCAGGTCAGTCTGTTGTTCTAGAGATTGACGTTCAGGGTGGACTTATGGTCCACAAACAATATCCCAACGCCATTCTCGTCTTTATTAAGCCACCTTCATTTGAAGAGCTTGAACAGCGTCTTAGAGGTCGCGGTACAGAAGACGAGAAGACCATTTCTACGAGACTTTCTAATGCCTCGCGTGAAATGGAGCATGCAAACGACTATACTGTTTGCATTGTGAACGACAACCTTGAGACTGCTCTGAGCAAGCTTGAGGAAGTTTTTGATGACTATGAATCAGACGGAGGTCAGCTTTAATGTCTGTTATTAAGCCTGAGATTGACAGCCTGCTTCAGAAGACTGAGCAGAATCCATTCTTGCTTTGCTCACTTGCTTCTAAGCGTGCTTGCGATATTAACAATATGCTTCACGGTCAGCACCTGCGTGTAACCGCTGTTCAGGATTTTGATGACATTACTACTGTTGCAAGTGGTAAAGATTCTGTCTCTATTGCTATGAAAGAGATTAACGACGGTACCCTTGGCTTTGTTAAAGATTCTTTTGACGAGGCAATTAAGGGCGAGAACACCATCGTTTACTAAGAGTTATGACTGAAAGAGTATGTCTGGTTCACTACCACGAAATTGGTTTAAAGGGTAAGAACCGATCCACTTTTGAAAATCAGTTGGTAACAAATTTGCGACGAGCCCTCCGACACTTTCTAGTGGCGGGGGTTTCTCGCATTTCTGGCTACCTTCTTGTAGAAACCACTGACAAACAAGCAACTGAAGAGCTGCAACATGCTGTGGCCCAGGTTCCTGGCGTTGCACGTGCTTCTTTGGCGTATCGTTGTGGCTTAGATGAGCAGGAGTTTTGTCACGCCGCCGTGAAGGCGCTGGGGGAGTCCGGTGACTTTACTACGTTTAAAGTGCATGCTCGTCGTTCCTCAACGGTCTATCCAAAGCATTCCATTGAGATTAACCAGCTTGTAGGCGCAGTCCTTTGCGAGAATTTCCCTGATAAAAAAGTTCAGATGCATAATCCGGATATGACGGTTTATGTACACGTTGTTCAGGGTAACGCATACGTTTACGCTGCATCTATTCACGGCGTTGGTGGTCTTCCTGTTGGTACTGCGGGCAAAGTAGTATCGCTTCTTTCAAGCGGTATTGATTCTCCTGTTGCCACATGGATGGTTGGTCGTAGGGGAGCTACGGTAATTCCAGTTCACTTCTCTGGTCGTCCTATGACTTCCGATACCAGCGAATATCTGTGTCAGGATATCATTGAGGCTCTTGAACCTGCTGGTCTTATTGGCAGAATGTATGTTGTGCCCTTTGGCGAGCACCAGCGTGAGATTTCCCTTGCTGTTCCACAGGCTCTTCGTGTCATTATGTATCGTCGCGTAATGTACATCATTGCACAGAAGATTGCAGAGCTTGAGGGTGCTAAAGCCCTGGTAACTGGTGAGTCACTTGGTCAAGTTGCTTCTCAGACGCTTGATAACATTGCTGCTGTCAACGAGGCGGTCACCATACCTGTTTTGAGGCCTCTGATTGGCTCTGATAAGCAAGAAATCATCCGTCGCGCCCAAGATATCAACACGTTTGATATCTCAACGCAGACGGCTCCAGATTGCTGCACATTGTTTATGCCTCGCCGTCCTGAGACTCATGCAAGAATGCGAGAAGTTCTTGAAGCATGGAATTCCTTTGATCATGAAGCAATGATCGATGACCTTATGCAGCATATTGAGTACATTGACTTTAGTCAGTGTCCTTCATATAAGCCACCTAAAAAGCTTGCTGCTCGTCATAAAGAACTTGCTCCTGCAGAGTTTATTGCTGACTAGGATATTTTCACTGCTCAAAACTTTTGATCGCTTTGCTCAGATGCATTTTTAGAATCCGCCCCGTAAAAGGGCGGATTTTTTATGCGAGTGGTTTGATAGTCTTATTTAGAGCAATTCTGTTCTTGTTAGTTTGTGCAATATATCTGGCAATTGTTGATAACTGTGTCAGATTACCAGCAGTTTTAGGACAAAGCTATTAGATGAATCTTTAAAAGTAGTGCTTCTCATTAACCTAATAGTTGAATATAA
This sequence comes from Atopobium sp. BS2, assembly GCF_000565075.1. GTDB lineage: Bacteria > Actinomycetota > Coriobacteriia > Coriobacteriales > Atopobiaceae > Lancefieldella. The sequence continues at coordinate 47,304 of NZ_JDFG01000047.1, forward strand.
ATCTGAGGTGATTGTATGGCTCAGATTTCAAATAACCGCACTCAAGTAATTAATAAATTGATGAGAAGATTTAATCTATCTCAGCAACAACTCATAGCGGTTGCCGCTGTGGTTGTCCTAGCTGTTGTGTCAGGAGTTGTATTAATTGGAATAATTTCTGCTGGAACATCAGAGTCTTTTGACAGATCGCATAATCAGGCAAACTCTACACAGAGCGCGATTGTTGCGGAAAATCCACAGCACTCCCAAGAGGATAAGTCTACAGAGCAGCCAGGAGATGACCATAAGATTAAAGAAGCATCTCCTCAAATGATGGTTCATGTTGATGGAGCCGTTAAATCACCCGGTCTGTATGCACTTCAGATGGTAAATCCACGTGTAAACGATGCAATTCAAATAGCAGGTGGCTTGACTGAAGATGCCAACAGTCAAAGCATTAATCTAGCGTCTCCTGTTGAAGATGGTCAAAAAATTTATATTCCTCGAAAGGGAGAAGAAGCGCCGCCAGAGTTTTCGCAGCCAGATCAGAATAAAGCTACAAGTAATAAACAGACGGATAAGAAGAGTGACAAAAAGACAGTTGTAGATATTAATCGAGCAACCGTAGAAGAATTTACCAAGCTTCATGGTGTTGGAGAAGGCTTGGCTAAACGAATTGTTGCAGATAGACAAAAGAACGGACCCTTTAAGACCACTGAAGATTTGATGCGCGTTTCTGGTATTGGTCAGAAAAAGTTTGATCAGCTCAAGGACAATATTCGTGTCTAAGGTGATAGAACAACCCTCTAGGCCTTTTATTCCGTATAGCCTTTGTATCTTGCTATTTGTTTGCGTATGGCTGCATGTTTTTATCGCAAGAAACGCAACGCTTGATACTATTTTGCTTCAGATTTTAGGAAGTTGCATGGCGGCGGCATTAGGACTTTGGTATGTAAAGCATGCGCATACTAGCCTTATGACTGTTGGGGTAGTTTTACTCTTACTTGTAATTATTCTTATCAGGTCTTCCTTTATATACGACAGTCAAATGGCGTCAGTGAATCTTTTAGAGTCAACTTCCGTACATGATTTTGAACTAGTTGTATCAAGAGATTTAGTTTACAAAAATCATGCATGGACTGGTCAGGCGTCTGTCTTTTACCAAGGTGGCTGTATCGGGTCTGTTGGCATACATGCCAAAGAACCATTCTTACGAGAAACACATCTGTGCTGCGAAGGGAGGTTTACACAATATAAAGATAAGGAGTTTTCAGAAGAACAATTTAAGAGAGGAGTACTTGGTTCAATTCAGATAACCAAGGTAAATTCCACATCTTATGATGAGGGGATTGTTGGAGAAGTTGCTCAATTTAGAGAAAGCTGCATTTCTCAACTTCAGCCAGAGGTGAGCTTTGGTCGAGCATTAGCAGCATGTGGCCTTTGTGCCTATAGGCCTAGCTTGTATAGCTTTAACATTCCTAGGATATTTATGCGTTGTGGTCTTATGCACCTTATAGCAATTTCTAGTTGTCACATGGTAATTCTCTCTACCTTTATTGATGCATTACTTAAAAAGTTGACGTTAAAACCACTTTTGAGAGGAGTATTAAATTTATTTCTACTCAGTAGTTACGCACTTTTCTGCGGATTACCTGCGTCTGCAATAAGGGCAATATTTCTTGTTGAACAAAAATACGTTATGCAATGTGTTGGCAGGAAAAAACACACATTATCTGCTGTTTCTACTCTGGCTCTACTCATGCTCTGTGTTGATCCACAGCTGAGCGTAAACATTGCTTTTACCTTGTCACTAGCTTGTATTTTTGGAATGAATATATACGGCAGCCTTGCTCAGTACTATGCAAAAATTGCCTTTCACGTATCTGGCTATGGAAAAGTGCAGAAGGTTTTGAGAAAACCGTTTTCTCATGTACGTAACACTATGTGTGCGACAACAGTTGCTCAGCTCTCATGCCTTCCAATTTCATGTGTGTATTTTGGTCACTTTTCGTTACTTGCACCTCTCTCAAGTGCCTTAATTACAAGCTTGTTTTCTCTTCTGAGCTTATTTGGAATTGGGGTAATAGTTTTTAGTGGCTTTAAGCCAGTTCAAGATATTGCTCTTTTTCTCGTAGATTCTCTTGGTCAGCTTATAGAGATTCTCGCTTCTTTTTTATCTGAAAGATCTTTTGCAAGCGTGTCGTTAACTGACATGAGCTGGATAGTTTCATTGCTTGTGTTTGCAGCAATGGTGGCTCTTTACGTGTTTTGGCCAAAAGGGAAAAGAGTAGTTTTATCTGGCATTTGTTTGATGGTGTTTATGCTTATTTTGGGTTTAAGTATCTACTGGAAGTTTTTCTCGCCAACAAGAATTTGTGTGATGGATATTGGCCAAGGAGATGCCATATTGCTCAGTGACGGCGCGCATTCTCTGCTCGTAGACACGAGTGTGGGAGATGTGGTTAATGACGCTCTAGAGCGACAACACATCTCATATCTTGATGCTATTTTGCTCACACACCTTGATGAGGATCATGCTGGTGGCGTGAGGTATATGGTTGGTTCGGTGAAAGCAGGTCGGGTATTAGTTGGAGAAGGAATAGCAAAACAAGAAAAACCTGAGCTTCAGAGAGCTATTCAGAGGATTTCCGGCAGCAGCTCCTATGAAGTTTTATATGGTGATGAATTTGATGTCGGCCGCTTTCATATCCGCGTTGTGTGGCCACATAGGGGATACAAAGCTAAAGAAGCTAATAATGCGTCGGTTGAGCTCTATGTGACGTATAACGATGGGCAAAATACCTTAACTACGCTTTTAACGGGAGACGCTGAAAGAGATCAGACAAAAGAGACGGTGGATTCAGGCGATGTAGGCGATATAGATTTCTTAAAAGTTGGACATCATGGTGCAGCAAAGTCGCTTTATCCAGAAACTGCTCGTGTGCTAAAACCCGAGGTAGCAATTGCAAGTGCTGGAAAAAATAATCGTTATGGTCATCCTAAACAGGAAGCGGTGGATATCTTAGAGGGTGTTGGCGCAAGGTTTTATTGCACAAAAGATTATGGAGACGTCACCGTATTTCCCGGAGAACATGGACCTAGGGTAAGTGTGCAACATGCTAAAGTAGATACAGATTTAGAGGAGGAAAAAGATGGCGGAGCAGGCTAAGCTACTAGCTGCATATTTGGCTGTTGGCCCTGACGAGATGAAGCGCGCGAGGGCTATTGACAAACTTAAAAGCCGTCTTAACCAGAGTTTTATTACGTTTAACCTTGATGAGATTTCTGTAAGCGCTGAGCTGACTCCAGAATCTGTTCTGTCATCCGCTCAAACACTTCCTATGGGTGATTCTAGACGAATTGTTGTCATTGATGATGCAGGTAAATTGCCTAAGTCTGTGTCCGAGGCTCTTGTTGAGTATCTAAAGAACCCCAATCCAACTACCACGCTGATGCTTTCTGCAAAGACGCTTGCAAAAACAACAAGGCTCTACAAAGCAGTTGATGCTTTAGGTAAGCTCGCAGTTATTAATTGTGGTGCAATGACCAGAAGTGAATTGCCTAAATATATAGGAGATCTTGGAAGAAAGTATGGGCTACAAATTCCAGCAAATGTGGCCAACGAGCTTGTAAGTCGTGTTGGCGATAATACCACCATGCTCGATTCTCAGATTAAATCTCTAGCAGCTCTGTTGGGTCGTCCTGGTGCAATTGACGTTCAATTTGTAGAAACTCATGTTGCACGAGTGGTTGAGGTCAAGCCGTGGGATTTTCTCGACAGTTTATCAGCGAGAAATGCTCAAAAGGCTTTGGAGCTTTACAGTCAGATGGATGAATCGGGAGCTATTGGAAATCTGTCACTTATGACTGGACGCGTAAGAGAGCTTATTTGCGCCAGGTCTATGGTTAAGCGTGGTACAGAACGGGAAATTGCTCCAGTTTTGGGCAAGCAGGACTGGCAAGTAAGAAATTATGCACGATGGGCGCGTCAATTTGCAGATGGCGAGCTTGAACATATTCTGGGCCTCTGTGCAGATGCAGAACGTGGTCTTAAGAGTGGAGAAGATAAAACAACCACAATGACCAAGCTTATCTTTGCTCTGTGCGGCGTCGCAAATGTGTAGATTCAAAGAATTCAGGTAAGAAAAAACGGACTCCAAGGAGTCCGTTTTAAAAAGTTTAAAAGTAGATAAGAACTACTTAAGGGTGTTAACAAGCTTCTGAACGCCGCTCTTACGCTGAGCAGCCTGATTCTTGTGTACGATGCCCTTAGAAGCAGCCTTGTCAAGAAGGCGGGATGCCTTGTTAGCTGCAATCTGTGCGTCCTCAAGCTGGCCTGCCTCAACAGCAGTGCGAACTGCCTTAATAGCAGTCTTAAGCTCGGAACGGACAGCCTTGTTGCGCTGGCGTGCCTTCTCAGCGGTGAGAATACGCTTCTTCTGAGACTTGATGTTAGCCACGTGCGGTTCCTTTCGGTGTTTACTATGTGAGGCCTCTTCGCTGAGACACGTTTGAGGCAGCTGTTGAAGTATAGCACGAAGGGGGTAGTTTACGCTATTATTTTCCTTATGAATACACAGGATACTTCACATATTCGCAACTTCTCTATTGTTGCGCACATTGATCACGGTAAATCTACCATCAGTGACCGCATTTTGGAGCTTACTCATACCGTTGAAGAACGCGATATGGAGTCACAGCTCTTGGACACTATGGACATTGAACGTGAGCGTGGAATTACCATCAAATCAAACGCCGTCCGCGTCATGTATGACGCAGATGATGGAGAACGCTATCAGTTCAATCTGATTGACACTCCAGGCCACGTCGACTTTACCTATGAGGTTTCAAGGTCTTTGGCTGCCTGCGAAGGAGCGGTGCTGGTTGTTGATGCAACGCAAGGCGTGGAGGCTCAAACAGTCTCAAACGCCATGCTGGCCATGAACGCTAACCTGGATATTGTTCCTGCAATCAATAAGATTGACCTTCCATCTGCTCGACCTGAAGAGGTACGTGTAGAAATTGAAGATGTCCTTGCTATCCCGGCTGATGATGCGGTATGTGTCTCCGGTAAAACAGGTGAGGGTATTCACGAGCTTCTTGAGGCTTTGGTGTATTTGGTTTCTCCTCCAAAGGGAGACCCTACAGCTCCACTTAAGGCGCTTATTCTGGACTCGTATTTTGACCAGTTCAGAGGCGTCGTTGCAACGGTGCGTGTTTTTGATGGTTCAATCAAGGCTGGCGACCAGCTTCTTATGATGCAGGGATCTGTGCCTTTTCTTGTTGAAGAAGTTGGCGCTAAGAGACCTCTTGAGATGGCTGTTGACCAGCTTTCTGTTGGTGAAGTTGGCTATGTGGTCACTGGCCTCAAAGACCCTGAAGCTGTTCGCGTTGGAGATACGCTTACCTACAAGCAAAATCCTTGTTCAGAACCACTACCAGGTTACCGCGAGGCAAAACCAATGGTATTTACCGGTCTTTTCCCGGTTGATAACAAACAGTACGAGAATCTCCGTGATGCACTTGATAAGTTGCACGTTAATGATCCATCTCTTACGTGGTCTCCAGAGACGTCTGTTGCTTTGGGATTTGGCTTCAGAGTAGGCTTTTTGGGTCTTCTCCACATGGAGGTTGTCAAAGAACGTCTTGAGCGTGAGTTTGACCTGGACTTGATTGCTACCAGTCCCTCTGTTGACTATCACGTCTATAAGACCGATGGAACTATGATTGAGATTACCAGTCCTCAAGATCTTCCAGAGGTTACCAAGATTGACCGCATTGATGAGCCATACCTAAAGGCAAAGATTATTGTGCCTCCTGAGTTTGTTGGTACGGTTATGCAGCTTGTTGTTGATCATCGTGGCGTATCTGAAGACATGGTGTATCTGTCTGATAAGTCCGTCGAGATGATCTTTAGCATTCCTTTGGCCGAGCTTATTCTGGACTTCTTTGACCAGCTTAAGAGTAGAACCAAAGGTTATGCCTCACTTGACTATGAGTTTGATTCGTATCGCACTTCTGACCTGGTTAAGCTTGATATCTTGCTTGCTGGAGACGTTGTTGATGCGCTTTCGTTTATTGTTCACAAAGACAAAGCATATGATCTTGCTCGTGGTCTTTGCGACAGACTAAAAGGCATCATTCCTCAGCAGCTCTTTGAGGTTCCTATTCAGGGTGCTATTGGCAATAAAATCATTTCTCGTTCTACCGTTCGCGCACGTAGAAAGGACGTCTTGGCTAAATGCTACGGCGGCGACATTTCCAGAAAGCGCAAGCTGCTTGAAAAGCAAAAAGAGGGCAAGAAGCGCATGAAGCAGATTGGCTCAGTCGAAGTACCTCAAGAGGCGTTCTTGGCTGTTCTCAAGGTTGATGACGAGTAGAAGGTATCTGTGGAATCGCTTCAAACTATTATTGCAACCTGTGCTCCTGAAGCTGGTCTTTCTTCTCGCATTATTCCTTTTGCGTTAGGCACTTCACTCAAGGAGCGCCTGTCTGCAAATCCCGTGCTTATGGCCCCTATGGCCGGTGTCAGCGATGGCGTGTATCGCACTATGGCTCGAGCTGGCGGAGCAGGTCTTGCGTATTCAGAAATGGTTTCTGTTGCAGGAATTCATTATGGTGGCGAGAAAACCTGGGAGCTTGTAGAGCCTCTTGCAACAGAGCCTGATATTGCTGTTCAGCTCTTTGGTTCAAAGCCAGATCAGTTTAAAGAAGCAGCAGCTCAGATTAGTGAGCGTTTAGGGGATAAGCTGGCTCTTATCGATATCAATATGGCTTGTCCTGTTCCTAAGGTGGTTAAAAAAGGGGAGGGTTCAGCCCTTCTCGATACCCCAGAGCTTGCTGCAGATTTGGTTAAGGCTTGTCTGTCTGAGGTTAGCGTACCTGTCACTGTCAAGATTAGGCGTGGTAGACGTCAGGATGAGGAAGTGGCACCTGAGTTTGCTCGCGCCATGGAGGCTGCTGGAGCGTCTGCTGTTGCTATTCATGGCCGCTTTGCCACCCAGATGTATCGAGGTCAGGCGGAATGGGAGACCGTTAATAGAGTTTGCGATGCTGTTTCAATTCCGGTTATAGGCTCTGGCGATATGCTCTCTGCTGAAGCAGCAGCTCATGCTCTTACAGAGACAGGTGTAACGGCTGTAATGATTGCTCGCGGAACGTACGGAAATCCGTGGATTTTTAAAAACACTCAAGCTTTAGTTGAGGGTCAACCTGTGCTTGTTCCAACGCTTGACCAAATGCTTGCATCTTTTATGATGCATGTAAGGTTGCTTGACGCTGCGGATATTCATATTGCTCGCGCTAGAAGCCTTTCTACCTGGTATTTTAGAGGTATTCCAAACGCAGCCTATTGGCGTGGAAAGTCAGTAAAGTGCGTTACGGCCCAGGATTTTATTGATCTTGCACTAGAGATTAAAGAAACCGTCAAGCGGCTTGAGGGTGAGCAAGAATTTCCTGAGCATAATCTACCTATGAGCTAGTGATTTGTTGTGGATTCCTGGCAGTCTAAATACAACCAAACGGCCACTCCTGCACTTTACCTGCATATTCCGTTTTGCGCACAAAAATGCTTCTATTGCGATTTTTCTTCTTGGTCCACAAGACAAGACGATAATCGCATGAAAGATTACGTAAAAGCACTAAAACATCAGCTAGATGAAGCCGCTCAGCTTGGGTTGTTAGCTGCTACTAAAACGGTCTATATGGGAGGCGGAACTCCCAGCTTGCTCGGTCAAGATGCGGTAGATTTGGCGCAGAACGTCTCAGCTCTTACGCAGCCTAGTGAGTTCAGCATGGAAGCAAATCCAGACTCACTATCTGACGATTTTCTCGCCAATCTCTCTAAAGGTGGGGTAACGAGAATTTCTTTGGGAGTTCAAAGCTTTAACGATAATGAGCTTAAGAGGCTTGGCAGAATTCACTCGGCAGACCTCGCGTATGACAGGGTTTTAGCCGCAAAAGAGCATGCTTACGATGTGTCGGTTGATCTTATGTGTGCAATTCCTGAGCAAACAGAGCGTTCCTGGGAGTATTCGCTCTCAAGGTTTGTCTCGCTTGGAGTAGATCATGTGAGCGTTTATCCACTTACTATTGAAGACGGCACGGCGTTGGCCAAACAAACCCAAGATAAAGACACTCCTTGGAACGCCTACGACGTGCAGGCAGATCGAATGCAAGCGGCCTCAAAGATGCTTCAAGCGGCGGGGTTCGAACGCTACGAGGTAGCAAGTTATGCTCGCAATCAGAAGAGCTGTAAGCACAATAAGATGTACTGGACAGGCGAGTCGTACCTTGGTCTTGGTACGAGCGCTGCAAGCATGCTCACCGCACCTGAGTACGATATGCTTGCAGAGAAGAACACCTCTTTACCTGCGCGTCCACAAGACGCTGCTCGCGCACGGCTGGTAGTTCTTGATTCTCCAAAAAAAATTGCTGAAGGCGCATCGCTCTTCTCGACAGAGTTTGATGTTGAATTTTTAACCCATAGAGAAGCTGTGGCAGAAGATTTGATGCTGCATGCTCGCCTTATGGAACCAATTTCGCCTGCGCTATTGAATGAGTCTGAACGAGTATTTGGAGCGCCATCGATGCAAAAAGTGCTTGACTCCTGTTTGCATGATGAGCTGCTAGAATGCGTCAATAACGAAGATTCTAAGGATAAAACTACGTACAGGCCTACCGAGAAGGGCTGGCTGCTTGGAAACGAGCTCTATGGACGTCTTTGGGATTTAAGATAATGTTAGAAAAATTTATTTGATGTAGTTAGTATTTACTTGATGTTTCAAAATAATTGAAAAATAAGAAAAGGATTGAAGAATGGGAGAAAAAAGACCTAATTTTGATGATATTACATCTTTTGATGAGTTTATTAAGTATTACTGGTATCGTGAAGAACTTATGCAAATATGTAAGTCTTTAGGTTTGGAATATAGAGGTACAAAACAAGAGCTCAATAATATTATTGAGCAGTATTTTAAAGGTAATTTGATTAAGAAAAGACTTACAAAGAATAAAAAAGTCAATAAAAAAATTGTTACTTTAAATTCGTCATTGCTTGAGTGTGGCTTCTCATTTAATTCAAAGTTTAGAGAATATTTTTCTTCTTTAACAAAAGTTTCACCATTTAAATTTACTGCTGATATGGCTGCTGCTTGGAGAAAAGTTAAGAGAGAGAACAATAGTGCATTTACAATCAGGGATTTGTTAAATGTATATTATGGTGATTTAGATTATGCGAAATACGATAATTCGGCTTGTCAGTGGAATCAATTTTTAAAAGATTTTTGTGCAGATAAAAATAGCTATAACTATTCTAATAAATTAAAGGTGGCTTCTGTTCTTTGGAAAGAAGTTAGAGATTCAAAAGGTAAAAAAATCTATTCGAAAGATTTATTAACTAAGTATGCATTTAAAATACGGGAATATCATAAGTAAACATTTGATAATTTTCTTCATTTGCAGTTTGAAAAAGTCATGAACACATTCGATAGTATGTCGATTTTTCATGTATGTAGTTAACGAATATTCTTAATGGGATTTGGTTGCATTAAGTTAAAAACATGTGGGTACACTTTCAACTGTTCTTATAATCATAAGTTGTAACGGGTTGAATCGGAGAGATTTCATGGCTGCAATGAACGAGAAGGACTATTACGCCATCCTTGGTGTCTCTGAGTCCGCGACAGCTGAAGAAATTAGAAAAGCTTTTCAAACTAAAGCTCGTAAGCTTCATCCAGACATCAATAAAGAGCCCGATGCTGAAGAGCGTTTTAAAGAGGTTTCTGAGGCATATGCTGTTCTGTCAGATGCCGAGAAACGCCGTCGTTATGACGCAATGAGAAGCGGTTCTTTCTATGGCGGCGGCTATGGTCCTTCTGGTTATCCAGGCGGATCTGCCTATGGAGGTTCTCCTTTTGAGGGAGGCTTCCCGTTTGGTGATATCAACTTTACTAATTGGACCACTGGATCTCAAAAACGCTCTCGTGCATACAAGCCTCAGACTGGCGCAGATATTGTCTACGACTTAACACTGAATGATACAGACGCTAAAAATGGCGTTAAGAAAGGCATCACGTATCAGCGCTTTGTTACTTGTGATGCTTGTGCTGGTAAGGGATCTCAGCATAAAGCTGAGGCAACTACCTGTCCTACCTGCCATGGAACGGGACACATTGATATTGATCTTTCTTCCATTTTTGGAGTAGGAAAGTTTAGAGTTGATTGTCCAGAGTGTGATGGTGCTGGACACGTTGTGCAGGATCCCTGCGACGTTTGTGGTGGTTCTGGACGTGTTTTGTCTGCAAGTGAAATTATGGTTGATGTACCAGCTAACTCGCATGATGGCGATCAGATCAGAGTTCCTGGAATGGGAAATGCAGGAACAAATGGTTCTGCAACTGGCGACTTTATCGTAAATATTAAGGTTCCTTCAGAGCAGTTGACGTTCCGTCAGCGCGCGGGAGCTCGTATAACGGGTATTACCTCAATGCTTTTAGTATTTGTGGCACTTAATTTGAGGTCACCACTTTTTGCTATTGTTTTGATTCCGCTTTTGATTTTTGGCATTAGAAATGTTCTTGCAGATGGCGTAAAGATGAACGCTGGTTGGTGGAGAAGCTTTGCGAATGCATTTGTTTCGGGAATCATCAATGGTGCCTTCTACTCAATTATTATTATGACTTTGTATGCTTGTACGGCCGGTTTGGGCCATGTTGGCTATATGGGAATTTAAGTTTTAGGTTTTACAAGGGGAGAGTTAGTAAGCGTGGCAGAGAAGAAAGACTTCTACGAGCTCTTAGGTGTTGCTCGTGATGCAGACCAAAAAACTATCAAGCGAGCTTTTTTAAAGCTTGCAAGAAAACTGCACCCTGATGTTTCTGATGACCCTCATGCAGAAGAAAAATTCAAAGAGGTAAACGAAGCTTATTCTGTGCTTTCAGATGAGCAAAAGCGAGCCAACTATGACCGTTATGGTGATCCTAATGGTCCATCTGGTTTTGGCGGTGGCTATGTGGATATGTCAGATATCTTTGGCGGCGGTTTTGGTGGCTTTGGAGATATCTTTGATTCCTTCTTTGGTGGCAGCCATGGTGGTCGAGGCGCTGCTCAACGCACTCGTGGTAGTGATATGGGTATCAGGTTGTCCATTACGTTGGAAGAAGCTGCAGCCGGAGTTACTAAAACTATCTCGTATAACAGACTTTCTACCTGCGATGACTGTAACGGCACTGGTCTTGGTGAGGGCGGAAAAATTGAAGACTGTCCACACTGTCATGGAACGGGTACGGTAGTCCAGGTTCAAAATACCGTCTTTGGTCAAATGCAGTCTCAGACAGTTTGTCCAGAGTGCCAAGGAACAGGTAAGAAGGTCGAGCATGCCTGCGAGACCTGTGGAGGTCAGGGAAGAACTCCTGATCACGAGCGTGTTTCTGTAGAAATTCCTGCAGGTGTTCATTCTGGCCAGTCAATTTCCATTGCAGGTAAAGGTGAAGCAGGCGTTAGAGGTGATACCTCTGGTGACCTTATCGTAACCATTGAAGTTTCCCAGCATAAAGATTTTGAGCGCAGGGGAGACGACCTCTTTACCTCAGTGAGCGTTGATTCCCTTGAGGCAATTGTTGGTACTACCGTGACCATTGACGGTATTATCAAAGATGAAACTATTGAGATTGCTATTCCGGCCGGATGTAAATACGGTCAGCAGCTAAGTGTAGCTGGTAAAGGTATGCCTCGTTTGCACACTAAGGCCCGTGGCAACCTTTACGTTCTGGTTCACATTGAGACTTCAACTGGGTTGACTAAAGATCAGTTAAAGACGCTAACCTCCCTTATTGATGAGCGCAAACAAAGTGGCGCTCAAGAAACTCAAGATGAGCAGCATGATCAGCGTTCTGCAGCAGAAGATTCCTCTAATCATAAAGACAAGAAAGCCAAAAAGGCTTCCAAGAAGAGGCGCTAATGGCTCATGGAATTGCGCTCATAAATCTTGGATGTAGGGTAAATCGCGTTGAGCTTGATTTAATGGCGGATTCTCTGCTTCGCATGGGATGTCGCATTGTTGAAGAAGATGAAGCTCGGGCAATTGTTATCAACACGTGCGCTGTCACTGCAGAAGCTGAGGCTAAGACGAGAAAAGCCGTTCGTAAAGCAGCGCTTATGCCAGGAGCTCCTCTTGTAGTTGCAACGGGTTGTGTTGCAAGTCTTTTTGCTGACGAGCTTGCCTCTCTTGCTCCTAACGTTGTGGTAGAAGCCGAGAAAGACAAAGTTGCAGATAGAGTTCTTGAAGAGCTAGGCTTTGCTCCAGAATCCGTAAGCGACGACGGACTTGTTATCTCCAAGCCAACTCCAACAGGTCGCACACGCCCTGGTATCAAGATTCAAGACGGTTGCGATAATCGTTGTACCTTCTGCATTGTCTGGAAGGCACGCGGTGCGGGAAAATCCCTTGATCCTCGCGAAGTTGTTTCGCAGGTAAAAGATGCTATGAGCAGAGGAGCTCAAGAGGTTGTTCTTACAGGAATCAACCTTGGCAGCTATAAGGCTCAACTTGAGGATGAAGGTGGAAGAATTCTACGTCTTCCTGATCTTCTCGAGTATGTGCTTGAAAAAACTGAGGTCGGACGCTTGAGACTATCGTCCCTTGAGCCACCAGATGTAAATACTCGTTTGGTGGAGGTAATTGCTGCCTCCAACGGAAGAATTGCACCTTTCTTGCATATCTGTCTTCAGTCCGGCTGCGATGCTACGCTTGCTCGTATGGGCAGGGTGTATAGGACAGAGCTTTATCGTAAGGCTGTTGAGGAAGCACGTTTGGTACTGCCAACCATTGCTTTGGGAACGGACCTTATCGTTGGCTTTCCTGGAGAAACCGATAAAGAATTTGACGAGTCGTATGAGTTTTGTCGTCAGATGGGCTTTTCTAAGATGCATGTATTTAGGTATTCCAAGCGTCCTGGAACGCCTGCGGCTACTGCTCCAAATCAGGTAGATCCAAAAGTGATGGCTGAGCGCGCAAAGAAAATGCGTGATCTGGGTAATGCTATGCGCTTTGATGCTGCTAAGAAGCTAGTTGGTACCTGCGATAATGTGGTGGTACAGTATCCTGGTAGGGGGATTTCTGGCGGTCTTTTTGATGTCCAGGTTGATCCTACTATTGAACTTGATGAACTTATCGCTATGCGCTTTGATGAAGTTTTACCTAATGGAACGCTAAAAGCCATTCGTTTGTAAATTGGGGGAACATGGAGCCAACACAGATTCGCTTAACTATTCCTGATTCAGTGGATCCTCTATATCTGACAGGTCCAGCTGATAGTTTGCTCAGAGAAATTGAAGCGTCATGCGCGGCTCTTATTTCAGTCAGAGGCAAAGCAATCTTTTTGTCGGGAACTTCTCAAGAAATTGAGCAGTTAACGCTTATTTTTTCTCACCTAATTCAAATGGTCGAATCAGGCTCAAGGCCCACGCTTGAAGACGTAAAGTTGCTGCTTGATAGTACAAAAAGAAATGCCAACTTAGAGCAAACGGGAACACGTACCCTGTTTGTAACTCATAAAGGCAAAGCAATTCAGCCTAAAACACAAGGTCAAATAGCGTATGCCAAGGCAATAGCAAACAATTCCATTACGTTTGGTATTGGTCCTGCGGGTACCGGCAAAACCTATTTGGCAGTTGCCATGGCACTTGCCGCCTTAACTTCTCAGCAAATTAGCAGAATTGTGCTAGTAAGACCTGTTGTAGAAGCAGGAGAGTCTCTTGGTTTTCTTCCAGGCACGCTTCAAGAAAAGCTGGATCCCTACATTAGGCCGCTCTACGACGCTCTCTTTGATATGACCTCAATGGAGTATGCAAATAATCTCATTGAACAGGGAATTGTTGAAATTGCTCCGCTTGCATTTATGCGTGGTCGTACCATGAATGACGCGTTTGTCATTTTGGATGAGGCACAAAATACCACCCCTGAGCAGATGAAAATGTTTCTGACTCGCCTGGGTTTCTCGTCAAAGTTTGTAATTACGGGCGATGCAACACAGCGAGACCTTGTGGGCAGAAGTGGTTTGGATGTTGCTCGGCAGGTGCTTGGCAACCTTGAAGACGTTGCTTTTGTTGATTTAGATAGAAATGATATTGTTCGCCACACGTTGGTTGGTAAGATAGTTGATGCATACACTGCGTATGAGAAAAAACAGCTAGGGGAGTAACGTGGTTAACGAGTACGACATTGTGATCGAAGAGGGCGTCGAGTCGCCAATTTCTGTGGAAGAGATTGAAGCCGATTGCAATCTTGTACTCTTAGAAGAGGGCGTGGAGCGCCCCTGTACCGTCTCCATTTCTATTGTTAGTGATGCAGAGATTCAGCAGGTAAACCTTGAGTGGCGAGAAAAAAATGCACCTACTGACGTTATTTCACTTGAGGTAGAGCGCCCTGATGATCCAGATTTGGCTCCTGGTGAGATGTGTGAGTTGGGCGATATTATTCTGGCTCCTCATTTTATTGCTCGCCAGGCAAAAGAATATGGCACTACAGAGGCGGATGAGTTTAGGCTTATGCTTGTTCACGCCATGCTCCACCTGCTTGGATATGACCATATTGAAGATGATGAGGCAGAGATTATGGAAGCTCGTGAAGACTCCCTTGTTGCTCTGCTTTCAACGGATAGGACTATTGAGCCAGTTGTATTGACTCGCCACCGTGAGGGGATTGACGAGTAATGATTCCGGGATCTAAAGGCAGACATCCAAGCTTTAAGCGCGGCCTTCTCTTTGCACTACAGGGCGCTCGCCAAGCATTTGCTCAGGAAGCAAACTTGCGTCGTATGGCCGTTGCTGCTGCAGTAACCGTGGTGGTGGGATTGTTTGTTGGTTTAGACGCTGTGAGCTGGGCACTTGTTCTTGCTTGTATTGGTGCGGTTTTAACCACAGAACTTCTCAATACAGCAATAGAAACTGTAGTGGACCTGGTTTCTCCAGAGTTTCATCCTATGGCTGGTAAAGCCAAAGATATTGCTGCGGCAGCCTCATGCTGTATTAGCATTACCGCAGCTCTTATAGGACTTTTGATTTTCTCGCGTGCAATTTTTCATTGGTAAGTTGGAGGACATATGACCGCCAATTCAGTTTCTGAAAACACTTCATCTGAGACCACTCCCTTTAGGAGCGGTTTTGTTGCCTTAGTTGGTCGTCCAAGTGTTGGTAAGTCCACGCTGTTAAACGCATGTATGGGGCAGAAGGTGGCCATTGCAAGCCCTGTTGCCCAGACAACGCGTCGTCGTTTTAGAGCAGTGGTAAACGGTGAGAACTCTCAGCTGGTCATTGTAGATACCCCAGGCCTCCACAAGCCCAAAGACGCTCTTGGAAAAGAGCTCAACAAGGCAGCGCTCGGAGAGCTTAATGACGCTGATGTCATTGCTTTTTTGATTGACGCTACTAAGCCTGTTGGTCGTGGAGATGAATGGGTTGCCAATCATGTTGAGCAGGCGCATGCCGCCTTTAAGCTGCTGGTTATTACCAAGGCCGACATTGCAACTCCAGAGCAAGTAACAGAGCAGCTTGAGGCCGCACAGACTCTTGCGCACTTTGATGACGTGCTTGTTGTTTCTGCTCCAGAAGACTTCAATATCCAGGCATTTATTGCGCTTGTTTCAGAGCATCTTCCTGAGGGTCCTATGTGGTTTCCAGAGGATATGGAGACTGACGCATTGCCAGAAGACCTGGTAGCAGAGTTTGTTCGCGAGAAGCTCTTGTTGAATCTTCGTCAGGAAGTTCCCCATTCCGTTGCCGTTGTTTGCGATTCTTACGAGGTTGCAACGGATGGACACCTCTCTATTTCTGCCACCATTTTGGTTGAGCGAGAAGGACAAAAGGGCATCGTAGTTGGCCAGGGCGGCTCCATGATTAAACGCGTTGGCGTTGAGGCTAGAAAAGATCTAGAGAAACTGTTTGGTCGCAAGGTTTATCTTGACCTGCAGGTGCGCGTTCAGCCTCTCTGGAGACGTGATGCCAATGAGATTAAGCGCCTGGGCTACTCAACTGAGGACTAGTTGTGCCTGGTAGAAAGACAACGCGTCTTAAAGCAATTGTGCTTGATAGAACAAAACTCGCTGAGCAAGACCTCATCTTAACCATGCTCTCCGATTCAGGAGAAGAGCGTCGCGCTGTCGCAAAGGGTGCTAGAAAGCCAGGCGGCCGATTTGCAGCCCGTGTTGAACTGTTTTGCGAGTTAGACGTGCTACTAGCAGAAGGTCGCTCGCTTGACATCTTGTCCGAGGCAACCTTGCTTGAGCCGCATGCCACACTTCGCGGAGATCTCTCTAAGGTAGCAGCTGCATCAGCTATCTGCGAGGTCGCACGCCTTTCGTGTATTGACGGCATTGAGGACGCGTTTCTCTATCCACTGCTTTCTCGTGCTCTCAGAGCCTGCGAAGAAGTAGATGACGAGAAACACCTAGATCTTGTTGTTGCTGCTTACGTGTTTAAGGTTTTGGCACACGAAGGCTGGCGCCCAGAGCTGGAATCGTGCATTGCCTGTGGAGATGAAGCCCTGACGTACTTCTCGCCAGCTGCTGGTGGTGCATTGTGTGGAAGTTGTGCGCATGAGATTGAGGGCGCTATTGAGGTAGACTCGCTTGAGCTCTCGTGGTTGTCATCGCTTCTCAAACTTACCTTTTACCAGCTTGTCATTGCAGAAATTGCTCCAGAAACTGCGCTCTTTTTGCTCACAAGCGCGCATATTTGGGCGGCTACACACCTTGAAGCACGTCTGAAGGCATTTGAATTTTTGCTCAGTATCTAGCTGAAGTGTATTTTTACTAGCAAAGTTCACCAGTAACTGGTATCCTCTTGTAGGTTATTTCCTTGTTCTTAGGGGCTAGTCACTGCCGGCTACCTTCTCAGTACAAGGAGTATTCAACGCGAAAGGCGGTTTATTATGGCAGTAACTAAGGATCGTAAGGCTGAGCTTATCAAGCAGTACGGCAAGGACGAGAAGGACTCCGGTTCCGCACAGGTTCAGGTTGCTCTTCTTACTGAGCGTATTCGTCAGCTCACCGACCACATGAAGTCCCACCAGAAGGACTTCCACACTCGTCGTGGTCTTCTGATGCTCGTTGGTAAGCGTCGTCGTCTTCTTTCTTACATCA
Source organism: Atopobium sp. BS2 (assembly GCF_000565075.1). GTDB lineage: Bacteria > Actinomycetota > Coriobacteriia > Coriobacteriales > Atopobiaceae > Lancefieldella. Next base: position 64,421 of record NZ_JDFG01000047.1, read on the forward strand.
AGTCGAACGACATTGAAGAGTACCGTACTCTTATTGCTTCCCTGGGTATCCGCGACAACATCCAGTAAGTTGGCTTTTTAGGGCGCCGTCTGGCGCCCTTTATGTTTGAGGCCCGTTTGCAATGGGGCAAACGGAGATAGAAGAGGAAAGAAATGACTAAAGTAACTCACGAATTTGACCTCTACGGTAAGCACTACACCCTTGAGGCTGGTGAGCTCGCAAAGCAGGCAACCGGTGCCTGTATCGTTAAGTGCGGCGATTCCACCGTACTTCTCACTGCAGTGGTTTCCAAGGAGCGTAAGGATTACGACTTCTTCCCACTGACTGTTGATTTTATTGAGAAAATGTACGCAGTTGGCCGCGTTCCTGGTGGATACCTTAAGCGTGAGGCTCGTCCATCTGAGAAGGCAACCCTTACTGCTCGTATGATTGACCGTCCTCTGCGCCCATCCTTCCCAGATGGCTTCCGAAATGAGGTTCAGATTGTTGCAACTTCTCTTGTTGCTGATCAGGTAAACGCTGTTGATACCATCTCTGTCATGGGCGCATCCGCTGCTCTGGCTGTTGGTGGCGTTCCTTTTGAGGGACCACTTGCGTGCGTCCGTATTGGTCGCAACGCTGATACCGGTGAGTTCCTGGTTAACCCAACCTACGAAGAGCGCGATCACTCTGATCTTGACCTTGAGCTTGGTGGCTCTTCAACCTTCATTTCCATGCTTGAGGCTGGCGCAGATGAGATCTCCGAAGAGGACATGCTCTCTGCTATGGCATTTGGCCAGGAGGCAATTGCAACATTCTGCGAGGAGCAGAAGAAGTTCATTGCTAAGTGGGAAGAGGTTAACGGTCCTATTGTTAAGCGTGAGTACATCCTTGACGAGCCGATCGCTGAGGTTCACGACCGCATCTTTGCCTACTACGACCAGATGAGCGCTGCTCTTAAGGATGCTGACAAGCAGTCCCGCATGCAGAAGGTTGCTGACTTGATGGATGAGATCAAGGCTCAGTTCACCGAGGAGGAGCAGGAGCTTTGGAGCCGCGCTATTGCAGTTGAGCTCAAGGCTCTTGAGAAGCACGCAATGCGCGTCATGGTTGTTGAGACTGGCGAGCGTGTTGACGGCCGTGTGGCTAATGAGATTCGTCCAATCATGGTCAAGCCTGACTACCTGCCACTTGTTCACGGTTCTGGTCTTTTCCAGCGTGGTCAGACCCAGGTTCTCTCCATTTGTACACTTGGCATGCTCAACGAGTGGCAGCGTCTTGACACTATTGAGCCAATGGATGGCAAACGCTACATTCACCATTACAACTTCCCACCATTCTGCACCGGTGAGACTGGCCGTATGGGCAGTCCAAAGCGCCGCGAGATTGGTCACGGAGCTCTTGCAGAGCGCGCACTTCTACCTGTCATTCCTTCCGAGGAAGAGTTCCCTTACACCATCCGCGTTGTCTCTGAGGTAATGGAGTCCAATGGTTCTTCTTCCATGGCTTCTACCTGCGGTTCTACGCTTTCCCTTATGGATGCAGGCGTTCCTCTGAAGCGTCCTGTTTCTGGTGTTGCAATGGGTCTTATCCAGGAGAACGGCAAGACTGTTGTTCTTACCGATATCCAGGGTCTTGAGGACTTCCTCGGTGACATGGACTTCAAGGTCTGTGGTACCACCAAGGGTATTACTGCAATGCAGATGGACAACAAGGCAACTGGTCTTACTCCAGAGATTCTGCGCAGCGCACTTCTTCAGGCTCAAGAGGGCCGTATGTTCATTCTGAACAAGATGCTCGAGCAGATTCCTGCACCTCGTACTGAGACCAAAGAGACCGCTCCACAGATCATCTCGCTTTCTATCCCAACTGATAAGATTCGCGACGTCATTGGCTCTGGTGGCAAGGTTATCCGCGGTATCCAGGAGGATACGGGCGCAACCGTTGACATCCAGGAGGACGGTACCGTCTTTATCGCTGGTACTAACGGTGCTGCCGAGGCTGCTGCAGAGCGCATCAAGGGTATCGTCAAGGTTCCAGAGGTAGGCGAGGAGTACACCGGTCGTGTTGTTGGTCTTCAGCCATTCGGCGCCTTTGTTGAGCTGCTTCCTGGCAAGGACGGCCTGCTTCACATTTCCCGCGTTGCACAGGGACGTGTCGAGAAGATCGAGGATGTCCTGGCTGTTGGTGATGAGGTCAAGGTTCAGGTCCTTGAGGTAGACGAGAAGGGCAAGATTTCTCTTGACCGCCTTGATAAGCCTGAGGCTCCACAGGGTGCTCCAAAGAAGGAGCGCGAGGAGCGCCGCCCACGTCGTCAGAATGACAACGGCAACTCTGAGCGCAGGCAACCACGACGTCACCACGACGCATAAGCTACGCTCAAACTCAACGGGTTTCTCGCCACGCGAGACCTTATACACATGAGATAGTAAAGAGAGCTTCGATGTATGTCGGAGCTCTCTTGTTATTCTGTTGAGATTTTGATTCTTTGGGAATATATAGCGTAATACGTGCTGATTTTTTATATAATTAAACAACATGTAGATTTTGCAAAAAGTCTTGTAGACGGCCCTTTGGGTTGCGTCTGTTATAGAAAGTTGTTTTGAAAGGAAAGTTTTTTAATGCCTAAGAAAGACCCAGCTCTTAAAGTCATTCCTATGGGCGGACTTGATGGCATTGGCAAGAACATGACCGTTTTTGAGTACGGTAATGATATGGTGCTTGTCGATGCTGGTTTGATGTTCCCAGATGACGAACAGCCTGGTATTGACCTCGTTTTGCCAGACTACACCTACGTACTAGAAAATGAAGATAAGCTTCGCGGTATTTTGATTACCCACGGTCACGAAGATCACATTGGTGCTCTTCCATACCTGCTTATGGACCTTACTCGTAAGGTTCCAATCTATTCCAGCAAGCTCTCGCTTGGCTTTATTGAAGGCAAGCTTGCTGAGCACAAGATTGTGGGTACTAAGCTTCGCGAGGTTACTGATGGTTCAAAGGTTCAGCTTGGTGCCTTTGACATCACGTTCTTCTCGATGACCCACTCTATTCCTGCAGCTTTTGGTATTCACATGAAGACTCCTGCAGGAACGCTTATTCACTCCGGTGACTTTAAGCTTGACCAGACTCCTATTGATGGCGTGCGTCCAAACTACGCTGCCATTACCAAGTTTGGCTCTGAGGGCCTTGACCTGCTGCTATCTGACTCCACCAACGCCAACCGCCCAGGCATGACTCCATCTGAGGCTTCCGTTGGTGCAGCGCTTCGTCACATCATCAAAAATGCAACTGGTCGCGTCTTTGTGGCGTCGTTCTCAAGCCACATTCACCGCCTCCAGCAGGTGTGTGACGCTTCTGTAGCGGTAAAGCGCAAGGTTGTTGTTACAGGCCGCTCCATGATTACCAACACAAAGGTTGCTCGTGAGCTTGGCTACCTCAACATTGCCGATAAAGACATCATTGATGCTTACGACGTTGATAAACTTGCAGATGATCGCATTGTTGTTCTCTGCACTGGTTCCCAGGGAGAGCCTCTGAGTGCTTTGGCACGCATGGCAAACGGAGAGCACAAGTCGCTTTCCATTCGTCCTCAGGACACCGTAATCATCTCTGCAACTCCTGTTCCAGGTAACGAGAAGAGCGTTCAATCCATCATTAACGCGCTCTCTAAGATTGGTTGCGAGATTTACGACAAGTCAAAGGCACTTGTCCACGTTTCTGGCCATGGTAGCCAGGAAGAGCTCAAGCTTATGCTTGGTATGGCTCGTCCAAAGAACTTTATGCCTGTTCATGGTGAGGCTGTTCACCTGCGTGCTCACGCAGAACTTGCTCAGCAGATGGGCGTTCCTGCTAACCGTATTTTCATTCTGGATAACGGCGACACACTTGAGATGAGAAACGGCAAGGTTACCCGTGGTCAGACGGTTGAGTCTGGCGTAGTGTACGTTGACGGCCTCTCTGTCACCGACGCTAACCCTGTTGTTCTTCGTGACCGTCAGCGTCTTTCTCAGGACGGCATTGTTACCGCTGTAGTAACCCTTGTTGGTCGCAACCTTAAGCCAGGTGTTGTTGAGATTTCTGGCCGTGGTGTTTCATTTGCCGACGATGACGAGCTTATGAATGACGCGCAGAATCTTGTGAGAAATTCAATCGAGAAGGCCTCTAAGTCCGAAGGCGCAAACATTGAAGCAATGAGAAAGAGCGTTCGTAACGCCCTTTCTAACTTCCTTTGGAGCAAAACTCGTACTCGACCAATGGTTATTCCGGTCATTATGGAGGTATAAGCCCAATGCCCTCTAAACGCACCTCAAACGCAGCAAAAAGAAATTCTAGAAACGCCGCTTCTGCCCAGGCAGTAGGCTTGAGCCCACTGCAGAATGACATCATTGGTGTTGTTCTTGCAGTGGTTGCAATTGCTCTGTTTTTGTCCATTATTGTCCCTTCTAACGCTGTTATTACCAGCGCAATGGGTCATGGGCTCAAGCTCTGTTTTGGTACGGGAGCGCTACTTTTTCCCATTGCAGTATTTGTCTTTGCTATGACCTTCTTTATGCGTGATGATCAGGGAATCTCTACGCGTATTGCTATTGGTCTAACGCTGGACGTTCTTGCTGCCCTTGCTCTTATTTCACTTAACTTCCCAGGTGCTGAAGCTGCTCCTGACATGCTTTTGGGCACAAAAGTCCTAGAGGCTGCTGGTGGTTATGTGGGTGGAGGTATTGCTTGGGTTTTGCTGCGCTTTGTTGGCCGCGTGGTGGGCAATGTCCTTTTGGTTGGCTTTATTATTGCCGGTGTTGTTATCTGCGGCTTCTCCATTTCTGACATGGTTGAGCGCGTAAGCTTCCGCCTGGATGAAGCGCGCGAGAATCATCGCTACCGTAAAGAAGAGCGTGCTCTTGCAAAAGAAGAGGCACTCTACGCTGCAAATGCTCCACAGCCTGCAAAGAAGCAGGGTAGACGTGGCGCAAACAATCAGTCTTCTCTCTTTGACGAGACCGGTGAAGGGGAGACCACCTATCTGGGCAATCGAAAGACTTCTGTCATTAAGCGCGATGCCCGTCTTTATGAGGAAGAAGAGGCGCAAGAAGACGCGGGAGATGCTCCTACTACGCTCATTGATAAGGCTAAGAATAAGCTGCGTTCTAAGAAGGAGAACCAGCCAGACCATGCAGTTGTCGAGAAAAACGATGTTTCTGTAGCTGATGTTGCTCCTACAACAAAACAGGCTAAATCTAAGAGCAAAGCTAAAACAACGCCCGATTTTCTCGCCACGCCTGACCAGCTCAAGAGGCCAGGTGACAATGATGAGTCGTATGAGCTGCCACCATTTAGTATTTTGAAGACAAACAAGAACTCGGCCACTTCTGCCGTAAGCGATGATGAGCTTGAAGCTACTGCTCAGAGACTCCAAGCTACGCTTGAGGAGTTTGGTCTTTCGAGCCAGGTGGTTGGTTGGACTGCAGGTCCTTCTGTCACTACGTTTAAGATTTCGATGGGCGAGGGTGAGCGCGTCAACAAGATCACCAACCTTGAGGACGATATTGCGCTTTCACTTGCGGCAAAGTCTGTTCGTATTTTTGCTCCAATTCCTGGAACTTCTCTAGTTGGTATTGAGATTCCTAACGAGAAAGCCCAGGCAGTCAACTTGGCTGATGTTCTTCCGTTTGCAAAGGGCGGTCCTCTTGAGTGCGCCTTTGGTCGCGATTCTGAGGGCAAGCCAATTGTTGTTGACCTTGCAAGTCTTCCTCACTTGCTGGTAGCAGGTACCACTGGTTCTGGTAAGTCTGTCCTGCTCAACGCCATTGTCATGTCTATGCTCATGCGCGCAACTCCTGAGCAGGTCCGCCTTATCATGGTTGACCCAAAGCGCGTTGAGTTTACGGGTTACGCTGGTCTTCCTCACCTGTATGTTCCAGTTGTTACCGAGCCAAGGCAGGCCGCAAGTGCGCTTCAGTGGGGCGTCACCGAGATGGAGCGCCGCCTTAAGGTATTTGAGCACTACAAAGTACGTGACATTAAGACGTACAACAGAAATGTTGATGGCGATAAGTACGCTGATATGGAGAATCCTCCAAAGCATATGCCTTACTTTGTCATTGTCATCGACGAGCTTGCTGACCTCATGATGGTTGCTGGCAAAGACGTTGAGTCTTCCATTGTCCGTATTGCTCAGCTTGGTCGTGCTGCAGGTATTCACCTGATTGTTGCAACGCAGCGTCCTTCTGCAGACGTCGTAACTGGTCTGATCCGCGCAAACATCGATAACCGCGTTGCGCTCTCAGTTGATAACTCTTTGAACTCCCGCATTATTCTGGACCAAAAGGGCGCTGAGCAGCTGCTGGGTAAGGGTGACATGCTGGTTAAACTTCGTGGTAAGAAGCCTAATCGCGCTCAGGGTTGCTGGGTCTCTGACGAGGAAATCGAGGAGACCGTTAAGTACATCCGCACTCAGCGCGTGGCCGAATATCACGACAATATCTTGACCGTTGCAACTCCAACACAGGCCGATGGCGCTGGCGGAGTTGGTGGTATGGCACAGGCAGACGACCCACTTATTTGGGAAGCTGCACGCATTATTGTGGATTCTCAGCTAGGTTCTACATCTAGTTTGCAAAGAGCACTCTCTGTTGGGTATGCTCGTGCTGGTAGAATTATGGATATGCTTGAGGCAAAAGGTGTTGTTGGCCCAGCCAACGGATCAAAGCCTCGAGAAGTTCTTATCGATAAAGATGCTCTTGAAGAGCTCAAAGTTCAAGACGCTGCCTATAGGGAGGTAGAGTAAGCATGCCACGCCCTCGTTTTAGTGAGATGCTCGTAGAACGTAGACGTCAGCTCGGGCTTTCTATCACTCAAGCATCAAAGATTCTTCGCCTTAAGGAGCAGGCACTTATTGCTTTTGAGGAAGGCGATTTTAAGAATATGCCTCAGAGTGGCTATGCTCAGGGCATGCTCTCTTCGTATGCTCGCTACCTAGGACTTAATCCGCGTGAGATTGTAGATCTCTTCCAGGAAGAGAGTTACGAGTTTGAAAACGGCACCTATTCCCATGAGCTTCGCCGTCGTACGCGCGATACCCAGTCTGGTCGTGGCATTGCGGGCTATGATGTCGTAAACGAGTCCGGTAGTAGGCCAAAGGCATACGTGCAGTACCACGGTCTTCTCCCCACATCGGGAGGACCAGCTGGCGATATGGGCGCATTTGCAACTACGTCTGGTGTACGCTCCAGGCAAACCGGTGTACCTCTGGGTGCTCAGACATCTGAGGAGGATGCTGGTGGCTACTCGTATTCTCGCTATGCCACAGGTCATGCGTACAATGCCGGTATTGAAGAGGCTTCTCGTCAGAAGACTATGGCAAGCCGTACGCGCGGTGGCGTTCAGCGCAAGCGTGTAGGCATTGCAGGCGTTAGCATTCCAGCTTACAAAGACGATGTAACCAGAAGAACTGTTGCTCCAAGCGATTACACCGATGACCTTCGTTATGACAATGTAACCGCACCTTACGAGCGCGCATCAACCATTTCTGGCCGTCGTGGATCAAGAAATATCGCGCAGGTAGATAGGCCTAATGTTCGCCGTCGCCAGCCATCTGGCGCTGCTGCTCAACAACGTCGTGCTCCTCAAAGACCAGGCGTTATGGGAGCACTTCAGAATTACTTCTCTGACACAGGACGCACTATTGCCACTGTGTTTGCTCTTGTTGTTGTGATTATTACTGCCGTTTTGCTGTTCAGCGTTCGTTCCTGCATGACAGCTCGTACTACGCCTACTACAACAAAGACAGTAAGCGTTAATAATTCAACAACTGATTCTTCAAAGAATTCCACTACTACAAATAGCAACACGGACACTTCTAAGAAGGATTCAACTGATGCTTCTAAGAGCACCACTACAACTGAGCCTAAGAAGGAAGAGACTCCTAAGCAGACTACCGTAGTGGTTACTGTTGCAGACGGTCAGACCAGTTGGGTTGAGATTACTGTTGATGGTAAGAGTGTTGAGGCCGATGCAATTACTGGTCCATGGTCTCAGACATACACCGTCACTGATTCCATGAACGTTCTTGCAGGTACACCTGGTGCTGTTGCGGTTACCGTTAATGGCACTGCTAAGCCATTTGACGCAAATGCTTCTGGTATTGGTACCTTGACCATTCAGGGCACTAAGCCTGCTGACGGTACTGCAACAAATGCTTCTGGAACTCAAACAAACAGCATGTCAACAACAACTACCGGTGGAACTTCTGGCACCACTAACAACCAGAATTCCAACAGCAATTCAAACAATAACTAAACGCCATGGGGCGAGAAGTTCTTCTCGCCCTGAATATACGGAGGGGAAATGGCTAAAGAATCAAGCTTTGACGTTGTGTCTGAAGTAGACATGATGGAAGTTGATAATGCATTTCAGCAGGCAGCTCGTGAACTAACTCAGCGCTATGATCTTAAAGATTCTGGTGCAACTCTTGAGCTTTCTAAGAAAGAAGGCAAGTTCACTATTGAGGCTCCTGCAGACTTTGTTGCATCTCAGGTGAGGGATGTTCTTGGCTCCAAGTTGGTGAAGCGCGGAATTGATCTTACTGCTATTCGTTGGGGAGACCCCATTCCAGCAGCAGGTTCTACCGTGCGTCAGATTGGCTCTATTGTTTCTGGTATTGACCAGGAAACTGCCAAGAAGATTGCTAAAGATATTCGTGATATGAAAGTTAAGGCTAAGGCAACCGTTGAGGGCGATAAGCTGCGTGTTTCTAGCGCTTCTCGCGATGTTCTTCAGTCTGTGATTGCAAGCCTTAAGGAGAAAGACTATGGCCAGCCCCTCCAGTTCAACAACTATCGATAGGGGCTACAACGTCCTATACATCACGTTAGGATGCGCTAAAAACGAGGTTGATACAGATCGCATGCGTGCACGTCTTTTAGCCTCTGGTTTTGGTGAAGTTGCAGATCCAGACTCAGCAGACGTTGCAATTATCAACACCTGTTCATTCTTGGCTTCAGCAACAGAGGAGTCTATTGAGACTACGCTTGAGATTGCTGAAGGCGCTTCCGAGGGAGTGCGCAAGCTGCCCATTATTATGTGTGGCTGCGTCCCTTCCAGGTACGGCGCAGAGCTTAACGAGCAACTACCTGAAGTTGCTGCGTTTGTTCCGGCAGATCAAGAAGATGGCATTGTCAGCGTTGTTGCAGACGTTCTGAATATTCCTGAACCTACGCAGTCTATTGTTGCTGCCCATGGAATGCTACGTACCATTGATGGCGCCAGTGCATTTGTAAAGATTTCCGAGGGCTGTGATAGATTCTGTGCTTTCTGCGCCATTCCGTACATTCGTGGTCACTATCACTCAAGACCCGCTGAAGAGATTCTTCAAGAGGTACATGAGCTGATGGAAGGTGGTGTTCGTGAGGTCATTCTGATTGGCCAGGACACCGGTATCTGGGGCTCGGATATGCCTGATACTGCAGATGGTCAGACGCCAACGCTTGCCAAGCTTATGCAGCAGGTTGCTGAGGTAGTTCGTCCTTACAAGGGATGGATTCGCGTTTTATATCTGCAGCCAGAAGGTATGACCGATGAACTCATCAGCACCATTCGCGATACACCTGAGGTGCTGCCTTACATTGATATTCCAATTCAGCACTGCAACGAGCGCATTCTTAAGCGCATGGGTCGTTCTGGCTCTACGCAGGAACTTCGTGAACTTTTTGATCGCCTCAGAACTGAGATTCCTGGCATGGTTCTTCGAACTACGGGAATGTGTGGCTTCCCAGGTGAGACTGATGATGAATCAGATGAGCTCTACGACTTTATTCAGGAGCAGGAGTTTGATTACACATCCGTCTTTACCTATTCACCAGAAGAGGGAACTCTGGGCGCAAAGATGTCTGATCAGGTTCCAGATGAGGTAAAGATTGAGCGCACTCAGCGCCTGCTTGACCTTGTTGAACAGCTCGGTTTTGCAGCCACCGCTCGTCACGTTGGCGAACGCTGTGAGGTCATTATTGACGGAATTGAAGAATCCGACGAGGGCACTGAGCTTATCGGCCATACGTGGTTCCAGGCTCCAGACTGTGATGGCGCTGTTCACATTGCAGAGGGAGAGGCCGCAGTCGGAGATATTGTCCTTTGTGACCTGGTAGATTCATTCTGCTATGAAATGATTGGCGAAATTGTAGACACTACAGACACACAGTCTGGCGAGAAAACCGTTTAGTTGGGGATAGGTCATGTCATCAAAGACAATTTGGACACCTGCAAATATTGTTACCTGTGCTCGTGTGGTCTTAGTGCCCTTTTGGCTTCTCTTGGCGCAGCTTTTAGGTGTATCTCTGGCAGATTCTCTGACAACACCTGGTTTTAAACTTGGAGCTTTTCTTGTTTTTATCGGCTATGTTGTCATTTCTTTGACCGATAAGCTTGATGGTTACCTTGCTCGTAGTAGAAATGAAGTTACTACCTTTGGTAAGTTCTTAGATCCAATTGCCGATAAACTCGCTGTTGTTGTAGCTCTTTTTGTACTTCTAGAGTGGCATATGGTTTCTCCTTGGGTGCTCTTAGTGATTGTTGCACGTGAGTTTTTGGTATCGGGCCTTAGGATGGTTGTTGCTTCAAAGGGAGTTGTTATTGCAGCTTCTGACTTGGGTAAGTGGAAGACCGCAACAACTATGGTTGCTATCTGCGGTTTACTCTTCTTGCCAAGTATTCCTGGTGGAATGATTCAGGATGTTTTGCTCTTTATCTTCAACGTATCTATGTGGGTTGCAGTAGTTCTAACGGCCTGGTCAGGAATTGACTACTTTGTAAAGTCGTGGCAATACATTGCTGAAGTTTAACAAGATGGCGTCTCTCTGAGGCGCCGCTTTTGTATCAGATAAGCTTATGTGCAGGTCAAACGGTTTTGTGCTTAATGAAAAGTTGTGATTCAAATGTTTTCATCTGAAGTTCTTTCAGAAGCTCAAAGTGTTATTTCAGATGCCCTCGCATCAGGTCTTACCGTTGCTTCCGCCGAGTCTTGTACGGGAGGACTTGTTGCAGGCGCGCTTACGGCTATCTCTGGATCATCAAGCGTACTTAAGGGCTCTGTTGTAAGCTATACCATTGAGATTAAGCAAAAGGTATTAGGTGTTTCAAAAGACATTTTTGATGAACCGTCCCTTGGTGCTGTTTCTGAACCCTGTGCTGCTCAGATGGCTTCGGGTGTTAGAGACGTTATTGGCTCAGATATTGCAGTTTCCGTTACAGGAATAGCAGGACCAACAGGAGAAGAACCTGGTAAACCAGTTGGAACAGTTTGGTTTGGCATTAACAGCAAAAACTTTATCCATACGGTCTGCAAACATTTTTCTGGTAATAGAGAACAGGTGCGAGAAGCTGCTGTTTTGCAGGCTTTACAATTAATTCATGAAGCAATTGTGAAGGCTTAAAATTCAATTTTAATAGGGAGACTCAAAACTAGTTTGTTTTGAGTCTCTTAATTTCTGCGTCTATGCAGGACTTATACAGTCAAATTTGTAATTAAGAAGAAATTAACTGCTCAAGAGCGGAAAAATAGAGGTAAGAAATCAGACAAATTCCCTCTATAGAGTATATGTTTGACGTTGACATAGAACGTCTGTTCTTATATTATCGTGGTATCAGAAAGAGCAAGGAGTATTCATGGCTAAAAAGGCAGTTTCAAAAGAGATTAAAGCTCGTACTACTGGTGATGAGAGAGATGAGGTTATCTCTTCAACCACTGCGGAGATTGAGAAGAAATTTGGTGCAGGCGCCATTATGCGTTTAGGTGAGGGTGGTCCTGCCTTTGATATTCAGGCCATTCCAACTGGCTCACTTGCTCTTGATGCAGCATTGGGTATTGGCGGTGTTCCTCGCGGCCGTATCGTAGAGATTTATGGCCCAGAGTCTTCTGGTAAGACAACTCTTTCTCTAGAAATTCTTGCAGAAGCTCAGGCTCTCGGTGGTGTCGTTGCCTTTATTGATGCAGAACACGCACTAGACCCAGGTTATGCGGCTCGTATTGGCGTTGATATTGATGATGTTTTAATTTCTCAGCCAGATACTGGTGAGCAGGCTCTTGAGATTTGTGACATGCTTGTTCGCTCAGGCGCCATTGATGTTGTAGTTGTGGACTCTGTTGCTGCTCTTGTTCCTCGTGCAGAGATTGAGGGAGAGATCGGCGATTCTAGCGTTGGCCTTCAGGCTCGTCTTATGAGTCAGGCTCTCCGTAAATTAGCGGGTTCTCTTTCAAAGTCTAATACGCTTTGTATTTTTATTAACCAACTTAGAGAGAAGATTGGCGTTATGTTTGGAAGCCCAGAGACCACTTCTGGTGGTAGGGCTCTTAAGTTCTTCTCTACTGTCCGTATGGATATTCGCCGTGTTGACAGCATTAAGGTTAATGGAGAAAACGTTGGTAACCGTGTTCGCGTAAAGGTTGTAAAGAACAAGGTTGCTCCACCTTTTAAGGTTGCTGAGTTTGACATTATGTATGGTCAGGGCATCTCTAAAGAAGGCTCCATTCTTGATATGGCTGTTGACTTTGAGATTGTTAACAAGTCTGGTGCTTGGTTCACCTATGAGGGCGAGCGTCTTGGTCAGGGTAGAGAAGCAGCTAAAGCTTTCCTTACGGCCAATCCAGACCTTATGGAAGAGATTGATCACAAAGTACGAGTTGCTTGTGGTCTTGTATTTGATGAGGATTCCGAAGTTGGCACTCCAGTTGCAACGGAAGATTCTGCTGAATAATGTCAGAGATTTCTTGGACAATTGAGCTTCCACAAAAGAAACAAGCAGTTCTTGGTCAAGCAAAGCCCAAGGCAAAGATTATTTTAGAAACTGAAGTTGGAGGAACAGAGGAATTCTTTGTTCCTCCAACAGTAGCACGAGCTCTTTTGAGTAAAGAGAAAGATGGTGTTTTTACGCCTTCTTCTCGCAATGAGTTTTTGTATGAGGTTAAAGAGATTTCAACTCAGTGTATTAAAGCTCGCATTGAGGCGTTAATTGTAAAAAGGGATTACTCTACAGCAGAGCTTCAGAAAAAACTCATGCTTGACGGTTATCAGAAGAATGTAAGAGACCCTGCAGTGCAGAGGGCTGTTGAAGTTGGTTTGATTAATGACAGTCGTTTTGCAGACGTCTATATACGTTCTAAAGTTTCACAAGGCTGGGGTCCTCTTAAAATTAAAACCGAAATTTCTAAAAAAGGGATTGAAGTTGAGACACTCCCTGGATGGCCTGACGCTTATTTTTCTGATGTGGATGAATTTGAAGTTGCGTATTCTTTGGCGCAGAGAAAACACCTGTCGGGAAAAAATGATTATGAGAAGCTTGTCAGGTTTCTCGCCACAAAGGGATATTCATTTTCTATAGCATCATCTGTTGCTAAAAAGATCTTGGATGAAATCGCCACATCTGAATGAATATATTTGCTTAGCTTATAAGTCTGTTGTATTGATGTACTTTACTTTTCCTACCTGCTATTTATTGACAAAAGTTACAATGCTCTATACGATAAATATGCCGTGAATAGGCTCATTTCCGCTGGGCAACCAGCGTCACGTATACAGTAGGTATCTCATACATTTGATCTATCTCTGAATGTGGCATGACCAGCCAATGAACCCTGCTCATGGCGGGTTCTTTAGATACTGTTGTGTCTAAAGTCTCCTGAACACTTATGTAATCGCCATTTGAGGAGTAGGTATGGAATTAGCAGCAGTAGGCATTGTTTGCCTTCTTGTGGGAGTAGGCCTTGCATACGGCGTACTCTCTAACATTAGTAATTCAAAGATTAAAACTGCAGAACAGCAGTTAAAAGATGCTCAGACTAGTGCAGATCGTATTGCTTCTGAAGCAGCTCGCCAGGCAGAAACAGTTAAAAAAGAAGCTGTTCTTGAGGCTAAAGAAGAAGTTCTTCAGCTTAAGCAGTCAGCAGAGGCAGATGAGAAAAAGCGTAAGAGTGAGCTTCGTAGCATGGAGAATCGTATTCTTCAGCGTGAAGAGTCCCTTGATCACCGTACTGATGCACTAGAGAAGCGTGAGCATCAGCTCTCCAGCCTTCAGGGCCAGCTTGATCGTCGTAAGAACGATTTGGATTCTCTTGTCTCCCAGCAGTCTCAAGAGCTTGAGCGCATTGCAGCTCTTACAAAAGATGAGGCTCATGATGAGCTTCTAGCTCGAGTCCGTTCTGAAAGTGTTCGCGATGAGGCTATGATTCTTCGTGAGTCTGAGCAGCGCGTTCGTGCACAAGCAGATAAAACTGCACGTGAGATTATTTCTACCGCTATTCAGCGTGTCGCTGCAGATCAAGCTTCTGAGATTACAGTAACTTCTGTCCATATCCCATCTGATGATCTAAAGGGTAGGATTATTGGACGTGAGGGTAGAAACATTCGTACCTTCGAGCAGGTGTCTGGTGTTTCTCTTGTTATTGATGACACTCCAGAGACTGTAGTTCTTTCAAGTTTTGATCCAGTCCGCCGTGAGACCGCTCGTGTTGCACTTGAGAACCTCATTGCAGACGGTCGTATTCATCCAGCACGTATTGAAGAGCTCTACAAGAAGGCTGAAGCCCTTGTTAACGAGCGTGTTCTTGAGGCTGGCGAACAGGCTGCATTTGATTGTGGTATTCATGATCTTCATCCAGAGATCGTAAAGACTCTTGGTAAGCTTCGCTACCGTACTTCTTACGGTCAGAATGTTCTTGCTCACTCTGTTCAGGTTGCAGTACTTTGCGGCATTATGGCTGAAGAGCTTGGCCTTGAGCCTGCTCCAGCTAAGCGCGCTGGTCTGCTTCATGACCTTGGTAAGGCAATTGACCACGAGGTTGAGGGTCCACACGCTGTAATTGGTGCAGACCTTGCTCGTCGTCATGGTGAGCGTCCAGAGATTGTTCACGCCATTGAGGCTCATCACGCAGATATCGAGCCAAATACTGTTCTTGACATGCTTGTTATGGCTGCAGACGCTATTTCTGCTGCTCGTCCTGGCGCTCGTCGTGAGTCTGCTGAGAACTACATCAAGCGTCTTGAGAAGCTTGAGGCTATCTCCAATGCACATGAGGGTGTTGAGCGTACTTACGCAATGCAGGCTGGCCGTGAGCTTCACGTGATGGTTGAGCCTCAGATGATTAGCGATTCCGAGGCAACTGTTCTTGCTCACGATATTGCTAAGCAAATTGAGGATGAGATGGAATACCCAGGACAGGTCCGCGTTGTTGTTATTCGCGAGTCTCGTGCTGTAGACGTTGCTAAGTAATTTATGGCAGCCACTTCTACTGACTTAACAGGTTTTGTCGCCTCCATGGGAGGTGAGCGCGCACTCCGTGTCGAGGAATCCCTCGGCGCGGGGTACGTTCGTTTACGCGTAGCAGAAGCAGAGCGTAGACAGGCAAAGCATGATATTCGTTCGGTAGAAGATATTGTTATTGAGCTCTTGCGTAATTCTCGCGACGCTGGTGCTCGTCACATTTATGTTGCAACGTCTAAAGAGGGTGCGCTCAGAACTATCACCATACTTGATGATGGTCAGGGTATTCCAAAAGACATGCAGGAGAAAATCTTTGAAGCTCGTGTAACTTCAAAGCTTGAGAGCATGCATATGGACCGTTGGGGAATTCATGGTCGAGGCATGGCTCTCTATTCCATCAAAGAAAACTGTGAATCAGCCCAGGTTGTGGCTTCTGCTCCAGGACTCGGCTCTGTTATACAGATTGTGGTAGACACTACTAAAATTTCCGAGCGAGTAGACCAGTCTACTTGGCCAACTTGTGGTTTGAATGAGGACGGACTCAAAACAACCGTTAAAGGCCCCCATAACATTATTCGTACCTGCTGTGACTTTGCGCTTGAGGTTAAAGGCTCGTGCGAGGTAATGCTGGGCTCTGCTGCAGAGATTGCAGCTACTGCTCGTCGCAGAATTGCGCAGACGCTTGATATTGCTGACCTGCTTTTTGTTGAAGGCTTTGAAAACGTTCCTGTTCTCGAGCGCTTCAGGGCCGCAGCGGATGCAACAGAGCTTTCTGAGGTTTGTAAGTCTCTTGGTCTTTCAATGTCAGATAGAACTGCTCACAGAATTATTGCTGAGCAGATTAAGCCTTTGCGTAGTGTGTATGCACAGGTCAGCCATTCTACTGAACCTGAAGGGGTTTCTCGCGAAATTGATCTGATGAAAGACCATCGAGGTCTCAAGATGAGTAAGGCTGATATCAGCAGCTTTTCTCGAAAAATGGAGCAGAGTTTTGCTGAGTTGTCCGAGAAATACTACGTTTCTTTGACGTCTGAGCCTCGTGTTCGTGTAAGTAAAAATAAAATTGTTGTGACTTTTGATATTGAGTCGCAAGAGTAGAACAAACGCACAATAATTGGAGCACTCATGGGTTTGCTTAAAGTTTCAAGTAAGTCTTCACCAGCTTCTGTAGCAGGAGCTATTGCGGGACTGGTTAAAGATAATGAACCTGTTATGCTCCAGTGTATTGGTGCTGGTGCAGTCAACCAGGGCATCAAAGCTATTGCTATTGCGCGTGGCTTCCTGATTCCTTGCGGCCTGGATATCACCTGTGCTCCAACATTTTCTGATATCGAGATTGCAGGGGAGAGTAGAACTGCAATTAAAATTGCCATTTATGTCCACACACTGTCTGCCCCTGATACGCAGACTCCAGCTGTTAGTTCCACTGAGTATAACGAGGTACTTTAAGCATGATTGAAAATTCCGAGCTCGTAGGAAAAACATATCACATCAAAACTTTTGGCTGCCAGATGAATCTGCACGATACAGAGCGAGTATCTGGTCTGCTTGAGGCTTGTGGCTGCAATGAGGTTTCAGATACCGATGACGCAGATATTGTCATCTTTATGACTTGTAGTGTTCGTGAGAACGCTGATCAGCGTCTCTACGGTCAGGCTTCTGCTATGGTCAGCGCTCCAACGCCTCCATCAGGCAAGCGTGTTGTTGCTATTGGCGGCTGCATTGCGCAGCGTGATGGCGAGAAGCTCCGTGAAAAGGTCCCAGCCGTTGACGTTGTGTTTGGCACCAGCGCACTTGCAAGCTTGCCAACACTTCTCACCAGCGCATTTAGAGGCGAGAATGACCGTGTAGCCGTAGACACTTCTGAGGAGGGTAAGGGTTTCTCCACAGATTTGCCAAGCAACCGCGCTCAGCAGTATCACGCTTGGGTGCCTATCATGACCGGCTGCAATAATTTCTGTACGTATTGCATTGTTCCTTACGTTCGCGGTCGTGAGCGCAGTCGCACCTTTGAGGCTGTTATTGGTGAGTGCGAGCGTCTTGTCGCAGATGGCGTCCGCGAGATTACGCTTCTTGGCCAAAACGTTAACTCATATGGTCGCGATCTCTACGGTAAGCCTCGTTTTGCAGAGCTTTTGCATGCTGTGGGTCAGACAGGCGTTGAGCGCATTCGTTTTACTTCTTCAAATCCAAAGGATCTTACTGATGAGACTATTGCGGCCATGAAAGAAACGCCAGCTGTAATGCCTCATCTTCATCTTGCGGTTCAAAGTGGCTCTACGCGTGTTCTCAAAAAGATGAACCGCAGCTATACACGAGAAGAGTACTTAGACGTGGTTTCTCGCCTGCGCGCAGCTATTCCAGGATTGGCGCTTTCAACTGACATTATCGTTGGCTTCCCCGGAGAGACTGAGGAAGACTTTGAGGATACGCTTTCTTTGGTCAAAGAAGCTGGGTATTCTTCCGCATATACCTTCATTTACTCTAAGCGTCCAGGCACTCCTGCGGCAAAATACGAAGATAACACGCCTCACGAGGTCATCCAGGAGCGCTTTGATAGGCTTGCAGAGCTTGTGGCTCAGCAGGCGCATGACGCTAACCAGGTAGATCTCAATACTACACAGGCAGTTCTTGTTGAGGGAACTTCCAAGCGTGACAATACCGTTATGGTGGGACATAGCGAGAAGAACCAAACAGTTCACTTCAATCTGCCAGAAGGTTACACACCAGAAGATCTTATCGGCAAAATTGTTGATGTCCATATTGATGAGGCTCGTACCTGGTATCTGCGCGGAACCATGGAGTCTGATCCTCGATGAGCTCTCATGGCTCAGTTATCTGCATTGTAGGCCCCACGGCTTCGGGCAAAAGCTCCTTATCTGAGCTGGTAGCTAAGAAGCTTGAGACCTCTGTCATTTCTGTTGATGCAATGCAGGTTTATCGTGGCATGGATATTGGAACCGCTAAAACTCCTGTTGACGAGCGAGAAGTTCCTCTTCTCATGGTAGATTGTGCCAACATTTCAGAAGAATATTCTGTCCAGATGTTTCAAGTGGCAGCTCGCGCGGAAGCTCATAAGCTTATTAAAGCTGGTAAAACACCTGTATTCTGTGGCGGAACGGGTCTTTATCTTGATTCGATTATCGACCAGATGGAGTTTCCTTCAGGCTCAATCGAGTCTCCTGTACGTACTCGTTATGAAAAGCTTGCAGAAGAGCTTGGTGCTGAGGGCTTGCACGAATTTCTGACCACAAAAGATGCAGCAAGTGCAGAGCTTATTCATCCAAATAACGTACGACGCGTTGTAAGGGCTTTAGAGCTCTTGGAAGAGGGCAAGTCGTATGCAACTCATCATGAGGGCCTAAAGAATCACACACCGTACTTTGACGCCCAGATATGGGGTCTTACGATGGACCGTCAGCGTCTTTATGAGCGAATAAACCTCCGAGTTGACCTTATGTTTGAGCAAGGGCTTGTAGAAGAGGTGCAAGCGCTTATTGAGTCAGGTCTCTCTGAAAATTGTACGGCTGGTCAGGCAATTGGCTACAAAGAGTTCTTTGCGTACTTTGCTGGAGAGCAATCGCTTGAACAAACGCGTGAGCTTATTAAACAGCACACCAGGCAGTATGCTAAGCGTCAGATTTCTTGGCTTAAACGAGATGGTCGAGTCAGGTGGCTTGATATGGATCAACTCACGCCTGAAGATGCGCTCGAGATGATTCTTGTGCAGCATGCTGACGTACAATGCCAGTAGGACACATCAAAAACTAACGTATTTACCTTGTCTTAGATGGGGAGTTTATGGGTCGTTTTGTTCCATTTTCAACTGCTCCTAAAGTTGAACGAGCAATTCTTGTAGGCGTTGATTGCGGTAAAAGCGATTGGTCGCTTGAAGAATCAATGGACGAGCTTGAGCGTCTGACGCAAACTGACGGCGCTGAAGTCTTTATGCGTCTTACGCAAAAACTTGATGCACCTATCCCTAAGACTTTCATTGGCAAAGGTAAAACCGAGGAACTTGTTTCTCTTGTAAGAAACACCAATACTGACGTTGTCATCTTTGATGATGAGCTCACACCTTCTCAGCAATCTAATCTAGAAAAATTACTTGGCGAGCCTGTTAAAGTCATTGACCGAACAGCGCTGATTCTTGATATTTTTGGTATTCACGCGCGCACTAAAGAAGGACGACTGCAGGTTCAACTTGCACAGCTTCAGTACGTACTTCCAAGGCTTCGCGGTATGTGGAGTCACCTGGTAGGCGAGCAAACTCGTGGTGGCATTGGTAGCCGATTTGGCCAAGGCGAGAGCCAGCTTGAGGTTGACCGTCGTCTTATTAGAAAGCGTATTTCAACCCTTAAAAATGAACTTAAGCAGCTCAGCCAAAGGCGAGAAGTTCAGTCTAAGTCCAGGTGGAATTCTGGAACGTTTAGCGTATCTCTTGTTGGTTATACCAATGCTGGTAAGTCAACACTTCTGAATCAACTCACAGGCGCGGATGTATATGCAAAAGATGAACTCTTTGCAACTCTTGATCCAACTACCAGAGCACTTTCTCTTGATGAAGGCAGAAAGATTGTTCTTACGGATACTGTTGGATTTATTCAAAAGCTCCCAACTAATCTGATTGAGTCTTTTAAATCTACCTTGGTAGAGGCTCAAGAAGCTGATCTTCTGCTGCTTGTTGCTGATGCAACTGATAAGAATCTATCTAAAGAAATTGCAGTTGTTCGTAGTATTTTAAAAGATATTGAGGCCGATAAAAGCGATCAAATTCTTGTCCTTAACAAAGTTGATTTACTTTCTGAGCAAGAACTTCAAATGCTTAAAGCGCTCTATCCAGACGCTGTATTTATTTCTGCACAAGAAGGCATGGGCATTAACGGTCTTCTCCACAAGATTCAAGAAATAGCCAGCGCTGGAGACAAGGTGATTAGCGCTCTTATCCCGTTCAACAAAGGCGCTCTTGTTAAGTCTGTTCACGAGAGGTGCCAGCTTCTACACGAGCAATACGTTGCTGAAGGTCTTTTGCTGTCAGTTAAAGCCGACACCTATATGCAGGCACTTTTAGAGCCTTATGTGGTGTCAGAGGACGATATTCTGACTGACGAATAAGGCAATAAGCAGCAAAATTGGTTGGTGCAAAATATAAACGATAAGCGAATGTTTTCCCATCTCTGTTATAAGGGGGAGGGAAAATGTTTTCATCCAGTTAGGATAGCCTTCTGCCTTGAACTGCCTGTTAAATGCTGCTCCACTTAGATACAAGAACAAATAGGGGAGCAATGGATAGTAATCTCCAGATGAAAAAGATGGAGAAGGAAATCCCGCCCAGGCTAAATACGGTGTTTGATACAACTCTTTTGGTAACGAGAAAATCGTGTTACCTAAACCGATGTGACCTGCAGAAATTGGAATGCAGATAATAAATAACAAAAGAAAAAGAATTGCCGCTGCATACCCTTTGGGCGGAATAGCGAAACGTGAAATAAGGGCTTCTACAAAGGTGCATGAAGCCATGCAGAAGAAGATTCCAAAGTTAATAGGAGTATCAATATTCGCAAAGGTGGTAGCTGCGAATATTGCAAGAGCAACAAGACCGTAAACTCCTGCTCGCTTAAAGGAATTTTTTGAAAAAGCACACATGCAGCCAGCAATAAAAATAAAGGGATACGAAATTGAAGGCACCCAAATTTGCATGACTAAAGGAGTAAACCACGTAAGCTTGATGTGAGAGATAAAGAACAAATCATAGGAATAGTGAAACAGTATCATTGATACCACTGAGATTCCTCGAATAGTATCAAAGAAAGTTACTCTACCTTTGGATTGTTCTAATTCCACACCCATACTGTGACTATGAAATTGATCTAATAAGTGCAGTAACCCTACCTAAAATGACAGGATTCTGTACGTAGATTGGCTCCATAAAATCGTTTTCTGGCTGAAGACGAATACGATTATTTTCTCTATAGAATGTCTTAACAGTCGCAGAGTCATCAATGAGAGCAACAACGATTTCTCCGTCATGGGCATCTATCTGCTCTTTTACAACAATATAATCGCCATCAAAAATACCAGCGTTAATCATTGATTCTCCACGTACGCGAAGAATGAAAGAGCTTGAATCTCCAACAATGCTTGTTGGAAGAGATAGAGATTCCTCAACGTTTTGCTCAGCAAGAATAGGTGTGCCTGCAGCAACACGTCCTACAAGAGGAAGACTAATGACATTATTAGCTACATCTTGCGTTACTGGAGCGAGCTTTGCTGCGTCAGAAGTGCTAGAAGCCTGGGGAACAATCTTCATAGTACGAGGTTTCTTTGGGTCTCTATCAATTAGGCCAAACTGCTCCAGGACCTTTAGATGCATATGGACAGTTGAAGGAGACGCAAGATTAACAGCAGCACCAATCTCTCTTACTGAAGGGGGATAGCCGTGTTGATCTGTGTATGAACAGATGTATTCATAAATTGCTGCCTGACGCTTGCTAAGTTTGCCCTTTGGCATATGAGCCTCCTTTTACTTTTTAGTAATAATACACGTGTTCTAAAAATTAATCAAACGAATGTTCTATTTTTTCTTGACACGAACAAATGTACTACATATTATTAGTACAAACGTTCGGACATGACTTTTTGTCCGGTGTATTAGATATAACTAGTTCCGTAAAAACTATTACGGAAGGAAATGATATGAGGCGTATGTATCAGTCAAAGATGTATCAGGTTAACGGTACTTCAGCACTTGCTTCTTATAAGCCTGCATTTAAGGTTATTGAAGGCGGCGCAAAGAAGGGTTCCGTTGCACTTCAGCGTGAGGAAGTCTCTTACGTAAAGACGCTGACTAACAAAGAGGCTTTTATTGCAGGTCTTATTGTTACCGCATCATTTATTCTGATGTTTGCGATTTCTTTCCTTCGTACAACTGCTCTTAATTCATTTGCAACATCTGTAATGGATAGCGCTTCACAAACAATTACCGTTCAGAGCAATGATACGTTGTGGTCAATTGCAGAGAGCAACCCAATTGAGGGCGTCTCCACAGAGCAGCAAGTAAGTTGGATTAGAGAAAGAAATAATCTCGATTCTTCTCTTTTAAGAGCTGGACAAACCTTAGAGATTCCTTCTGTATCTAAATAGTAAATATTTATGTAAATTTCTCTCAGAATTCTGTGTTGATAGCAGTCAATACCTGCGTAAAATGGTATCTTCCTTTTATACGAAAAAAGGGGATTCCATGCGTTGTCCAAAATGCGGTCACGAAGAGTCAAAGGTTATTGATTCTCGCTCATCTGAGAATAACGATGCCATTAGAAGGCGTCGCGAGTGCATGTCCTGTAAGTTTCGTTTTACAACCTATGAGCGCTTAGAAGAGATTCCTATCACCGTTGTTAAGAAAGACGGTCACAAGGAGCCTTTTGATAGACAGAAGCTTATGAGAGGTCTTGTTGCTGCAACAGTAAAGAGAGATATCTCTGTTGCTTCCCTTGATCATTTTATTGATGGTATTGAGTCTCAGATTAGAGATAAGGGCCAATACGAGATTAAATCTGAAGATCTTGGAAGCATTGTGCTTAAAAACCTAGTTATGCTCGATAAAGTTGCATATATTAGGTTTGCTTCTGTCTATAGAGACTTCAAAGATGTTGATGAATTTAGCGCAGAATTAAGGAGCCTGAATTAATGAGCAATTTTGACATCCAGCTACCTATTAAACGCCTTGATCCTACTGTTGAGCTACCTTCGTACGCCTATACAGGAGACGCTGGATTAGATCTTAGAAGTGCTGAAGATGTTGATCTTGCTCCTTTTGAGCGCAAACTTATTTCCACTGGTTTAGCTATTGCAATCCCTGATGGATACGCAGGATTTGTTCAGCCTAGAAGCGGTCTTGCCCTTAAAAAGGGCCTTT
The DNA here is from genome assembly GCF_000565075.1 of Atopobium sp. BS2. Taxonomy (GTDB): domain Bacteria; phylum Actinomycetota; class Coriobacteriia; order Coriobacteriales; family Atopobiaceae; genus Lancefieldella. Next base: position 87,561 of record NZ_JDFG01000047.1, read on the forward strand.
CTATGGCAAATACTCCAGGCCTTATTGATGCTCATTATCGCGGTGAGCTTAAGGTTTGTGCCATTAACCTTGATAGCAAAGAAACTATTCATATCGAGCGCGGTGAGCGTATTGCGCAGCTTGTGATTCAACAGGTCCCTGTTGTACAGCTTGTTGAAGTTGATGAGCTTGATCAGACTGATCGCGGTACAGGCGGTTTTGGTTCAAGCGGCGTTCAATAATTTTTTATTTTGGTGATAAGCGCTTCAGCGCTTGCATAAAGGAAAAGTCTCTTTAGGAAGGAAGAGCTTAATGGAGAAGTTCTTTAAGGTGGCTGAGCGTGGCAGTAATCCCGCTCAAGAGTTTAGGGCTGGAATTACTACATTCCTCGCAATGGCATACATTATTGCAGTAAACCCAGCTCTTCTTGCTGCTGCAGGAGTTCCAATTTCGGCAGCTATTACTGCTACCTGTCTTGGTGGCGGCATCATGACCATTTTGATGGGTCTGTTCTCTAACCGTCCACTTGCTTGTGCATCTGGTATGGGCGTAAACGCTGTTGTTGCATTCTCTCTCACTCCAATTACTGGTGGAGATTGGCATGCATCAATGGCAGTAATCTTTATTGAGGGCGTTGCTATTCTCCTTTTAGTTCTTTGCGGCCTTCGTGAAGCTATCATGGACGCAATTCCTGTAAACCTACGCCACGCAATCTCAGTTGGCCTAGGTCTTTTTATTGCCATGATTGGTCTCAAGAACAGCGGTATTATCATTGCAAATGAGTCCACACTTGTTGGTCTTGGCGATATTTTCTCTCCAACCTTTATCGTTGGTGTAATTTCCATTGTTGCAACAGTTGTTCTTTACTCTGCTCGTGTTAAGGGTTCCCTGCTTATCGGCATTATTCTTGCCGTACTTGCTGGTATTCCTCTAGGTGTTACCGCAAGCCCTACAGGCATTGTTTCTGGTCTTGATTTCTCCACTTTTGGTGCACCATTCTTGACCGATAGCGCTGGTGTTATGGGTATTGTTAAGGCTCTGACAACTCCAGTTCTTCTTGTATTTGCATTTTCTCTGATGATGTCCGACTTCTTCGATACCATGGGTTCTGCTATGGCTATCGCAAAACAGGGCGACTTCCTCACTGAGGATGGCAACGTTAAGGACATCAAGCAGATCCTTATTGTTGACTCTGCCGCTGCAGCTGCAGGTGGTTTCTTTGGTTGTTCTTCCATTACCACCTTTATTGAGTCTGCATCTGGTGCTGCCGATGGTGGTCGTACTGGTCTTTCTTCTATTTTCACCGGTCTTCTCTTTATTGCAGCAGCATTCATTGCACCTCTTATTTCTATCGTAAGCTCTGCAGCTACCTGCGGCGCACTGGTCCTTGTTGGCTTCCTAATGATGTCTGAGGTCACCGAGATTGATTGGAACGATCTTCTTGAGGGCTTCCCAGCATTCATGGTTATCGCTGGTATTCCAATGACTTACTCAATCTCTGACGGCATTGGTTTTGGTTTCATCTTCTATGTTGTTGTTGCTCTTGTTACTGGTAACGTTAAGAAGGTTAAGCCTCTGATGTGGGTTGCAACTCTTGCGTTTGTTGCTTACTTCATCATTGCTAACTAGTTTTTAGTATTAGGGGAGCGCGTTCAAGATGGGGTCTTGACGCGCTTCTTTTTTATTTGTGAACAGATTGTGTGCAATCTATTTTTTAGAGATAACTGATAATGATTGTCACCAGTAGGGTATAACAAAGCCAGTTACGATTTATACGATTGGAGCCAATCATGGCAGACGTTATTACTAAAGATCTTGTGATTGTTGGCGGTGGTCCTGCAGGACTTTCAGCAGCAATTTATGCAAAGCGCGCTCTTCTCGATACCGTTGTTTTAGAGAAACAGGCGGTAGGTGGCCAGGTCATCACCACTACTGAGGTTGAGAATTACCCTGGCATGCCAAACACTGATGGCTTCACTATTACCGATACTCTTCAGAAGCAGGCTACAGACCTCGGCGCAGAGATTGTTATGGCCAACGTCCTTTCTATTGTTAAGGATCCAGAGACTAACCTCTTTGTGCTTGAGACTTCTGAGGGAACTTATCACGCAAAGGCCGTCATTGTTTCTGGCGGCGCTAATCCTCGCCACGCCGGCTTTACCAATGAAGAGAAATTCACTGGCAAGGGCGTTTCTTACTGCGCTACCTGCGATGGAATGTTCTATCGCGGCAAGCAGGTATTTGTTATCGGCGGCGGCAACACCGCTGTAGAGGAGTCTCAATTCCTGGCTCGTTTTGCTGACAAAGTAACCCTTATCGTCCGCAAAGATCACCTAAGAGCTAACGCAACTGCAATTAAGCAGTTTGAGGAGAATCCTAAGACAGAGATTCGCTATCTGACCAGCATTACTGCAGTTGATGGTAACGATTTGCTTACTTCCATCACCTTCCGCAATAACCAGACGGGAGAAGAGCACACAGAGACTTTTGATGAGGGCAGCTTTGGTGTCTTCGTCTTGGTAGGTCGCGTGCCTTCAACCGAGCTTTTGACAGACCTCGTAGACCTTGACGAGCAGGGATATGTCCTTGCTGATGAGCGTATGGCTACTAGAACTCCTGGTCTCTTTACCGCAGGAGACCTCAATAAGAAGCCACTGCGTCAGATTATTACTGCAGCAGCAGACGGTGCCATCGCTGCAACTTCTGTTGCATCTTATCTTGGGCAGCCTGTCGAAGGATAATTTTTTATTTCATATTTGATAGATATTTGATAGGGGGTCGAGCTATTCAATCCCCTAAATATTTAGATTGACTACTAAAAACCAAATCAGCTATTTTCAAAGTACTATTTCAAACTTTTAAGATAAGTTTTTTGTTCTTTGGTGATTCGATAGCTTTCACATGCTTTTTGAATCGTTTTATTAAACACCCACATGTCCAGCTTTTTGGTTTCAAGATAGGGCAGTGTAAAGTCCCATTGTTTGGCTAGAGCCGTTGCAAAGAACCAGGCTATCATCATGTTAACGTAGTATTCATCTGAGTGAATTTGCGCAGGAATTTCAAGGTATTTAGAGTCAAAATCATCATCCAAAAAATGAGTCATAAGCATCTCTATTCCAAAGCAACAGGTATATACATGGCTCGAAGATGCCCACCTCGGAATTTCAGTTATAAGACGCGTGCAATTCTTTTTGAAAACCCGCGGCGACAAGATGTCACACACGGCCCAGTTATCGACATAAGGAAGAAATGCATCAATCGCTGAGATACAGTCGTCAAAGTCTTTAATCTCGGAAACAAGCAGGCTATGCAGCATGTTTTCGTCATAGTAGGCATGTGGAAGGGCGAGAAGAAACTCGTTAGCTTCTTTGCTTTTTCCAAGACTTTTAGCAAGCTTTCTGAGTTGAGGAACGCGTACACCAATGATGGATTCTCTTGAGATATTGGGTGTGAGTTTACTTTGAAAAGCAGCATATTCTGTATCTTGAAGTGCAAAGAGCTCGTCTTGAATCATTAGGCTCTCCTTCATCTCATGTGGAAATATGAATACATATATCCTTTTTCAAAGTATATCAAGCCTCGTAGACAAATGAGAAGAACTACTTAAGGTCAATCCAATATCTTTGCGTAAGCACATTGTCCTCATCAAGGACTTCGTTTTCGAGTATTCCGCCGTTATTGATAATAGATTTTGCCGAGCCGATATTATCTTTACGACAACACATAAGAACACGCTCAATACCAAGTTTCTTACATTCTTTGAGCGCAAGCGCAATCATTGCTGTTGCATAGCCTTTTCTTCTCTCACTTGGTCGAATTCCATCACCGATGTGTCCACCACTATGTAAAAGCCCCTCATCAAGGCAATGGCGAATATTTACAGCTCCAACAAAAATATTTTTATCATAGTCATAGCAAAAGAGGGTTGTTGTAGGCACTCGACCAGCTGGAACTGGTTCCTTTACGTCTAGTTGTTCTAGATAGTTTGTAAAGTCATGGTGATCAAATCTTGAATTCTCATTGCAAGTGCAACAACAAAAGACAAGGTAGTGACCCATGGGTCTACAATGGCGCTTACGACAACGATCATTGAAAGGATTTCCATGGGTCACTATAGCCATCTTAGCATTGAAGAGCGCGAAGACATTATGGTCTGGTGGAAAAATCATGAAAGTATAAGCCAGATTGCTCGTAAGCTCGGTCGAAACAAATCAAGTATTTCACGAGAGATTAAAAGAAACGGTTGGACAATCATTGGAGTGGCGCATCTGTGCTATAGAGCCTCGACTGCTCAGAGAAAAACCGATGTTCGACGCCAGGCTTGCAAGAAACGCACCCTACTCGATGATCCAAGCCTTCGTGCACGTATTGTCTTTCTTATCTGTAGTCGCCACTTCTCACCTGAGCAGATTGCAGGCAGACTACACTTAGAACTTTCCTACGCTCCTGTCAGCTGTAGCACTATATATAGAGCCATACACTCGGAAAACTAGACTGTGAACTTCCAGGTGTACAGTCTGTACGTAGAGACTTAGACACCGAGGTAAACGACGGCATACAAAACACCTCATAGAGCGCAGAGGAAAAATACGGATAACTCATGAACTTGTCGAAAGACCAAAAGAGGTTGCAGATCGCCAACGCATTGGAGACTGGGAAGGTGATACCGTCATCGGTAAGGCCAAAGGGCCACGCCTGGTCACACAAGTTGACCGTATGAGCGGCTACCTTGTTGGTGGCAAAGCTGCATCAGGGTCTAGTGCTGATGTCAATGTAGCTATACAGCAAGCTTTGAGAGGTGAGGTAGTAAAAACCATAACGCTTGATCGTGGATCTGAGTTTGCTCGAGCAGCAGAACTTCAAGAAGCTATTGGAGTAAGTATCTACTTCTGTCTTCCACATCATCCCTGGCAAAGAGGTACCAATGAAAATACCAACGGTCTCATCAGAGAGTATTTTCCAAAAGGTACAGACCTCTCATCGATTAGCGATAGAGAGATTGAGGCAGTATATAATGAGCTCAATCTGAGGCCACGTAAGCGTCTGGGTTGGAAGTGCCCTTGGGAAGTCTACCATCACCAAACGTTGCACTTGCTTTGAGAATTC
>NZ_JDFG01000048.1 GCF_000565075.1 Atopobium sp. BS2
TAGGTTAGAAGGTAGTAAGGAAATAGCCTTACACCACTTTTTGAGACGTAACTCGTTTGTCCTGATAAAAGTTTTTAGTGCGGTAAAAAATCGTCTTAGTTGGGGATAAATCGGCAAATTTTAAATTTTCATTTCCAACTAAACGGGTTTTTTACCTTTTTCGGCACATAATTTTAGGCGTGAAAGTTACGTATTCATGGCAATGAATTAATTGGACAAGTTATTCAAAATTCTGCATCAAATATTGGGAACTGCTTGTTAGTCAGAATTAACGCAGAAAAATAGAGAAGCATGACATTAAAATGGCGGGCAAAATCGTGGAAAGCGATTCGCAACGCGGGAAAAGCGTACTGCTCGTATAGTTGACGTCATCACGCCGCGTTTCCGTCAGCCGCAGCGTGTAACTCGCGCTTAGTTGACGCTATCACCTCGCGAAGTCGTCCGCGCCATCGCGTCTCGCGCCTGACGTTTCATGGCGAGACTGTGTCAAATTCCTGCAGACTACAAGGTAGAGCACGTTAGAGTACAATAGACTATACAAAAAGTAACTTCGAAGAGGTAGGTGCCCATACACTCGATGGACATTGCGTTAAGTATTGGAATAACTCTGCTGCTTACCCTGGTAAACGGCTTTTTTTCTGCGGCCGAGATGGCCATTGTTAGCTCTCGTCGCGCGGCACTTGAGGCGGACGTGGACGAAGGTGATCCAAGAGCCTTGGCTGTCATTGACATTGCCACTGATCGCGGATATTTCCTCGCAACAATCCAGGTTGCAATTACCCTGGTAGGCTTTGCTTCCTCGGCATTTGCTGCAACAAGCCTTTCCGAGCCATTCGGCGCTTGGCTGGTCAGTATTGGTGTCCACGCTGACCTGGCGCTTCCTTTAGCTGTCGTGGCTATTACGCTGATTGTTTCGTTCTTTTCCGTGGTCATCGGTGAGCTGGTTCCAAAGAGCATCGGCCTAGCAAACTCCGAGGCAGTGGCTAAAGCAGTTATCGGCCCCATGAAGGCGTTCATGCATATTGCGCGCCCACTCGTGTTCATCACGTCTGCCTCGGCAGATGCGGTTACCACGCTCATGGGCATTGACACTACCAACGACCATCAAGAGGTCACCGAGGAAGAGCTCCGCTACATTGTCAAGGATTCCGAGGACCTCTCTGAAGAAGAAAAATCCATGATCCACGAGGTCATCGAGATGGGCGACACCGTTGTCCGTGAGGTAATGGTCCCGCGCGTTGACATGACCGCCATGGAAGACACCGCAACTATCGCCGAGGTCCTGCGCGTCATGCGCCAAACAGGTTTCTCGCGCATCCCTATCTACCACGAGAATATCGACCGCATCGTGGGTATCGCTCACATCAAAGATTTGCTGGAGCCAGCGCTTGACCAGCACGATAGTGACGAGAAGATCGCGCGCTTCGTGCGTTCTGCTGACTACGTACCCGATACCAAAGACATCATTCCGCTGCTCACCGAGATGCAGACAAGTCGCGATCAGATGGTCATCGTGGTTGACGAGTACGGTGGAACTGCGGGTGTCATTACCGTTGAGGACATCGTCGAGGAGATTGTCGGCGAGATTGAGGATGAGTTTGATCCGGACAACAAGTATCTGACGCAGCTCTCTGATAGAGAGTGGCTGGTAGATGGTCGCTTCTCGCTCAATGACGCAGCTGAACTTGGATGGCCGGTCGGGGAATCCGAGGAGTACGAGACTATCGCGGGCTTTGTGCTGGATTTGGCAAATCATTTGCCTCGTCCAGGTGAGGTTTTTGAGAAGGATGGCTACGTGTTCCGCGTGCAGTCGATGCGTCGTCGCCGACTATCTTTGTTGCGTGTAATTGCCCCAGAACCACAGGTAGACGGTGAATCTGAGCCAGCTGGCGAAAACTCTGACACATCAGAAAATGAATAACTAAAAGAATGATTACAATAGAGTGAACCAATAGAAAGAGGTTGAAATGGCGCAGTTGATTTCTATCAAAAAAGTTGTGGTAGGACCTAAAAACTTGACCGCTACCGTTGAGTTTTCGGCTAAAGCGCCACGTTTGACCTCGGAAAATGCTGAGGCAACTGAGCGCGTGCTTGAGCTTTTGCCAGGTCTTTCAAATCATCTGTGCTTGGGTGACGCCGACGCTCGCTTTGGCCTTGTTGCCAAGGACACCGAGGTTGCGCACCTGCTTGAGCATGTAACCGTCGAGCTCCTGGCCCTGACCAACCTTGCGGGAGACGTTGCTTCAGGCAAGACTTCCCTGGTAGATTCCCGTCGCGGCCTCTACGAGATCATCCTTGCATGTCCAGATGACGTGCTGGTTGCAGCATCACTTTCCAGCGCTGTATGGCTCCTCAACTGGGCATATGGCAACCAGGAGGACGCCGATCCAGACATCAATGCAATCGTCTCTGGCCTCGTTGCGCTCATCCAGAGCCTTGACGGCGAGAAGACCGATGAACTCGCAGACTCTGCGGAACCTGAGGCGGACGCTGCACCCCAGGCAGAGAGCGTAGATGCAGAGGATTACGCTGCCGACAACTCCTCCGAGGACGTCGCTGACGCCGCAGCCGCTGATGCAGTTGAGGCTGAGGTTGCAGACGCTGAGGAGAACAACGCCGAGGTCGCAGGCATTGACGCAGCCGACGAGGACGCGGTCGTGCCCGCTGTCGTCGCCGAGCCCGCTACCGACGCCGAGCCCGCTGCCGACGCCGAGCCTGCTGCCGACGCCGAGCCCATCGCCGACGAGCTTTCTGAGGCTACAGCTGCTGAGGACGCCACTGACGACTCTGAGGTCACTGACGTCCCAGATGACTGGAACATGATTAACGTTCCTCGTCCAAAGCCCGTTCGATAAACGCCCGTATTGCGGTATGATTACGTACAGCGTTTTGCTGTTTAACAGGAGGTACTTATGAGCAAGAAGTCTGCTGGTTTCTTTCTAGGCGCTATTTTTGGTGCTGCTGCTGGCGCTGTAGCTGGTCTTTTCCTGGCTCCACGTTCCGGCGAGGAGACTCGCGCTTTGGCTGCAGATGCTGTCAATGATGCATGGGATTCCGCACTTGATTCTTACGAGCGCACATCAAAGGTTGTAAGCACTAAGATTGACGAGGTCAAGCCTACTGTTGACGCAAAGACCGATGAGCTCCGCGCAAAGGTTGACCTTGCTCGCGAGCGCATGGATCAGCTCCGTGAGTCACTTTCTGACGCTGTGACCTCTGCTTCTAACACTGTCGCAGATGCTGCTGATGTTGTTGCAGATTCCTTTGTTGTTCCAGAGCCAACCGCCACAACCGCTGAGGCTCAGGCTGTTCGCATCGAGAACGTTGAGTCCCACGAGCAGGAGAACGCAGGCGAGGGCTACCAGGAGGCATAAGCCTCACTTACAAGCAATGTGACGGGACGCCTTATGACGTCCCGTTTTTTATAGAGAGGTTTCACGTGAAAACAACCGAGCTCCTAGGCGCAAAGGTCCTTCTTCCCAAAAAGCCCGCTACAAAGGGCAAGCACGCGGGAGAAGAGCGGTTTTCCAAGTTAGGAAGAATCCACAACGTGGTTTTTGCCCCCTTCAAACAGGGTCAGCCTTCGCAGGTAGTGGGCGTGATGGTTCAGAAGCCCGATATTGCTGGCATGATTAAGCAGGATGATGCGTTTGTCACTTTGGAGTCTCTGGAGACCATCGAACAGGGACTTTGCGTTAAAGATCCCGAGAATAACGTTGATAAAGCTGCAATCAAACGTCTGAACTTGGACTTTGATACCTGCATTCTATGGCATGGTATGGAAGCTCGCACTAAGAGCGGCAAAACCCTAGGTTACGTGAGTGGCGCTGAGTTTGACCAGGTCACTGGCGTGGTCTTGGCATTTCTTGTGGGCGATGGCGCTGGATCGGAAGCGCTGGTAGGCTCGTTTGCCATCAAGCCAGAGTGGCTGTTAGGTTACTCTAACGGTGCAATGGTCCTCTCTGATGAAGCGGCAGATGCCCAACTCACTGGTGGCCTGGCTGCAAAGGCAGGCGAGGGATACGCAGCTGCCGCCGCAAAGGCTTCTGAGGCTACAGCTAAAGCCGGAAAGGTTGTTGCAGAGGCCACCGAGAAGGGCGCGTTTGCCCTGGGTAAGACGCTGGCCAAGGCAAAGCGTGCTATCGAAGATGCTACCGAGCCTGACGCAGAAGACGATTCCGAGCGCCCGGCTCCCGTTGCTGCAGAGGACGTTCGTCTCGAGAAGCCATCTGTGGAGGAGCAGGCTGCCGCTGACAAGTCCGCTGCAGACAAGTCCGCCACTGACAAGAGCGCAGCTAGTAAGCCTACCGCTAAGCCTGCGAGCAAGTCGTCCACGCAGGCTACTGCTAACAAGGCAGCTAAGGGTTTTGGTATGCAGCTTGGACGCATGGGTAAGATGTTCTCTGACTTCAAGGATGAGTTTGACAAGGCAAGCAAGTAACAAACAGCAGATAATCGCATAAAACAAAGGGCGAGAAGACCGATCTTCTCGCCCTTTTGTGTTGCAGTTGCGTGACGCTCGCTACAAACCCATGGCCTGTAGAATGAACATCACAATGGTCAGGATGATGACGGTGATGATGGTAAACCAAGTCAGCGCGTTCCAGATGCGACCGTTGGCGTACTTGCCCATGATGTGTTTGTCGGCTGCGATGATAACCATAAAGACAAGCAGAATTGGCAGCAGAATACCGTTGATGACCTGGGCGGCCATCATAATGCCAAAGAGACTCATGCCTGGAATCAGAACAACCAGCGCAGAAATGACTAGCACGGTTGTAATAATGCCGTGGTAGACAGGGGCTTCCTGCCAGCTGCGGTCGGCTCCGCGCTCCCAACCAAATGCCTCGCAGATGGCGCTTGCAGTAATGCCTGGTAAAACGCATGCTGCCAGGAAGGATGCGCCAACCATACCCAGCGCAAAGAGCGTACTTGCGTACTGACCAGCAAGTGGTTCAAGGGCGCGAGCAGCGTCGGCAGCGGAGTCAACAGAGATTCCACGAGGGAAGAGGACAGCGCCGGTGGTCAGCATGATGAACCAGGTAATGACCTCGGCCAGGATTGCGCCGGCAACATTGTCTGCACGCTGTGCAGGAATGTCGCTGGTATCAAGGTTCTTCTCGACAACATTTGATGCAACCAGGAAGATCATGTATGGGCTGATGGTAGTACCAATATTTGCGACCAGCAGGGAAATGTAGGACGGATCGGCGGAAGGCTGCGGAATGATGGTGACGCGCAGGGCCTCGCTCCAGTCGGGCTGAGCCAGCACGCCGGCCACCACGTACGTGACAAAAATGCAGCTAATTGCCAGCAGAATCTTCTCGATGCGACGGTATGATCCGCCAACGGTCAGAAGCCACACCATCAGGGCGCTGATAGGCACCGAGACGTACGTTGGGATGCCAAAGAGCTCCATACTGGACGCAATACCTGCGAATTCGGAGAAAGTAACAGCAATGTTGGAGAGCAGCAACGCACCCATTGCCAGCGTGGACAGGCGGATACCAAAGCGCTCGCGCACCAGCGACGCAATGCCTTTACCGGTGACACAGCCCATTCGAGCTGCGGTTTCTTGAACTACGATCAGCAGGAAGCACATAAGCGGTACGGTCCACAGCTGAGAATAGCCAAACGTAGCGCCTGCGCTGGAGTAGGTTGCAATGCCACCGGCGTCGTTACCAGCAAATGCGGCGAGAAGACCGGGGCCCATTGCCATCAAGATGTACTTGATGCTGTTTTTGTTGACCGGAGCCTTCTCTTTAGATGCGCGTTTGCCCTGCTCGACAACGATTCCGTCGCCCGCAGAAAGCTGGCCGACGGCGTCCTGGCCATCAGCGTCCTGCTCTACAACCACGCCCTGCTCTGCAACCGCGTCCTTTACGTGTGCGTTTTCCTGCGCCATTTACATCACGCTCACAAGCGAGAGAGCGTAAGAGAGGACGAAGAATGTCACCACCGAAAGGCTCATAGAAATCAGGGTAAGCGTGAGACCTGAGGTTTCCTGGTTTTTCTCGTCACGATGGCGAAGTACAGCCAAGAAAATTGGGGTTAGCAGGAAGGAAATAAGCGTAGAGCCTGCTGCTGCGCCAAAGATCTGAATAATGGTCTGGTCAAAGAGCGCCGCGTAGAATACGCCTGCATTTGGATCGTACGGGTGGAATAGCGCTTCTAGCAGGGCGTGAGCTGCGGCGCCAAGAATGCAAATAAGGCCGCTGACCAGAAGACCCAGTAGAAGCGAGCGGAAGGCAAAGCCTAAGATAGAAGGAGATTTCTCGCTGCCAGGATCGTCTGTGAGGAAGAAGTTTGTCACATAGTTGACGGTATTCTCGCTCAAGTTCAGCGAGATTGGCATGGTAATAGTGCAAAGAGCTGCGAAAATACCCATGATTGGATTGGATGTTGCGGCTGTTCCTACAAAGGCAGCAGTCACAACGGAGGCAACCCAGAACAAAAGCCAGAGGTTGCGGTGGAGGAACCAAATAATGTTGCGGCCGCGGTCGCCAGAATCGGAATCGCTCCTGCCGCCACCAACAATCTGCAGGTCCTCGGCGTGCTCCTCTTCAAGAACGTCAAGAGCATCGTCGACGGTAACAATGCCCAACAGGCGGTTGTCGTCAGAAACAACAGGCATGGCCAGCAGGTTGTATTTTGCAATGTTTCGAGCAACGTCTTCCTGATCGTCCTCTGGTGAGGCGGTGACCAGGTTCTTATTAGCAATCTCCTCCAGACGAGTTTCTGGCTCGGAGACAATCAGGCGGTTCAGGGTAACAATTCCGGACAGACGGCCATCCTCATCAGTAAGATAGAGATAGCGGACGGTCTCAAAATCCTCGTCCAGGTTACGCAGGCGATCAAAGGCGTAGGCAACGGTCTGGTCCTCAGGAACAGAAAGCGCCTCGGACGTCATAATACGACCGGCGGTGTACTCGCGGTATCCCAGCAGCTGCCTAATTGCGCGCTGCTCCTTAACGCCCATCAAGCGCAGGAGTTTCTCGGCACGGTCATAGCTCAGCTCGGAGACAAGTTCGGCTGCGTCGTCTGGGTCCATCTCGGACAGGATACGGGATGCTTCTTTTTCGTTCAGGCCGCCGATGAGCTCAACTGCCATGGCGTCGTCGTTGAACTCTGCCATTGCGCCAGCTCGCTGCTCGTCATCAAGCTGGGCAAACACCTGGCTACGCAGGCGAGAGTCCAGGCGCTCGATGATGTCAGCGACGTCAGCAGGGTGCAGCTCGTCCAGCGTTTTGTGGGAAACGGAGAGCTTAACGTTGGAGAGGTCGCGCTCAACCAGGTCCATGTAACTCCACGCAATGATGCGCTCCTGCATGGGGTGACCCATGGCGCGCGCAATGCGGGTAACCAAGTGCTCTAGCTGGGGAGAAAGGCTGCGCAGCAGACCGCGTGCGCCAACCTCTGCGCCCAGAAGACGCAGCTGCGTTGAGCTAGTATCGGAAAGCTTGAGGTCGTTTACGCGGACAACGCGAATGCCGCGCGTATCAACAATTTGCTTGTTCAGAATATCTCGGGCGAGAAGAACCTCGTTAGGCTGCAGGTACGAGAAACGAATCTCAGTTGAAGGCACCTTGAGCCTAATGACGTCCTCATCGTAGGTATCAACATACTTGCGCCAAGAAATCATCATTGGCGTGCGGCCAGGGCCCATAAAAGCCAGGGAAGTAATGCGAGGAAAAACTTCTCCGGTAGCAATTCCAAGGTCGGAGACAGAACCGATCTTCTCGCCTTCTGAATCTAGAACCGGATTACCCATTAACTGGGAAAGATAAATCATGTGTGCTCCTTACATGCGTCCGAAGACTAAAGCGTGGCATTGGCGAGAAACTCCGCGTAATTGCCACGGGGACTGCATTGCGATTTCACCCCTCACGGTGCAAATCGGCACACCGCAAGAGGTCAGCGACTGTGAGGTCGAGGTTTCATGCTGACCTTTCTCTTCATCCAATAGAACGTGAATTGTGCTTGCGAGGGCAATTCACAGATGTAATTATTTTAACGATTTTTCTGCGAGGCTGTAAAGACTCTTCACATAATCTAGCTGTTCGGATTTGGTTGTAACCGGCGTACGAGAAGTACGCGGACAACGGTTAAACGGCGTACGAGCGGCGCACGACAAGTTCAATCTGTGAGGCAACGCTGTGCATAAAAAAGCCCGGTACCTGCGGAAATGCAGATACCGGGTTGTACTGGTACAAAGGGTAAACGAAGCAGCTCTTAGAACTGTACGTTTGGTGCCTGACGAGCGGACTCGTCGGTAACCTGGAAGCTTGTACGTGGGGAACGTCCACCAGCAAGAAGGTTGTTTGGGAAAACAGCGATGATATTGTTGTAGTTCATGACAACATCGTTGTAGCTCAAGCGAGCGTAGCTGAGGCGGTTCTCGGTGTCAGTAAGCTCTGCCTGGAGCTCCAGGAAGTTCTGGTTAGCCTTGAGCTCTGGGTAGTTCTCAACAACAGCAAACAGGTTGGTCAGAGCATTGGAAAGAGTGCCGGAAGCCTGCATCTTCTCTTCAGGAGTGCGTGCATTTGCGACTGCAGCGCGAGCAGAAGTAACTGCCTCAAAAGTCTTAGACTCGTGAGTTGCGTAACCCTTAACGGTGTTGACCAGGTTAGGGATCAGATCGTTACGACGCTGAAGCTGCGTATCGATAGCTGCCCAAGCGTTGTCGCACCTGTTGCTTGCGCGAATGATGTTGTTGTGAATGCTAATGGCCCAGAAAACCAGAAGGACAATAACTACAACTGCGGCAATAATCATGCTAAATCCTTTCAATCACTGACAATCCTGTGTCAGCCATCCATTTGGACAGGTTAATTATACCCAAAAGTAAAAATCTAAGGCGTTTTTAATTAAAGCTTTTAACTTGCTAACGAGTCTTTTGGTAAATGGAATGCTCGCCCACACACTGGCGAGAAGAACGTTGAGCTAGAAATGACGTGGAATGGAATGTAAGTTCTGAAGGCAAAACGTTAAGTTGAGGTCCGCCAAAAAATGGCGGAGAGGGAGGGATTCGAACCCTCGGAACGGGGACACCGCTCAACGGTTTTCAAGACCGCCGCATTCAACCACTCTGCCACCTCTCCAAAGCGGTAATATCCTACCGCATAATTCAGTTTTTTGCGAGTAGGGGATTTAGCAAGTTAGGTTTTGTTTCATAATTAAGTGAAGACAAACAAGCGTCAGAGTCATGAAAGATTTACGTCAGAATCGCGACAGATAAGTGTCAGGTTCGTGACGGATTCGCGTCAGAACTGCGTAAGAATTACGACAGCAACCAGACAAGAGAGGAGCAGCTATGAGTAACGAAGCGCAAGAGCCTTTGACCCCACAGGCTGCTCTTGATCAAAAGTACATGAAACTTGCTCTTGAACAGGCAGAACTTGCAGCACAGATAGGAGAAGTACCTATCGGTGCAGTTGTAGTGTGCGATGGAGAGGCTATTGCCGTTGCACATAATCGCCGTGAGATAGATAACGACCCTTCTGCACACGCTGAGTTTCTCGCCATGCAAGAGGCTTCAAAAAAGCTTGGCCGCTGGAGGCTTTCGGGCTGCACGGTGTATGTGACGCTGGAACCTTGCTTGATGTGCGCAGGATTGATGGTCAATGCTCGTATTGATCGCTGCGTGTTTGGTGCATTTGACCCCAAGGGCGGTGCAACAGGTACGTTGTTTGACGTGAGTAGCGATCCAAGACTAAATCACGAGTTTGCAGTCTCAGGCGGAGTATTAGCAGACGAGGCATCTGCCCAGCTCAAAGCCTTCTTTAAAGATCGCCGTAAAAGCAAAAGTTTGGAAAAATAAGAAGTCTGGAAGAACTATTTAAAAGATATTTTGATTCCAGCAGCGTTTATCAGCAAAGCTTCCAGACCAATGAAGATTATTACAAGAATGAGCTTTATGGCCATTGAGATACTGAATACAAAAGATAGAGACGCGCTTACTAATAGAAATAATGCAAAAACAGAGAGTGTAATCAAAATCAATTTGTCATTACTTTCAGCGTCCTGAGCCTGAACTGCGTCTCCTTGGATATTTTGAACAGTCACATTCTTATTAAAGACTATGGAAAGTGTGATAAAAGAATTTATAAGCACGAGAAGAGCATAGAGATACCAATAGTTGTAAGAAACGAGAAGATAAAGAAAGCAGCCAGATAATACAGTCCTAGAAAATGAGGTTTTTCCTGTTCTATAAAATGAATGAAGACCTGCAAAACCGCCAATAAAAGCTAATAACCCATAGGTTAAGTAGGACTGGTGTTTGCTCAAGGTTGGTTGTTTAGATAAATTCCTGCCATCCGTCTCAGCCATAAGAGCCTCCAAAGTATGCCATAAATACTCTTATAAAATAGTAAAATAATTTATAAGAGTATTATATCACAATATGAAATAAATCTCATAAAGTGTTCTTTGAAGAATGGATTGTAGGTTTTTAAACCACCTGGAAAATGAAGAAATCAAGGTAGTGACTCTCGGGAACACCCCAAAGAATTGGGTGGTCAGGAGCTTGCTGTCGCTCTTCAATTTGTTTAAGCTGCACGTTGGTATGGTGAGCTGCCTCAGCAATTGCCTGGGCGAGAAGATCTCTGGTCATGAAGTGTGAGCAGGAACAAGTTGCCAGGTAGCCACCTCGGGGTAACAGTTTCATGGCTGCAGCGTTGATTTCCTTATAGCCACGCATAGCGCTTCGAACCTTGTCGCGTGTCTTAGTGAATGCGGGTGGATCCAGAATGATCAGGTCAAACGGACCTCCCTCTGCTTTGAGCTGAGCGCGGTCTTGAGCTAACTTTGGCAGATATTCAAGAACATTTGCGCAGGTAAAGTCCATACAATCTGCCAAGTTGTTGAGTTCTGCATTGTGGCGCGCAAGGTCAATGGCGGTTTGGCTGACATCTACACAGCGGACAAATTCTGCTCCACCAGCTGCGGCGTTAAGACCAAAAGGACCAACGTGGCAGAAGCAATCCAGTACACGGCGACCTTGTGCAAGCTGACGAACTGCTCGACGGTTATATTTTTGATCTAAGAAAAAGCCGGTTTTTTGGCTGTTTTCCAGGTCAAGATTAAATTTAAGTCCGTTTTCTGTTGCAAGAACGTGAGTTGAAGGCAGAGTAAGGGCGCTTTCTGCAATCAAGCCATTCTCGTCCGGTGAAGAGCCTGTCCACCAGCCTTTATATTGCGGAAGTCCCTCTTTAAGGCGAGAAGGGGAGTCATTTCTTTCGTAAATGCCGTCGATTACCTGGCCGTCTGCAGAGAAAATTTCAAGTAGCAGTGGGTAGATAGCATCACGCAGATGCTCCATACCAACGGTTCCTACCTGCGCAACAAGCACGTTCTCGTAGCGGTCAACGATTAAGCCAGGAAAACCATCGGCCTCAGAGAAGATAACGCGGCAGCAATTGGTATCGGGCTCAGTGCCTGGGAGAGCGCGGTTTCCCATAGTGGTTTTGCGGTGCTCCCATGCCCAGCTAATCTTGCGACTCCAAAACGCTTCGTTGAGCCTATCGTTGGCGTTTCTTGTCACAATTCTGACGCGAATCTTGCTCATTTCTGACAGAAGGCCAGTTCCCTGATAGGTTCCGTTTTCTTCAAAAACATCAACGATGCAACCATTTTGAGCACGCTCGCCGCATTCTGGAGATGGCTCTACACGGATGACCTCGCCCTCAAAGACCCAAGGATGTCCGCCCGCAAGTGCACGAGCTGCTTTCTTGGTGATAATAACCTGAGGATAAGGACGAAGTTGCTTCATGATGTTCCTTCTCGCGAGAAGCGTTTACTAAAGGCCGGGCGCTTGTATTTGCCCAGTGTCGATGCTCAAAAAGTTACATAAAAAAATTGCAAAGAGCCATAAGAGGGAATATTGCCTGCTTGATAGCTGCAGAGCGTTTGTCGGGAGAAGTCACAAAGAGAAGAATTGCGGCAAATTCCATTGAACAAACAGCAAAGATAACAAGCGCTTTACCTAGTGGATTTCTGCTAGCCATCAAGAAGACGCCAACGAATACCTCAATAGCAAGAAAGAGATTATAAAATCCCTGGTTAAAAGCCATCTTCTCAGTGCTCTCTGCCTCTTCTTTTGTCATGTTAAAGGCCTTGAGCGCACCGTCAGAAGTCCAGGCAAATGACTCAAGATAAAATATGACCACGTGTAAAACTGCAGCTCCAAGAGCAAAAATTATACCAGCATTACTAAAAGGGCCCATGTTTGATTCCTTTCCTGTATTAGCTGACTGCGTCTGATTATAGATTACGTGTGTCGGCCGTATCTGCCGCCAAATCCAAATCCTTTGCCCCTTGACCTTGAGCCCGAGAACATCGAACGTGTGGTCTTGGTGGTAGAGCGGGAATCCTGGAGTATAATACGTCCCTCATCATAAGAAAAGCCAGGTAGATCCCATGTTGAAATTAACGCCTTTGTGAAATATTCAATTTCTCTGAGCGGTGTGACCTCGTCTGGTCCCATGAATGTATAGGCCTGACCTGCGGCTCCGGCGCGGCCTGTTCGGCCAATGCGGTGAACATAATCCTCGGGGTCAAGCGGCACGTCAAAGTTGATAACGGCGTCAATGCCCTGGATATCAATACCGCGGCTCATGACGTCGGTTGCAACAAGAACCTGAATAGCGCCGCTGCGGAATCGTTCAAGCGCTCTTGCGCGAGCCTTTTGCGGACGGTCCGCATGCATAACGTCAACCTTGAGACCTGCGGCTTTAAGGTTTTTGTAAATGCTGTCAACGCGCGTCTTTGTCCTACAGAACACCAACACACGCTCTGGCGCAGGATCAAACGAGTCGATAAGAGCCTTTAAGAGCTGAGGTTTTTGTCCCTGAGTGACCGAGCATAAATGTTGCTCAATTGTTGCCGCAGTCTGTCCAGTTCTTGCAATCTCAATGCGCTCTGGATCTTTAAGCAGCGCGTCTATAGTCGATGTAATTGACGCGGGGAGCGTTGCCGAGAAAAGCAACGTTTGATGCGCTTTGGGCAGCTGCTCCATAATGCGATGAACGCTTGGCCAAAATCCCATGTCAAGCATACGATCCGCCTCGTCGAGCACCAGTACCCGGATGTTCTCAAGGCTTGTATGCTTCTTGTCGAGAAGATCTATCAGGCGGCCAGGTGTTGCCACCAGTACATCGCAACCTTTTTGCAGTGCGGTTATCTGGTGTTTGTAGCGAGCGCCACCGGTAACAATGACGGCCTGCTGACCGGTGGATGCGCAAACGCTCTTGGCAACAGCATCGATTTGGGCAGCTAGCTCTCTCGTTGGTGTAATGATTAGCGCTTGGGGATATGCGTTGCGTTTGGCGACGCCTTGCTTGGCGTTGTGCTTGGCGCCGCGCCTGGCGGCCGCGCTGCGCTCGGCAGCAGCGTTGGGCTTCTCGGCTCTACCGGGTTTCTCGACAGCAATGCGCTGCAGCGTAGGCAACATAAACGCTGCAGTTTTACCCGTTCCCGTTTGCGCAGACGCAACAACGTCCTTTCCCTCGAGGACGGCGGGAATTGCCGCGGCTTGCACGGGAGTAGGTGCGTTGAACCCAAGTGTTGCTACGCCTGCCAGAATTTGCTCGTTTAGCCCGAGCTCGGCAAAAGTTATTTCCATACAAACAAGTATACTTATGTGCAACGATTAGCCAAAGGAAGTTGCCATGCCTATTAATATTCCAGATGGTTTACCAGCTAAGAAGACGCTGCAAGAAGAGCGCATTTTTGCGCTTGAGGAAGAAGTTGCAGAACACCAGGAGATTCGTCCACTGCGCCTGGCAATTTTGAATTTAATGCCTAAGAAAATTCAGACTGAGACACAGATTCTCCGCTTAATTTCAAAGTCTCCTATTCAGGTTACGTGCGATTTTATGCGCATCTCTTCGCATGAATCTAAAAACACTGCCGCCGACCATCTGGTAACGTTTTATTCAACTTTTGATGACTTCAAAGATAAAAATTACGACGGTCTGATTATCACAGGCGCTCCTATCGAGGATCTTAAATACGAGGACGTTGACTATTGGGATGAGTTTTGTCGCATTGTTGATTGGTCCCAGGAGCATGTCTTTTCTACCATGTACCTGTGTTGGGGCGCACTAGCTGGTCTGTATTATCTGCACGATATTCCTAAGAAAAAGCTGGGTGCTAAGCTCTTTGGTATTTTCCCACAGCGTTTATGCGATGAGTATTGCTTCCTCACTAATGGATTTGACGAGGTACATTACATGCCGCATTCTCGTCATGCCGCGATTGAGACATCAGCTCTGGTAGACCACCCCGAGCTTGCCGTACTTTCTGAGGGCTTTACCAGCGGTCCTGCACTTCTCGCTACAAGAGACTTCCACGAGATTTTTGTAACCGGTCATTTTGAATATGATCGCGACACACTTGCAGAGGAGTATTGGCGCGACTTCCATAAGGGTCTTCCTATTCGCCTGCCAGAGAATTACTTCCCTGATAATGATCCAGAAAAGCAGCCACTGTTTACCTGGCGCGCTCATGCCAACTTGCTGTATCGCAACTGGATTAACTGGGTGTACCAGATGACGCCGTACAACACAGATGAGATACCTGCGGCTATTGCAGATCTTCGTCAACGTGTTTCCGAGGCTGATCCTGACGCAAGGATGACCGGTAGGTTCTAAGCAGGCATTTGCACGGTGACCGATTTGCCAGCGCTTGTAACTGGTTAGACGCCATCAATACCATAAAATAATTTATTGATACACGCGTATGAAGCTACGTGTAGAAACACGTATAGAGAGGATACGTTGATGAAGGTTGTAATTGCTTCAGATATTCACGGCGCTGCCGACTATTGCGAGAAGCTCATGCAGGTCATAGAGGAGGAGCAGCCAAAGTACGTCTTGCTTCTTGGAGACCTGCTTTATCACGGTCCTCGCAACGATCTTCCTGCAGACTACGCTCCAAAGCGCGTTATTGAGATGTTGAACAGCATTTCCGATAAGGTCATTGCGGTTCGCGGAAACTGCGAGGCAGAGGTAGATCAGATGGTTCTGGACTTCCCTTGCATGGCTGATTACAACATCTTGTTTGATAAGGACCCAAAGACGGGCAAGCAGTTCACCATCTTCTTTACTCACGGTCACGTCTTTGGCCCTGGCATTCACAACAGCGTTGATAAATGGCCTCAGACGCCAAGTATGGACGCGTTTGTGTACGGCCATACGCACAGAAAAGTTAACATGCAGAGCGCTGACCACCCAGAGGTCACCGTGTTTAATCCAGGTTCTGTAGGCATTCCAAAGGACGGCACTCACAGCTGCGGAATCTACGAGGACGGCGAGTTTAGGCACGTGATTCTCGGCGAGTAGCCGGCGAGCAGCCGGCGAGTAGCTGGCGAGCGGCCGTCGGGCGGCAACCAGGCTGCATTGCGCCGTGTGCTGAACTCCGCGTCGCACACCCATACACGCAAAAGGCGAGAAGATCAATCGGTCTTCTCGCCATTTGTGTCGCTGTGTCAGAGGTTTAGTGCATAGAAATAGTCATGAACTCATAGCCATGTGCATGTCGCGAGATGGAATATTCAAACGCACGACCATCGTCGATATAACCGATTTGCTCAACCTCCAGGAGGGGGTCGCCCGTGCTAATTTCTAGCCTCGAAGCCTCAACCTCAGTAGGCATGACTGCCCTAATAACACGGTGTGCATTAGCAATTCTAAGTCCAATTTCGTCTTCAATGTAGTTGTAAATTGAGTGCTCTAGATGGGTCATTTTAAGATTGGGAATTAGGCTAATGGGCATGTAGGTATACTCGATGACCTGCGCAGTCCCTTCAACAAGCCTGACGCGCACAATTCTGTATACAAAATCTTCGGTAGTAATATCAAGAGCTTTAGCAATGTATTCAGAGGGACGCTCAACTTCAAAGGTATAGACCTTTGATTTAACGCGCTCACCTCGGGCGGCGTGTTCAGCCATGAAACCTTCCATTTGACCGGAGATTTCTTTACTTGGCTTAATTTGTGTTCCTTCTTCCAGCTTTTTGACAAAAGTGCCGGAGCCTTTTCGTCTGAAGATAAGTCCTTGCTGCTCAAGGACTTCTAGTGCCTTATTAATGGTAATTTTGCTCACTTCATAGTGTTCGCAGAGCTGAGCAACAGAAGGCAGGCGAGAATAAGCAGGATATGTGCCTATAGTAATATCAGTTTTAAGATCCTGAACAATCAAGTCGTACTTATTCATGACACCTCCTCAGGTAGCAAAATTTTACTTTGCATTCTATCTGATTTGCATTAGTATACTACATAGAAAACCTAACATATCTGTTTTAGAAAGTTGACATGTCAGGTTTAGATACTTTTGAGAAAGGATGGACATGTCGTATCAGTTGCCTGAGAATTTCTTCTTTGGTGGGGCAATGTCTGGTCCACAGACCGAGGGTAAATGGCAAGACGGAGGAAAGCTGCCAAACCTTTGGGACACCTGGTCTAACCTGGACATTCATGCATTCCACAATCGCGTTGGTTCCTACGCTGGAAATGACTTTACAGAAAGAATGGAAGACGATCTTCAGCTTCTCAAGTCTCTTGGCA
The DNA here is from genome assembly GCF_000565075.1 of Atopobium sp. BS2. GTDB lineage: Bacteria > Actinomycetota > Coriobacteriia > Coriobacteriales > Atopobiaceae > Lancefieldella. The sequence goes on from NZ_JDFG01000048.1 coordinate 16,566, forward strand.
TGGATTCCATTCGCACTTCTATTCAGTGGAGCCGTTTGTTGGACATTAACGGCAACCTTAATCCAGAGGGCGAGAAGTACTATCACCACCTTTTTGCTGTTGCTAAGAAGGTTGGTATTGAGATTTTTGTAAACCTTTACCACTTTGACATGCCTGAATACCTCTTCAATCGCGGTGGCTGGGAGTCTCGTGAGGTTGTTGAGGCATATGCGCATTACGCACGTATTGCGTTTGAAACGTTTGGAAAAGAGATTCGTTATTGGTTTACCTTTAACGAGCCAATTGTTGAGCCAGAGGTCCGCTACACACTTGGTGGCTGGTACCCCTTTGTTAAGAATTATTCGCGTGCTCGTGCAGTTCAATATAACATTTCACTTGCTCACGCACTTGGCGTGCGCGAGTATCGCCGTGCAAAAGCAGCAGGTTTTATGCTTGAGGACTCTCGCATTGGCCTCATCAACTGCTTTGCACCACCATATACCAAAGAGAATCCATCTGAGGCAGATCTTGAGGCGCTACGCATGACCGACGGCGTCAACATTCGCTGGTGGCTTGACCTGGTAACTAAGGGAGAGCTTCCACAGGATGTCATTGATACGCTGCAGACCCGTGGTGTTGACCTGCCTATTCGTCCTGAGGACAAACTTATTCTTGCCGACGGCGTTGTGGATTGGCTGGGTTGCAATTATTACCACCCAGAGCGTATTCAAGCTCCTTCCAAAGATACTGACGAGAATGGCATTCCAAACTTTGCCGATCCCTATATCTGGCCAGAAGCAGAGATGAATGTATCCCGTGGCTGGGAGATTTACCCACAGGGTCTTTACGACTTTGCCATGAAGGTTCGCGATGAGTATCCAGAGCTTGAGTGGTTTATTTCCGAGAACGGCATGGGCGTAGAGCGAGAAGATCTTAAGAAAGACGAAAACGGTGTAATTCAAGACGATTATCGCGTTGATTTTGTCCGTCGTCATCTTGAGTGGATTGCTCGTGCAATTCAGGACGGCGCAAAATGCCGTGGTTATCACTACTGGGCCATCATCGATAACTGGTCCTGGGCAAATGCCTTCAAGAACCGTTATGGCTTTGTTGAGGTTGACCTGGAAGATAACTACAACCGTCGTCTTAAGAAATCAGCTGAGTGGCTTAAGCAAGTTGCCACTACACATATAGTTGACTAGAAACTCGTGAAAGGAGTTTGTTCATGGCAAAAGATAATGGCCAGGCATCGTTTCTAGATAAATTTGCAGAAGTTTCTGCAAAAGTAGGTAATCAAGTTCATTTGAGGAGCCTGCGCGATGCATTTGCAACTGTCAGCCCAATTTACATTTTGGCTGGTATTGCAGTACTGATCAACAACGTTCTGTTCCCACTCATCTTTGCAAATGATCCAGTTACCTTGGCTAATTTCAAGGTTTGGGGCGCAGCAATTGCTCAGGGCACTCTGAGTTTCTCGGCAGTTATTCTTGCAGGCATTATTGGTTATTGCCTTGCTCGTAACAAGCGTTTTGAAAACGCAATCTCTTGCGTTGTTATTGGTATTGCTGCACTTATCATCATGATGCCTCAGAGCATTGTTGCCACTGCAGGTGCTGTTCTTCATGCAGCAAACGCCGCTGATGCAGCAGCTGCAGGAGTTGCACTTCCTGTGGCTGATGTTGCTAAGCTCCTGCCAACTGGCTATGCAGTTACTGGCGTTGATGTAACTGGTGCTTTCTCCACTTCCTTCACCGGTACTAACGGCCTCTTTGGTGCAATCATCATTGGCCTGCTTTCTACCACCATCTTCATTAAGCTCTCCAGCGTTAAGCAGCTGAAGGTCAGCCTTGGTGAGGGCGTTCCACCGGCGGTTGCAGATTCTTTTAACACCATGATTCCAATGATGTTGACCCTGACCGTCTTTGGTATTGCTTCTGCTCTTCTTGCAGTTTGCGCTGGTACTGACCTTATGACCATCATTGCAACAAGCATTTCCGCCCCACTGAAGGGCCTCATGAATGCTGGTCCATTTGCAGTCATCATCATCTACACCTTTGCAAACCTGCTCTTCTGCCTTGGCATTCACCAGTCCACCATCTCTGGTGTTCTGATTGAGCCAATCCTGACCATGCTTATTGTTGATAACATGGCAACCTTTGCAGCTGGTCAGCCAATTCCTCAGGACCACTACATGAACATGCAGATCATCAACACCTTTGCGCTGATCGGCGGTTCTGGTTGTACTCTGATGCTGCTTCTTGACACCTTTATCTTCTCTAAGAACAAGGCTTCTAAAGATGTTGCAGCACTTTCTCTTCTCCCAGGTATCTTCAACATCAACGAGCCAGTTATTTACGGTTACCCAATCGTCTTTAACCTTCCTTTGATGATTCCATTTGTTCTTGTTCCAGATTTGTTCATCGGCCTAACCTACCTGCTCACCAACCTTGGTTGGATTAACCCTTGCGTTGCCATGGTTCCTTGGACCACCCCAGTCTTCCTGAGCGGTTGGCTGGCAACCGGTGGCGACATTCGTGCCGTTATCTGGCAGGTCATCGAGGTTCTTCTCGCCATGGCAATTTACCTGCCATTCATGAAGATTTCCGAGCGTGCACAGGCCAAGCAGGCTGAAGCTCTTGCAGAGAACGCTCAGGATGCAGAGTAGTTTGTAAGCTTATAATCTGAGTATCACTTGAAGCCAGCCATCGTATTTGGTGGCTGGCTCATCAAAAGGAGATCACATGAAAATCTTACTTGCTTGCAACGCCGGAATGTCCACGAGCCTGCTAGTTCAGAAGCTCCAGAAAGAAGCTGCATCTCGTGGTTTGGATGCAGAGATTATTGCAAATCCTCTTAATAAGGCACTTGAGCTCATTGATGGCGCAGACGTCTTTTTGCTTGGACCTCAGATTGCGTATGCAAAGGCAGACGTTGAGGCCGCAGCAGGATCTACTCCTGTAGCTGTTATTCCTATGGTTGATTACGGCAGGATGAACGCTGCAAAAATTCTTGACGACGCACTGGAGCTTATTAAATAAGCGGTAAAAGATTTTCTGAGCTCCCAGGTGCTCAAGAAAAGAGTATGGGGTAAAAATGGATTTAGATGACGGCATGACTGCTACGCAAGAAGCAGCCTTTGAGATTATTGCTACCGTTGGAACAGCAAAGTCAATGTATATTGGCGCTATCCAGAAGGCAAAAACGGGCGATATTGAAGGCGCGCGTGCAGATATTATTGCTGGTACAGAGATCTTTAATGAGGGCCATAGCACGCATCTGAACATGCTGCAGCAGTCCGCAATTGATAACAATAACGTTGAGTTCTCGCTCATCTTGCTCCACGCTGAGGACCAGCTTATGCAGGCCGAGTCTTTCCGCATTATTGCTGAGGACTTTATTGACGTGTACGAGAAGCTTCTTAACAAGTAGCTGGCGAGAAAAACATGTGTGCAGAGACGCTTCTTGGTGGCATTGAGTTTGGCGGAACAAAGATTGTTCTTGCCACGGGTACACCAGACGGAAAAATTTGTGAGCGTGAGGTCTTGCCCACAACAGCGCCAGAGTCTGTTTTGCCAAAGATTGTGGACTGGTTCAAAGCTCGCTCTATTCAGGCTCTAGGTGTTGGCGCATTTGGCCCCACGGGAGTCAATCCTGACCTGCCTAGCTACGGAAAGATTCTCTCGACTCCTAAGCAAGGTTGGCGCAACTTCAATCTGTTACAGGCATTGAAGGATGGACTGAACGTCCCTGTTGGATACGACACTGATGTTAATGTAGCTTGTTTAGGAGAAGCAGTTTTTGGCGCAGCTCGCGGCCTTGATAACGTTGTCTACCTGACAGTTGGCACCGGAATTGGCGCTGGCGTGCTGCTTGAAGGAAAGCTCCAGCACGGCATGCTCCATCCCGAGGCTGGTCATATCCTTGTTGAACGTGAGGCAAACGATTCTTGGCAGCAAACTAAGTGTCCCTATCACCAGAACTGCCTTGAGGGGCTGGCATCAGGTCCTGCTATTCAAGAGCGCTGGGGACTTCCAGCTGTTGAGCTTACCGAGAAAGACGAGGTATGGGAGCTTGAGGCTGCCTACCTTGCAAAAGCCCTCTCCACATATGTAATGTGCTACTCACCTCAGCGCATTATTTTGGGCGGAGGCGTCATGGAGCAGAAGCAACTGTTCCCGCTTATCCAGCAGAAACTTGTTGCGTACCTCAACGGCTACATCAACACTCCAGAGATAGAGGACATACAGAATTATGTTGTTCCTGGAGGTTGCGAGGGAAACCAGGGCATTCTAGGTGCTTTAGTGCTTGGACAACGTGCACTTGTTGCGTAGGAGTTTGGCAAGAAGAACGACTACCGTGTAGAACAGCGTTCGCTTTGTAAACAAATGGCGAGAAGATCAATCGGTCTTCTCGCCATATTTGTGTCTTGTGACGTGCGGTTTTTCTAGTCAGCGTTACTTCCTAGAAAGTGTGTCAGTATTCCAAGTACTGCTCTGAGAGCTGATGGTTACGGTTCTGCCGCCGTTGGTAGAGGAGAGGGTGAACGGCTCGCTTCTGCCACTGACCTGACCGTTGAAGTTAAGTTCAAGCTTTGACTCGTCACCGGTCCAGGTGCCACGAACCTCTGGCTGACCGCCGATGCGCCAAATGACCGTACCGTCCTTCTGGATGACAACCTCCATGGACTTACCGTCAGTGCCGGTGCCGCTGTAAGTGCCAACCCACTTTTGAGCTTTCTTGCGGTCTTCCTCGGATTTCTTGTCTTTATCCTTCTGCTCTTGCTCTTTTTTGGTCTTCTCGGCCACGCCAGATTTAAGAGTTTCACCCTTCTTTATCTGGTCGGATACGCGAGAGTGGTATGAATCATAGGTTGAATTGTTGCCTGTGTCGTCGCCCCAGATAACCTTTTCGTGCTCAATATCTCCGAGAAGAGCCTGTAGCTCAACAAGCTTATTTGCCACAGACTTTTGATCCATAGTATTTGCGGTATCTGTGTCGTTGAAGCTGTTTGCGGTTAACCTGCGCTTGTAGTCGGCCTCAAACCAGTCGCGAATGCTCTTCTGTCGATCAGAGATTGAGCTATTCAGAACGTTGATTCCTGTATCGTCACTGCCATTAGGCATACGGAACTGTCCATTCTTCTGATCAGTCTGAATCTGTTCTTCAATTTCATTGAGTTTCTCGTACTGGTTAAGAAGTTCAACACGACTACTGTCACTGCGAGGATCAACGCCAACGCTCTCAATCTGCTCCTGATAGGTTGCAATGCGCTGCTGAACGGCGCTGCGCTTGGCCGCGTCGTCTTGGTGGGACTGAATGACCCAAGCAATGGCCAGTACACCCACAACCAGAACAGCCGCAAGCAGGCCAAATGCAACTTTGCGGAGTGTGTCCGAGCCGTCCTTGGTTTGCTTGCGCTCAACGGAACTAGGTCCGCTTGAAACAACGGTGAACTGCGAAGGATCAAAGTGCGAAATAGCAGTTGAATCAACGTCGTCAGAGGTGAAGACGTCGATGCGATCTGGGTCATTAATGAAGGTTGTGGGCTCCTCGGCAGAAACGTTGGAGTTTGCGATTACGGTAGGGTCTGCGTCAGCATCTGCGTCAGCGTCTGCGACGGCGGTAGTGTCGACGTCAGCAGCATGATCAGCAACAACGGTAGGCGCCTCATCTGGGGTGATGTAGGAGTCGTCTGCCGACACCTCTAAGAGTGAGGTTTCTGCGGCAGTTGTGTCTTCGTCATCGACTGGATACTCTGCCAGGACAGTTGCGTCTGGATCAGTTGCGGTTTCAGATGGCTCATCAGCTTCTGCTGGTGCGATGACCTCGGTGGCTGTGGTGGAGTTGTCGGGTGCGGTTTCTGGTGCAGGTTCTGTGGACTCGGCGAGCGCATCGGGTTTCTCGACGTTAGCAGCGTCTGCAACGTTAGCGGCGTTTGCAACGTTTGCGGCGTCCGCGACGTCAGAAAGCTTCTGTCCGCAGTTGGAACAGAACTTTGCGTGCTTGCTAATTTCAGCTCCGCAGTTGGGGCAATTCATAGAGTCGCTCCTTAAATCGCCAGTTAGACTCAGTGGCTTTTAATTACACTGGGTTACTATTGTAGCGTTAACAGGAGAAACGCCAAAATGTTTTTAGTTTTGAGGGCGGCTATGCGCGTTTAATGACACGCGATGTAGATCCGCTTTGCGTGTTCAGGCCCGCTGTTTAGAGCAGAGAAACGCCTGCTTCTGCGCAGCGGTCTTCGGTCTGCTTGTCCCAGATAGATGCCTGTACCTCTCCGACGTGCGCTTTTTCTAGCAGCAGCATGCAAAGACGGCTTTGGCCAATGCCGCCGCCAATGGTAAAGGGCAGCTCGCCGTCAATGAGCATCTTGTGGAATGGCAGTTCGAGGCGGTCTTCGCATCCAGCGATTGCCAGCTGTGACTTAAGCGCCTCAGCGTCAACACGAATGCCCATGCTGCTAATCTCAATCGCAGAGTCCAAGGTCTCATCCCAGAACAACAGATCACCGTTGAGCGACCAGTCGTCGTAGTCGGGAGACCTGAAGTCGTGAGGCTGTCCAGAGTTTAGAGCGCCGCCAATACCCACGATAAAGGTGGTTGGATGCTCGCGAACAAACAGATCTTCTCGCTGCTTGGGCGTCTGGGTAGGGTAGAGGTCCTCAAGCTCCTGCGAGGTCACAAAGGTAACTTCGCGGCTGAGCTGCGTGTTGAGCTGTGGATAGTGCCACTTGAGCTCGTCGAGTGTGCCACAGATTGCCTCAACAATGCGGCAAACGGCGTCTTCCAGCGTATCGGTATTGCGCTCGTCCTGCGTGATGATGCGTTCCCAGTCCCACTGGTCCACGTAAATGGAGTGCAGGTTATCGGGCTGTTCGTCGCGACGGATAGCGTTCATATCGCAGACCAGACCGCGACCAACGGCAAAGTTGTAGCGCCAGAGTGCATAGCGCTTCCATTTTGCAAGCGACTGAACTACCTCGGCGTTCTTGCCTACGTTTGGCAGGTCAAAAGCAACCGGATGCTCAACGCCATTGAGGTTGTCATTCATGCCGGTAAGCGGGTCAACAATCAGCGGAGCAGTGACGCGCGACAGCTTCAGCGCAGCGCACAGCTTGGTCAGAAACACGTTCTTGACCTGCTCAATTGCTTTCTGAGTATCGTAAAGCGAAAGGCTTGAACGGTAGCCCTCGGGAATCTTGGTCATGTGGTCTCCTTGGAAGAGAACGCTAAAAAATCGATTGCGCTGATTTTGCCTTCTTTCTTTAACCCTTTGGCGAGAAACCCGTGTGATTTAACCGTTTTGTCAAAAAGACGAGTGCAGGTCGACTGCAATAGCAAAAATCATGCAGGTTATTGTGGGGTTGTGGCTTCAAACCTTGCATCCAAAAAATTATTGAAAGTTTGTATACCTCTCTCAAAGAGGGGAATATAACTATTAAATAGTAATCATTCCTATTTAATAGGGATCAGATAGAAAGGTTTTACCTATGCTAAACGATAAGCTTAATGTTCTTCTTGCTAACTACGCTGTTGAGGCCCACAAGATTCACAACTTCCATTGGTACGTCAGCGGCCCTTCTTTCTACAACGTGCACACTGACCTCGACGAGGTTTACGGTGCAATGTATGACCAGCTTGACGAGGTTGCCGAGCTCATTCTGATGAACGACGGCTCTCCACTGGGCTCCATGGATTCCTTCCTCAAGAACGCAACTCTTTCCGAGGCAGCAGAGGGATTCAAGAATCCCCAGGAGATTTACCAGTCCATTCTTGCTGACTACGAGGCAATTCGTGCACTCGCAACAGAGATCAAGAAGGACGCAGACGCTGAGGACAACTTCCTTGTTTCCGCAGCAATGGACGAGCACATCGCTCTTCTCTCCAAGACCATTTGGATGATTAAGCAGTCCAACAAGTAAGTTTGGCAAATACCCAGCCGGTTCAAACGGCCGGCTAAACCTTGTGTTTCTTTCTTTCCCATATGAACTGAAAATGCCGTCGGGCTCCCGGCGGCATTTTTTGTGGCTACCCGCTCTACTATCACATTGTCATTTCTGCGTCCGCACATATTTCTAAGCATGAAGACAACAGATTAATAGAAATGCTGCTTACCTGACCTGAAATCAGCGTAAAAGAAGGCCGCTATAAACGATTTTCTTTTTGATTGGGCGAATTAGATGAGCACCTCGTAGTGGCAATAGACTTAGTGTCCATTTTGATGGACACATAAAATCTTATGAGTATCTAGATTTGTTGCAACAGAGAAAGGAGTTGTAATGGGTCTTGATGCATTTGTTCGTTGCAGGTGTTTTGAAGAGGGAAAACTTAAACCTGGTCCAATACCCTTTGAAGATCTTTACATTGACGATGAAGAGTTTATCTGTTCAAAGCTTTTAGATCAGAAGCGTAAAGAGCTTAGCTCTGAACAGTTTGAGGAGCTCTATGGAGGCCTAGAGCGTGATTTTGTTGATTGGACATATAATGCCTGCGAGCATGAAGATGGTGAAATTTGTTCCGAAAGAGTTGGTAATTTTTGCGGCTTGTTAAGCATTGGTGCAGTTTTAAGTTCAGATGAAGGCGAGTCAAAGTATCCTCTGTTAAATAATATGCTTCCTGATGGCAATGGAGGTGTTTATCCAGTTGAAAAAGCACAGCCTACCCTTGATGAACTTGATAGATTCATAGAAGAGCATTCAAAGATCCCGGGATATCAGCTCATTGATGAGGAGACGAATAAAGTTCTTATTTCCTGTGCGGTGGATGACGGTTTTTGTCTTTACAGTGACAAATATATTGATTATGGATTTACAGAAGACACAATGTATTTCCATCAGCTTAAGCCTTCACGTATATTTTACGCTGACCATTTTTGCCAGATTCCAGCTGATGATTTTGAGCAGACGCATAAGGTGGTTGTTTTTTGCGATGAACCAAATAACAGTGCGTCAAACTTTAAAATGACTTTACCAGGTCCGATTGATAGTGAATTAGACAATTCTGTTTTAAGAAGCTTTTCTGTTCAAAAGGCAACTTTAGACTTCAAAGAAACCGGTCATTTTTGGAGGCTAAATAAAATTAGGAATCTCCTTGTAGCATCTATAGAAACAAAACATCCTATTTGTTGGTGCTAAAAACATATGGGCTGCGCTATCTGATTGTGGTCTGATATCGTGTTGTCCAAAAAAGAGGGCCACCACCAGGCAGCCCTCTTCGCGTTTGCGCTGGCGAGAAGAACGCTGCACTTGAACGATCTTCTCGCCAGATGTTGATCTTAGTAGGTAGGGTTCTCTACCTCAACCTTGTCGACCTCCTGGAAAGGAGCAAGGGTTGAGACCATGACGATGGGCTCGTCGTAAGGGTTGTTGACGTAGTGGACCTCGCCGGGCTCAATGTGGATGAAGTCGCCAGCCGAGAGGGTGTGGACCTCGCCGTCAACCACAATGTCAATCTTGCCTTGAAGAATGTGGAAGTTCTCCTCCATGATGTTGTGGTAATGAGCTTGGAAATCCTGGCCAGGCTGGAACTGGACCATGGCATAGTTCATGCGAGGGCCTTTCATCAGGTACTTTGGGCCGTGATCTCCGCACCTGTACTCAAAATCGTTCTCGTTGACAATAAACATCTTGCTTTCCTTTCAGGCGCAACTTTTGATGCGACCAAACGTTCTTCTTGCGTGCCTCGCGGCGTTTACGTGCGGCGGTGACGTGCGACGGTAACGCGCGACGCTCCTAGCGCTTACAGGCCAGGTGCTCTCCACATGCTCTTGACCTTGCCCTCTTCTGCAAGCTCAAGCTGACTCTTGTAAACATCCTTCCACTGGACATAGAGCTGATCGTAAACAGCTTTGTTGTCTGGGTTGGGGGAGAATGTCTTATCCCATTTAACAACGCGCTTTGCGCCCTCGGCAATGCTTGGATAGATGCCCACACCGTAGCCCGCAAGGACAGCGGCGCCCAGGGCAGTTGCCTCTTTGACCTTTGGGATATGGACGTTCTTGCCGGTAACGTCGGCAACAATCTGTGCCCACAGAGAGCACTTGGAAGCACCGCCTGCAAAGATGAGCTCGTCTGGCTCATTGCCGGTAGCTTCTTTGACCAGCTCAATATGACCACGGACGAGAAGGGCGGTGTTCTCCAAAATTGCGCGATAGAAGGTGTACTTATTGAAACGCTCTGGATCAAGCTCAAAGTTGGTGAACGTTGGGCTTGCGTGGATCCAGTGGATGTAGTTCATAACGTCACTGAAGCAGCAAAGCATACCGTGGCTACCAGCAGGAATCTCTGCAGCGCGCTCGTTCATGACCTCATACACGTCATCAATGCCGCGCTCTTTTGCTTCGGCCTTTTCTGCCTGGCAGAAGCCGTCACGATACCAACGCATAACCAGACCAGGCTTGAATGCCAGAGCTTCGTACTGCCAAATCTGTGGAATAGCGTGGCAGTTTACACGGACGCGATAATCTGGGTCTGGAGTGCTCTTATCGGTGTTGAACTCGTACTGCCAGAAGCTACCACCAAAAACGCCAGCCTGGCCAGGCTCGCAAGCGCCAACGCCAATCATGCCCAGCTGGCAATCACCGCCGCCGACAACAACAGGTGTACCTTCGGCAAGGCCCGTCTCTACTGCGGCGTCTGCAGTTACAGTGCCAAGAACTTCTCCGCACTCGATAACCTGGCCAAAGAGATCATCACGAAGACCGCACTCCTTTGCAATCTCTGGATCCCAAGCGCGTTCTTCCAAGCTCATGATGCCGGTAGTGCTGCCGTTTGATGGCTCAACCGCCAGAATACCAGTGAGCTTGTAAGCAAGCCAGTCGTTGAACATGCCAATCTTGGCTGCCTTGTTGTAGATCTCTGGCATCTTGTTCTTAACCCAAAGAAGACGAGGTAGAGCGCCTAGCGCATAGGTCTGACCACTCTTCTGGTAAATCTTCTTCTCAAGCTCTGGATCCATATCAATGAGCTGCTTGACCTCGTCAACGCTTCGGGCGTCAACGTTAGCGCATGCCCAAATCTCGTTGCCATCCTGATCATACAGGAGGATACCCTCACGCATACAGGTAGTAGAAATACCAGCGATTTCTTTAGGGTCAATAGAGGTCTTTGCCAAAACCTCTTTGATGCAGTCCAGAGCAAGCTGCCAATTAGTAACCCAATCAAAGTCCATGCTGCCAGGCCAACGAGGGTCCTCATGGTGCTCCCACTCGCGCTGAGCAACCCCAACCTGTTCACCGTCAACACTAAAGAGAACGGCGCGAATACTTCCTGTTCCCGCGTCTAGTGCAAGAAGATACTTGCTCATCAGATCCTCCTTGTTTACGAAAGAAGCAGCTCAGCAGCGGTGTCTGAATCCGTGATGAGCACGTTCAGATAACCGCCGTTAAGCACTGCTTTAATTGCCGTAACTTTATCTTTGCCGCCAGCAACGCCAACAACGTTCTTAAGCTGGCGAAGCTTGTCTAGATCGGTACTAATGACGCGATCTTCAATTTCTGTCTGAATAAGATTGCCGTCTTTATCCATAAAGTGATTCAAAACGTCGCCGACAGCCCCCTGCATCTTGAGTACGGTCAGCTCGCCCTCGTTAAGGATGCCATTGCGCAGAACGGTGGCGCCTTCAACTGCGGCGCCGATACCAACCACACTCATGTCTGCATATTCCGTCATAGTGGACACGTCTTGCAGGCTTTTCTCGTCAAGAAGTGCATCGCGCACTTGGCGAGAAGACACAACAAGTGGAGACGGTGTCAGGAACAGGTGCATGGAGTAGGCGGTGGTGCCAACGGATGGCAGGTAGTAGCTTACGCCGCCCGTAAGGCTTACAACGTTAAGTGATTCCTCGCGGTTCTTGGCAAGAAATCCCAGCATACGGCTGACGGTATCGCCGTAGCCAATGTTGAGGTAGCCGTCCTCGCGCAGGTGATCGGAGACGTAGTGAGCTGCGCCCTGAGCAATAGATTGATTAATGGCAGAGCTGTCCAGAGGCGTTGGCACCACAAAAGCGTCTTTGAGGCCAAAGCGGTCAATAAGGAGCTGTTCTGCGGAAACGCGCTGGCTATCGTTCTTTCTGAAGCTGAACTGAACAATGCCCTGCGCGCGAGCCTCTTCAAGCAGACGGATAACTTTTGCACGAGAAACGCCCATGACCTCAGCAATCTGAGCCTGGGTGTTATCTTCCATGTAGTAATACCACGCAGCCTTGGTGGCTAGTGCATATGTCTGCTCGTCCATCCGTCCTCCTGTTGATACTTTTGTTTAATGATAAAACATTTGTATCTAACATACTAGACTTCATTATAGTAATTATTCTCCCTATTAACAGGAAGATATACTACAAATACCATAATTGCGTATAGGGGTATTGCGGACTATTGTTCATTTGACAATCAAAAATACCATTCACGGCAGTAATAATACCGTTTGCCGTGACGGTGCTTTGAAGAACGTCTATTTATAGATATCTTCAAAGTGTGAGATTTTGTACGGCCGTTTGTTATTTTTGGTAGGAGGTACTATGGGTGAAACTTTTGACATCGATATCGATGCCACTGACCCAAAGTCGCCTGAAGGAAAAGATGTGTGCGAGCAGTGTGACACACTTCTTTCCGTCCGCGGAATCAGAAAGTCATTTGGTTCCAACGAGGTATTAAAAGGCATTAACTTAGATTTGGCGCCAGGAGAGGTCATCTCTCTTATTGGTGGCAACGGTTCCGGTAAATCTACCCTCATGAAGATCATCATGGGTATTTACTCTGCCGATGAGGGAGAAATTTCTATCGATCGTCAAAAGGTTGATATCTCCAACCCTAAGGCCGCGCTTGCACACAGTATTTATATGGTTCCTCAGGAGCCAATGCTGTTCCCTAACATGACCGTTAGAGAGAACATCACCATTGGTTTTGAGGCTCCAAAAGCTGAGCTCAACAAGATGCTCGAAGATACTATGAAAGAGATTGGCTGGGAGCTTGATCTGGACCGCAAGGCAATGACGCTTTCTATTGCTGAGCAAGGCATGGTTGAGATTCTCCGCGGTCTTATGCGCCACTCCGAGATTCTTATTCTGGACGAGCCAACTTCTGCGCTTACCTTTGACGAGGTACAGAGCCTCTTTAAGGTGGTCCAGGAGCTCAAGCAGAAGAACATTGGCATCATCTACATTACACACCGCCTGGCAGAGGTCTTTGAGATTTCTACCAGCATTGGTATTCTGCGCGACGGCGTTATGGCTATGCGCGGCAAGGTAGAGGACTTTACGCGAGAAGATCTTGTACGCGGACTTCTTCCACCAGACGCAGCAGAGATTAAGAAAGAGATTGCTGAGAGCGCAAACATTGATTACGACGCAGAGCCAATTTTTGAACTTGCTGAGTTCACGGGCTATGGCTTTGCTGACGTAAATCTCAACATTTATCCAGGCGAGATTGTTGGTCTTGCAGGTATCGTTGGTGCTGGTAGATCAGAGATGGCCACCACCATTTACGGTATGGATAAGGTTTTGGGCGGCAAGGTATTTGTTGATGGTAAAGACATTACCGGCAAGTCCACCAAGGATGTCATTGCTGCAGGTCTGAGTTATGTCCCAGAGGACCGCTTTAACGACGGTCTGTTTAGAATTCGCGACGTTGCCGAGAACACCACAAGCTCTCTGCTTGCAAATTCTTCCCTGGGTAAGCTGTTGCTTAACCGTAAAGAAGAGGACAGGGTTTCTCAGAACTACGTTGATAACTTCCGTACCAAGGTTACTGGCCTTGATCAGGAGGTAGGCGGCCTCTCTGGTGGTAACCAGCAGAAGATTGTTATTGGCCGCGCATTCTCGGTTGCTCCAAAGGTTGTTATTTTGGACGAGCCAACTCGTGGTATTGACGCTGCTGCTCGTGGCGATGTATACGCTGTTTTGCAGGAGCTTCGTAAGCAAGGCGTTTCTATTCTTCTAATTTCTTCTGATATGGAAGAGATTATTGAGCTTGCTGATCGCGCGTTCACCATGTACCAGGGACGCATTAATCACGAGTTCAAAAAAGAAGAAATTACGCAGGACAACCTCATGTCCGCTGCATTTGGATTGTAGGAGGTGACGTATGGATCTTGTAAAGCGCCTTCTCAAGGCTAGGGGACTGAGCAGCCTCGCATTCCTGATTGCTCTCTTTATTATTGTTGGTGCAATGAATCCTGCATTCTTGACGCCAGCAACAATTGCTGCCTGCTTTAACACGTCCGTTGTCTACACATTGGTCGCTGTTGGCGTGGCCTTCACCCTGTTCATTGGTGAGATTGACGTTTCTGTTGGTTCCAACCTGGGTCTTGTTGCTGTAGTAGTTGGCAGCATGCTCAGAGATGGAACTCCACTTCCCGTTGCTTGCCTGGTAGGTATTCTTATTGGCGTAGCAATTGGCCTGGTAAATGCATGGGGCGTTGCAGTTATGAAGGCTCCATCGCTCATCTTTACCCTGGGTACCAACGGCGTTCTGCGCGGTATTGTTTACGTGTACACCAATGGTCAGTGGGTTGAGAACCTCCCTAAGGAGTTCAAGGACTTCTCGGCAGTAACTGGTATTGGTGACTTCACCGTTTACTACTGCGCTGTTATTGCACTGGTTATTCTGATTCACTTTGCACTGACCCAGACCCGTCGTGGTCGCTGGTTTGCAGCAGTTGGCGATAACGCTAACGGTGCAACCCTGGTTGGTATCCCAGCTCTTCAGACCAAGATTCTGGCATACGTCATCTGCGGCGTTATGGCAGCTATCGGCGGCATCATCTTCTGCAGCCGTATTGGCTTTGTTACCCCAATGAGCGGTAACGGCTACGAGATGAAGGCTATTGCAGCCTGCGTTCTTGGTGGCGTTAGTCTGCTTGGTGGCGTTGGCTCCGTCCTTGGTGCAGCTGTCGGTTCCGTCATCATGGCATCCATCAGCTACCTGTTGGTCTTCATGGGCTTCTCGTCAAATTACGACAACGCAATTACCGGCGTTATTCTGATTGTCATTGTTGTTGTGGACGCCCTGCTTCAGCACCGCTCCATTGTTCAGAACAGGCATGCTCGTCTGAACGCACGTGTTTCTCCAAAGGCAACTTCTGAGGTTCTTGCAGAGCAGATTGCAGACTTTGGAGAGGCAGCTATGAGCCCTTTGGGTAAGAAGGGCGGTGTTCGCTAATGATGAAGACACTTAAGGGATTCTTGTCTAAGGGCCAGACAAGCTGGAACATGATTCTTATTGGCCTGCTCGTGCTTGAGTTTGTGATTTTTGGTGCTGCAAACGGCAAGTTTTTGCGTCCAGCGCTGCTGTTTACCAGCATTAACGACAACCTGCCAGTCTTTATGATCTCGCTTTTTGTAACGCTTGTTATGGTTACCGGCGGCATCGATATCCAGGTTGCTTCCCTGGTTGGTCTGACGTCCATCACTATTGGCGTTGGTTGGCAGGACTTTGGTCTTCCTATCTGGGGCGCCGTGGGTGTTGCCTTTGTCCTGGTTGTTGCTTGCGGCGCGCTTTCGGGCTTTTTGATTGCGTACTGTCGAGTGCAAGCAATGGTTGTTACCCTGGGCGGCAGCTTCCTGTACTCCGGTCTGGCGCTGCTCATCTCCACGCTCTCCAAGACCGAGAGCTACCAGGGAATTGGCGGTTTCCCCGAGGACTTCAAGTTTGTATCTAACTTCCAGCTCTTTGGCGTCATTCCATTCCAGCTTCTTATCTACATCCTGATGCTGGTCGTCGCATTTATTCTGCTGCACAAGACCAAGTATGGTCGTCGCATCACTCTGGTTGGCGTTAACCAGAGTGCAGCTGAGTTCTCAGGCATTAACAGCCGAGCAGTCATCATGTCTACCTACATGCTTTCCGCAGTTTCTGCTGTTATTGCAGGTGTTGTTCTGACTGCTTACCTGGGTACCGCTAAGTCTGATCTTGGCGCCGACCTCACCATGGACATCATCACCGCAGTTGTTTTGGGTGGCACGCTCTCTACTGGTGGTAAGGGCTCCATTGTTGGTACCGCACTTGCTTCGTTTGTTATTGCATTCTTGCGCTTCGGCTTGCCACTGTGCTTCAAGGTAAGCCCACAGTACCTGGATATTCCTGTTGGTGTCCTGCTGGTTGTTGTCATCGTTGCTCGATCGGCAGCAAGCGGAACAAATATTGGTACGTTTTTGAAATCGCTGCTTTCAAGCAGCAGTAAAGCCAAGGCATAAGCTTTGGGGAAATTGTGCCTTAGGCACAGACAAGGGAGGTTACCTATGCAAGAGATTACTCGTCGTGGTTTTATTGGTGCCGCTGGTATTACCGCAGTTAGCGCTGGCCTCGCTCTGGCAGGCTGCAATAGTGGTGGCGGCGAGAAGAAGGAAGAGACCAAGAAGTCCGAGGGTGGCGGAGACGTCAAGGGCAAGACCGTAGCATTTATTCCTAAGGTCACCGGCAACGCATTCTTCGAGTCCGCAAACAAGGGCGCACAGGATAAGTCCAAGGAGTGGGGCTTCACCGTTGATTACATCGGCGACGCAACCGCATCCGTTTCCGCTCAGGTTTCCGTCATCAACCAGGCGGTTGCTAACGGCGTAGACGCAATCAGCATCTCTACCGTTGACGCAAAGGGCGTTTCCGACGCACTGAAGAAGGCAACTGCTGCTGGTATCGTAGTTACCACCTGGGACTCCGACGCTAACCCAGAGGATCGTACCCTCATGGTTTCTCAGGGTACTCCAGAGATCCTTGGTCAGATGCTTGTTGATATGGGTGTTGCTGGCCTCAAGGAGCGCGGCAAGGACCCAGAGAAGGACGAGATCACCTACGTCTGGCACTACTCCCAGGCAACCGTTACCGACCAGAACTCCTGGCAGGTAGCTGCACAGAAGATCATCAAGGAGAAGTATCCTAAGTGGAAGAACGTCCACGAGAACTACTACTCCAACCAGGACGCAGAGCAGGCAATTACCATCGGTGAGGCAATCCTTGACGCTTACCCAGAGATTGACCTGATCATCTGCAACGACTCCACCGCTCTTCCTGGTCAGCTCCAGGCTGCAGAGAACAAGGGCTACGACGCAAAGAAGATCACCATCACCGGTTTTGCTTCTCCACAGTCCATCAAGTCCTACTGCGAGCACGGCACCATCTACAACTGGGGCCTCTGGGACTGCGCAGTTCAGGGCGCTATGGGTTGCTACGTTGCAGCATTCCTTGCAGCTGGTAACGAGGTCAAGGTTGGCGACACCATCTCCATCCCAAGCATCGGTGATGTCAAGGTTGAGGCTAACGACTCCATCTCCGAGGGTGCAAAGACTGGCGATAAGAACAACGGCGTTGTCCTGCTTCCTGAGCGCCTTGTCTTCACCAAGGAGAACATGAACAACTACTCCTTCTAATCAAGGTGTACGTTTAAGGCGTAAGTTCGCGGCTGGCGAGAAGACCGGTCTTCTCGCCAGCTTATGAGGTAATTCAGCCGCAGAGGAGGGTGGTCCTCCCAGGGCGGGCGCCCAAAGAGGCGCATTCTCCTACGAGACGCGTTCTCGAACGAGGCACGTTCTCCTGCGAGGCAGCTTCGCCCAAGAAGACGCCTTCTCTGTGTGCTTTAAGGTTTTATTGAAAGGATTTTCATGGCAGATCTGGACGGATTGAAAGTAGCTAAGGATTATCACGTAGACACTCCTTTTGCTAACAATCAGGGATTTTATGTAAAGGGTGCAAACAACCTCGACTGGGGTATGCAGAAGCACCTCTCCAACATCTTTGATCCAAAGAGCGGCAACACTGTAATGTTCGCATTTGACCACGGTTACTTCATGGGCTCAACCGCTGGTCTCGAGCGTCTTGACCTGCTGCTTCCACAGCTTGCTCCTTACGTTGACTGCTTCATGGGCACCCGTGGCGCAATCAGGACTTGCGTTTCTCCTGAGGTTTCTAAGGGCATCGCTCTTCGCGTTTCTTCTGGTTCTTCTATGCTGCAGTCCGACCTCTCTCACGAGGTTGTTGCTGTTGACATTGAGGACGCTATCCGCATGAACGCAGACTGCATGGCTGTTCAGACCTTCATCGGCGCTGATGGCCAGCTCTCCAGCATCGATAACCTCAGCCAAGTCATTAACGCTGGCTTCCGCTACAGCATTCCTACCCTCGGCGTTTGCGCTGTTGGTAAGGATATGGAGCGCACCGGTCGCTTCTTCAAGCTTGCAACCCGTATCATTGCTGAGATGGGCTGCCAGATTGTTAAGACTTACGACTGCGAGGACTTCGAGGAAGTCGTTGCAGCATGCCCAGTTCCAATTGTTGTTGCTGGCGGCAAGAAGCTCGCTGAGCGCGACGCTCTGCACCTTGCATACGACGTGATCCGCAAGGGTGCACGCGGCGTTGACATGGGCCGCAACATCTTCCAGAGCACCCATCCTCTGCAGATGGCTGAGGCTGTCCGCATGATCGTTCACGAGGGCGCAACCGACGCTCAGGCATGGGAGTTCTTCGAGGACGCAACCCACTAAGTGCGCAACGAGCACGGCGTTTCCGCAGGTCCAACGGGCGCGAGCCCGCATAACCTCCGGGCACGAAAGCGCTGCTCATACGTGGCTTTCTCATGTGACGAGAAACATACTGACCTTAAGCTGGTAATCCTTTTGGATTACCAGCTTTTTT
Source organism: Atopobium sp. BS2 (assembly GCF_000565075.1). Taxonomy (GTDB): domain Bacteria; phylum Actinomycetota; class Coriobacteriia; order Coriobacteriales; family Atopobiaceae; genus Lancefieldella. The sequence continues at coordinate 35,166 of NZ_JDFG01000048.1, forward strand.
CTGCAACGTGTTAGCGTCGGCTTTTAGGCATGGCGCGCAAAATACCGCTGCTTTGATATGTCTCGCTGAAGAATCGACATGTTCCTAATCAAGATAGCCAGTCAGCTAGGCGGTTGCACCGCTTGATATACATTTCTATGCATAAACTTAACCTAATATGCTAGAAAATGAATAGCATCATATAAAAGATTTAACTATAGGTAAATTCCGCGCCTAAGGAACACACCAAAGTCGGATATTCTGCTCAGATGCGGGCATTTTACACATCTAATGACGATAATCTGCATGCTTTAGCTATTTTCAGCGTCATGTATACGTCTTTTTGACAGATTATCCGACTTTGGTGTGTTTCCCAAATCCGAAATTTGCCTCGCGAGCCGATGGCGATAAGACCAGATTTTCTTGCGTGCCGTATACCTGCGGTTTTATGTGATTGCATATTTTATAAGTTCGGATATTTATATAAAAAGTCTCAGGGCATCTTTTGGGCCGCACTTGAGCCACATTCAAGATGTATTTAAGGGCCATTGCCATTGCCATTGTCATTGTCATTGGCATTGGCATGATATTCGTAGAAATCCAAAAGATATTTGTGCAGCTGTTCGTAACCCTTCCTGGAAAATTTAAATCAGCTTAACAGGGATTTAACACCCCTTCTGTTGTACTAGAGCCAGGAGAAGGGAGTATCTATGAAATCAAAGCAAGCTTGTGGTTGGAGCTGCCGCCTACGTGTCCTGCCTATTCTATTTTTGCTATTAGGATGCGCATTTGTAGTCTATGGCGCTTCTCGCGGAGAGGTTAGTGTCGTATTGGGAAAAGCGGTACGAATCTGCCTTGAGTGTGTAGGTATTGGTTAGGTGACCTGCAGTGAAAGTGTTCTCAGGGATAAAATTTCTTGGAAAGAAAGTACGAGAATTTATCACTAAAAGAGGTTTCGTACAGGCATGCGCAACCTTTCTGACTAACCCTCACCTAACAAATTTTGCTAAGGGAACTATCTATACTGGTCCTGCAAAGTCAGTCTGTGTCCCTGGACTTAACTGCTATTCTTGCCCAGCAGCTACGGGAGCTTGCCCGATTGGAGCATTTCAGGCAGTAGTTGGATCTTCTAAATTCAGCTTCTCGTATTACATTACGGGTATTTTGATTCTCATTGGAACTTTGCTAGGCAGGTTTGTCTGCGGATTTCTTTGTCCATTTGGCTGGGTACAAGATCTTCTCCACAAGATTCCATTCCCAAAAAAATTTAGCACCAAAAAGCTCAAAGCCTTGCGCTATTTGAAGTACGTCATATTAATTGTGCTTGTCTGGGCTCTACCGGCTTTGATTCAAAATGCTGTAGGAATGGGAGAGCCTTATTTCTGTAAGTATGTTTGTCCACAGGGAATTCTCGAGGGAGCAATTCCGCTTTCTTTAGCAGATGTCAGCATTAGGGCAGCTCTGGGCACACTTTTTACGATGAAGTTCAGCATTCTGGCAACTGTCGTGCTATTGAGCATCATGTTTTATCGTCCTTTTTGCAAATGGATTTGCCCGCTCGGGGCTTTTTATTCTCTGTTCAATCGCATCTCAATTTTGCAGTATCGAGTTGACGAGAAGACCTGTGTAAGCTGCGGAAAGTGTGCGCGTACATGCAAGATGGACGTAGATATTACGAAGAACAACGCAGCTCTTGAGTGCATTCGCTGCGGAGAGTGCATAAAGGTATGTCCTGTTCATGCGATTGATGCAAAACTCCTGTTAATCAACAAGAAAATTGAGCAGTCGGAAAAGGTTGCTACAGCAAAGCACTTGGCTGATCTACAGGCGACAAGCTCAATAAAGTAAGTGTCATAAAACGTGTATAGCTACGTTTCGTACGTAGAAAAGACAGAAAGGACTATGAAATGAAAAAATTTGTAACAAAATCCCTGACGTATGTCGCTGGCCTACTTATGGCAGTTGCGCTTGTTGGATGCAGCGTTGGTGGTACTGGTAACACAGGCACAACAACCGCTCCAACTGCCGAGCAGCAGAATTCTGCTGCAGTTCCACCTGAGGCAGCATCAAAACTGCACCTCAAAGACGGCGACACCTTCCCAGATTTTAAGGCAACAGATATCACTACTGGCGCTACCTATGACAACACCGTATTTGGACAGAATAAGGTCACTGTTCTGACCTTCTGGTTCAATGGCTGTACTGGCTGCATTCAGGAGATGCCAATGCTTCAAGAACTTGCTGATACCTATAAGGACAAAGGTGTCAATGTCTTGGGTGTTAACGCCGAAGCTGCATACACGGACGACGCTAAGAAGGAAGCCGTGAATATTCTCCAGAAGCAGGGCGTTACCTACGGAAACGTCGCTCTTGATCCTCACAGCGATGGCGGTCACGTTATCGAAGGCCTCACAGCGTTCCCAACTACTATGGTTATTGACCAGAACGGTAGACTTGTGGGCGATCCAATTACCGGTGGCTCCAGCAAGCTTCAGGGCAGCGAGCTTCAAAAGCGCGTTGACCAGGCTCTTGCTCAGTCAAAGTAGGTTATAGAAACTTACATACCACTCACGGCACACGGCGAGAAGAACTTCTCGCCGTAGGGTTCAATCGGTTAGCATTTGAAGTGTTGTATGAAGTACGCCTGGGCTGAGTCACTTGAGCTTGGTCCAGGCGTACTCTAACGCTTGCAACTAGCATCAAGCTGCATTTGAAAGGGAAGAATTGAAAATCCTTGTAGTGGAAGATGAAAAAGAGCTTCTTGCCTCTATTGGAGAGGGGCTTGAGCTGGACGGTTATTACGTTGATCTTGTCGACAACGGCACTCAGGCTCTTGAAATGGCTCAGCTTGAACAATATGACCTGATTCTACTTGACCTTAACCTTCCTGGTATCGATGGACTTGATTTGCTGCGTACGCTACGAGCGGAGCACTCAGAGACTAAGGTGCTGATTCTTTCTGCGCGTTCATCGGTGTCTGATCGCATTGTTGGATTAGACGCGGGTGCTGATGACTACCTTATAAAACCCTTTGCGTTTGGTGAGCTCGAGGCCCGTATTAGGACGCTCCTGCGCCGTGAGTACACTCACGGAGAGGTGTGTTTGATAGCTGGAAAACTTCGGTTTGACACTACGGCTCGACAAGTTTTTGTTGGAGACGCTCAGGTTAATTTCACCAAGAAAGAACTTGCAATCCTAGAGTATCTGATGCGACATGCTGGAGCAGTTGTGAGCAGTGAAGAGCTAATGACTCATGCGTGGGATAGCAACGTGGACTTATTCAGCAATTCTGTTCGTGTTCACATTTTTTCGGTACGAAAAAAGTTGCGAGAAGCTCTTGGATATGACCCGATTTCCAACAAAGTAGGAGAGGGTTATTGCTTTAAGAGGGACAGCGATGACTAAGATAAGTGAAATAATCCCAAAGCCAATGCGCTCGATACGTGCCCAACTCACTCTTCTTATGGTGGGCTTATTGGTGTGCTGTTGCGTTGTTTTAACCTGGCTTGTGTATCGCTCGACTTCTGAGCTGCTGGAACTAGCTGCAGCTAACGCCATCAATCAGGGAGCTCTTTCTATCGTTTTGGATGTAGATGCTATCGAACGCTCTATTTTGTTTGACGCGTTAGGCATCTTGCTCTTTGTGATTGTTGCAGGAAGCTGTGTAGCTTATTTTTTAATAGGCCACTATACCAAGCCAGTTCAACAACTCTCTGCTCACATGAAAGAAATGAGCCCAAATACATTGTCTGATTCCATTGAAATTGAGGGCGGTGGAGAAGAGATTCAAGAGCTGGTTAAGTCATTTAATCAGATGACTGAGCAACTAGATGAAGCGTTTGCAATGCAGAGGCGTTTCTCGGCAAGCGCAGCTCACGAGCTCAGAACGCCAATTACTGTACTAAGGACCAAGCTGGATGTTTTTAAGAAAAAGAAACGCGAACAGCATGAATATGACGAGCTTGTAACTACGATGGAGACATACATTGACCGCCTATCTTCCATCATCACTGATCTTTTGGAATTTGCGGAGACATCTGAGCTAGGAGAGGTTGAGGATGTTTCTCTTGATTCAGTAATTAAAACGGTCGTGGATGATCTTGAATCGGTTGCTCAAAATAATATGGTAAACGTGCAGGTTAATACGCAGATTGATGCACATTCTGATACACAATCTGAGGCACAGGCCTTTATCGTTAAAGGAAATACCAATCTGCTATATCGAGCTCTTTACAACCTGGTTGAAAATGCCATTCGTTATAACAATGAAGAAGGTTCAGTCAACATTACCCTAGAAACGAAGGGTCAAGAAGGCGTGGTTATAATTGCCGATACAGGAGTGGGCATAGCTCCAGAGCAAAGAGAGCTTATTTTTGAGCCGTTCTACAGGGTGAATAAGTCACGATCCAGAGAGTTTGGCGGCGCAGGCATTGGCCTCTCGCTGGTTAAAACCATCTTAAAGCGACATGGAGCTTCCATCACAGTCTCTGAAAACAACCCTCAGGGTTCTGTGTTTACAATCAGAATTCCACTGGTAGACGCTGTAGATTCCGATTAGCACTTCACATACGCCGCCGTTTGGAGATAAGACTAAATATCAGCTTATGGCGAGAAGTACAACGGCTAGAATAGTGCTCAGCACATAGATGCTCTAGTGATAAAGGGGAGCCAAGCATGGAGTTTATTCTAGATACAGCTGATCTTGAGGCTGTTAAGCAACTTGATGAGCTTTTGACCATCGATGGAGTTACCACTAATCCTTCAATTATTACTAGAAGCGGTAAGCAGCCTGGACAGGTCATCAAGGAGTTTGTGGAATATCTACTTCCTGACCAGAAATTCTTTGTTCAGGTTGTCTCGACTGACTATGAACAAATGCTGGAAGAGGCTCGATATATCTGTGGTCTTCGCCCCGAGAATACCTATGTGAAGATTCCTGTTACCCGTAATGGATACAAGGCGATTAAGCAGCTCAAATCCGAGGGACTGGGTGTCCTGGCAACTGCAATTTATTCGGCTGACGAGGCATTCTTGGCAGCTATGAATGGCGCAGATTACCTGGCTCCTTATGTTAACCGCATGTGTAATTACGGTGACGGAATCGGTCAGGTTTTTGATCTTATGCAGATGCTTGAAACTCACGGACTGAATTCTAAGATTCTTGCCGCATCGTTTAAGAATACCGAGCAGGTTCATGTGCTCATTTCTGCAGGTATTGATGCAGTCACTCTTCCACCTGATATTGTTTACACAATGATGGATCACCCCGGAACAAAGATTGCTGTTGACGAGTTTTCCGCAGCATGGCGTGAGGCTTATGGAAGGGATAATCTATTACGATAATAGAAGCATTAGTAAGCTTAGTTCTCTTCAGGTGATTTTTTAATAGAGGAAAAATTATGTATAAAAGAGCACAATTAGCCACTATAAAAGAGGCTGTAATTAAAGCTGAGAACAAAAAAATTAGAAACAGGTTTTCAGTTAAATCAAACACTACGTATATTATCGAATTTAGCTCATTGATCATCGGCGGAAAGTTTCTTGATAATTGAAATATATAGAGAGAAAATTCTTTCGCTCCGTAAAAGAATTCAATAAGAATAAAGAGTATTAGGAAGACAAATAATTCCCACTTCATCATATCAAGTAGCATTTCTTTATTTGTTAACTGGGCTTTTATTTTTTTATCAGACAAAAGTATTAAGGCAAAAAAATTAGAACTTCCCAGAAAAAGCATAATAAAATCAAAATAAGTTCCAAACAACAGAACGAAGATAGCTGAGAGAAATACTGGGATGTAGCAAACAGATATTTCCTGTTGATGATTTTTTACTTCAGAAGGCAAAAAATTTTTTTTTCTTAAGGGAGACATTATTTTGCTCGAATTTCAAAAACCATCTAGTAGAAGATATAAACAAAAATACTAATGAAAGTGGGCCAAGTAATAAAATGTTGCTAGAAAGCAAATGGATTAGCGATTTATAAATCATGCTAGCTCCTTTCTAGGTTTTATGTATTTTAAACCAGCGGCTACAAAACGTCGGTGAAAAAATCTACTACAAACTGACTTAGATTATGTATATAAGTCAGACATAGGGGTATAAGCAAAACCGTAAAGCAGAAACACGGTATGTGTTTACGGTTAGCTTGTGCCCCTTTTCAGGTCATCTACCTGTGGGGTTTCTCGCCAAACGGAACACGTACATAGGAAAGGATGATTCACAATGGGTAAGATTCTTGGAATTGACCTGGGTACCACAAACTCAGCTATGGCTGTCCTCGAGGGTGGAGAGCCAACTATTATCGTTAACGCAGAGGGAGACCGCACAACTCCTTCCGTCGTCGGCTTCCGTGCTGACGGTGACCGCATTGTTGGTAAGGCAGCAAAGAACCAGGCTGTCACCAACCCTGTAAACACTGTTTTCTCCATCAAGCGTTTCATGGGCCGCAAGTTTGACGAGGTCCAGTCTGAGATTAAGACAGTCCCTTACAAGGTTAAGGCTGGCACCGACGGTCGCGCAGTCGTTGAGATTGACGGCGTGGACTACACTCCAGAGCAGATTAGCGCTATGACCCTCGCAAAGATGAAGGCAGACGCCGAGAAGTACCTTGGTGAGCCTGTAACCGACGCTGTCATTACTGTCCCAGCATACTTCAACGACGCACAGCGTCAGGCAACTAAGGATGCAGGCAAGATTGCTGGCCTCAACGTTCAGCGTATTGTCAACGAGCCAACCGCAGCAGCCCTTGCTTACGGTCTGGACAAGAAGGACCAGGACCACAAGGTTCTTGTCTTCGACCTCGGTGGCGGTACCTTCGACGTTTCCCTGCTTGATCTTGCAGACGGCGTTGTTGAGGTTCTTGCAACCAACGGCGACAACCACCTGGGCGGCGACGACTGGGATCAGCGCGTTATCGACTGGCTTGCAGACAAGTTCAACTCCGATAACAGCATTGACCTTCGCAAGGATCCAATGGCACTTCAGCGCCTCAAGGAGGCTGCAGAGAATGCCAAGAAGGAGCTCTCCAGCGCTCAGCAGGCACAGATTAACCTGCCATTCATCACTGCAGACGCATCTGGTCCTAAGCACCTTGACTACACTCTGACTCGTGCAGAGTTTGAGCGCATCACCCGCGATCTTCTCGACCGCTGCAAGGCTCCTGTAACCAAGGCACTCCAGGACGCAGGCCTTCAGCTCTCCGATGTCAGCGAGGTTATTCTGGTCGGCGGCTCCACTCGTATGCCAGCTGTTCAGGACCTGGTCAAGAGCATGACCGGCAAGCAACCTAACATGTCCGTCAATCCAGACGAGGTTGTTGCAGACGGCGCAGCTGTTCAGGGCGGCGTTCTTACCGGCGACGTCTCCGGCATCCTGCTGCTGGACGTAACCCCACTGTCCCTGGGCGTTGAGACCCTTGGCGGCGTTGTTGACAAGGTCATCGACCGCAACACCACCATCCCAACTTCCAGCACAAAGGTTTACTCCACCGCAGCTGACAACCAAACTTCCGTTGAGATTCACGTCCTCCAGGGCGAGCGCGAGATGGCTTCTGACAACAAGAGCCTTGGTAAGTTCAACCTTACCGGTATTCCTGCTGCTCAGCGTGGTATCCCTCAGATTGAGGTTACCTTTGACATCGACGCAAACGGCATCCTGAAGGTCACCGCTAAAGACAAGGCAACCGACAAGTCCCAGGAGATTACCATTTCTGGATCCACCGCTCTGTCCGACGATGAAGTTGACCGCATGGTCAAGGACGCAGAGTCCCACGCTGAGGAAGACAAGAAGCGTAAGGACGAGATTGAGGTCCGCAACCAGGTAGACTCCCTGGCATACAGCACCGAGCAGACCGTCAAAGACCTTGGCGATAAGGTCCCAGAGGATCAGAAGAAGGCCGTTGAAGAGGCTGTTGCTGAGGCAAAGACCGCACTTGATGGCTCCGACATTGAGGCAATCAAGAAGGCTGGCGAGAAGCTCACCGAGGTTGGTCAGAAGCTCGCAGAAATTGTTTACGCAGACGCTCAGGCTCAGACCGCAGGCAACAATGGCGCAGCAAGTAACCCTTCTGAGCCAGACGTTGTTGATGCAGACTACGAGGTTGTCGACGACGATAAGAACCAGAACTAATCTGAGTTTCTCGGCATATGCGCTTGGGTAACTTGGTGCAGCAGCTGGTAGACAATGTGATATGACTCGGAGGCGGCTGGCGGAAACGTTTGGCCGCCTTCTACACATAGGGAGGTGATGGCAGTGACAACAGCAGACCAGAACAAGGTTGACACTACCTTTGATAACGAGAATAACGGTGATGAAACCGTAGGCGCCGTCGGCGTTGTGGGAGATGGTTCCGCAAGTCAGACGCTTGATGGCAACGCGACCGCTGCCAACGGCGCAGCTGGCGCGGCGGGCGCAGGCCGTCCGATGACCGAAGAAGAGATGGTTGCTGAGGCAATTCGTCGTGGAGAAGAGACGGCTGAGGCAGAGATTGCTGCTGACGCTCAGCGTGCAGCTCAGGAGCGCGACCGCCTGCAGAACGAGCTGGACTCGGTTTCTGACCAGATTGAGGCAGCAAAGCAGCAGGCAGCTGAGGCAAATGATCGCTTCCTGCGTCTGCAGGCTGACTGGGACAACTACCGTCGTCGTACCGCTCAGGAGCGTCTTGATGAGCGCCAGCGCGCAACAGAGAAGCTGGTAGTTGACCTGCTTCCTGTCATTGATGACCTTGAGCGCGCAATTGAGCACGCGGACAATCTGACAGACCCTGCAGCTCAGCAGTTTGTTGAGGGCGTCTCCGCAGTATGCAATAAGCTTGTGGGCGTCTTGAACAAAGAGGGTGTTGAGGTAGTTAACCCTGTGGGCGAGGCTTTTGATCCTCTATCTCACCAGGCAGTGAGCCAGATTGAGGACACCGAGGCATATGATGAAACCGTCGCTCAGGTGTACCAAAAGGGCTATCGTATGGGCGGCAAGGACATTCGTACTGCGATGGTTGTTGTTACCCACGGCGGCCCAAAGCGTCCAGTAGAGCAAGAAGCCACAGACGGTGCAGACAGTGCAGAAGCTGCAAATGGCACAACTGAGAACGGTGTAGCTGAGTAAGACAGAGTAGTTTTAGAGAGGAGGCCGTGCTGAATGGCAGGTAGTAAGACTTTTTATGACGTTCTTGGCGTGAAGCGCGACGCCTCGAAGTCTGATATTCAAAAAGCGTTTAGAAAACTTGCAGCTAAATACCACCCCGACAGAGGTGGCGATGAGGCCAAGTTCAAAGAGATTTCGGAAGCGTACAACACGCTCTCTGATGATAAGAAGCGCCAGGAGTATGACCAGATGCTCGCATTTGGCGGTATTCCTGGAGGTGGATTTGGTGGTCGCCAGGGTGGGTTCACCTATACCACCAACGTAAACGGCGCCAACTTTGCCGATTTCTTTAACGGCTTTGGTGGCGGTGCTGGTGCGGGAGCCGGCGGCTTTGACTTTGCCGACATCTTTGGCGGGCGAGCAAACCGTCCAGTTGCAGGTAGCGACCTTACTATGTCCGTAAACGTATCGTTTGATGAGGCGTTTAAGGGAACTTCTCGCAAGGCAACATATCGCATGCCTTCAACTGGTGAGGAGCAATCGCTCACCATTAAGGTGCCAGCTGGTGCCTACGATGGCATGAAGCTGCGTTACAAGAAGCGTGGCGAGTACGGCGTAAATGGTGGTCCACGAGGCAACCTTGTGGTTACCATCAACGTTGCGGCCCACCCGGTCTTCTCGCGAGATGGCGCTGACGTGCGCATGAAGCTGCCAGTGAGTATCTACGAGGCGGCTTTGGGCACCTCGGTTGACGTGCCAACGCCTGACGGAACTACCGTGCGACTCAAGGTTCCTGCAGGTACACAGAGTGGAAAGACGTTCAGGTTCAAGAATCTGGGCGCTCCTCGCGTAAAGGATTCTGCTACTCGCGGCGCGCTATATGTTTCGGTGGACGTTAAGGTTCCAACAAAACTTTCCAAGAAGGAGCGAGACGCTCTTCAGGCGCTGCTTGATGCCGACGAGCGCAGCTACCGAGAGGAGCGGTAATGGCTCGAAAGAAGGACGACGGTCGTAACAAGCCGCTCTACATGATTAGCGTTGCGGCCGAGCTCACGGGCATGCATCCGCAGACGCTGCGCGTGTACGAGCAGAAGGGCCTGATTAATCCCGGCCGTTCCAGGGGCAACACGCGCCTGTACTCTCGCGCGGATATTGACCGCCTCAATCTTGTTTCAAAGTTGACGGACGAGGGCATCAATCTTGCCGGTGTCGTGCGCATTTTGGACATGCGTGAACGAGCTCTCGAGAAGGACGATCTTATTGATGAGCTGCGTGAACGCATCCGCGTGCTTGAGGATGAGCTCCACGAGTATCACATGCGTGAGCGCATTACCTCGCTTGTTCGCTACAGCGAGACCAGCCCAGAGATGGTGATGCAGCGCTTACTGGGCATGCCAAGTTCCGCTTCTTCTGACGCCAACGCCGCCGAGGACAACTCGGCGCAGCCAAAAGAATCGTAAGACGACGAGGCAAATGCTACTAGTAAGATGATCAGCTCTCCGCGAGTAAATGCGGGGAGCTGGTTTTTTTGGATTCGGCTACCATTTACCGAATACCGAATACCGAATACCGAATACCGAATACCGAATACCGAATACCGAATACAGTCATAACCTTTTTTAAACGAAATCTCTTTTAAGGGAGATGGCATGCTTAAATACCTTTACGCTCAGCAAAAAAGCAAACTATTTTTCTTTATAGTCTTCTCTCTTTTGAGCAGCTTGTTTGAAATTGCCCTTTCATTTGTAATGCTCCAATCCGTTAACCTTGCCATGGACGGCAATCTGTCGGATGCATTGAATGATGGCCTCTGGTTTGGCCTTTACATACTCTGCTATTTTATCGTCGACTTGATTTGCAGGCGTTTGCGCTGGTCAGTAATACAGGGCTGTCAAACGCATTTACGTGATGAGCTGATACAAAAGATTTTCAGTCGTTCAATTCCTGAGTTCCACTCGTTCAATACCAGTCATTGGCTCTCAATCCTTACTAACGACCTTGATTTACTTGAGGAAACATACTTTCGCGTCTTTATTGATCTTTTGATAGATGTTTTTTCTGGTGTAGTAAGCCTAATAATCTTGCTGTTTATTTCACCATGGCTCGTACTGTTCATTTTGTGCATGATTGCTGTCCAGATGTTTGTTCCTAACACAATGTCTGGAATTATTTCTAACAAGCGAAAAGAACAATCTGAATCAGCTGAACATTTTATTGCTACAGCAAATGAGCATCTTGAAGGGTTTGATCTGCTTAGAAGCTTTCATCTAACAGAGGCTTCGCGGGTTGCCATGAGCAGCGCGAATCAGGCTTGGGAGAAGCAGAAATTTGGAGCTCGTTACTTTAGTTCTTTGGCACGTTTACTTTCATTTACTGTAGGACAAATTATTTACATCGGAATTTATTTTATTGGCGCCATTCTTACTCTTAATGGATTGATGACAGTAGGAATGATGGTCGCGGCATCTCAGCTTGTTGTTTACATAGCAAACCCTATTCAAAACATAAGTGATTCAATTACTGATATGAGAAGTGCAAAAGAGATTATTACTAAAATACAAACACTTCTTGATGAAGCTCCAGCTACAGAAAGTGGAACAGAAGATACCCCTGAGCACTTTACGAATCTATCGATCAATCATGTTTCGTATGGTTATGACGAGGACAAATTAGTTTTGTCGGATATTAGTTTTACTTTGGAACGTGGCAGAAAGTATCTTCTTGAGGGAAGCTCGGGAAGTGGAAAAACAACACTAATCAAACTGTTAACGGATGCCCTGAGCCCAGATAGCGGAGATATTTGCTTGGATGGTGTGTCGATCAAGCAATTCAAAAGCGAGCAATACGCTCGGTTCATAATCCCTTGTTCTCAGCAAACGTTCATTTTTAATGCGACCATCAGGGATAACGTTACGTTGTTTTGCCATGAGTTTACCGATGAAGAAATTATTGATGCTATAACAAAGTCAGGTTTTTCTGAGATTCTTACCAGATATCCAGATGGAATCAATCATATGATTGACCAGGCAGGAAGTAGTCTTTCTGGTGGAGAACGACAGCGATTGGCTCTTGCACGAATCTTTTTGTTTAAGCCACAAATTGTGATTTATGACGAGAGTTTTGCCCATTTGGATTCCGATTCGGTTCAGAGTCTCATTGATTTGATTTTAAAAGATGATGAGAGAACCGTTGTTATGACATCTCATCAAGTAACTCCAGAAATAAGAGAGCGCTTCCACTCTCTTGTTCTAAAAGACGGAAACATCCAGTCAGAAACCGTTTAGCTTTTGCTTCTTGACCTAGTTGTAATACATGAATACAATGATATAACTAGGTAAAGGAGGGGCTATGGACAGTATTGTAACCGCCCGTGTTCCTGTTGAAGTAAAAAATCAGGTTTCTGAAGTTCTTGAATCGCTCGGATCAAACACCACCAAACTGATTAATGCTGCATTTGAATATGTGCTGGTAACAGGCAAGCTTCCCGATGCCCATGAGGGTGCTGCGTCAGAACTGTCTGCTAGAGGATCTTCTCGCCAATTGAGTGAGAAGGACAAAGAGCAGCTTTCGGCACTCTTTGAAAAGATTTCAGTTCCCGCACCGGCGTCGTTTTGGAATGATTTGGGCGACAGCACCTACAAAGAGGCAATCAGCGAGTGGAGGTCAAATGACTATGAAGCTCTTGATTGACACTAATGTTTTGCTGGATGTCTTTTTATGCAGAGAGCAGTTTGTTGCTGATGCAAAAAAGCTTTTCATAATGAAGCAGTTCAGAGACGCTGAGCTGTGGATAGCAGCTCAGTCATACACGGATCTCTACTATGTTGGTGCTAAGGCTCATGGCTCTGCTCGCATGCAAGAAATACTTAAAGAGGTATTTCCACTGCTTAACGTGTGTTCTATTGATGGTGCGGATATTTCGAATGCACTGTCGGAGCAGTGGGAAGACTTTGAAGACTGTCTTATTTGGCGAGCAGCTAAAAAGATAAAGGCAGACTATATCGTCACAAGAAATGTGGCAGATTTTACTCGCTCAGATATACCAGTACTTACACCTGGTGAGTTTTTCTCGACAATGGAAGCTGAGCAAAATCTGGTTTATGAAGAGGCGGAATTTTAGAAGCAATAAGGCGTGGAGCAGGGCTGCGAAAAAGCTCAGTACAACGCGATAAGAAAATCTACTACAAACACACTTAGATATGTATTAAAAGTCGTGCTTGGGGGTATATAGAATCCGATGAAGATTCAGTCCCCGGCACGATTTTGTTTGGGGTAGGAGGGTGATTTTATGAGACTAGATAAATGGGCCGTAACCGCCCAGGAAGCACTGCAGGCAGCTCTTGGTATTGCTGGTGATGTAGAGGCTTCCGAGGTTGCACCAACACACCTGCTCAAGGCGCTGCTGGACAGCAATGAGCGCAACCTGCGTTCTATCTTGGAGAAGATTGGCGCAGATCCTGATGCAATTGCCACGCAGGTAGACCAGGCAATCTCTAAGGCTCCAAAGGTAAGCGGAGCACAGATTGGCATTGGCAATGACCTTCTCAAGGTTATCAACGAGGCAGAGAAGCTTGCCACTAAGTTGGGAGATTCCTACGTTACCTCCGAGCATCTGCTCACTGCGCTGGCAAACGACAACACTGACGCAGGTAGGATTCTTCGCGACGCCGGCGTTACTGCTAAGCGCGTGGAAGAGGTCTACAACGAGCTTCGTGGCGATGAACGCGTAATCTCTCAGGATGCAAAGCCGCAGTTTGAGGCCTTGGAGCAATACGGTCGCAACGTGACCGACCTTGCTCGCCAGGGAAAGCTTGATCCAGTTATTGGTCGCGTCGAAGAGATTCGCCGTACCATTCAGGTTCTGAGCCGCCGCACCAAGAACAATCCTGTTCTTATCGGCGAACCTGGTGTTGGTAAGACCGCAATTGTGGAAGGCCTGGCAGAGCGCATTGTTTCTGGCGACGTTCCAAGTACCCTGCGCGACAAAGAGCTTGTTGAGCTTGATATGTCTGCCCTGGTAGCAGGCGCAAAGTACCGCGGTGAGTTTGAGGACCGCCTGAAGAGCGTGGTAAAAGAGGTGGCCAAGTCTAATGGCCAGATTATCCTCTTCATCGACGAGCTTCACACCATCGTGGGCGCCGGCGCTTCCGAGGGTTCCATGGACGCTGGAAACATCTTGAAGCCAGCTCTTGCCCGTGGCGAGCTTCGCGCAATTGGTGCCACTACGCTGGATGAATACCGCAAGTACATCGAGAAAGACGCTGCTCTTGCACGTCGTTTCCAGACCGTACTTGTCTCCGAGCCTACTGTTGAGGACACCATCTCTATTCTGCGTGGCCTTAAGGAGAAGTACGAGCAGCACCATCGAGTCCGTATTACGGACTCCGCCCTGGTTGCAGCAGCAGACCTCTCTAACCGCTACATCTCTGACCGATTCTTGCCAGATAAGGCAATTGACCTGGTAGATGAGGCGGCATCAAGGCTTCGTATGGAGCTGGATTCTATGCCAGCAGAGATTGACGCGGTTGATCGTCAGCTCACTCAGATGCAGATTGAGGAGCAGGCTCTGATGAAGGAGGAGGACGCTGCTTCAAAGGAGCGCCTGGAAAACCTCCGTGCAGAGATTGCAACGACGCAGGAAAAGCTTGATGGCATGAAGGCCAACTGGCAGAACGAGCGTGGCGCAATTGACCTGGTACAGGACTTGAAGTCCCAGATTGAGGACGCAAAGACGCAGATGGAGCGCGTGACCCGTGAGGGTGATTTGGCGCAGGCATCCGAGCTTCGTTACAGCACCATTCCAGAGCTTGAGCGTAAATACGATGAGGCAGAAAAAGCGCTTCTCGCCAAGCAGGAAGACGGCGGAATCCTCAAGGAAGAGGTCACCACGGATGAGATTGCCGAGGTAGTTTCTTCGTGGACTGGCGTGCCTGTGTCCAAGATGATGCAGGGCGAGATGGACAAGCTCAAGAACCTTGAGGACCAGCTTCACCTGCGCGTTATTGGACAGGACGACGCTGTTTCCGCGGTTGCTGCAGCAGTTCGTCGTTCTCGCGCAGGACTTGCTGATCCAAACAAGCCTCTGGGTAACTTCCTCTTCCTGGGCCCAACCGGCGTGGGTAAGACCGAGCTAGCAAAGGCGCTGGCAGAGCTGCTATTTGACGACGAGCGTTCGATGATCCGCATTGATATGTCTGAGTACATGGAGAAGTTCTCGGTCCAGCGTCTCATTGGCGCACCTCCAGGATACGTGGGTTATGACGAGGGTGGCCAGCTCACCGAGGCAGTTCGTAGGCATCCATACTCCGTCATCTTGCTGGACGAGATGGAGAAGGCTCATCCTGACGTCTTCAACATCTTGCTGCAGGTTCTGGACGACGGTCGCCTAACCGATGGTCAAGGTAGGGTAGTGAGCTTCAAGAACACCATCATTATCATGACCAGTAACGTTGGTTCGCAGTTCATTGCTGGTGCCGGCGCAGAGGGCTTCAACGAGGAGTCCAGAAAACAGGTCATAGAGGCGCTGCGTAGATCCTTCCGTCCTGAGTTCTTGAACCGTATCGATGACGTGGTAATCTTCCAGCCTCTGGGTCTTGAGGACATCGAGCGCATCGTGGACATTCAGCTCAAGGATGTTCGTAGCAGGCTTGCTAACGAGCGCATGACGCTGGAACTTTCTGAGGCTGCAAAGCAGTCGCTGGCTCTTGACGGCCTGGATCCTGTTTACGGCGCTCGTCCTCTGAAGAGACTCATTCAGCGTCGCGTTGTTGATCAGGTAGCAAACTTGATTATTGCAGGTGAGCTGCATGAGGGCGATACTGTTCTGGTTGATACTGACGAGAATGGCAACTTGGTTGCTCGCAAGAAGTAAGTGAGGCTGCGCATGTGTGACGAGTCCAAGAGGGCCGAGAAACCCGAGCTGCAGGCCGCGGCACGCGAGGACGCTGCGACGGCTACACCGCAGGTCGCGGCTGCTGCGACGGCTACTGTGAAAGCCGCGACGCACAAGGACGCCGCGCACAAGGACACAGATTCCAAGAAAGCGCAGGTTGTTGACCCGGAGTTTGCTCGCGCAGAAAACGAGGACGATGACGGCTACGATCCGTACTCCGATCGTCGTCCCGTGAGCGAACCTCTCTTTGAGCGCGATCCCTGGAGCTAGATCACCGGGTTTCTCGCCAGGCGCTGCGAGCGCACGGGGTTTCTCGCCGCACGCTGAACGCTACAAATAAAAGCCGCTGGTACATGACGTATCAGCGGCTTTTTGTGTGCGGGATCAATTGGCCTCTGACTGCGAGCCTGAAAAATGCACCATGTCTGAGTAAATTTACTCAGACATGGTGAGAAAAACCGGCAAATAGCTCAGACTTGGTGCACTTTTCCGGCAAATCATTCAGACATGGCGAGAAAACCAGGCTCCATATGAGCGTCCATGGAAGGGCAATCTCGGACATGCTCCAAAGTCCGCCTGAAAAGTACAAAGAATCTGTGTTTGGGACACAGATTCTTTGATGAAATCAGGCAAATCCACAGATTCTTTTACATTTTTAGGCAAAAGTTACAGATTCTTTGCAGAAATCAGGCGCGCACTGGACGGCTCAGCTGCCGACGCGTCGCGCGACGTCGCGACTTTGCAGCCACCGTTGGCGAACAGCGCGTTTAGCGAATCGCAACGCCCCAGTTGGTGGACATCCAGGTCCAGAGGAAATAGACCACCGCGGCGATGATAGCCAAAACAATGATGGCGGCAATTAGCGAACCTGCATTTGAGCGGCGCTCTTTTCGGACAAAGATGTCGCGCTGACCCTTGGGTACCTGCAGGAACTGGCCGTAGTGAACGTCCTTGCGAAGGTGCGCAATCTCGTTCTTTGGCTTGCGCCAACCTTTCTTCGCATAAGAACCCTTGCTGGACTCGAAGCCAGCAGCCTGGTTCTCGGGAAGTTCGAGCTTCTCGCCTGGCATTGTAAAGTCGCTGATAGGCTCCACTGTTTTGTGATGGCGATGCTGGCGGACGTATGGCTGCTTTGCAACGCCTTCGCCTTCGTACTCGGAAGCTTCAGATGTCGAGAAGTGCTGCGCGCCAGTTGCGTGAAGCTCGGCTCCATCGGCTGGTTGAGCTTCCTGCTCAAAAGATTCAGCGTATTCAAAGTCCTGCTGGGTGTCAGAGCGAGGGTTCTGATCCGCAGGTGAAGCGTTATTTTCAAGGTCGTTCGAGGTGTCCACGATGATCCTTTTGTCGTAGTCTCGCAAAACATTGATATAAAACATGATACCGCAGCTCGTGTATTCCTGCACAGTTTTGCTCAGATATTTGGTGGGTGCGTGAAGCAGTGCTGACGCATATTTGTGCGGTACATATCCGCAGGGTAATCTTAGTCAAACAGACTTAGAAATTTTATAAAAAGTTGTATAAATTTGCACAAGCAGGGTACAACAGAGAGTGAACAACGAAGTGCCAATAACGGCATCTACCAGTAAAGGAGTGGTTACTATGAAGAATGTAGTTCCCTATGATCGTATTGCAAGGAACCTGAGCACGTGGCCATTTGGCTCATTTGATTCTTTCTTTGACGCGCCTTATTCCGCCCTGTCTTCCGTCTCGTCCGACGCTTTTGTTATGAACGTTGAGGATGCAGGCCAGTCTTACGTGGTAACGGCCGAGCTTCCCGGCGTTTCCAAGGAGAACATCGACGTCGAGCTCAACGAAGGTAGGCTTTCAATCACTGCTGCTCGCAAGGAGTCTGAGGAGGAGAAGGCCAAGAACTACCTGCACAAAGAGTCTTCTGAGTGGCAGGCAACTCGCGGTGTGTATCTGAAGGATGCAGCTCGAGAGGGCCTAACTGCAAAGCTTGATGGTGGCATCCTAACCATTACTGTTCCAAAGCAGGATCAGCAGGCTAGCGTCACAAAGATTGCAATCGACTAACACTAGTGCTCTGAGCGGCGGCTTTGACGGTCAGTCAAGCTGCTGCTCAGGCAGTAAGGTGCCTGGTAGTTGACCTGCCAGGCACGTATAGCTGCAGCCGAGCGTACGGCTAGACGTGCCTGTTCAACGCCCGATTACAGGCACCTCGCATAGCGAGAAGATCTTGGAACTCCAAGGTTTTCTCGCTTTTTTGTTGTCTCGAAACCGGGACGCGCGGTGTGTCAGCGTACACGCGCAGCTTAGAGCGACATCGTCGAGAGGCGCGCAGCTTACAGCGACATCGGCCAATCTTGGCTTGCCACGCAGATGGCAAGAGAGCCGTTGGGAGTCTGTGCCTCGGTAAACGCATCGTTGAGCGGCTGCGCACCAACCGCTTCAGCAAGCGTTCTAACTGCGATGCTTGGACGGTTATTCTCGTGAGAAAGATGCATGCCAACCACGCAGCGTGTATTTGGGCCAACAAGCTGCGGCAACGCCTGCGCGGTGTACTCGTTTGATAGGTGACCGGAGTCTCCGTGGACGCGCTGCTTGAGCATGTAAGGATAGGGTCCCGTGAGCAGCATGTGCTCGTCATGATTGGACTCGATAGCAAGAATGCGCACGTCAGAGAGGCACTCGAGAGCCTTGGGCGTCAGAATACCCGTGTCGGTGCAGTAGCCCACGGAGTCCACGATGCGCCTATCAGGACCAGCAAGATAATCAAAGCGCATGCCCATAGGCTCGCAAACATCGTGCGAGGTGGGGAAGATGCTTACCTCAATGTCTGGAGCGGCGTCAATATGGACAGAACCTGCCTGGTCAACGAGGGTAAAGGTGACGTTTGAACAGGAGCTTCTTCTTGAGAGCGCGGCGGCAGTTCCTGTTGTAGCAAACACAGGAACATCAAAAGTTTTACTTACTACCGAAAGGCCCGCGACGTGATCGGTGTGCTCGTGCGTAATAAAGATGGCCACAAGCTCAGAGAGGTCAACGTTCAGCTCTTTAGACCGACGCAGAATTTCTTTTCTAGAGATTCCACAATCAATCATAATGAGACCATCAGGTGTTTCTAGCAGACTGCAATTACCTTTTGATCCGCTGGCAAGAATATGTAGGCGAAACGTGGGATTCATGAATTTCTTTCTACTGAGTAACTTTCGGGTATAACTGTAACAAACACACCGGACAGAAATTGGTGCTAAGTGCCATCCGTACACGCATACTTCAATAAAAAGAACGCTCTCGTCGCAAAAGACCAGGCAGATGGATTGCAAAGGGGCAAGGTAGAGAACTCGCGACGTGGACAGGCTGCCGCGCCTGTAATCCTTATGGTCTCGGGCGGAGCCGACTCAATGGCGCTGCTCCACATGGTGGCAACGGAGCCACTTGACCTCGGAGATGGAGCAGGACTTGTGCGCATTGCACAAGAGCGCCTGCATGTGCTGCACGTAAATCATTTGCTTCGCGGAGTGGACGCGGATGCTGACCAGCACTTTGTTCAAGAGACTTGCGACTCGCTGGATATTCCCTACACCGTGCTGCGCGTGGACGTGGCAAAGCTTGCGCAGGAGCGTGACGGCAACGTGGAAGAAATTGGTCGTCGGGTGCGGTATGACGCTGCGCGAGAACTCGCTCAAAAACTTTGCGCTGAACAGGGGGTTTCTCGCCAGAAGGCAAAGATTTTGACGGCGCATACGGCGGACGACCGCGCGGAGACGTTCATGATGAACGTGATGCGCGGGTCTGGTATGAGCGGCCTGGCGTCGATTCCTAGGCATCGCGGGCTGATTTATCGTCCGCTGCTCGACTGCACGCATGACCAGCTCAAAGACTGGCTGAAGGCTCGCGGTTTAGACTGGCATGAGGACGCCACCAACACCGACACCCACTATTTACGTGCGTATATGCGCCATAACGTGCTCCCTCTGCTGAAGGCGAGAAACCCGTTGCTGGTGCAGACGGTGTGCAAAATTGCAGATTTGATGACTGACGAAGACGATTATCTTGAGGCGAAGGCTGCTCGCAAGCTGAGGCATATTACGCTGCGTAAGAGCGAATCTTCGCTGGTACTTGACGCGCTGAAGCTGAGCTCTACCGACGTAGTGATTGCTCGCCGCGTGGTGAGGATTGTGGCTAGACAGCTGATTCCCGAGGCATGGCTAGAGTTCAGGCACGTAGATGCCGTGCTTGAAGCGGTTGCTGCAGGAGTTGGCGTGGCTAACCTGCCGCAAAACCTTGAGGCGCGTGTTCGTCTGGGCACCGTGGCATTCTCGTTCACGGGCGCTGCGAGAAGTGCGGTCGGCGCTGCGGCTGCGGTCACCGCGAGAAGTGCGGTCGGTGCTGCGGCTGCGGGCGCGGACAGCGGTGAAACCGCAGGTACATCGCCTGCTGCAGCAACGTTTGGCGAGCACCTTGCGGTCCCGGGAACACTGGAGCTGGCAGACGGCCGAGTGCTTTCGGCGCGCATTCTCCCTGTGGAGCACGGCTTTGACGTCGTGTCCTATGCAACCGCGCATAGCCAGGAATGGTTGGGCGAGTCGGTTCTTCTCGACGCGCAGGCCTGTGGGGTAGACCCAGTTCACGGCGGTAGCCTGTGGGTCTCGGGACCCGAGGCGGGGGACACCATGCAGCCTCTGGGCATGCACGGGCAGTCAAAAAAGATCTCTGACCTGCTGGGCGAGGCGGGCGTGCCCGTTGAATCCAGGAGTATGATGCCTATTGTGCGAACAAATATTCGTGGACATGTGGTGTGGGTTGCGGGAATTCGTCCCGATGAACGAGTAAAATGTACGCAAGATACAAAACAGCTGCTAGAATTGAACATCTATTCTGGTCATAAGCCATTTGAGAGGAGCCAGTAATGGCGGAGCTTCACCCTGATATTGAAGAGATTCTGCTTGACGAACAGGACATCAAGGACATCGTCAAGAAGGTGGGTGCAGAGATCACGCGTGACTACGCGGATAAGAACCCCCTGGTCATTGCTGTTCTTCGCGGAGCTGTTGTATTCATGGCTGACATCATGCGCGCCATTGAGTGTCCACTCTCCATCGATTTTATGGCTGTTTCCAGCTACGGCGACGGCGTTAAAAGCTCTGGTGTTGTGCGCATTGTAAAAGATCTTGATACCAAGATTGAGGGCCGCCACGTCATCATCGTTGAGGACGTCCTGGACTCCGGTCTAACCCTCTCTTACCTGGTCCGCATGCTCCAGTCTCGTAACCCCGCTTCCATTGAGATTGCCGCTTTCCTGGTCAAGGACATTGAGGGCAAGCGTCCAGCTATTGATCCTCGTTACGTAGGCACTCACGTACCCGACAAGTTTGTTGTTGGTTACGGCCTGGACTATGCAGAGCGCTACCGCAACCTGCCATTTGTTGGCGTTCTGAAGCCTTGCGTGTACGAATAGGCTGAAGTCACGCGGCCGCACCTGCGGTACGCTCTGTGGAATTTGCTGCAAGACCGTGCAATAGATACAAATTTGTTAAAACTTTTAAAGTTGGGCGAGAAGATCGATCTTCTCGCCCAATATGCTATCTATCAAAGGTTGTGTGAGGCCAGATGCGCAACGGCATCATCCCCGCCTCCATCCAACGTTTTACCAGGTAGGTACTGTAGGCTTCGAGAGAATTGAGAAACCATGGTCAATCAGACAAGTCTTGCATACGGATCAGAAAAGTCTGCAATCCGCGAGATTGCAGGTTATGCGATGCAACGTCGTGCTGAGATTGGCGCTCAGAATGTGTTTGATTTCTCGATTGGTAACCCTTCCGTGCCTGCTCCTGAGTCTGTTCGCACCTCTATCGAGGCCGCCATGCAACTACCTCCTCAGCAGGTCCACAGCTACACGCCTGCAATCGGCATTCCCCAGGCCAGAGAGGCAATTGCCGCGTCGCTCCGACGTCGCTTTGGAGATCACGCAGCTCAGGCAGACGACCTCATCTTGACTTGCGGAGCTGCAGCTTCCGTTTCTATGGCGCTCAATTCCATTGTTTCTCCAGGTGAAGAGGTTATTGTCATTGCACCATACTTCCCGGAGTACCGCGTGTGGATTGACCACGCACAGGCTACCTGCGTTGAGGTTTTGGCTGACGAGAAAACCTTCCAGATTGATGTTGATGCTGTTTGTGCAGCTCTTACGCCTAAGACTCGCGCGGTGATTATCAACTCTCCAAACAATCCTGTTGGTGCTGTGTATACCAGGGAAAACCTTGATGCATTTGCCAATATGCTCCGCAAACGCTCTGCTGAACTGGGAACTGACATTTACGTCATCTCCGACGAACCTTATCGCGAGATTGTTTTTGGCAACATTGAGGTCCCTTGGGTTCCTGATGTCTACGAGCGCACTATTGTGTGCTATTCCTACTCCAAGTCCCTCTCACTTCCTGGCGAGCGTATTGGTTGGGTGCTGGTTCCCGCTTCTAATCCGGAGCAGAAGGAGATTTACGCAGCTTGTGCGGGTGCCGCTCGACTGTTGGGCTTTGTTTGTGCGCCAGCGCTTTTCCAGCGCGTCATTATCGACTGTGTTGATGAGCCAGCGGATGTTGAGGCCTATGCAAAGAATCGAGAAGTTCTGACCGAGGGCCTCACCAAGCTTGGGTACGAGTACATTCAGCCCGATGGTGCATTCTACCTGTGGGTTCGTGCTCCTGGTGGAGATGCTCAGGCGTTCTGCGATGTGGCTAAGCAGTTTGAACTGCTCCCTGTTCCATCCGATTCGTTCGGCTGCCCAGGTTGGCTGCGCGTGAGCTACTGCGTTGCGTACCAGACCTGCGTGGACTCGCTTGCTGCGTGGGAAAAGGCTCTTGCTGCAATGAAATAAGCGCTGCAGCGGAGCTCAGCGATCAAACGGCGAGAAAACCAACGGGCGAGAAAATCAATCGACTACAAACGACAAAGTGAACTGCCTCCCATTTCTTGGATATAAGAAATGGGAGGCAGTTCATGTGCGGGTGATTATGATTCTGCAGCGTGTTAGCGTCGGCTTTTAGGCCTAGCGTGCAAAAGAGCGCAGCTTTGGTAGGTTCTGCTGAAGAATCGACATGTTCTTAATCAAGATAGCCAAACAGCCAGGTGGTCTCCCTGCTTGACATACATTTCTATGCATAAACTTCATCTAATATGCTTAAACATGAATAGACAAATATAAGAAATTTAACTATCGATAAATTTAGTATCTACGGAACACACCTAAGTCGGATATTCTGCTCAGATGCGGGCACTTTACACATCTAATGACGATAATCTGCATGTTTGTGGTAATTTCCGCGTCATGTATACGTCTTTTTAACAGATTATCCGACTTAGGTGTGTTTTGAACTGCCTCCTATTTCTCGTGGCTAAGAAATGGGAGGCAGTTCAAAGCCGCGTGAAAACGCGGCTTTGTTTCTTTGTGCGATGTTGTTGTGAGCTGCAGCCGTTCGAATAGCGCGACGCCTTAGTTGCGGTGCTCGTGTCTGACTTAGTATCCCTGCTTAGAGGCTGGAATCTTTGCGTCAGCGATGGTGTCCAAAAACGTCTGGGCATCGCGACAAGCCATAAGCTCCTCGGGGAAGTCAACCTCTTCAAGCAGCTTAATAACAGAATGTGCGTCAGCAATGCGGGTTGCAATGTGAGCGTCTGAGCCAAAAGAAAGCTTGCATCCCAGTTCAGCGCAGGTCTCTGCAATCACACGACAACGCTCAATAGCAACCTCACGCTGGCCTTCGTCGTGCGTGGCCTCGTTCATCTCGATGAGCTTACCGCGATCACGACACTCTCTGACAAGTGCGGGAACATCAAAATCTAAACCACTGCGACCAAGGTGGCCAAGAATCAAAACATGTGGATTATCCAGCGCATTAACGTACATCTGGGTAATCTGCTTCTGTGAGGCGCCAGCTGCCCACTGCTTGCTATGGATACTTGCAACAGCATAATCGCAGGTACCTAGGATGTGCTCGCCAAGAATATGAGGTTGGCGGAGTTTATCGCCATTAATGCCCTGGTCAAACGTAATATCGTAGGCAAACAGATTGCCCTCAAGATCAACAATATCAACCTCGGCGCCGTGAAGCAGCCTAACGCCGTACCAGGTTTCTGGCCAAATAGCGGTGTTCATAAAGAACTGGAAGTTCTTAATGGTCTGCTGGTCATACAGCATGGACGAGAAGTGATCGGTGATTCCAAGCAGCTCATAGCCACGCTCAGAAGCTGCGCGAACGTTCTCCTCAATGGTTGAATAGGCGTGCCTTGAGTACAGACTATGAGTATGAACGTCGCAGGTAATGCGCATGACGTGCTCCTTTGAATCTCAATCGACAACTCTAGTTAATCACGGCCACCATCTTGAGGCAACCCTGGCGAGAAGACCGGTCTTCTCGCCATCCGCACGATCTACAGCTCAATACTCAGCTCGACGGGACAGTGGTCGCTGCCGTAGACCTCGCTCAAGATGGATGCGCTTTTGATCTGCTCAGCAATGCGATCGGAGACCAGGAAGTAGTCGATGCGCCAGCCGGCGTTGTTCTTGCGGGCGTTGAAGCGGTAGCTCCACCAGCTGTAAGCGCCGGTCATGTCGGGATGGCGATACCTAAATGTATCGGTAAAACCCGCGTCCAAAAGCTTGGTAAAGCTCTCGCGTTCCTCATCCGAAAATCCTGCGTTTTGCCTGTTAGATGAAGGGTTCTTAAGGTCAATCTCGTTGTGAGCAACGTTAAAATCACCGCAGGTAATCACTGGTTTTTTCTCAGACAGCTCAGCCAAAAACTCACGATAGTGCTGATCCCACTCAAGACGCTCGTCTAAGCGCGCAAGCTGGTCTTTTGAGTTTGGCGTGTACACGCACACAAACCAGAACTTCTCAAACTCCAGCGCACAGACGCGGCCCTCGTCGTCAGCAACGGGGCATCCAATCTGGCGAATTACCTGCAGAGGGGTTTCTCGCGAGAAAACCGCTGTGCCCGAATACCCCTTTCTATCTGCGTAGTTCCAGGTTTGAACATAGCCGGGGAGGTCTAGCTCAACCTGTCCTTCCTGCAGCTTAGTTTCTTGAAGGGCAAATACATCAGCGTTTATGGTTTCAAAAATTTCCGTGAACGAAGGCTCTTTCTTAAGCACAGCGCGCAGACCGTTGACGTTCCAGGAAATCAGTTTGTACTCTTGAGTATCGCTCATAGCTCCTCTTTCATGCTGCGACCTGGTAGTTTGGTTGCAGCGGATACATATCACAGCAGCCGCGAGTGATGCACATCTCATACTCCAGTTACGGCGTCGAGCGGTGCGTTTGCGGCAATAAACTTTCAATAAATCCATGGTATACGACTAGTCGCCACCAATACCGCTACAATAGAAACATTCATAGCTGGCAAGGAGGATTCATGCTTCGTCAAAGCTACAACACCTGGCAATGTGGAACTCACACTATCTCGTTGGCACGTCCTAGAATCATGGGCGTTCTCAATGTCACTCCAGACTCGTTCTCTGATGGCGGAAAGAACTTTGATCCAGAGGCTGCAATTGCACGTGGATTGCAGATGTTGGATGAGGGCGCCGACATCATTGACGTTGGGGGAGAGTCTACTCGCCCAGGTCACACGCCTGTTCTGCCTACAGAAGAGGCTGAGCGCGTAGTACCTGTGGTGCGCGCGTTGGTAGCTGCTGGAGCAATTGTCTCCATTGACACGCGCCATGCCGAGGTGGCAAAGATGTGCGTGCGTCTTGGAGCATCCATCATCAATGACGTTTCCGGCTTCACCGATCCAGAAATGGTTGCTGTAGCTGCGGAGTCTGACTGCGGCTGCATTGTGATGCACTGGAATAAGGACGGCCTTGGAGCTCGTGTTGAGCGCAAGCAGGTGCAGCTGGACGACATGCGCCCTTCTCGCCCTACAGGCAGCGCGGCTGCTCGAGCCGCAGCTACAGGAGCCGAGACACGCACGCTGAGCTCGCAGCGCCGTTTTACCTTGCCCGAAGAGGCACCTATCATGCGCCAGATTATGGGCTTTTTGGGCGACCAGGCTCGCGGCTTGATGCGCGCTGGCGTTTCCAAGGACCGTATCTGCATTGACCCAGGTCCGGGTTTTGACAAGTTTGCCGACGAGGACGTTGTTATTCAGCGTGCTACTCGTTCGATGGTTTCTATGGGATATCCGCTGCTTTGCGCCGTGTCCAGAAAGCGCTTTGTTGGTGCTGTTTCTGGCGTAACTGAGGCCACGCAGCGCGACGCAGCTACGCACGCAATTTGCATTGCCGCTATCACCAACGGTGCCCGTATCCTGCGCGTTCACGATGTTACCGGAACCGCTCAGGCTATCAACGCCTACTGGGCCATGACCGAGCGCGATCCTCGCCAGGGATTTGTGGCGCTTGGCTCCAACGTGGGCGACCGCGTGGGCTATCTGGCCCGCGCAACGCAGCTCATCGATGAGATTCCGCTGACCTGTGTTGTTTCTCTCAGCCACGCCTACGAAACTGAGCCTGCATACGGTATTGCTACACCCGTGGTAAACGCCGTTGCCGAGATTAGAACTGAGCTCCATCCTCTGGTGCTGATGGACAAACTGCTTGAGGTAGAGAACGCTCTCAACCGCACACGCAAGAAAGGCGAGGAGGGCCATGGACCTCGCACTATTGACTGCGACCTTCTGTGGGTTGAGGGTGAACAACATGCAGGTAAACACCTTACTCTGCCTCATCCACGCATGGGCGAGCGCGATTATGTGCTTGTTCCAATGGAGGACCTGATGCATGATCCGGTGCGCTTCTTCTCGCACGGCGGCGTAGAGATTGCCCCTCCTGACCAGCGTGTTGGTCATGTAACCGAGGACTTGGGAGCCATTACGTGGGAGTAGCACAAGAAGCTCTGGAGCTAGCACGTGGTGGCGCACAAACGGGTGAGTTTGTATTCCGCATCTCTGACGTGCAGGAATGTGCTGATCAGAGCCAAGATGACTGCTCCGAATCGGCTTGCGCGCCGGCATCAGCGCGCCCATCATCTGGCGAGAAACCCTTTGAGGTTGCAACTGTTGTGCGCCTAGGGGTCTCGATGCCCTATGTACCAGCGGTTCCGTACGTTGTGGCGCTGGGGCTCTGTCAGTTCTTGCGAGCCGCAGATGAGGGCTTTGGTATCCGCTGGCCTTACGATATCTGCTATAAAGACCAGGTTGTTGCCTCAATCAAGGCAACCGCAGGCTATCAAGAGGGCATGTTTGCTGTGGTAAGCGTTGTCACAGACGCTAAGGCGCTGAGCTTAGCGTTTTATGTTGCAGACAACACAGAGCTTCTCGCCAAAAAAGTATCTGAGCTGGTGGTCCAGAGTGTAAGTGCGTGGGAGCAACAGGTTAAGCGTGCAAGGAGCTTTGCGGGGCCAATCGCACTGATTCTGAGCGACTACTTTGATATGGTTCCTCTGCTTGGACAGCAGGTCAATAAGGTATACCCCAGTGGTAACGTTGCGCTGACCGCTCGATTTGGCGGCATTGACGTGTGGGGTCATGCCATCCTTGTTGACCAGGACGGTAAAGAAATCCTTGTAAGTGAGGACGAAGCTTCTGTTGTGCCAGCAGTTTAACCGCTGGTTTATCTGCGGTAACGCGGCTGCGGCGTCAATTATTTGGCGGCTTGAGTGGACTGCTTCCAAATCAGATAAATGCCACGCATGGTGAGCTGCGGATCAACTACGTCAAAGACATCTGTTGCTTCGCTGACGGTATTTGCCAGGCCACCCGTTGCAATAACGGTTGCGCCCTCAATACCAGGCTCTTTGAGCGTTCTGGCAACTAGGCCTTCGGCCTGAGCTGCAGCACCAACCACAATACCTGCCTGAACAGCGCTTTCGGTAGTGTTGCCCAAGACGGTCTCAGGCGCCTTAATAGGAATGCTGGAGAGCTTGGCTGCACGCGCAAACAGTGCGTTTGCAGAGATCATAATACCTGGTGAAATAGCGCCCCCGCGGAATACGCCGTCCTTATCAACAACGTCCAAATTGGTCGCAGTGCCAAAATCAACCACAATAACCGGATAACCATAGCGCTCAGTTGCGGCAACGGAATTTGCTACGCGGTCGGCACCAACAAGCTCGGGGTGGGGGATATTGAAGCGAATCTTATCCGTGGAAAGCGCGTTAATGCGGGTCAGAGGCTTGTTAAGCAGCAGCTCAAAGCAGCGCTGCCAAGCACGTGTGATAACAGGAACCACGCACGAGAGTCCGCCTGCCTCAACGTCGTCTAAGCTCAGTCCATCTTTCTGGAAGAACGTGAAGAGACGGCCGTGCAAAATATCGGAGGTGTCGCTTTGATCGGTAGGCATTCTCCAGCCGCGCACCATAGTGCCTTCGCTGTCAAATAAACCAATGGCAGTTTGCGTGTTACCCACATCAATCGATAAAAACATTATGCCTCCGAGGGCTGTAGACCAGCTTTTTATGACGTATTGGATTTTAGCCCATTGGGCGCATCTCTAAAGTTGTCGTGAGGAAGAAAAAAGTTGTTTCGCAGTTGTCGCATAGTTGTTGCACAGTTGTCACACACAAGAATTATCTGCACAAAATGTGAATTTCTCGCCAACTGCTTCTAGCAACAGAAGGGTTGTTCTGCTATACTTTTTCAGCTTATTGTCTTGATTGAGCACGTGCTCATAAAGACGCCCCTGCTCTGGTCGGAAACCAGAGCCGATGTAAGGAGTCCTGCATGAAGCAAGGTATTCATCCAGAGTACGTAGAGTGCACCGTTCGTTGCACCTGCGGAAACACCTGGACCACACACGCAACTGTTCCAGAGATGCGTCTTGACCTCTGCGACAAGTGCCACCCATTCTATACGGGTCAGCAGAAGCTTGTCGATACTGGTGGACGTGTCCAGCGCTTCGCCGACAAGTTCGGTGGCGCAGCAAACGCTGCTCTTGAGGCTGCTAAGGCTGCCAAGGAGGCAAAGGCTGCTAAGGCTGCTGAGCAGGAGGCTGCTCGTAAGGCTGCTGCTGAGGCTAAGGCTGCTGAGAAGGCAAAGCGTGCTGCTGAGTTCGCAAAGAACGCACCAGCTGCAGAGCCAGAGGCTGAGGCTGAGGTCGAGGCCCCTGCAACCGAAGAGGCTGCAGAGTAGCAGGTATTTGCTCGCGCAAAGACCGCAAAGTACAGAATCGGGGTGGCTTCGGCTGCCCCGTTTTTGTTTGGCGAGAAACCCTCTCAACTCAGAGGGTATACTTGAAAGTGAAAAATCTGCCGTCGGAGGACGAATGGAATCACTGTATACAAAGTATCGCCCGCAAACGTTTGAGCAGGTAGTTGGCCAGAAGCATGTGGTCGGCACCCTTGAGCGAGCGGTCTTGGAGCAAAAGCTCAGCCACGCATACCTGTTCTGCGGACCTCGCGGCACAGGCAAGACCACCATGGCTCGCTTGCTGGCAAAAGCTATCCTCTGCCATGAGGCTCCTGGTCATCTGCCCGACGGCACTTGCGAGGACTGCCAGTTGATTGCTGCCGGTCAGCATCCAGATGTCTTTGAGATTGACGCCGCTTCTAACACCGGCGTTGATAACGTGCGAGAAGAGATTATTTCTCGCGCTAGTTACGCTCCCGTGCGTGGCAAGGGCAAGGTTTACATCATCGACGAGGTGCATATGCTTACCTCGGCGGCGTTTAACGCCCTGCTCAAGACGTTGGAGGAGCCTCCTTCACACGTGACGTTTATCATGTGTACTACCGATCCCCAGAAAATTCTTGCAACTATTCTGTCCCGCGTGCAGCGCTTTGACTTCCGCTCCATTGCCGCTGACGAGATGGCAGAACATCTGGTCAACGTCTGCAAAAATGAGGGCTTTACCTACGAAGACGCAGCTATTGATCTTATTGTTCGTCATGCACGCGGTGGCATGCGCGATGCTCTTTCTTCTCTTGAGCAGCTCTCCGTTTATGGCGGCGGCGTCATTTCTGAACAGACGGTTCGTGACGTTTTGGGTCAGTCGTCCGGCTCTCTTATTAACAATGCCGCGATGGCTCTGGCTCAGCGCGACATTTCTTCGCTCTTTACCACGGTAAACACGCTGTTTGAAGGTGGTAAAGATCTGCTGCAGTTTACGCGTGAGCTTGCCGTCCACGTAAGAGATCTCTACATTGCCGCAGCCGTAGGCGTTGATTCTCCAGCGCTGGCAAATTCCACCGCTTCGACCGAGCAGCTTACCAAAGAAGCTCAGGCCTTTGGGTCGGTCGATAGGCTCTCCAGAGTTCTGACCGTTTTGGGCGACGCGGCCAATCAGATGCGTACCGCTGTGAACCAGCGACTGGTCCTGGAGGTTGCATTCACCAAGCTGGCACGTCCTAACACAGAGCTTTCCTTGGAAGCGCTAGCAGATAGGATAGCCGTTCTTGAGCAACAGTTGGCAAACGGTGTTGTTGCTGTTCCTGTTGGCGAGAAACCCGCAGCTTCCGCGCCTGCATCGGTATCGCAGCCAGCTCCGATTGCCGCGCCCGCTCCCGTCCCTGCATCCGCACCAGCGGCGGCTTCAGCACCCACACCACAGGCGGCTCCCGCTCCAGTTGCAACTCCAGAGCCAGCTCCAGCTCCGGCACCTGCACCAGTCGCTGTGCCTGCATCTGCGCCAGCTCCAACACCGCAGCCTGCACCAGCACCCGCAGCCGCGCCAGCTCCGCAACCAGCGCCTGCGCCTGCTCCAAAAGAAGTTGACCAGGCAGACGCACTTCTCGTCAGACAGTGGAAAGAAGTCGGCAAGGTTTGTGCGTCTAAGAACGCCGCTCATGCAGCCCTGCTGGTCAGCTCAACGCTTGAGTCCGACGATGGCTCTGAGCTGGTAGTTACGCTGCCAAAGGGCTCTTCGTTTGCTATGAGGATGCTCAGCGCGCCAGCAGTTTCTGAGTTTGTAAAAGAGTGCGTTGCCCAGGTTATGGGCCCGCGTCGCATCAAATATGTTGAGTCGAGCCTTGCCGCAACGGCAATCTCTCGAGAAAAACGTGCAGCTCAGACAGCTCCGGCTCCTGCACCCGCGCCTGCTCCAGCACCGGCTCCCGTTGCACCTGCGGCTCCAGCTCCAGCTCCGGCTTCCGTTGCATCTGCGGCTCCAGCTCCAGCTCCAGCACCTGCAGCTCCCGTTGCACCAGCGTCAGAGGCGTCATATCCGATGCCTTGGGATGAGCCTGCGTCTGGCAGTGCGTCTACTGAGGCTCTTGACTACGATCAGGTACCTTACAGTGATGACGATGTAGCTGCGGTTTTGGATGATTCCGCTGAAGATGCCGCTCCAGCTTCAGTTGCACCTGCTCCTGTGTCAGCAGCTCCAGTTGCACCAGCGCCTGCACCTGCAGCGCCTGCACCCGCAGCGCCTGCACCCGCAGCGCCTGAACCCGAACCAGTTCCGGCTCCAAAGCCAGCTCTAGCACCAGCTTCACCAGAGGATATTGCTGCTCGTTCAGCGCTTCCATCAGAGCTCAACAGCGTGGCGGACATGCTTGAAAAGGTATTTGGACCAGCGGTTTCTTTGTCGGTAGAGAAGAAGCTGGATGCCGAAACTCCCGTAGACCATGCAAACAACTAGAACTTCTCGCGATATTCTCGCGATATGACGCTTTGGTGCATGGATCCTCATGCGCCAGCGCAAAAAGCGCAACTTGTCTAAAATAGATACGACGATAGGAGAACATATGGCACGTGGTGGATTTAACATGGGCGGCATGAACCGCAATCAGATGATGGCTCAGGCTCGCAAAATGCAGGAGCAACTGCTGGAGGCTCAGCAGAAGGCTTCCCTTATGCAGGCAACCGCAAGTGCTGGTGGCGGTGCTGTTAAGGTAACCGCATCCGGCGATCTGCGCTTGACTAACATCACCATTGATCCTGAAGCAATTGATCCTGAGGATATCGAGATGCTCCAGGACATGATTCTGGCAGCCGTAAACGATGCTCTTGAGTCTGCAGAGTCTCAGGCATCTGCCCAGATGAGTGCAGTAACCGGTGGGCTGAATATTCCAGGACTGTTCTAATCCATGGCGTTTGATACCACAAATGATGGTCGTGCGCTGCAGCGCTTGCTTGACGAGTTAGGCCGACTACCAGGCATTGGTCCAAAGTCTGCTCAGCGCATAGCCTACCATCTTCTAGAGGTTGATTCCGAGGAGGCTCGCCGTTTGGCGCAGGCTATCTTGGAGCTTAAGCAGCAGGTGCATTTTTGCCCTATCTGCTTCAACTATGCGACGCGTGACGAATGCGACATCTGCCTGGACTCTTCCAGGGATCGCAGTAAAATCTGCGTGGTCTCCGAGCCTAAGGATGTCTCGGCAATCGAGCGTACCGGTGCGTTTCACGGCCTCTACCACGTTCTGGGCGGCGTAATCTCGCCTATGGACAAGATTGGTCCCGAGCAGCTCCACGTGCGCGAGTTGCTGTCCCGCTTGGCTGATGGCACCGTTACCGAGGTAGTTCTGGCAACTAATCCGGACGTTGAGGGAGAAACAACTGCAACGTACCTCTCCAGAACTATCAATCCGCTTGGAATGACGGTTACCCGACTGGCAAGCGGACTTCCCGTAGGCGGAGACCTTGAGTACGCAGATGAGGTAACATTGGGACGTGCAATTGAGGCACGTCGGGAGGTTTAAGCATGGCAAACCACATGAGAACAAGTTCATCTGGCGAGAAGACCCCTGAGGCTTCATCGGTTGACATGAAGAATATTTCAACGCTTCGTGCTGGTCAGGGCGCACAAATTCCTCAGAGCCCACGACAGGCCGATAACACGCCAGAACCTCCAAATAGAAAATCGGTCATCATCTTGGTGGTCGCAGCTATTGTTGCGCTTACTGCTCTGTTCTTTATTGTTCGCTGCGCTACAAGCACTAAGAGTGAATCTGCAAGCCAGCAGCCAAAGCAGACCCAGTCCGCCTACGCTGACGAGAAACAGCAAGACGAGCAGGCAGTTGACGGCTCAGTTACCTTCCACGGTATGAAGTACTCTCTGGAGAAGCAAAGCGACGGCAAAACTGCTGTTGTTCGCACCAGTGACTCGGGAACTAAGAGCGTTCTGTTTGAGGTTGAGGGAACTCCTACCAGCCTGATTCTTTTTAACGACACCATTTTGGTTCCAGAGAATCGCGATTCTGGCTGGGATGTTGTGGCATGTGCCCTGGTAGACGGCTCGCTTCCAACCCTTATTGCCGATAAGGACGGCAAGGCTGTTGGCGGAAACGGTACTATCACAGCAGCTACGCTTGACGGAACTACACTTAAGGTAACCGATTCCACAGGAAACACCACCAGCGTTGCTCTTCAGTAAAAGCAACGCGAAGAAATTGTGGATTTCCAGTGGGCGTTCATGTTTCTGAGCTGCGGATATTCTCGCCAAGTGGTTATTTTCAAGAAAATTTTTAAATTCGTTGGAAATAACGCTAGACAAGAATAAAAGTTCCCTGTATTATTTCAATTCGCAACAAGGCGTCCGGGGTATTAGCTCAGCTGGTTAGAGCGCCGGCC
Source organism: Atopobium sp. BS2 (assembly GCF_000565075.1). Classification (GTDB taxonomy): domain Bacteria; phylum Actinomycetota; class Coriobacteriia; order Coriobacteriales; family Atopobiaceae; genus Lancefieldella. The sequence goes on from NZ_JDFG01000048.1 coordinate 68,585, forward strand.
TGTCACGTCGGAGGTCGCGGGTTCGAGCCCCGCATATCCCGCCATTGCATGTTCAAGCCCTCTTCGGAGGGCTTTTTCATTACCAAAAAAGTCCAGCATAAAAGATTTAAATTACATCTTTAATTTATTGAAACCAAGTCAGAAAATAGAGCATTGTATGATATCTTTACATCAGAATGTGTCTAAGTGCTTCTGCTACAGGAACATTTAAAAGCAGAGGTAAAGTGAGGTGGATTGTGCGGAATCAGAATACTTTGGGTGCGCTGTCGCAACGCGATAGCGTAAGTTCCAAATCCGCAGAATCTTCCAATACAGAACACACTTCAGATTTGATCAAGAAAATTGCTGTTTTTGATTTTGACGGAACCGTCATTTCTGGACAGTCAGGACTCTTGTTCTCTGCGTATTTGCTCCGCCGCCATCTGTCCTCAATTGCACGCACGCTCAAGCTTGTGTGGTGGGGAGCTCGCTACAAGCTGCACCTTCCTCAAAGGCAAGAAGAGGCTCGTGAGCTGGTTGTTGGTGCACTTACGCAGTATAGCGTTGAGTTTGCAAATGCCGTCATGCACGATTTTCATCGCGAGGTAATTGAGGGGATGTATCGCCCTCAGGCGCTGGAAGAGGTGCGTCGTCGGCAGGCAGAGGGTTGCTGCGTGCTGTTGGTTTCAGCAACGTTTGAACCTATCGCGGAATTGGCCGCCCAGAAGCTGGGAGTGGACGCGTTTCTCGCCACAAAGATGCAGGTGGGAGCCGACGGGCACTATACCAGCAAGGTTGACGGTCCTGTGATTGAGGGCGCTCAGAAGCTGGTCTCGGCAACTGAGTGGTGTAACCAGCGTTTTGGCCAGGGCAACTGGGAGATTGCGTACGCGTACGGCGATCACTACTCGGACGCAACGCTTTTGTCGGCAGCTCAAACGCCGTGCGCCGTTTGCCCTGGTCCAACGCTTGCCAGGCTTGCAAATAAGCGCGGATGGAAAATTTTGAACTGGTAGCAAAGATTGAACTAAGAGCAGCACCTGAACTAAGAGCAACGACTGAACTAAGAGCAGCACTTGAACCGATAGCAAGAATCAACTTGTAACAACGGCCGACCTGGTCACAAGCCAGATACGTAAGTAAAGCAGTCCCTCAAGCGGACGCACGAGGGGTACTTGGAGAACCAATGGAAATTTCGCGCAAAACTGACTATGCAATCCGCATGCTTTCTTCGCTGGTAAGAAGCCCAAAGAAGCTTCTTTCTGTTCGCGACGCCGCAGAAGAAAACGATATTCCATACTCCTTTGCTCGCTCAATCCAGCATGACCTGGTCATCGCGGGCGTGATTGTTAGCACGCGCGGCGCTCACGGTGGCATGATGTTGGCCATTGATCCTACTGAAGTAAGCGTTCTTGATATTGTCGAGGCAGTTCAGGGACCTGTTTTTATTTCTAGCTGTGAGTGGGCAGGTCCTAATAATGAGCCTTGTCCTCGCCATAATTCGTGCTATTTTGGGCCTCTTTGGTGCAGTGCCGAGAAAACCTTGCGTAATTTCTTTGCGTCCGTGACTCTGCATCAAGTTGTTGTAGAGGGTCTTATGCCAGAGATGGTGGGCGAGTTCCAGCTGGTAAAGAATGAGAACGCCCAGCGCAACGAGCAGATTATCCAGAATGCCGCTGCCGCTATTGAGGCTGAGATTACCGCCGGCACCTTTGACAATCTGCTTGATGGTGAGGTTATTTCTGCTGAGAAAAAGCCTTACGAGTTCAATATTGGTCGATAAGAAAATCTCACATACAAAAATGAGTGGCGAAGTGGAACCCGCATCAGAACTCACGCCGGAACTGCGTGCATTTGTCGAGTTCGTAGCCAAGAAAGGTCGCGAGTTGTACCGCGATTTACCTTGGCGTCGCACGTATGACCCGTATGCTATCTGGATTTCTGAGGTTATGCTTCAGCAGACGCAGGTCAGCCGTGTAGATGGCCGCTGGCAGAGGTGGCTGGAGCGATTTCCAACGGTTGATGCGCTGGCTGCCGCCGCGCCCTCTGACGTGCTTGAAGAATGGCAGGGCCTGGGCTACAACCGTCGTGCTTTGTCCGTGCATCGAGCTGCTCAGGCAATTTCTGAGGCGGGCGGCGTCTTTCCACAAGATCCAAAGGAGTTGGTAAAGCTTCCAGGTATTGGTCCCGCAACTGCGGCAGGTATTCGTGCGTTTGCGTTTAACCTGCACGGTGTTTACCTGGAGACTAACGTGCGCACGGTCTTCCTGCACGAGCTGTATCCGCAGGCAGAGGGCGTACCAGACTCCGAGCTTGTCCCGCTGGTAGAGCTTACGTGTCCTGCAAGCGTTGCGGATGCCGCGGGGGCCGACGAGACGGAGCTCACGCCACGTAGCTGGTACTACGCCCTTCTCGACTATGGCGCGTACCTTAAGAAAACCATTCCCAATCCTTCGCGAAGGTCCAAAAGCCACGTCAAGCAGTCGCGCTTTGAGGGATCTCATCGACAGAAGCGAGCCGAGCTCTTGCGCGTTCTTCTCGCTCACAAAGACGAGGGAGGAGCGGTGTTTGAGACGCTTCACCAGGAGCTCTGCCAGATTGAGGTCAATGCGGGGCGAGAAACCCTTGATGAGCAGGTTACCCTTGGCTTACTTGAAGAACTTGCGAAGGAAGGCTTTTGTCAGAAAAATGATGAATACTGGTTGCCCTAAATGGTTATAATTCATAGTGCTGACGAAGGGGTCAGTATATGAACATAAGTGCTAATAATTATCATTTGCATTTGTTCACCACAGGTAACACGGCGCTACCCAGGCGCTTAACATCGCGCTCACAAGCGCTTTGACATGCGTTAACGTGCCACTCGTTAGCGCGGGAGAGGAGAAAAAATGGCAGTAGATTTTGAGAATTCTCAGACAAAGAAGAACCTCGAGGCAGCTTTTGCTGGTGAGTCCCAGGCTACCAACAAGTACAGCTACTATGCTTCCCAGGCTGCAAAAGATGGTTATCAGCAGATTTCCAACATTTTCACCGAGACTTCTGGCAACGAGAAAGTTCACGCTAAGCTTTGGTTCAAGTATCTCCACGGTGGCAAGATTCCAGAGACTGCAGAGAACCTCAAGGACGCAGCTGCTGGTGAGAACTACGAGTGGACTACCATGTACGCTGACTTCGCTAAGGTAGCTGAGGAGGAGGGCTTCGCAGAGATCGCTGCTAAGTTCCGTCTTGTCGGTAACATCGAGAAGACTCACGAGGAGCGCTATCAGAAGCTTCTTGAGCGCGTTGAGTCCGGTGAGGTCTTTGAGCGCGAGGGTGTCAAGGTTTGGAAGTGCCTCAAGTGCGGTCACCTGCACGTTGGCGCATCTGCACCAAAGATCTGCCCAGTCTGCGGTCACCCACAGGCATACTTCGAGGAGCAGTCCCTCAACTACTAAGTTGTAGGTGCTCTGAGCTGCGACGACCGTGCGGAGTTGCAGCTCAGCCTTCTAGTGCGTTAAAAATGTACCCACCAGCAGGTCATCGGCTTGCTGGTGGGTATTTTTGTGCGTGGATGTTGCGGCGAGACGGGTTTCTCGCCAGGCGTGCCGTGCGCTCGGGTCGCGCCTGATTTCTGCAAAGAATCTGTAACATTTGCCTAAAAGCAGCAAAGAATCTGTGGATTTGCCTGATTTTGTCAAAGAATCGGTGGCTCAAATACAGATTCTTTGCACTTTTCAGGCAGACTTTGAAGCGCGTCCGAGTTCGATCTTTCATGGAGCCTGATTTTCTCGCCATGTCTGAGTAATTTGCCGGAAAAGTTCACCAAGTCTGAGCTATTTGCCGGATTTTCTCGTTATGTCTGAGTAAATGTACTCAGACTTCATGCGCTTTTCAGGCTCGCATGGTGCGCTAAGCGAGAAAAGCCCGTCTGGCGAGAAACCCCGTGAGCCCGCAGCAGCGCTTCGCGCGTCCGACCTGCAAGTTTGTCCGCACACGACGCTGTCGCCGTACAAAAAACCGGTGTCCACCTGCGTGAACACCGGTCTGACCTGCATGTTATGTGGAACTTCCAGCTCGCGCTCGCGCCCGTGCTACCCCTTGAACCAGCGGTTGGGCTGCTCGTAGGAAGGGCAGATGTCGCTCATGGGACAGCCGACGCACTTGGGGTTGCGAGCGGTGCAGGTTTCTCGCCCAAAGTGAATCCACTCTTCGTTGACGTCTTTCCAGAGTTCGTGGGGGAGAAGTGCGAGCAGGTCTTTCTCGGCAGCCAGCGGCGTAGAAGCCGAGCTCAGGCGCATGCGCTTGGAGATCCTGTACACGTGCGTGTCCACCGCGATGCCGTCGACCACGTCAAACATCTTGTTGAGCACGATGTTTGCAGTCTTTCGACCGACGCCCGGGAGCGTGACCAGGTCTTCCATGGTGCCCGGAACTTCTCCGCCGTACTCCGTCAGCAGAATTTGCGCCGTCTCTACGCAGTGCTTGGCCTTTGCGCGCCAGAAGCCGATGGTCTGGATGACCTCTCCGACCTCGACAGCATTGGCGGCCGCCATGGACGGTGCGTCGGGCCAGCGGCGGAACAGCTCGGGTGTGACCTTATTTACCGCGGCGTCAGTAGTCTGCGCCGAAAGCATAACGCTGATGAGCAGGGTAAACGCGTCGTGATAATCCAGCGCGCTCTGGACGCTTGGATAGAGCTCGTGCATGCGTCGGCACAGCTCAATGCCGCGTTCTACCTTGACTTTCTTTGATTCTCTGGGCATAACCTCTCCTCAATTCCTTCTATGTGTACCCAGTATGTAGTTACGTTATCACGTGAGGCGAGAATAGCAAAATAGCTGCATAACAGCTACAATAACAGCCCAATTGAAAAGTTATCAAACCTGCGCCTGCGCGCGGAGGACGTCGTCGGCTGCGCTCCGGCCGCCGACTGCGCCCCGGGCGTCACGGCGGACGTCGCAGCAGCTGCGCCCAGCAAGGTTTGGTGTAACCCGCATGCGTTTGCATGTGGGTTTAGCGGCATGGCGGGAGACTGTGTGTTTATCAATAGAGTTGCAGCTCAACTACTGAGCGCGCCCGAGCTAGAGAAGCTGAAGCGAGAGCTTTCGCGCGGATCAGACGCCACGCTGTCCCTCTCGCAAAGCGCTCGTCCGCTGATGCTGGCTGCACTTTGGGCGCAAAATCCCCGCCCGTGCCTGCTAGTCGTTGCAGGAGAGGACGCCGCGGATCGCACGGCGCGCTCACTTGCAGCGTGGCTGGGAAACGACGCTGTGCTGCGCTACCCAAACCGCAAAGATCGTCCCTGGTCGGATACCACACCAGACGACGCTCTTATTGGAGCTAGGTGTCGCGCCATCGCCAAGCTTTCCGCTGGCGAGAAGGTCATTGTAGTTGCAAGTGCTCACGCGCTGATGCGCAGAGTTCCCCCTGTTGGTTCGGGCTATTTTCTTCCAGCGACGTTCACCGTTGGCGACGACGTCCCCTTTGAGGATGTGGCCTCGCTGCTCGTCGGCATGGGATACGCCGATGCAGGCGAGGTAGATGCGCCAGGCACCTTCCACATTCACGGCGATACGGTTGATATCTTCCCAGCTCAAGCTACAAGTCCTGTACGCATTGAGTTCTTCGGAGACGAGATTGACCGCATCAGGCGCATGGTGGCAGCAACCGGACAGACTATCGGTGCCATCGATGAGGTGACTGTTGCCCCAGCTAGAGAGCTTGCGTTTACCAAAGAAACCATCCGCCGCGCAGAAGAAGCGCTCTACACGCGCGCGCAAGAAAACTCTGCACTCGCTGCTGACCTGGAGCTTATTCAGCGCGGAGCTCAGGCGCCTGCACTTGAGCGCTATCTTCCCGTGTTGTACGGAGGCACTGCCAGCCCTCTTGAGCACATCTCTTCAAAGACGCTGGTTGTTCTTGCGGAGCCACGCTCGCTCTTTGATGACTGTCAGCGTGCCTTTGACGAAATTTCTGCATCCGCAACAGCATCAAAAGTGAAACTAGATGGTCTGTATACGGACCCCAAGGCTATGGACTTTGGCTCGCAGCAGCGTTTGTCCTTCTCGTCACTTCTACGTACGGGAGCTGCGGTAACGTCGGAGCTCTCTGTGGTGCAGCCGTCTATTGCGGGTTCAGACACAAAGCTTTTGGGTCGTGTGAGGCAGCTGGTGCAAGACCGGGATGCCGTGGTATTTGCAGTGCCCGATCGTGCGGCGCGAGAGCATCTTAAGTTGCTTTTCTCGGATGAGTCCATTCCGTTTGAGGAGTCGCTGGGTACGGCGCTTGAAAACGAACCTGATCAAAACGGTGCTTACGCGCCACTCAAGCGTGGTCGCGTCACGTTTACCGATGCACCTGTTCCCGCCGGAATCATTATCCCTACAGCTAACCTAGCAGTGCTTTCTGTCTCGGACTTGACGGCCAGGAGCGCGCGCAACAAAAAGCGCTCCAAGCGCATTGACCCTACAACGGTGACGTTCCCGTTTAAGCCGGGCGACTACGTTGTCCATGCAACGCACGGTATTGCGCACTTTACCGCTATTGTGCGCCAAGAAGTTGCAGGTAGAGAGCGTGATTACTTCCTGCTTGAGTATGCCAATGACGATAAACTCTATGTGCCCCTGGAGCAGGTTGACCGCATTACGCGCTATGTGGGACCTGACGGCAACAATCCACGTCTGACCAGACTTAACACGGCAGATTGGTCGCGCGCTACTAACAAGGCAAGAAAGTCTGCCAAGAAACTGGCATTCGACCTAGTAGACCTCTATACGCGTCGCGCTTCAGTGCCGGGCTATGCGTTTTCGCTGGACACTCCCGCTCAGGAGGAGATGGAGTCTAGCTTCCCGTATCAGCTGACACCAGACCAAGAAAGCGCAGTTGCAGACATTAAGCTGGACATGGAAGCGCGCAAGCCAATGGACCGTCTGCTTTGCGGCGACGTGGGCTTTGGCAAGACAGAGGTGGCGCTGAGAGCTGCATTTAAGGCATGCCAGGATGCTCGTCAGGTTATGATTTTGTGCCCAACTACCATCTTAGCTCAGCAGCACTACGAGACGTTCTTCTCGCGATTTGCTCCGTTTGATTTGAAGGTAAGCGTGCTTTCGCGTTTTGTCACGCCTGCTCAGCAGCGAAGGGCGCTTGAGGGATTTGCGGACGGAACCGTAGATGTGCTGGTAGGAACTCATAGGTTGCTCTCAGCTGACGTCAATCCGCACGACTTAGGCTTGGTTATCATCGACGAAGAGCAGCGCTTTGGCGTGCAGCACAAAGAGCAGCTCAAAAACATGCGCGAGCAGGTAGACGTGCTGACGCTCTCGGCAACGCCCATTCCGCGCACCATGCAGATGGCCATGAGTGGCGTGCGCGACATGAGCCTGATTTTGACGCCGCCGCCTGGCAGAAAGCCTGTTCAGGTAATGGTAGGCGAGTACAACCCAGATCTTGTTTCCGCAGCTATTAGAAGCGAGCTGGAGCGAGAAGGACAGGTGTACTACGTGTCCAACCGCGTGACCACTATTGATGAAGCGGTGGCTCGCGTGGAGGAAGCCGCGTCAGAAGCTCGCGTGGGTGTGGCTCACGGCCAGATGAGCGCTCGCGAGGTAGAAAACGTCATGCTCGCCTTCCAGGAGCATGAGATTGACGTTTTGGTGGCCACCACCATTATTGAGTCCGGCATTGACAACTCGCACACTAACACGCTGATTATCGAGGACTCACAGCGCTTGGGACTGGCTCAGCTGTACCAGCTCAAGGGCCGTGTTGGTCGCGGTAGGCAGCAGGCGTACGCGTACTTTATGTTCCCGGCGGAGTTGCCGCTGACGGAAGAGGCAACCGAGCGTCTGACTGCAATCAATGAGTTCCAGGATCTGGGCAGCGGCATGCGTATTGCCATGCGTGACCTGGAGATCAGAGGCGCCGGCTCTCTTATGGGCGCTGAGCAGCACGGAAACCTTTCCAGCGTTGGCTTTGACCTCTTTACACAGATGCTGGGCGAGGCAGTTGCTGAGGCTCGTGGTGAGTCCGCAGAGCTTGAGCAGGCCGAGGTAACCATCAATCTACCTGCAGATTTCTATCTTGATGAGGACTATCTGCCAGAGGTTGACCGACGCGTTTTGGTGTATCGCCGTCTTGCCGCAGCTACAGAGCTTTCCGATGTTGATGCACTTCAGCAAGATACCGAGAATAGCTTTGGCGCCCTACCTCTTGCGGGTAAGAACTTGTTTGATCGTGCCCGAGTGCGCATCCGCGCGCAACGTTTGGGCGCAACGTCAGTAAGCCTGACAAATGGACGCCTGGTATATCTGGGTGTAGAAATTCCTCGCGAACAAGCCCTTAAGTTGAAGGGTCGCGGTGCTATTGTGTATCCAAAGACGCATAAACTGGCGTATCCGTTCCATCGCAATGAAGAACAGCTGATGCCCGCTGCCCTGGGAGTTCTTGAAGAGCTTGGTGGCGACGACGAGGTTGAGGAGTAAACATGAGCCAAACAGCAGGTCAAACGTCACAGAACGCCGAGAGTGCCGCGCAGGACGCTACGAGCGCCGTTGACACCATCTTTGCCGCGCCACACCTCAGGTGGGGTGTTATTGGCTGCGGAGTCATTGCAAACCAGATGGCAGAGGCGTTGGCTTCGGTCGGAAGAACCATCGACGGCGTGGCCAACAGGACACAGGAGAAGGCCGTCGCGTTTGCACAAAAACACCACGTCAAGCGCGTGTATGACAGCATCGATGATCTTCTCGCCAGCGACGAGATTGACGCGGTGTACCTGACCACGCCTCACAACACGCACATCATTTACCTGCGCAAAGCACTTCAGGCGGGCAAGCACGTTCTGTGCGAGAAGTCCATTACGCTCAACTCGGCTGAGCTGCTTGAGGCCGAAGAACTTGCTCGTCAAAACGGCGTTCAGCTCATGGACGCCTGCACCATTTTGCACATGCCTCTCTACAAAGAGCTGGTTAGCCGCGTGGAGGCTGGCGAGTTTGGTCCAGTCAACCTGATTCAGGAGAATTTTGGCAGTTACAAAGAGTTTGACATGGAGAATCGCTTCTTCAATCCCAAACTTGCGGGCGGAGCCCTGTTGGACATTGGCGTCTATTCGCTGACACTAGCTCGTCTTTTCTTGAAGAGCCAGCCTCATGACGTGCTCTCCATGATGAATCCGGCCCCTACCGGCGTTGATCAGACGGACGGCATTTTACTCAGAAACGCCGAGGGTCAGATGGTTGTTCTGGCGTTGACACTTCATTCCAAGCAGCCAAAACGCGCTATGATTTCCGCGGATAAGGCCTTTATTGAGATTATGGAGTACCCACGCGCAGACGTTGCCACAATTACGTGGACTGACGACGGCAAACAGGAGAAAGTCCAGGTAGGACACACGGCTGACGCTCTGGCGTACGTACTGGCAGATCTGGAGTCCGCTGTTGCAGGAGACGCTTCTGCTCAGGCGCAGCTTGCGGTCTCAAAGGACGTTATGGAGCTCATGACCGGCCTGCGCAACGACTGGAATTTCCTGTACCCTGAGGAGCAGTAAGTTCTATGACATCTGACGAGAAGATCTCCCAGCTAGCTGTCGCAGTTGATGAAGAAACAAAAGCTCGTCCCGGAGCACCGCAGACACATCCGGAGTTTGACCGTCTGGTTAGAACCATCTGGCGACTTCGTCAGGAGGACGGTTGTCCTTGGGACAAGGAGCAGACGCATCAGTCCATCTCAAAGAACATGATTGAGGAGGCCTACGAGGCGGTTGAGGCGATTGCTGAGGACTCTCCCGAGCATCTTGAGGAAGAGCTTGGCGACGTGCTTGAACAGGTAGTTCTTCACTCGCAGATTGAGTCTGACAGCGGTGCCAGTGCAGGCAGTGGGGTGCGCGACCGCGCAGCGGGCTTCGATATCGACGACGTATGTCGAGCGCTCAACCAGAAGCTGGTACGGAGACATCCGCACGTATTTGGGCCAGAAGCGGGTTCTACGTCGTCGGCCGCGGCCGTCTTGGACGTGTGGGAGAGCGTCAAGGCTGAGGAGCGCGCCAGTGCAGAAGATGCCGTGCACACCGGGGGTCTTCTCGACTCGGTTCCACAGTCTCTACCTGCGCTCATGCAAGCGCAGAAGATTTCAAAGCGTGCTGCAAAAATGGGTTTTGAGTGGGCGTCTGTCGATGACGTGTGGGACAAGGTTGCTGAGGAGCGCGCGGAGTTTGACGCTGAAGCCCAAGGTACGCAGCAGAAAACGGACGAATTTGGCGACATCTTGTTTGCGCTGATAAACGTTGCTCGCTGGGAAGGCGTTGATGCGGAAGAAGCACTGATGAGCGCCTGCAGAAAGTTCCGCTCTCGCTGGTCGTACATGGAGAAAGCTGCTGCTGAGAGGGGCTTCTCGCTTGACGAGAAACCCGAGCTACAAGAAGATTTGTGGCAAGAGGCTAAACGTCATCTTGGCGCGTAAGCAAGCTGCACAGATTGTAGCGAATACGTGCGACGTGCCGCAAAGCTTGCGACTTGCCGTTGGAGCGACGACTTCTATTCGGTAAAACGATGAAATTCCAAACTGAGGCAGGGCTATCGGCGCTGCCTCTGCCATAATAAAGATGTTGCAATTTGTTGCGACGCATCACCAAACAAACCAGAAATGAGATCCGTGATGAGTCAAGACACCACTAAAAAGAGTGGTACAAAAAGAAAAACAACGCCCACCAAGCGTTCCGTTGAGCCTCTTAAAGAGACTACCGCGGAGCATGCCTCTGGTGCTCTCAAAATATTTTCAACTAAAAAGGCCGAGAAACCCCAGGTAACTGAGAAATCTCAATCTGATCAGAAGTCGGCCGTGGCAAAGAAATCTGTGGCGGCTCCAAAAGATACAGCGTTGTCAGAGGGCACGGCGCCATCAAAACAAACATCTTCTCAGGAGAGTTCCAAGGACATTAAGTCTAAAAGAACTGTTCAAGTCAAGAGAATTGATAGGACTCAGAAGTCCGAGCGTGACCAGAAATCTGAGCGCGGACAAAAGTCCGAGCGCGGTCAGAAGACTGAGCGCGAACAGAAGACTGAAAGAACCAATAAACCGCAGTTCAGTGTGGCTTCTCTGGTAGAGCTTAAAGACAACGCACTTGATTTTGCGCGTAACCACACCAAGCTTGTCGTTTTTCTCGGCGTTGTAATCTTCCTGCTTGTGGGCTTGTATCCGCCAATTCGTGGCTACTACCACGCTGTTCGCGAGCATGACGAGTTGCTGTTAAATCAGCAGAAGCTCGAGGAAGATCAAAAACGTCTTGAGTCCGAGGTTCAGGGTCTGCAGACAAAAGAGGGCATCATAGATGAGGCCCATAAGCAGGGCTTGGTTTCTGGCGGCGAGGAATCTGCGCGCGTAGAGGGCCTTGATAAAAAGAAGGACGAGAATACCGTTCAGCACCCTGATTATCCGTGGTACATCAAGGTGGGAGACTTTATTTTTGGATTTACACCAGGCGATTCCGGCAATACTGAGGCTCCTAAGAGCGCAAACTCCGACGATTCTACGTCTGCGTCTGCTCCAGGAGAGTCTCGCGAGCAGAAGAACTCCGGAGAAGGCGGATCTTCTGAGGGGTCCGGCGCCGACAATTCAAAGTCTGATAGTGGGAACTCACAATAATGCTTCTAGCTGCAATTGATATTGGAACCGTAACTGCTCGACTTGCGCTTGCGCAGGTAGAGGACGGTCGCGTCATTCGCATGGCCAAATACACCGAGATTGTCAATTTGGGCGAGGGTGTTGATAAGACAAAGCGCCTGCTACCTGAGGCAATTCACCGTTGCGTTGGCTGCGTTTCTTCCTACGTTGATTACGCGAGAAAAGAGGGTGCTGAGGCGGTTGTGTGCACGCTCACAAGCGCTGCTCGCGATGCAGAAAATGCGCCTGACCTGGGAATGGGTCTAGCTTCGCTGGGACTTGAACCCATGATTATTCCAGGTGAAATTGAAGGTGCGCTCACATTTCTGGGTGTCTCTCACGATTTTGAGAATCATCGCATTCTTGTTGCCGACAGCGGTGGCGGCTCAACTGAGCTGGTCGTTGGCACGCTGGCAGGCCAGCCTGCGGCCCAAGGCGCAGGTCAGCAGCTTGGAGGCCAGCAGCTCGAGGGGCAGCAGCTCGACATCAACTTTGTCGAGTCCGTTGACCTTGGTTGCAGACGCCTGACCGAGCGCTTTAACCTGTCGTCAGATCACCCTTCAGCTGAGGACATTGATGGGGCTCACAAAATGGCGGCTCAGATGATGTCTGAGGCCATTGGGCGAGCTCAGCAGCAGTGTGCAGCGCCTGAGCTTTTAGTGGGTGTTGGAGGAACCGCAACCAGCCTCATTGCCATCAGGGACCACCTTGACCCGTACGACCCGTCAAAGGTGCACCTCAACCACATCTCGCTTGACGAGGTGTTTCAGATAGAGGGGCTTCTCGCCAGCAAAACGCTAAAGGAGCGAGAAGACATAACGGGACTTCAGGCAAAGCGCGCACCCGTTATGCTTGCGGGAACTATTTTGCTTGCAGAATTGATGAAAAATTCGGGCTTTAAACACCTGGTAGTAAGCGAAAGTGACCTGCTCTTTGGTCTGGTGATAACCGCGGCTGCCGTTCACCAGGGAAAGCAGTCGCCTGTGATTTGGCAGCCAATTTTGCGCCCGCTGAATTAAAAGTAGTGGCATAATAGCTAAACATATCCGGGGGCGTGGCGGAATTGGCAGACGCAGGGGACTTAAAATCCCTCGACTTCGGTCTTGCGGGTTCGAGTCCCGCCGCCCCTACCACTTTTGTTGCAGAATAAATAGCCTTTTAGCTGCGTATATTCAGAAAATATTTAAGTATCAGGCGTTTTTGAGCGTGAAGAGTATATAGCTCTTGACCTGGTAGAACTTAGCCCATCAGTTGGCTCAGGGGACAAAAGTGGGACAAAAAGTGTGTTGTTGAGTTTTGATAATTCGCTTTACAGAGGTCTGTGCAATGTTAGGATTATTGGCAATGATACGTCTCACTGACATTCTACGGAACCGAGACCAAAAAGCGGCTGCCATCGTGTAACCGCTTTTTTCATAAGAAGAAGCTATGAAAAAGCCTTTTCTTTCTATTGATCAGCAAATAGAACTCTCAAATTCAAGAGGTGTTATAACAGATAAAAAGTCAGATAACTCCTATTCTGTTCTCCTTCAGAAACTTGTATACTACTTGTCTTGTACCTAACGTATGCATGACTAATTTCTTACTCATTTCGGAGGACCTATGTCATTTGAGACAGGAGTTTTTCCGGTTTTAGTTTCTGAGGGCGCAGCTGCAGAGTCACTATCTCCCCAGGTCAGGGGAGGACTCAATGCGTCGTCTGCTACACCTCTTCATGTGCAACTGTCAGATTTGATGCGCGTCAAAATTCTGTCAGAAGACTGGAAGGCAGGAACGTATATTCCGTCTGAAGCCGAATTTATGGCGCAGTACGGCGTGAGCAGAGGAACCATCAGAAAAGCTATTCAATCCCTGGTCAAAGAGGGTTTGTTGCTTACTCAAAAGGGTCGAGCAACACAGGTTATCTCTAACACCGTTCGTCATGCGGCAGGAAATACCGTACTTTCATTTGCAGCCGCACTCAGAGATGGTGGCTTTGAGTATCGAACTGAAGTCCTGTTTAAGCAGGTGGTTCCTGCAGATCAAGCCGTTGCCGAGCACCTGGAGATTCCCATTGGCTCTGACGTACTCTTTTTGCGTCGCGTTAGGAGTGTCTCGGATAGGCCGGTGGTATGCCAGGAATCGTGGTCTAACCTGCTTGTTTGTCCTCAGCTTGAAGAGGCAGACTTTGAGAATGAGTCGCTCTTTGACGCGGTCGAAAGAACTTCTCAAAAAGAGATTGCGCGCTCTCGCATGCGCTATCAGTCGCAAATTGCAGGTAAAGACCATGCCGACTACCTGCAGTGTTCTCCAAATGAGGCTTTGCTTGTACTTGAGCAGGTAATCGAGCTGTCCGACGGTAATTGCATTGAGTGGAGCCAGACTTGGCTTGCCCCGCATCAGAGTGTTGTTGGCGTATCTGAGCAGGTAGATGGCTCTATTGGGCCTCTGGACATCTCTTCTGTTCGCCAGTCAGAGCACGTGGGTGCATCGCTGACTTCTCCAGAAATAGACTCTGATCAGCGAAAACAGCTTGAACTTGATTTGCACCACGAGGCGCTGGCAGTGCGTCGAGGCATTATCGAGCTGGCACATCGCTACAGCTCAACGCCATTTCACATTGGCGGCGCGTGTTCTGTAGCAGACATAGTCTCCGTGCTTTTGAACAAGGTTATGCAGGTAGGCCACAGGGATTGCGAGTGGGAACTCAGAGACCGCTTGATTCTCTCTAAGGCTCACACATCGCTGGCTTTGTTCCCAGCTCTTCTACGTGCAGAAATGATCTCTCAAGAGGATATTGACCGCGGGGTCTTTGGACCCGATGCCGTACTCTTTAAGCATCCACTGCGAGACCCTCAGCGTGGCTTTGAAATTTCTGGTGGCAGCCTTGGCATGGGCTTGGGCTATGCCGCTGGCCTGGGGTTAAGCCTTCGTAGAAAAGATCTCCCTTCTCGCGTTTTTTGTATTTTGGGTGACGGCGAGTGTGACGAGGGCTCCATTTGGGAGAGCGCCGCGTTTATCGGCCACAATCAGCTTTCCAACGTCACGGTCATTGTTGACCAGAATCGCATGCAACTGGACGGCCCTTGCGCGTCCATTTTGGACACCGGTTCAATTGCAAGAAAGTTTGATGCGTTTGGTTTTGAGTCTGTCGAGGTAGACGGACATGATGTGCTTGCACTGTACGACGCATTAAAGCAGCAAACTTCCAGGCCTCGTGCGATTATCGCGCATACCATCAAGGGCAAGGGACTTTCATTTGCCGAGAATAACGTTTCGTTCCACGACGCGTGCGTGACGGACGACCTCTATGAACAGGCATTGCTTGATCTGAAAGTCGCAGAGGAGGCATGCTCATGTTAGATACATCTTTGCAGCCATCGTGCATTTCGGCTGAAGAGTCGCAGATGCTTGCGGGTATGAATACAAAGGAAGTGTTCGGCTGGGTTATGGGTAAGCTTGCCGAGGATGACGAGCTGCTGACTGTTGCCGTTGCCGACTATGGTCGTCGTTTGAACCTAGATCGCTTTCGAGAGCTTCGACCAGACGGCTACATCCAGTGTGGAATTGCAGAGCAGAACCTTATTGAAGTGGCGTCTGCCTGTGCAAATGAAGGTTTCCACGTTTTTGCGCCGTGCTATGCCACGTTTGTGACCTCACGAACGCTCGACCAGATTCGAGTCAACCTTGGCATGATGAAGTCGCCCGTGGTGCTTGTAGGTGTTGCTGCTGGCTGCGAATCCGCAGCTACAGGCCCATCTCACATGGCTGTGGAGGACATTGCGATTACCAGGACCATCCCGGGGCTTTCCGTGCTCAATCCGATCGATAATGCCCAGCTTGCGGCCACGCTCATGGACCTCGCAAAGCATCCCCGACCAGCTTACGTGCGTATGACCTCGTGTGATGGCGTCAATCTGCATCCAGATGGTTACGTTTTTGATGCGTCCGGTGTCGAGAAACTCTTTGAGTCGGCTTGCGCGGTGGGTGCGGCGGGGACATTTGAAGTCGCAGACGGCGCAGCGACGCCCGAAGCAGCGGCTGCTGAAGCCTCAACTGAAGTCACGACCGTCACTCAGCCGAGGCGTGTGACCGTTCTTACAACAGGTGCGATAACCAGCCGAGTTGTTGAGGCAGCTCAGAGAGCTGCAGGGCAGATTACCTCAGTGCAGGTGGCTGCTGAGCAAGCCGCTGCCGCGCAGACAAACATCGAGGTTTACGGTGTGTCGAATATCAGGCCACTTGACGCTTCTCTGACGCAAATCTGTCAGAACTCTGACGTGATTATTACGGTTGAAGAGCACAGCATTTTGGGTGGATTTGGCAGCGCCGTTCTCGAGCAGCTTAGCGCATCAGGCACATGTCCGCAGGTAATACGTTTAGGCATGCCCGATACGTATTTGGAGGCAGATGTTCACCACAACATTCTTGCGCGTGCTGGACTATCGGTTGAGAGTCTACAAGAGGTCCTTCTCGCCAACTGTTAAATCAACTGATCAAATCCGGGAAGTCTTTTGTATACTCGCTTGATGATTTAACATTCCAAGAACGGACGAATAACTTTTGAGAGCTCGACAATTTTCATATTGAAAGTCTTTATTTAATTAGCCCTCATGAAGATAGTGAGTTAGTTGGAACTGTCCCTTGCCCATTGAGATGATGAACAAGGGATCGTCCCCATGTTCTTGATTGATTATTTTTTCAACTTCTTGATTTGTAGTAATGTGGCCGATTCCATTATTCCAGGTGACATGCCAGTCACAGTAAAGGACTGATTTTTCAGGTTCTTGCGGAGGTGTATAAATCCCACCAATTTTTTCTCCCTCGCAAATGAGTGATGGCATTGAATAGAACCACACATCATCTGAATATTCATTAGCAAAAGTCATACATGCAATTTGAGTCTCAGGATTAGGGGTGTCACATTGAACCCATTTAATACTTGGAGGGTTAAAGCTCCCAGTAAAAAGAATATATATAATCGATGCAGACATAGGTATTATCGCAATGGTTTGTAAAACGGTGTGTACAAGTTTTCTACTATAGTTTAAAGACTCAAAAAAGCTGCGAGACGACACGATTAAAAAAATGACTATAGCCGCTAAAATAAAGCATACCATCCAGTGTCTAAAAAACAGTACTCCTAAAAAACACACTGGAGTGGGATATGTTATGAACGAAATGAATTCATTTGCATAGAACAGCAGAAAGAGAGTTGCTAAATAAATGGCCGCTCTTAGTAAATGAACAAGGCGATTAGTCTTTGAAAGCATCTCATTACCTCATTCTGCAAGTTTGAGAAATAACATCAACTCATGATTTCATAGACGGATAAGATTTGTATGTATGGGATAAAAATTTTTTCTTGTTAGGGTTTCAACGGCATTTGAGTTTGTAGTTGTAATGTCGTATTGGTTATTTTCATGAACTAGTAGCCACTCAATATCTTTAGTTGGTACTGAGTCGCTATATAACCTAATAGTTGCTATACTTTCTCCCAAGCCGAATGGAAAACGTAAAACATAAAAGTGGAGAGTTTCTTCTCCTCCAAAATCAAAATCCTCAAGTAAAACAACTCTGGATAATGAAATTTCTCCAGTATTTACTACAGGTTTATAATCATTTTGACAGGAAAAGATGCAAGGAATGAATAAAAATAATGCTGCACAAAAAGCAACAGAGGTATTATAAACAGCAAATAGGTAAGTTGCTTTTTTAAAAAAAGTAACCATAGATTTTATTTTAGACAACAGTATTAGTGAAGTTATTAGAATGAAAATAGACATAAGAAATAATGCCTGCGGTATTGTTAACAAAGTGCCAAGAAAGCTCACTGGAGTAATATAATCAAGTGAGAAGAAAGAGAAATTTGAGAAGAAGAAATAAACCACTGACAGGACGCAAATAACAAAATATACGAAGCAAATTACCGTGATAAAAAACCCTTTTGACCTGTCCATCGCGATATCCTTTTCTGTAGGCAGATAAAGACATTTCAGTAGAACGGTGATAACGAAAAAACTCCTTATTGTGGGAGTTGCTATACTTTCGGCGCTTTTTGACCTTCTCGCAAAAATCGGCCCTATTTCTATGGGTCAAATCACAATTATATTTTATATTGTCGAAGAAAGTATGTCTGCAATAAAAATCTTAAAGAAGCTTGGCATAAAAACACCTGCTAGATTAGTTAAACTAATAAAAGAAAAACTTAATGACAAATAGCGTATGGTGCCCCCAACGGGAATCGAACCCGTATTGCCGCCTTGAAAGGGCGATGTCCTAACCGTTAGACGATGGGGACGCGAAGAAAAAGTATAGCAAAGATGTTGCAGATTTCTAGGGCTAAACGACGCGATTTTGGGCTTTCATCTATTCTTCGTTTTCCCACCAGTCCAGTCCGGCCTTAAACGCGTAGTCGCGTGCGCTTTGAATCACGCCAGGTACCGACTCTGCCCACGAAATAAATTCCGGCACGTCAGCGATAATCGCCTCGGCCTCGTGAACTGCGATAACATTCTCGGTAAACGTGTCAGGCGTGAAGTTGATCCTGCATGGAATGTAGAGATCAACAAAAGACGGCCTGAGCAGCGCATAAGCCGCTCCCTCGCCGAGGTTAACAAAACCTTTTAGTGCACGCTTTGCCGCGGGCATGCGATTCAACTTGAAGAACAGCAGCGTAAACGCCAGGCGCATCCAAGCATTTGACTGATATCCACAGCTCTCGTCCAGCTTATGGAGCCCCTCCTCGTCTTCCAGGCGAGCAAGAACATATGCCAAGGTAAAACGCGCACCTAGCAAATCTGATGGCGAGAAAAACAAGAGGTCTTCGCAGGCTTTTTTGGAGAGCTTGAAGCAGGCACAATCAGTTGCTACCTGGGCAATCTGTGCGTAGAGGCGCAAAAGCGGGCGGACTTCAGCGCAGCTCCAGGCATCACCGTGATTTTGCTTTGCTTGTTCCAACTTTGGCCTAAAGATTGGGTCAAATTCTTTTTGCAGGTCAAGCAGGTCGTTGAGGATTGCTGCAGGATGATTATTGGAGATTTGCGCCAGGATTCTCTGTGCTTCTAGGTTAATACTTGTGCTGTTAAGAGCTTGGTTTTCAGTAATATTTGTCATCTGATTATGCAAGAAGTTAAGCAGATCCATCCGACTTGCAAAGAAGTCGGCGTCGGAATCAATTTCTTTAGTAATTCCAGCCTGATACTTGCCAATGACATTGACGTATTGAGCAAAAGCTTTTTCTTCTTCGTCAGCAATGAAGTCTTCAGGGGAAGCTTCCACTGCAAGCTTCAACTCGTAGAGAGCAGCTTCAGATACGATATTCTTTTCTCGTGCACACTTTGAGACCAGGCGGTCTACCTGCTCACTGACCATATCGTTAGCGGAATGTTTAATCACTCTGCATCACCACCCGAGTGTGGATTATTTGGCCCGTCGATATGCGGTCCGCTTGGTCGCGGGTCAGCGGGACCTCCAGGGAAGCCGGGGCCGACCGGGCCGTCGGGAAAGTCGAATCCACCAGGGAACGAATCGGCTGAAGCGAACAAGGCATTTGCCTGCATTTGAAGTTCTTTTTCTGCCAGCTCAACGGTCTTTGGGTCTCTCGCCCTAACTTGATCTGCAAGCCAACGACCAAGAACACCGCGTCCTATCAGGTCATTTCCTTCTTGCAGCAATACAGTTGCCTCTGCAATGGCAATGATGAGCTCGTCCTCAGAATAGGGAAGTACGTTGAGACGAGAGAATTCTCCCTCAGGCAAATCCTTCTGTACGAAACAACAAAGTGTTGCCTCCGGATAGCGCTCAATCAGCAGGTCAAGGTAGTGCTCCGCCTCAACCAACTCACGCTTCTTGAAGTGTATGGCCAGGCGAGCCAGCAAAATCCACGGGTCATCTGCCCCGCGAGGCGGATCAAGCTTGCGGTACTGATCCATGAGGTTGTCGAGGGCGTCTTCGTCCTCAAGCTTTGCGTATGCGAGAGCAAGCGTAAAACGAGCATCGGCTGCGTCGGCAGCGTCAAGCTCCAGGAGTTTCTCGCCATATGCGATGGCGTCTTTGTTGCGGCCGCAGATAAGCGCGCGAGAAGAAAGCGTGGCTAACCAGCGCTTATAGGGGTTGATGGCCAGGCGCTGGGCAAGTTCTGCCTGCTCGGCGGGAAGCCCTTGCGAGGACTCTTGCGCCTTCTGGTTGCACGCGGCTTCTACCTGGGTAAGTTTCTCCACAAGAAACTGGTAGTAGGCATCAAAAAGCCTGCTATTTGAGGCGTGGAGCATGCGCTGGGCATCAAAACAATTGGGGTCAAGCTGAATTGCCTGGTTAAGGAGGCGTTTTCCCTGTTCGATAAGGGCCTGCGCCTGAGATTCTTCGACAAACGGTAGGCGGTAATCAACAATCTCGGCCGCTTGCGCAACTAGATTGAACGCGCGGTCTTCGTCGGTTTGAGGGAGGGAATTGCGGTCGTTGGAGAATCGCCAGTTGAAGTCCTTCATCAGCGTAGCAATGCTGTCCTCGTCGCTGACTTGCGTGCGAGCAAAGCGGAGGATAAGCCGCTGGTAGTCCTCTTTTACCGGGTCAAACGCCACAGGATTCCTTTCTCTCTTACGTAATGATATCGCAGGTTATTGAGGTGTGCGGCGCAACTCCGCGAGCGTCGTAAGAAGATTGCGAACGGCAGACGGAAACGTTTGGAGTGGACGGGTTTCTCGCCAGATGGGCGTCAGGTTCCTGTCAAAGGAGTGTATAAATTTTCAACGATATTGCATAAAATGACACTTTCATTTTGGTCAGGTGTCCAAAATGAGCTAGAATAGAAATGTTGAGAAGAAGTAATTGCGAAGAATGGCTTCGCTAGCCGCTTAGGGAAGCGGCACATAGTTAAGGAGAGGTTTTATGGGACGTTTTACAAATCCACGCGATCTGTATTTTGGCGAGGGCGCTCGTCACGAGGTTAAGAACCTCAAGGGTAAGAGGGCAGTTATCGTTTCCGGCGGCAGCTCCATGCGTCGTGGCGGCTTCCTTGATGACATCGAGAATGACCTCAAGTCCGCAGGTTTTGAGGTTGCTCACATTGAGGGTGTCGAGTCCGATCCTTCCGTCGAGACTGTTATGAGCGGTGCTGCTAAGATGAGCGAGTTCCAGCCAGACTGGATCATTGCTATCGGCGGCGGCTCCCCAATCGATGCAGCTAAGGCTATGTGGATTAAGTACGAGTACCCAGAGACCACTTTTGAGGACATGTGCAAGGTCTTTGGTCTTCCTGAGCTCCGCACCAAGGCTCACTTCTGCGCAATTTCTTCTACTTCCGGTACCGCAACTGAGGTAACCGCATTCTCTATCATTACCGATTACCAGAAGGGTGTTAAGTACCCACTGGCTGACTTCCAGATTACCCCTGACGTCGCAATTGTTGACCCTGAGCTCACTTACGGCATGCCTGTTAAGCTTGTTGCTCACACTGGTATGGACGCACTGACCCACGCTATCGAGGCATACGTTTCTACTGTTGCTTCTATGTACACCGACGGCGACGCTCTGCACGCAATCCGCGAGATTGTCGAGTGGCTGCCAAAGTCCTACGCAGGCGACAAAGAGGGACGTCAGCACATGCATGACGCACAGTGCCTTGCTGGTATCGCATTCTCCTCTGGCCTTCTGGGCATCGTTCACTCCATGGCTCACAAGACTGGTGCTGCATTCTCCGGTGGACACATCATCCACGGTTGCGCAAACGCTATGTACCTGGGCAAAGTCATCCAGTTCAACGCTCGCGACGAGCGCGCAAAGACTCGCTATGCATTCATTGCTAAGGAGATCCTGCACCTCGAGGGCAACACTGAGGACGAGCTGGTAGAGGCACTTGTTCAGAAGATTCGCGACATCAACGACGCTCTTAACATCCCACAGGGCATCAAGAACTACGGCGAGGGTGGAACCAAGTCCGAGACCTCCATCATCGACGAGAAGGAGTTCTTCGAGAAGGCTCCAGAGGTTGCTCGCCTTGCTATCGAGGACGCTTGCACTCTCTCCAACCCACGCAAGCCTACCCAGGAGGAGATGGAGCAGCTGCTTAAGTGCGTCTACTTCGACCTTCCTGTTGAGTTCTAAGATCTAGCTTAGACACTTAGCTTCGCTAAAAGCCTGGTAGCGTTCCGCTACCAGGCTTTTTTGTGTGCCCGGCGCGAGCGTAGGCGTTGCGACGTGCTGGTAACGTGCGCAGGCGTGCGCGGGCACGTAAAAAGTTTCTCGGATCCTAAAAACACCTCAAATTAACTCCAAGTGGTAAAAAATGCGTTTAGTTGGGGTTTTCATTTTTCTGCATATAGTGTTTCCCCAGATAAAAGTTTTTGGCGCGGTAAAAAATCGTCTTAGTTGGGGATAAATCGGCCAATTTTAAGTTTTCATCCCCAACTAAACGTGTTTTTTACCTTTTTCGGCACATAATTTTAAGGCCAAAAATTATGTATTCATAAAAATGAATTTAATAGTAGAAATATGCATAATTTTGAAACCAGGTCAGTGTATTTGCATGCTGAGTCTCCGCGAGGGCGATAGTACGACGAATCTTGCACAGATTTCCTGTGTGATTTCAAATCGGTCAGATTACTTGCGCCATTTCCGGGTATGGAATTCATACTTTTTCGCGAAGGAGTGCTATGGATTACTGTCTTTCGTACTTTTCAGCGTTTAATTTATTGATGAGTTCCTCTAGGCCATTTGATTCATCGTCATCAGCAAATGCTATGGTCAAAGTGCCGCTTGTTCCTGAATCAGCTCCAGGAGTAGCTACTGAACGAGATCTTGCTGCCTACTATGGGCATCTGCCAGAGATACAAGGCGTGCGTCTTCAAAAGGAGCCTAACAGTAAGATTGATTTGCTGATTCGTGATGTAAATTCCGCATTTGCAAAAGAGCACGTCACACTTCATGTATGCCAATCAATGATGTTACCTTCGTCACTCCTGCCAATAGGTGTTGACTTAAAAGGATTTGTGACATCTCCAGAATTCACTTACTTGCAAGTTGCTTCAAAGCTTGATTTTATCGGCACAATTCTTGCAGGCAGCGCACTATGCTCTAATTATTTTTTGAACCAAAATGGTCACGGTGGAGTTTCGCAACGCCAAAATGGCCCTCTGACAAATCGCGCTGCAATTGCAAAGTTTCTTGCCACACAAGGAAGAAAGCGCGGCATCATTCCAGCTAAACGAGCGCTTCAGCACATCGTAGAGAAAGCTCGGTCGCCCCGAGAGACCTCGCTTGCCCTGCTATTGTGCCTCCCGTATAACCTCGGTGGCTTTAATCTAGGAACCGTTGAGCTCAATAGGCCAATTGAGCTGGAAAACAGATATGGCGAGAAAATCACTCGAATTCCTGACCTAACCATTCAGCTCAAGGACAAAAGGCAGAAGCGGGCTATGGTACTGCTAGACTACGATCCAGCAACTACACATTCTGGCAGCCAAAAAATCATGCGAGACCTGGATAGGGAAAACGAGCTGGTAACAGGCGTCCAATGTCCGCATTTTTCGGTATCTGGCGAGATGCTTAAAAGCTTTGAAAGCGTTCAGGGCTTGGTCCGCCAGATTCGCGAGTCTACCGGAATAACTGCACGTGATACGACTATGTCAGATCTTGAAGAGCGACAACGGGCACTATGGGCACGGTTGTTCAAAGTCAGATAGCAAAACCAGCTGCCACGTCTTTTCTGCGCCGCTTGCCGTACAATAGAGAAGCATAAACCGCTCATAATCGCACAGCCAGAAGGAGAAAATCGTGGAAGTTAACGGCCTTATCGACCATACAAATTTGAAGCAGAACGCAACCGCTGAAGACATCAAGAAACTTTGCGCCGACGCAAAGCAGTACAAGTTTGCAACTGTCGCCATCAATTCTTGCTGGGTTTCTCTGGCTCATGCCGAGCTCGAGGGCTCTGGAGTTGGTATCACTTCCTGCATCGGTTTCCCTCTGGGCGCCGCTTCAACTGCAGCTAAGGTTGCCGAGGCCAAGCAGAGCGTCGCCGACGGCACAACCGAGATTGATATGGTCATCAACGGTGGCCACCTGGTCGCGGGTGACGACGACTACGTTATCGCTGATATCAAGGCTGTCGTTGAGGCCGCTGGCACCGTGCCCGTTAAGGTAATCCTGGAGTGCTGCCTGCTTGATGACGAGCAGATCGTTCGTGCTTGCAAGGATTGCATGGCTGCTGGGGCTGCGTTCGTCAAGACAAGCACCGGCTTTAGCACCGGCGGCGCAACTGTTCATGACGTCGCTCTGATGAAGCAGACTGTCGGCGACACCTGCAAGGTCAAGGCTGCTGGCGGCATCCACAATAAGTCTGACGCTGAGGCAATGGTTGCGGCTGGCGCAGATCGCCTGGGCTGCTCCAGCGGAATCGCTATCGTCACCGAGTAGCTCGCTGAGCTGGAGCTTTGCGGGCCCCATCGCACTGATAGGTAAATGAAGACGACCTCGTAGCATGTGCTGCGAGGTCGTTCTTTGTTGCAGTGAAAAGGGCACAAAAGCTGGCGAGAAACCCGTGTAAGCTGCAGCAACAATCGCGGCGAGAAACCCGTGCGAGCTGCGGCTGGCACCACCCGGATGCCGTGCGCTGCTGGTATCGCGGTTCACGCCGCGTCTGCTGCGGCTAGCACCGCACACCCGCCGTGGCAGCTAGCTGACGACAACCTCACCAAAGCCCAGCTCACGGGCTTGCAACTCAATTGCTTGCATGCGTTCGTCGCTTGGAGAAGGGGAGTTCTCCATAGGTCCACGCACGCCAAAACGCCTGAACTTCATGAGACGAATACGCGTCTGACCGACCTTCTCGCCAAGGGTTGTGGCAATGCCGTCAACTGCGGCTTCGGCGTCGTTCCAGCCTTCGGTCACGATAACGCGAACCTCTTCAAGCTTGTTTTGCTCGGCCAAAAACGCAAGATTTTTGCGGACCGTGACGCCATTCTCGCCGGTCAGATACTCAAACCACTGATCGTCCCAGGCTTTAACGTCAAGCATGACGCCGCTCGAGAGGGCCAGCAGGTCGCGGTATTCGGTGAAGTCGATGGTGCCATTTGAGTCGATGAGGCAGCTCAGGCCGGCTGCGTTGCAGTAGGTGAAGAGCTCGTAGAGGAAGTCAGGACGGAGCATGCATTCGCCGCCCGAAGTGGTGATTCCGCGGATGAACGGCATGTTGGAAATGCAGCGGTCAGCCACCTCTCGGGCGCTGAGCAGTTCAATCTTTGGCGTGGACTTGTGCTGGCACACCTTGATGCAGTTGTCGCAGTTGATGCAGATGGAGTTATCCCACACAACTTTTCCGTCAGCCACAGACAGGGCGTGAGCTGGGCATGGTTTGACGCACGCCTGGCAGGAGATGCACTCTACCTGGGTCTCGGGGTTATGGCAGTAGGCGCAGCGAATGTTGCAGCCCTGTAGGAAGACGGCGGTTCGGCTTCCTGGACCATCTACCAGCGAGAAGGGAATGATCTTGTTGACAGGAGCAACACACCCAGTTGGATGTGCTGCTCCTAAAGTTGTTTCTGTTGCAGTGCAGGTCACGATTGCGCAGCTCTTCTCGCTAGTCGCTCATGCGAACCTTGCGCTCGCCAAGGTGGTTGGCGGTGAAGTTGCCCAGGCCATCATGAGCGGTGTCCTGAAGAACAACATCGCCGGACTGGAATTTCTTCATCTCAGAGCGCTTAGCCAGGAAGCCGGTAATGCGGACCAGGTCACCCTCGGAGCTGTAGAACGAGAGGTACTTGTCGTCGATGGAGAATGCGGCCTTGACCACGTCAACGACAGCGTCAGGGTTGCGCTCAGCAGTTGGCTCAGCTGGGAAGATGTCGGAGACGCCACTGTTGAAGAAGCGGTGCATGCGAGCACTGTGGCGAATGTGGTCGTAGAGATTTGCAGGCTCGTCGCCAACCTTGATGCGGACACCTGGGGTAACGCCCTGCTGGTCGGAGAAGCCAGCCTGTGCGTGCAGGGTGAAGCGACCGCCAAAGACCTCGGAGTAGACGGCGTCAAAGCTGTTGACCTGGTCGGCAATCTTGACCATGATCTGATCAGCTAGTTCGTTGGCCTCGTCATCCTTGCCGTAAGTGCGGCTGCTGTCAAGATGCAGCAGCTCAGCGACGCACTCGCTCATGCCGGCAACGCCAAACATGCCGCAGAAGCGCTCGCGAGAAATGAGGCCTTCCTTAGCCAGGAAGCTGGTCTCAAAGAAGTTGGAATCCTCAACCATAAAGCGGACGCGCTCGTTCATGAAGTTCAGGACCTCGCCGGTTGCGGTTGGCAGCAGGTTGTTCATGAAGTCGTCAACGTTGGTTGCGAGCTTTGCAAGGCCAGGGAGAAGTACGCGGCTCAAAGTGTAAGCGCCACCGCCCATAGGAAGGACGTTGTAGCAGCTTACAACGGTGTACTCGCCAGGGTAAGTCTCTTTGTGGATGCGGTGGTTAGCAAAAGCTGGGTTGGAGCAGACCATGGTGGTCTTGACTGCCAGACGCATGAACTCGTCGGAAGTGACCTCTGGGTCGTACTTGAGGGTGAAGTTTGGAACGGCGTTCATGAGCTCGCGGTCAACCTCAAGCAGCAGTCTACCTGCGCGAGTGTCCTCTGGACCAATGTTTGCGTGGCAGTAACCACTAGCAACGGTGCGGTCAATGTGGTTCAGGAAGCGGCGCAGACGAGGCTTAATCTCTGCGTCGGTCATACCCTCCAGGAATGGGTCGATAATCTTGTCCAGCTGGCCAACGTAGACAGGGCGGCTGGTAACGGAAGGAACGTTGTCGTAGAGAGCAGCAAGACCCCAGAGCAGGTCATCAAGGGTCTCTGGCTTGTCAAAGCGCAAAAACTCGGAGCCGTTCTGAGCAAACACCTGGTAGTCAGGGCAGATGTAGCGAGGGCGGTAAGGAGCGTTGCCCTCACACATGTCGTCAAGCGCGTGAGCTGCAAAAAGACGATCAAACTCAGCGGTCGTCTTGATAGGATGCTCGGAGTTCTCGGCAGCCTGAGCCAGGTGCAGAACCTTCTGCTTGTACGAGAGGTTGTCGGAAGTGATGATGTCCATGAACTCGCTCATTAGTGCTCCTTACGTTTATCCTGCAAAAACAGGGTTGTGATTACGACGGGTACGTCGGTCGTTCCAAGTGCGGCGTGGCGCGAAAAACGCGTCATGCCAGGTGGGGTGCGCAGCGCTTGGGGCGAGAAGAACGGTCTTGCCCAAGCATTGTTCCAGGTACAGAGGTTAGTCCAGAAGGTGGGTTTCTCCCTCGTGTTTCATTGCGTCATCGAGGCGCTGGAACTGCCTCTCGGTAATGACAATCTTGCCGTGCTGAACAGAAACCATGCCCCTCTCCTTAAGCTCGTCGATACCGCGGGCAACAGTCTTTGTGCTGGTACCAATCTTGTCCGCCAGCTCTTGCCTGGTCAGACGTACGGTAAACGGCCACTCAACAACACCGCGGTGAATCTGATCGCGCGTCAGCTCGCTGAGCATGTACATCAGGCGCTTGGTGCCGCTCCAGGTCAGCAGACTGCGCTCGTAACCGGACTGACGCGTCAGGTTCTTGATAATCCAGCGCGAGCGGGTGAGAAGTGCCTCAGGGTCCGAACGAATCCACTGCAGGTAGTCCTCGCGTGGAACCGAAATAAACTCGCAGCCGGAAGTTGCGGTGAGCGATCCCAGGTAAAACGGGCTCTCGCTAATAACTTCCATCTCGCCAAAAGCAACGGGCGCACGATACTCGTCAATAACATACGTGCTACCTGCGGAATTATGCGACGTAGTGCGCACAGTGCCGCGACACAAAATGTACACGTTATCAACGCGGTCCAGCATGTGGACAAGGGTCTGTCCGGAATTAAGACGAATCTGCCTACAATGAGAAAGACGATTAGCGGGAACGCGAGAAGCCCATTTGATGATCTTCTTGCGAACGTCGGAGTCAAGACTGTCAAGGTAGGTTAAAACGTTCACACGAGACCTCGCTGTTCTTGCTTCGTAAGTCCTCATTACAGGACAGTTTTGGCTTAAGTTTGAGTAATTGTACCTGCTCCCTAAAATAAAAATAAGGACTTTTGTCCACTTTTTGAGATAATTTTCTTGAACGGTATCGGGCTGCGATTGGGCTGCGGCCAACCAGCGGCCAACCAGCGGTCAACCTGGGGTTAACCCACGGTTAACTTGCGGTTAAGCTGCCGTAAGACAGAAAAAAGCCCCCACGTCAAACTGAACTGCCTCCCATTTCTTGGACACGAGAAATAGGAAGCAGTTCAAAACACACCTAAGTCGGATAATCTGTTAAAAAGACGTATACATGACGCTGAAAATACTTCAAACGTGCAGATTATCGTCATTAGGTGTGTAATATGCCCACATTTGAGCAGAATATCCGACTTAGGTGTGTTCCGTAGATTTGGATTCGGCTACCATTTACCGAATACCGAATACCGAATACCGAATACCGAATACC
>NZ_JDFG01000049.1 GCF_000565075.1 Atopobium sp. BS2
TGGACCTTCTGGAGTAGCTAAAAGAGTTCCCTCTCCTATCTTTATAGCTGGTTTAAGTGAAGAGTTCCAAAGCTTCTCATAACCTGAAGGCTCTTGGGATTCTTTGAAAGTATTTTGTAGGCGCTCAAGATGAACTTTATTTGCTTTTACAAACATGATTGATTGAAAAAGTTCCGCTAGAGGATTCTGAATCAATGCGCATAGTTGATATGAGATAAAAATATCTCCTACAGACGCAGCATGAATCTGATACATTTCAATGGTTAGGGCAAGCATAATGATCTGCAGTAGAGAACACATACTGCTTGGAATCTTCTCATTCAATCCCTCATTAAACCGATATCTTTTTATGGAATCCAAGTACTTTGAACCGATGTCATGATATCTCTCTTTATAAAAGACGTCAGCTCGAGCAATATTGATAGCTCTTTTATTTTCTACGATGCGTTTTGATTCGTTCAAATATCTATCTTGAGCTGGAATAATATTTCGCTGTAAATCAGCAATCCGCTTGGCTGGAACCCTTGTCACAAGAAATAAGATAGGAATATAGGTAAGCACTACGATGAAATATACATAATTGGTAATAAGAAGCGCTAATAAAATCACTACGATACATCCGACAGAACTCAAAATGGCAATATTCACAGCACTATACACAGATCCATACATGGTCGCAGAACTGCTTAAGAGGTTCATGTAGTAGCCTTTTTCATGTGTTTTGTAGACACGGGGCGGCATCTCAATAACCCTTTGTATAACCTGCGTAGTACAACTCATTCTTTGGATAATCGCCGCACGCACAGGAAACCATCCTTTAAATGTAAGAGCAAGGACTGCTGATGCGAGAGAAAGAAATAGAACCCCCACAAAAGCAATCGTTTTACCAGTCATCCAAGAGCCTTGAGAAACGGCACTCACTATTGAGCCTAAGGCCAAGCTCGTAGCTACAGAAAGAGCAGTTGATAATACTGATCCTAATATTAAAAAGATATTATTCTTTGTAATGACAAAAGATGAAGGTACTTGAAACTTGTATTTGGTTCGTGTATTCATTATTGTCTTCTCTCCCCCATCAACGCACATGCAATTGACCGTCTTGGATATCGAGAAGAACGTCTGCTT